>CAXPQP010000034.1:0-19499 GCA_964219495.1 Leeuwenhoekiella sp. | reverse complement strand
GGCAAATTGCATCAGGAAATTGGTGAAGATTATTTAAGCCGAATTTTGCTTCCGACTATTCGTTCTGCAGCACGTTCAGTAGTAGGTCGTTATACACCAGAGCAGCTGTATTCATCTAAACGAGATGCTATACAGGCTGAAATATTTGACGAAACCCGTAAGATCATTAAAGATCAATATATAGAATTGGACGAGGTTTTAGTTCGTGATGTCACATTGCCTGCTACTATTAAAGAGGCAATAGAGCGTAAATTGAAGCAGGAACAGGAGTCGTTGGAATATGAATTTCGTTTAATATCTGCCCAGAAAGAAGCTGAGCGTCAGGTTATAGAAGCTCAGGGTAAATCTGATGCTAACAGAATTTTGAGTCAGTCTTTAAATGATCAAATATTAAAAGATAAAGGAATAGAGGCTACATTACAATTAGCAAAATCTAATAATTCCAAAATTATAGTTGTGGGTTCTGGAGATTCCGGATTACCAATAATATTAGGAAATAACTAATAAAAAATGCCGGTCATATTTGACCGGCATTTTTTTTATGCTCTTTTCATACGTGTTCCAGCACGCCTGAGTTGACTTCTACGTTTAGATTCCAGAAGCATTTTAGCTTTGCTAACCCATTGATCATTTTTAATACGATCGGGGAAGAACTGTATCAGTTCGGTTATTAATTCAATATCATCAGAATTGAATCGACTTATTTGTTCAAACGTATAAACACCAATAGTATTTAATTTCTCCTCCGTATAAGGGCCAATGCCTATTATTTTCTGAAGATCATCTGCTTCTTCTGCATCAGCAACACCTAAACGATTAAAATCTAAAGTTCCCGATTTTGTTTTTGAGCCAGAACGTAAAGGCTCGTCTTCAGATTTCGCTAAAATTAAATCATCCAAATCCTCTTCATCATCATCCAGTAAGAAATCTTCTTCAGATTCCGTTAGGTCTGCGCGCTTTTTAATAATGGATATCTTTTTATGATACTTAGCCTTTTGAGCAAAGAATGCAAAAAAGTATCCTATTAAGAACGAAGTAAGCATTAAAATAAATACTTCAATGTAAATAAGAGGAACAGAGACGGCGTCTTCAGCATTTTGTATTATGAAACTTAACTCTGTCATTCAAAATATATTTCTATGCGGTGATTTAACTCTCTATTCTCAGAATCCCTATCATAAATTGGTTCTGTCTCACCATTTGAGTATGCACTAACTTGATTATCAGGTAATTTAAGGCTTTTAATTAGAAATTCACGCACTTTCTTAGCTTCGTCTAATGCAAGTGCGTAATTGTCATCTTTATCTCCTATATAATCTGTATGACCAACAACTTTGATATGAAGATTGGGATCTGCAGATAATTTTTGTTTGATAAAGCTCAAAAAACTGGTAGCTTTCTGTTCAGCAACAAAGCGTGCATGTTTGAATTCTGGATAGAAGAGCGCGTCAAAGGTACGTGGAGCTAAAGCCTTGTAACTTGTTTTCTTTTTTACATTACGCAATTGCTCGGTTTCTTCGGCTATTGCTCTTTTCTTATCCTGAATACTTTTAGTCAAATCCTGTACCAGTTGTTGATTTCCTCCACCTACATTATTACCTATAAAGGTGTCTGGTTCTTTCTGTGTCCCATTGATTTCAGAATTTGAAGACTGTTCGTCGACAAAAGGAATTAACTCAGGTTTAGAAACATCATTATCAGGAGTTCTTTCTACAACTTCTTCTATAAGAACCTTGGAGGCAAAAATACTACCACGATCTAAAGCACCCGTATTATTCATAAGTACAATACCTAGAATAAACCAGCAGTTAAATACTCCAAAAGCAATTAAAAACCTTTTCATCGTAACTAAAATCACTCAAAAGTAACACTTTAACTTAAAAGTTGTACAATTCGTCGAAAAAAAGATTTGAAATATTTTCTGCCCATTTTTATTTTTTTGGTTAAATTCGCTACAGCAATATGAAAGCAATACAATTACATCATCATCATTTTTATTTACGCGCTCAAGCGAGGTAGAAATGTTGTATATGTATAATGCATAAATTACAGTAACCCGTTTGAGTCATTCAAACGGGTTTTCTGTTTAGAGTGGCTTGAGTTTATCAAATCAATAAAATGAAAAAAAAAATTAGAATTGCAATTCAAAAAGCCGGTAGGCTCAACGAAGAATCTTTACAAATTCTCAAGGATTGTGGAGTAAGTATTGACAATGGCAGGGATCAATTAAAGGCTAGTGCAGCAAATTTCCCACTTGAAGTTTTTTACCTGCGTAATGGAGATATTCCACAATATCTCAGAGATGGCGTGGTAGATATTGCTATAATTGGAGAAAATGTACTTATTGAAAAAGGAGAGGATATAGCTATAGTTCAGAAACTTGGCTTCTCAAAATGCCGTGTGTCTCTTGCAATGCCTAAGGGAACTAAATATGAATCTGTACAAGATTTTGAAGGCAAAAAAATCGCTACTTCCTATCCAAACACCGTCTTAAATTATCTTTCAAAAAACGGGGTAAATGCAGATTTACATATTATAAATGGTTCTGTAGAAATCGCTCCAAACATAGGACTTGCAGATGGCATTTGTGATATTGTTTCAAGTGGTAGTACTTTATTTAAAAACGGACTTAAAGAAGTAGAGGTAATGCTAAAATCGGAAGCGGTTTTAGCTGTGTCTCCAAAAATTGATGAAGAACGTCAGAATATTTTAGACAAGTTAATATTTAGAATTCAAGCAGTTCTAAAAGGACGAGATTACAAGTATGTGCTCTTGAACGCCCCAAATGACCGGCTTGATACAATAATCGAAATGTTACCGGGTATGAAAAGCCCTACAGTTTTGCCATTGGCAGAAAAAGGGTGGAGTAGTGTACACTCTGTAATTGATAAAAATGAGTTTTGGGAGGTCATTGATAAACTCAAAGATTCGGGTGCGCAGGGAATTTTAGTAAGTGATATTGAAAAAATGGTTCTTTAATCTGAAATCTAACCTTAACTCAAATATTCAACAATGATAAAGTTAGATAACCCTGAAAAATCATCCTGGAAGGAGATTTTGAAGCGACCCACACAAACCTACGATCAGATAGAAGGTACAGTTTTAGAAGTCTTTAAAGCCATTCAAACGGAAGGTGATTCAGCCGTTGCTCGTTATACCGAAAAGTTCGATGGGATAGCACTTCAAAATCCTATTGTAAGTGAAAATGAAATCAACGAAGCCGTTGATTTACTTGATTCTGATCTTAAAGAATCAATTCAACTTGCAAAATCAAATATAGAGACGTTTCATAAAGCTCAGCGCACTGCTCCCGTTCAAGTTGAAACCGCTCCCGGTGTTAAATGTTGGCAGGAGAAAAGACCTATTCAAAAAGTAGGTTTGTACATTCCTGGCGGCACAGCTCCTTTGTTTTCTACAATATTGATGCTTGCTATACCCGCTAAAATTGCGGGTTGTAAAGAAGTGATTTTGTGTACTCCCCCAGATAAGGAAGGCAAAATTAATCCTGCAATTCTATTTACTGCTCAGCTTTGTGGCATTGATACGATTTACAAAATAGGAGGTATTCAAGCCATCGGAGCGATGACATTCGGTACTGAGACAGTTTCCAAGGTTTATAAAATCTTTGGGCCAGGTAACCAGTTTGTTACAGTAGCTAAGCAAATGGCTACAAAATATAATGTGAGTATTGATATGCCTGCAGGTCCATCGGAGTTGCTTGTGGTTGCAGACGATTCTGCTGATGCTGCTTTTGTAGCTTCAGATTTACTCAGTCAGGCAGAACACGGTGCAGACAGCCAGGTGATTTTAGTTTCAACTTCAAAATCATTAATTGCACAGGTTGAAAATGAGATAGAAAGTCAGCTCGCTGTTTTGCCTCGTAAAGCCATAGCAGAAAAAGCTATTGCCAACAGTAAGCTTATTTATGTTGATTCACACGAGACTGCTTTAGATCTAATAGATGAATACGGTCCGGAACACTTTATTGTCGCTACTGAAAACAATGCATTTTATGTTGATAATATAGCAAATGCAGGTTCCGTCTTTATTGGCAATTATACTCCAGAAAGTGCAGGGGACTATGCTTCGGGAACCAATCACACCTTGCCAACTAATGGCTATGCAAAGCAATATAGCGGTGTAAATCTCGACAGTTTTATGAAAAGTATGACCTTTCAGGAATTGACTCCACAGGGTATTCAGAATATTGGTAAGGCTATTGAATTGATGGCTGAAGCTGAAGGTTTACAGGCTCATAAAAATGCGGTAACGCTACGTTTAACTAAACTTTCCCAGAACTAATGTCAGCAAAGTTTCACTTAGATAAATTAGTTAGGGATAATGTGGCCCGACTAAAACCCTATTCATCTGCTCGTGATGAATTTAAAGACTTTCACGAGGAGATGGTATTTCTTGATGCTAATGAAAACCCTTATAATACAGGTGTAAATCGTTATCCAGATCCTCAGCAAATCACTTTAAAACAGCATTTATCAAGTCTAAAACGTGTTCCTGTAGATCAAATTTTACTGGGTAACGGGAGCGATGAAGTACTTGATTTGCTATTTCGGGCATTTTGCGAACCAAAAACTGACAATATAATCACTTTGCCACCTACATATGGGATGTATGGTGTGCTTGCAGCTACCAATGATATTGCTAATCGCGAAGTTTTGCTGACAAAGGATTTTCAGCCAGATGTTCTTGCCATTTTAGAACAGGTAGATCATCAGACTAAAATGATATTCTTATGTTCTCCAAATAATCCAACTGCCAATAGTTTTGAGGGCGAACGCATAGTTAAATTGTTAGAAAATTTCAAAGGATTGGTTATTGTTGATGAAGCTTATATTGATTTTTCTACTGAAGAAAGTTGGGCGTCAAAACTTCAAGAGTATCCCAATCTTGTTGTGACTCAAACTCTTTCTAAGGCGTATGGTTTAGCCGGAATCCGGTTGGGAATTTGTTATGCTTCCGCAGAAATTATCTCGGTATTGAACAAGATCAAACCGCCTTATAATGTAAACGAACTTACTCAGAAGCGCGCTCTAGAACGCGTGTTAGATGATTCATCTGTACAAAATGAAATAAATTCAATTTTAAAAGAAAGAGATACTTTATCTAAAGTATTACTTGAAGTGCATTTTGTAGAAAAAGTTTATCCTTCTGAAGCTAATTTCATCCTGGCAAAAGTTGATGATGCAAACAAACGTTATGAGCAGCTGATCAAAAAAGGGATCGTTGTTCGCAATAGAAGTACCCAGGCCCTGTGTGAGAACACGCTGCGTTTTACCGTTGGAACTTCTGAAGAAAATCAAAAATTAATTTCAGCTCTTAAAGAACTGGTTTAATCAGAAAATATGACTACCGAAACTACAACCAAAAAACAAAAAGTTCTCTTCATCGACCGTGACGGAACGATAATTCAAGAGCCTCCGGGTTATCAGGTTGATGCTTTTGAAAAAGTGACATTTTACCCTAAAGCATTTTCTTATTTATCAAAAATCGCACAAGAGCTGGATTATAAACTAGTTATGATCACTAATCAGGATGGTTTGGGAACTGATATATTTCCAGAGGATACTTTCTGGCCGGTGCACAATTTCATTTTAAAATCTTTTGAAAATGAAGGAGTTGTTTTTGATAAGGTGTTTATAGACAAAACCCTACCTGAAGAAAATGCAAATACCCGAAAACCGGGAACAGGAATGTTAACGGAGTTCTTTACAGATGAATACGATCTGGAAAACAGCTTTGTTTTAGGAGACCGTATTACAGATATTGAACTTGCTAAAAATCTTGGAGCACAAGGTATTTTCATCAGCGATCATACCGATCTGGGAGCAGATGAAATCACAACCAAGCGTGAAGATCTTGATTCGTATATCGCTTTAGAAACTACAGACTGGCAGCAGATTTATGAGTTTTTAAAATTGAAGGAGCGCCATGCCAGTATTTCTCGGAATACCAATGAAACTAAAATTGAAATAGACCTTAACCTGGACGGTACCGGAAATAGTGATATAAAAACCGGACTAGCCTTTTTTGATCATATGCTCGATCAATTGGCGCGTCACGGTTCTATGGATTTAAAAATTCATGTTGAT
The DNA here is from genome assembly GCA_964219495.1 of Leeuwenhoekiella sp. Classification (GTDB taxonomy): domain Bacteria; phylum Bacteroidota; class Bacteroidia; order Flavobacteriales; family Flavobacteriaceae; genus Leeuwenhoekiella. Next base: position 13,392 of record CAXPQP010000034.1, on the reverse strand, counting down.
GGAGATTTGGAAGTTGATGAGCATCACACCATTGAAGATACAGCGATTGCTCTTGGAGAGGTTTTTTCTATAGCATTAAGTAACAAATTAGGTATAGAACGTTACGGTTTTTGCTTACCAATGGATGATTGCCTGGCGCAGGTAGCCATTGACTTTGGTGGCCGTAACTGGTTAGTTTGGGATGCTGACTTTAAACGCGAGAAAATAGGAGAGATGCCAACAGAGATGTTTTATCATTTCTTTAAATCCTTTACAGACGGCGCGCGTGCAAACCTCAATATAAAGGCAGAAGGCACAAATGAGCATCACAAGATCGAAGCTATTTTCAAAGCTTTTGCAAAAGCGATTAAAGTAGCTGTAAAACGCGACCCAGATAAAATGGTGTTGCCGAGTACAAAAGGAATGCTGTAAGCTTATGAAATTAGTAATTATCAATTACGGAGCAGGAAATATTCAAAGTATCAAATTTGCTTTTGAACGTTTAGGAGTTCAAGCGATTTTGTCTGATGATGCAAACGAAATAAAAGAAGCAGACAAAGTAATTTTTCCAGGTGTAGGAGAGGCGAGTAGTGCTATGGCAAAGCTGAAAGCCACTGGGCTAGATAAAGTCATTCCAACACTGAAGCAACCTGTTTTAGGAATCTGTTTAGGAATGCAATTGATGTGTAATCACTCCACTGAAGGTGATACTACCGGACTCGGAATTTTTGACGTTGATGTGGTTAAATTTTCAAACAAAGTAAAGGTCCCACAAATCGGCTGGAACGAAATCGAAAGTTTAAAAACTCCCTTGTTTAAAGGCATTCCAGAGCATAGTTTTATGTATTTGGTACACAGTTTTTACGCTCCAAAATGTGATGCAATGATAGCTTCTACACATTATGAAGTTGATTATGCATCAGCTTTACAAAAGGATAATTTTTACGGGGTACAATTTCATCCGGAGAAAAGTGGTAAAGTTGGACAGGAAATTTTAAAAAATTTCTGTCAACTTTAGCACCTTTCTGAACTAGTTTCAGAAACTGCCACTATGGAGTTCTTTTGTTACATATTATCTAATAAAAACCGTACGGTGCTTTATGTTGGGAAAACCAGAGACTTGCGCACACGATTACAACAACATAAGAAAGGTGTTGGGGCGGTTTTTACAAAAAAATATAATTGTTACGAGCTTTTATATTTTGAAACGTTTAAAACTGGCAGTGAAGCTTGGCAAAGGGAGCAGCAAATAAAGAGGTGGCATAAGGACTGGAAGTGGAATTTAATTAAAGATAAAAATCCAAACCTGAAAGAAATTAAAATTGAAACTATAAAATTGGAAATAGATGCTAACAATATGAGATACAATGGATCGAAAGACCCTGAAACAAGTTCAGGGTTAAGAATAATCCCGGCAATAGACATAATAGAGGGTAAGTGTGTGCGCCTTTCCAAAGGTGATTACAACACTAAAAAGATATATAATGAGAGTCCGTTGGAGGTTGCAAAAGAATTTGAAGCCCACGGAATTCAATATTTACATTTGGTTGATCTGGATGGAGCTAAAAGCAAACATATTGTCAATCATAAAGTGTTGGAGCAAATCGCTTCTCAAACCAGTCTAAAAATCGATTTTGGAGGTGGACTCAAAACCGACGATGATTTGCGTATTGCTTTTGAATGTGGTGCCAATCAAATTACAGGCGGAAGCATCGCAGTTAAAGATCCTGAAACTTTTAAAAGTTGGTTACAGAAATTTGGCGCTAATAAAATCATTTTGGGCGCAGATGCTAAAGATGAAAAAGTCGCGGTGAGCGGCTGGCTGGAAGAATCTAAAGAAGAATTAATTCCGTTTATCAAAAGCTATCAAAAGGAAGGAGTTTCCTACGTGATTTGTACAGACATCAGTAAAGACGGGATGTTAGAAGGACCTTCTTTTGAGTTGTACCGAAAAATTCTTGAAGAATGTCACCCTGAGCTTGTCGAAGGGGAAGTTGGCAACATTAAACTCATCGCTTCAGGCGGAATTTCAACCTTTGACGAACTTCCAAAACTAGCCGAATTAGGCTGCGAAGGAACCATAATCGGTAAAGCGATTTATGAAGGTAGGATTTCTATGAAGCAGTTGGAAGGATTTATAATCAATCAATAATAAGTTTCCGCTTTTGCGGAAAGGAAAATTAGATAACGTGCTTACAAAACGTATAATACCCTGTCTCGACATCAAAAACGGAAGAACCGTAAAAGGTGTCAATTTTGTTGATCTGCGCGATGCCGGAGACCCTGTGGAGCTTGCTGCAAAATACGCAGAAACCGGTGCAGACGAACTTGTTTTTCTTGATATTTCGGCTACAGAAGAACGCCGAAAAACCTTAGCTGATCTGGTTTTACGCGTAGCGGAAAAGATAAATATTCCGTTTACCGTAGGTGGTGGGATTTCGTCTGTTGAAGATGTAGATATATTGCTTCAGAACGGTGCAGATAAGGTTTCGATCAATTCTTCCGCAGTTAAAAATCCGCAGCTTATTAATGATTTGGCGGCAAAATTTGGTTCCCAATGTGTGGTTGTAGCCATAGATGCCAAACAAATTAACGGAAAATGGACGGTGCATCTTGTAGGTGGTAAAGTGCCTACCGAACTCGATTTATTTGAATGGGCTAAAGAAGTAGAGCAACGCGGGGCTGGTGAGATCTTGTTCACCTCAATGGACCACGATGGCACCAAAAATGGCTTTGCAGATGAAGCTTTGGCTAAGTTGAGTACGATGCTTAATATTCCGATTATCGCTTCAGGCGGTGCCGGAACAATGCAACATTTTACAGATACGTTCAAAAATGGAAAATCGGACGCTGCACTTGCTGCCAGTGTTTTTCATTTTCACGAGATCGACATTCCGGAATTGAAACAAGTTTTAAAAGAGAATAATATTCCGGTTAGAATTTAAAAACCTAACCAGGAAATTAAACACATTATAATGGATATTAAATACGACGCAAACGGACTCGTACCGGCGATAATTCAAGATGCTAAAACCAAAAATGTTTTGATGCTGGGCTATATGAATGAGGAAGCTTACTTAAAAACCAATGAGACTAAAAAAGTTACGTTTTATAGCAGAAGTAAGCAGCGTTTATGGACCAAAGGGGAAGAAAGCGGCAATTTTTTGAATTTGGTAGCTATTAAGAACGATTGTGATAATGACAGTCTTCTAATCAGTGTAGTTCCTCAAGGGCCAACCTGTCACAAGGGTACCGATAATTGTTGGGGAGAAGTTAATGAGCAATCCTTTGGTTTTTTATCTGAACTGGAGCAAACCATTGCAGAACGTCAAAAAAATCAGGACAATGAAAAAAGCTATGTTGCAGATCTTTTTCGCAAAGGCATTAATAAAATTGCGCAGAAAGTAGGTGAGGAGGCTGTAGAAGTCGTGATTGAAGCTAAAGACGCCAACGACGACCTTTTTTTAAATGAAAGTGCCGATCTTCTATTTCACTATCTGATTTTATTGAAAGCAAAAGGCTTCGCTCTAAAAGATATTGAGCAGGTTTTAATTAACCGTAAAAAATAGATTAGTTGTAATTACTCACTCGCAATTCGAGTAAATTATTTTGACTATCAAGATAGATGTAACTGTAAACATCTTTTAAATAAGCAGAAGAGAGCTCTCTGAAGTGGCGAACACCTTTAAGAGATTCATTATAAGTCTCTTTATCTATTTTAGAATACCTGGTTTTTTCATGTTCAACTGGTTTTAAAAATCCAGACGAATTTATAATTAACTGTATTTCATCGCTTTCTTTATAGTAATTGAATTCATTCTGAGGAGCTGCCGGACCAAAACCAGTAGGAACAGATTGCATCATCGTATTTATATTTGACTGCCATATCATTTGGTCGTGAAACATCCAATGGTGTAGCCACCAATTATATTTGTATGTGCTTTTATTCACATAGCTTACTGTAAGCATTCGCTCTCCATTTGCAGTCAAATTAGTAGTAATAGTAGATGCATTTCTGGATTTGGAAGCATCATTTAAAAAGGAATCTAAATCCTCTATAGCTTTTGTATTGGCAATTTGAGCCTGGTTATAGGATTTGATTTCTTCATCAGCATTATTTATTGCCGAAACTCCAATACTCATTTGGTTTTTACTTAGCGAAACAGCTACGAGTTTTTCAGGATCAAGAAAGCTGTTGTAATCCTTTATTTTTTCAATTGGGTTTTGATTTAAAACCTGTACCTCAGAAATCGGATCATTACTTGATAAATCTATCGCGATCAAATTGGTAGAGGATGATTTCACATCATCCTGTGTTAAATAGATCCTATTATCATACACATAAGCTTTTGAATTGGATATAGAACCTTTATCTACAAAGTCTAGAGTTTCTATAGCCTGTAAATTATCGGCAAACATATCTTTCAATAAGGCAGAAACTCTACTTGAAGCTTTACGTTCTTGATCCTTTATTGATTTTGTATTTTCTATTGAGGTTATGTGTAATGTTTCATTATCAAATTTTAGTAAGTGTGTCACACCTTCCTGTCTCAATTTTAAAGTATAATCCTCATAAAATTCACCCAAATCCTTTTTTATGCTGTTAGAACCATCCAATGCAATATCAATGATCTCCTGCCCATTTTTAGTACTAATGAACAGTGTTATCAATTCTTCAGAAAAATGCAGAGATTCAAATCTTGGCTCTTCTTCAAGTTCTACATCAGCTAATTCTTGGAAGCTACGCGAACTATCAAGTAGATAAGGCTTAAGTTTAAAAGATTTAGAATCTTGATTTTTGACGATGGCTAAATGTACCGACTGCTCCTGTTTCCAATCTGCAGAAAATGTTTGAACTAATTTTTCATTCTCTTCTAATTTTATAGTAAGTGTCTCTGAATTTGCGAATATGGAGCAGGTACAGAATATAAAGAATAAAAGAATTGAATAATGCTTGATCATATGTTAATTTTAACTGCAATATAAAGTTTTGTCTTATAAGCATTGAATAATTTCATAAGAAGAAATCAACTAAAAATCAGAGATACCGCAATACAATATGTTTGAAATTTGGTGTTTTTCCATAAGAATCTTCTGCTTACTTAATCGTTTAAGTTACTTAAAACCAAAACATTGCAACTTGAATATGTTTTTTATATGCTTTATACTAGTATAAAAAATCTATTAAAAATTTTTCCAATTATTTATACAAGTATTCGATACCTAAAAACCCATTTAACAGTGTAGTTTGACGGTTATTTAAACCTTTTTGTCTGACTATTAGCTAATTTCAAGTATCTCAACTAAAGTAACTTGTGTATGCGGTCAGTCTTTTTTCTCCTGTTTTTGGCCATTCAATTTTCTGCTTTTGCTCAGGTAGGAATTGGAACATCAGATCCTCATCCAGATGTAATGTTAGATATAAATGGTGGGTTGCGTGTAAGATCGTATTCCGAAGGAAGTTCAGCTGCAGCAAAAGATTCCATCGCAGTATTTGATGGTAGAGGAGTGGTACAAAGTATTCCTACACGATCTTTACTAGCAAATATGGATAAATCGCTTGTTAAGGCAAAGCTAACAACAAATTTTACAGTTGCTCTACTTACCAATGTCACTATAAAATTCAATTCAGAAGATTTTGATATTAAAAGCGAATTTGATCCATCTACTGGCTACTTCACAGCAACTAATGATGGAATTTACAGAGTAACTGCTCAAATTAAAACTTCATCTTTATATTTAGGGGATCTTGGACTTTCAATTATAAAAACGAATGCTGCAGGTTCAGTTACAACTAAAATGGCAGAAGAAAATTTTATTAATGTAGCTATTTTAGGTACTAATGCCTCACCACCAACACGAAGTGTTTCAACTCTTGTGCAACTAGTTGCAGGAGAAAAGATTAGTTTTCAAGTATATTCTTCTGTAGCGTTGAGTCTTTCAGGCCCCTCAAATGGTTATGACTCGTTTTGTACAATCGAACAAATTCGCTAAGATTTACTTTCAAGCTCTATTAATGTAAGTGCAAGACGAATTTGGAAGTAAGGAACCTTTTCTTCAAAGTGTTCGAAATAAGGTTTTAAGGCCTCAGGATTATCTAATTCAATTTGTGCCTGTTTTATACGATTTACCATATCTATATCTACAAATTTATATAAATCGATTTGTTCTCCGTCAAGTGCTAATTTTGCCAGATGTGAATAGACTGTTGTGTCTTTTAAATCTCTTTTTTTACAAATTTCTTCAATGCTTAATCCATCTTTAAGCATTTGATAAGTAACCTGATGCGTCGCTGTTTTGCTACCTTTTTTCTTGATTTTAGCGGCTTGAAACTCCAGAATTGCATCAATGAAAGCATCCCCATACACCTCCAGTTTGCGTTGACCAACACCGCTTATTTCTAACAACTCCATTTCTGTCATCGGTCTCACACGCTCCATTTCTTTTAAGGTAGCATCGCTAAAAACCAGATAGGCTGGGATATCTTCTTCCTTGGCAATTTCCGAACGGAGTAAGCGTAATTTCTCAAAAAGCTCATTACCTTTCTTAATTTTAGGCTCTTTAGGAGCTGTAGTCTCTGACTGAATCGCTTCAACCGGATGTGTAAGCTGTACTTTTTTGCCATTGAATAATACCTCCTTACTAGATGGAGTTAAGTGCAATACATTGTTGAGATGGAAAGCGATCTCACAATATCCCTGATTAATTAGTTGCAGCACATAATGTTGCCAGTCCTTCCAGGAAATATCCTTACCAATACCATAGGTTTTGATGCTTTCAAGTCCTTTTTCTACGACAGTTGCATTTTTCGCGCCTCTCAAAACATCAATTATAACACCAATAGGCTCTGTATTTTTAAGTCGCGCGATTGTAGATAAAGCTTTTTGCGCGATTACCGTTCCGTCAAAAAACTGCGGCGGATTCTTGCATACATCACAGTTTCCGCAATCTTCAGCAAGAAATTCACCAAAATAACTCAGTAAGATTTTACGTCGACAGGTTAATGCTTCAGCATACTGCTTCATTCGGTCAAGCTTGGCATTCTGTACTTCTTCATTTGCGGCACCCTGCGTAAACCTTCTGAGTTGAATTACATCGGCATAAGTATGAAACAGTAAGGCATGTGCCTCAAGCCCATCTCTTCCTGCACGCCCAATTTCCTGATAATAACCTTCAAGGTTTTTAGGCATATTGTAATGTATAATCCAGCGAACATTCGACTTATCAATCCCCATCCCAAAAGCAATTGTCGCGCAAACTACCTGAGTTTTATCATAAATAAAATCTTCCTGAACTCGAGTGCGCTCTTCAAAAGTTAGACCTGCGTGATACGATTCTGCTTTTATTCCTTTATTCTGAAGGGATTGTGCTACGGTTTCTGTTGTTTTTCGGCTTAGGCAATAAATTATACCGCTGGTATTGGGACGTTTTGCCAAAAACTTTTTGATTTGATCCAAACGCTTGTCTGCCGCCCGAACTTCGAGTGTAATATTCTTACGGTCAAACGAACTTATAAACTGCTCAGCATGTGTAATATTGAGTTGGTCTGCAATATCCTGTCTGGTAGCCTTGTCTGCTGTTGCAGTGAGCGCTATTACAGGAGTATGTGGTAACGAGCGTTTTAAAAAACCTAATTGTTGATAGGAAGGTCTAAAATCGTGACCCCAGGAGGAGATACAATGCGCCTCATCTATAGCGATACAACTGATGTAATTTTCGTTAAGTAACGGAGAAAGTGCCGATAAACTTTCAGGGGCTACATAAAGTAATTTTAATGCTCCAGAAGCTGCTTTGTCTAGTATTTCCTGTTGATCTTCAGCCTGCTGACTGCTATTGTAAAATTCAGCTTTTATACCATTTGCATTTAAACCATCTACCTGGTCTTTCATCAAGGCAATCAGTGGAGAAATCACAAGAGTTAACCCTTTAAAATGCATTGCAGGTAACTGGTAGCAAATAGATTTTCCCCCACCTGTTGGCATAATAACCAGGGCATCATTTCCTGCTAAAACGGTTTCAATAATCTGCTGCTGCTGACTTCTAAAACTGTCATAACCAAAATAAGTTTTGAGAGTAGTGAGCAGTTCGTTTTGATCAACAATTGGAGCCATAGCAGGTATTTTGATGCAAAAAAAAGGAATTTTAAGCAGAAAGCTTTAGCGCTGGAAGTATTTAACCCTATCTTATACGAAACTCAGGTTTTAACATTATAAATTTTATAAAAACCGCTTTTGCTTTTTAAACATTATGCATTTTTACAATCTCAAATTGAATATTAAATAATTCTTAAGAATACGTTTAACAAAGCCTTGTAAATACTGGGGTTACCTTAATATTTATACTTAAAATTGTCTTGTATGAAAGCTAGAAAATACACGATTGCATTGTTGCAACTCAATCTAAATAATACACCAGAAAACAATCTGGAGAAATGTAAAAAATGGGTACGTGATGCAGCAGCTCACGGAGCTGAAGTTATCTCTTTACCTGAGCTGTATAGCAGCCATTATTTTTGTCAGGATGAGGATGTTGATAATTTTAAATATGCAGAGCCACTTTACGATATTTCATTTACAGCCTTTAGTGCTTTAGCAAAAGAACTGGGAGTTGTGATTATCGTTCCGTTTTTTGAAAAGCGTATGAGCGGTATTTACCACAACAGCGCCTACATCATTGATACCGACGGAACCGAAGCCGGTTTGTACCGTAAAATGCATATTCCAGACGATCCTCATTTTTATGAAAAGTTTTACTTCACTCCTGGAGATTTAGGTTTTAAAACCATAAAGACCAAAAAATCAAATTTAGGAACCTTAATTTGCTGGGATCAATGGTATCCAGAAGCAGCTCGATTAACAGCTTTACAGGGAGCTGAAGTTTTATTTTACCCAACAGCAATTGGATGGCATCCACAGGAAAAAGCTCAATATGGTGTGAATCAACATGGTGCTTGGATGAATGTAATGAAAGGACATGCTGTTGCAAATGGTGTTTATGTAGCTGCTGCAAACCGTATTGGTCTTGAAAAATATGTACCCGATACCAATGGTATAGAATTTTGGGGACAATCCTTTATCTGTGGTCCGCAAGGCGAAATTCTTGCACAGGCATCTGCAGATCAGGAAGAAATTTTATTAGCAGAAATCGATTTGGATTTACAGGAAAATGTACGTCAAAACTGGCCGTTTTTCAGAGATCGTCGTATTGATTTCTACGGAGAAATAACTAAACGCGCACTGGACTAATATATGAGAAAAGAACGACGTCTACCTGCAGAATGGGAAAAGCAGCAAGGTATTTTACTTTGCTTTCCGGGTAATGGAAACGATTGGCCGGGTAAATACCAGACTATTCAATTTGCTTTTGCCGAATTCATTAAAAAAATTGCAGCGACAGAAACTGTTTTCGTTCTTGTAGCCAGTGAAAGCATACGCGATAAGGCTTTAAGTTTATTGGAAGCGGCTCACGCAAATGTAAGCAAGGTTACTTTTATCATTCAAAAAACCAACCGAAGCTGGATGCGTGATGCAGGCCCCATAATTGTTAAAACTGATTCTGGCCGTGAAGCACTTAATTTCAACTTTAATGGCTGGGCTAAATATGGCAACTTTAGGCTAGACAAACAGGTGCCTAAACGTATGGGTGATTTTTTAGGTATTCCGCTCAGACAGGTAATGCATAATGGCGAAGCTGTAATTTTAGAAGGAGGTGCGATAGATGTAAATGGTAAAGGGACCCTTCTGACCACCGAAGAATGCCTCCTGGATCCTGAAATACAGGTACGGAACCCAAAGTTTACCAAAGAAGATTATGAACATATCTTTAAAAAGTATTTGGGTGTTACCAATACAATCTGGTTGGGTGACGGAATTGCTGGAGATGATACGCATGGTCACGTAGATGATTTATGTCGTTTTGTAAATACAAAGACCATTGTAACCGTGGTTGAAGACGATCCTTCTGATGCCAATTACAATCCGCTACAGGATAATTTAAAGCGTTTACAGCGAGCGAAGTTAGAAGATGGTAGCAGTCCTGTGATTGTGACTTTACCTATGCCAAAAGCAATCAATTATGAAGACCTACGAGTACCTGCCAGTTACGCTAATTTTTTAATTCTTAATAAATCAGTTTTGGTTCCTACATTTAATGACTCAAATGACCGGATTGCTTTAAATACAATAGCCGAACTCTTCCCAAATCGCGAAATTATTGGAATAGGAGCTATTGATTTAATCTGGGGGCTTGGTACGCTACACTGTTTAAGTATGCAAATACCAGAGTAGTATTCAGAATTGAGATTTGAGACGTAAGACTATTCAATAAGGGTTTTACATCAAATTTAACCGAACTGCAAACCCTAAATCACAAATAGCAAACCGCGACATCCAACTCAATTAAAAGCGTACCTTTGCGGCAAATTTGTGCTCATGTCTTCTTTTGATGATTTTAAAATAAATAAGCAATTGCGTTATGCAATTGAAGATCTTGGTTTTACTGAAGCAACACCCATTCAAGAACAGGCTTTTTCTGTAATACGTTCAGGGAGAGATGTGGTAGGTATAGCTCAGACAGGTACAGGTAAAACCTTTGCTTATACCTTGCCGTTACTCGAAGGTTTAAAATTCTCAAAACAGGTCAATCCTCGTATTTTAATTCTGGTACCTACTCGCGAACTGGTTCTTCAGGTGGTAGATCAGATCAAAAGCTACGGTAAATACAGCTCTATACGCGTTTTAGGAGTCTATGGTGGTACAAATATCAACACCCAACGCCAGGAAGTGGCACAAGGATGTGATATTCTCGTTGGTACTCCCGGCCGCCTATACGATTTAGCAGTGAGCAGAAGCCTTCAGCTTAAGTCTGTAAAGCATTTGGTAATTGATGAAGTTGATGTGATGCTCGATCTTGGGTTCCGATTTCAGTTGGTAAACATCTTTGATTTATTGCCTCAGAAACGTCAGAACATTATGTTTTCGGCAACAATGACTGATGAAGTAGATGAACTTATGGATACCTTCTTCACAGCTCCAGAACGTATTCAGGTTGCTCTTAGCGGGACACCTCTGGAGGCTATTGAGCAATCTTATTACCAACTTCCTAACTTTTATACCAAAGTAAATCTGGTTGCTCATTTATTGAAAGACAAACAGACGTATCAGAAAAACCTGGTATTTGTTTCTAACAAGAAGCACGCAGACCGGGTTTATAACGAATTGGCTGAAGTTTACGGAGATGCAGTTGGTGTAATTCACGCTAATAAAACACAGAATTACCGAATCAATGCCATTGAGCAATTTGATGCAGGCACTTATCGGATTTTGGTTACAACCGATGTAATGGCTCGCGGACTCGATTTAGACCAAATTACGCACGTGTTTAATCTCGATGTACCTCGATTCCCAGAAAATTATATGCACCGCATAGGACGTACGGGTAGAGCAGGGAAGCAGGGTTTCAGTATTTTGATGGGAACAGCTGATGAAGTAGAGAAAAAAGAAGAAATTGAAGCTTTAATGCAGCGATCTATTACCCAGATTGAATTACCCGAAGGGCTTGAAGTATCGCAAAAATTACTACCTGAAGAACAGCCCGATCATGTAGAAGTTAATAATCCTTCTAAACGTCCGGATGATCGCGGCGCAAGTTTCCACGAGAAAAAAGCAAAGAATAAGAAGGTAAATTTAGGGGGCTCTTATAGACGTGAAATTGCCAAAAAATATAAGAAACCGAAAACACGGGGAGATAAGAATTACAACCGTCGCAATAAGAAGAAATGAGTTCTTATATAGCGATTTTCCTAAAGTTTATTAAAAAGCCTGTATAGGCTTTTTTTGTTTGTTTTCTTTGTAAGTGAGTTAGATAGGGTTGATTATGAACAAAACGAACGCAATTTATATTATTGGTGCTGGTGTAAGTGGTCTAATCGCTGCGCAGGTTCTTGAAAATAAAGGCTACAGTCCCATAATTATTGAAGCTACAGATCGCGCAGGAGGTCGTGTAAAGACAGATGTCATTAAAGGCTATCAGCTTGACCATGGGTTTCAGGTATTACTCGACGCCTATCCAAAGGCTAAGGAATATCTGGATTACGATCGTTTGAATCTTCAAAAACTTATACCCGGAGCCATCATTTTTAAAAATGAAAATCGAAAGCTTCTTGGAGATCCACGACGTGATCTGTCAATGACATTACCAACTCTATTCAGTACTGCAGCTACATTCTCAGACAAGCTAAAGGTCTTAAAACTAAACAGGGAACTGGCTAAAAAAGACCTGGAATCCCTATTTAATGAGCCTGAAATAACCACGCTCGAGTATTTGAAGAATTATGGTTTTTCAAAAAAAATAATTAAGAATTTTTTCAAACCTTTCTTTACCGGAATCTTTTTAGAGGATAAACTGGAAACTTCCAGTCGTATGTTTCAGTACGTTTTTAAAATGTTTGGAAAAGGTTTTGCCGTGATTCCCAGAGATGGAATAGAAGCGATAAGCCGCCAACTTCAGGAAAATCTGGTTTCAACCACTTTTGAATTCAATACTCGGGTAAATCAGGTTACTCAGGATGAAATACATCTAGAAAACGGTAAGGTTTTAAATCATCAGGGAGTTATAATAGCTACAGATGCTACCACTTTGGTTCCCAATCTTCGCAACCAACAAACCCAATGGAAATCTGTTGAAAATCTTTATTTTGAAGTAAGGGTCGCGCCTGTTTTCAACAAACCTCTAATTGGTTTAATTGCTTCTAAAAATGCCCTAATCAATAATATATTTTATCCCACCAGTATTTCGACCGAGCATACAGGGCAGCACGTCCTACTTTCGGTATCTGTCGTAAAAGAACACGATCTAAACGAAAAAGAATTGATTGCTCAGGTAGAATATGAGCTTAAAAAGCACGCCGGTATTCACGATACTAACTTTCTGCAGCGTTATAGCATTAGAAAAGCATTGCCAAGGCTTGATCAGGTGAAATACAATGTTGATCCTGGTGAAACCCAATTAAGTCCTACTATCTTTCTTGCCGGAGATCAACAATTAAATGGGTCACTTAATGCTGCAATGATAAGCGGGGAGCAAGCGGCTCTGGGGCTTATTCAAAACCTTGAAGGCGGGATTAGATATTAAATTTATTTAAGAACTTTAATAGGTTAAAGTCTTTTCAGAAAGTCTGAACTATATTTTAGCTATGTATTTCCGTTAAATATTGTACTTTTTTGCTTTCCTTTTAAAGTTTATCCTATGAATAGACGTAATTCAATCAGGCTTCTTGGGCTTGGTTCGGGCGCGCTGCTTAGTATGCCGCTGGTGAGTAGTTTTTTGACTTCCTGTAAGCAGCATACATCCGTTAATTATTTTGAACCTGAAAATTTTACTCCTGAAGATCTTCTTCTTTTAACTGCACTTATC
>CAXPQP010000033.1:0-119479 GCA_964219495.1 Leeuwenhoekiella sp. | reverse complement strand
CAAATTGATGCCAGTTTTCTCCGGCCGCAACTTCAATCCAAACATGTTCTTCGGTCTCTTTAACTACCTTAATGCCTTTAAGTGCAATTTGAATTACCAGTCCTTTAATGTCTTTTTTGAGCAGCATATTGCTGCCGCCACCCAAAATAAAAGGGTTTGGGTAAGTTGAAAGACTCAAAGCTTCTCGTAATTCTTCAGTAGAAGTTACTGCAACAAAAGCTTCAGCCTTTGCCGAAATGCCAAAGGTGTTATAGGGTTTTAAAGAAACGTCGTACTTCAGTTTCATTAATCTTTATAGATGCTTAAGGCTTCTTTTAACAAGGCGACAGCCTCAATTAAATCTTCTTTTTTCAATACATAAGCGATACGAACCTGGTTAAGCCCTTCGCCCGGAGTTGAATAAAAACCTGCAGCAGGTGCAACCATTACCGTTTTCTTGTTGTGCTCAAACGATTCAAGCAACCACTGTGCAAAATCATCAGAGTTCTTAACAGGAAGTTCAGCAATACAATAGAAAGCACCTTTAGGATTTGCTACACGTACACCGGGAATTTCTTCCAGACCGGCAACCAATGTATTTCTGCGATCTACATATTCTGAAATCACCTCGTCAAAATACGACTGTGGTGTGTCTAAGGCAGCTTCACTGGCAATTTGAGCAAGTGTTGGCGGACTTAAGCGTGCCTGAGCAAATTTCATTGCAGTGGCCATAAATTCTTTATTTCGGCTTACTAAGCAACCTATACGGGCACCGCACATAGAAAAACGCTTGGAAACCGAATCAATCATAATCGTATGCTCATCAATATCGCGCTGGTTTAACACCGAATTATGCTGTAAACCATCGTAAGCAAATTCACGATACACCTCGTCTGCAATTAAGAACAGATCGTGTTTTTTAACGAGTTCAGATAATTGATCAAGCTCTTCTTTGCTATATAAATACCCAGTTGGATTACCGGGGTTACAGATAACAATTGCTTTAGTCTTTGAGGTGATCTGCTTTTCAAATTCTGAAATAGCTGGTAAAGCAAAACCACTTTCAAAAGAAGATATCACAGGTTTAACCGTCACACCCGAAGCAGTAGCAAAACCATTATAATTTGCATAAAAAGGTTCAGGAATAATAATCTCATCTCCCGGGTCTGTGATAGTTCCCATCGCAAAAAGTAAGGCTTCAGAACCACCAGTAGACACGATAATATCATTTGCAGTAATATCAATGCCTTGTTTGCCGTAGTAAGCTGCTAATTTTTCGCGGTAGCTTAAAAACCCAGCAGAGTGGCTGTAAGACAACACCTCGATATCTGCATTTTTCACTGCATCCAGAGCCGGTTGGGGTGTTTTAATGTCAGGTTGACCAATATTAAGTTGGTGAATATATACTCCGCGAGCTTCTGCAGCTTCTGCAAACGGAACCAGTTTGCGTATAGGTGATTGAGGCATATCAAGCCCCTTTTGAGATAATTGTGGCATTGTCAAGTTATTTAGGCTGCAAATTTGCGAATTATAAACGAGAAAAATTATTTGAATAGCATCCTTAAAATTTTGATTTAAAATTATTAAATTCATACAAAACAGTGCGTTATGGTGAAGGGTGTGTATTTTTGGGTGTCAATATTTGCTTTATTAGCAGGTTTCGAAGCTTTTTCTCAAGGAACTTTTCAATTGCCTGAAGGGGAGAAGCGTATTAAAATTAAAGCCGAGGTGGTCAATAATCTGGTAATTATTCCGGTGACTGTTAATGATATCGAACTATCTTTTCTTCTGGACACCGGTGTGCGTTCTACTATTTTGTTTGGAATTGATGCAGATTATGGTTTGAAACTCAATAATCAATCTACCGTATGGCTAACAGGAGCAGGTGATGGCGAGCCTACCGAAGCCATAAAATCTACACATAACATTATTAGTATTGGAGAATCTACCGCTATCGATCAATCGATTTATTATATACCCGACAGTGAAAATAACTTTTCACCACGCCTGGGTTTTCCCGTCCATGGGATTATAGGATATGAATTACTAAAAGATTTCATTGTTGAAGTTGATTATCAAAAAAAGTATGTGAAACTTCATGATCGAGATCATTTTAAACATAAATCATACAGATCAGTGGCTAAAATGCCTTTGGAATTAATTGCGGGTAAACCCTATGTAAATCTGGCTTTAATGACTGAAGCAGAGGATAATGTTTACACGAAATTGCTTTTAGATTCTGGAAGTGGAGATGCCTTGTGGTTATTTCAGAATAAAGAAAAGGGAATTAAGGTTTCAGAAAATTCGTTTGCAGATTATTTAGGTCTTGGGCTTAGTGGTGAGGTGACCGGGAGAAGAGCCCGTTTACCGCAGCTACAACTGGGAGATTATATTTTAGAAGAAGTAAATGTGGCCTACCCAGATTCTACTTCTTTAAGTTATCTCAGAGGCATGAACTTTAGAAATGGAAGTTTAGGGTCTGAAATATTAAAGCGCTTCAAGGTTGTTCTGGATTATGATAATAAGATGATGTATCTCAAAAAGAATAAATATTTTGATGAACCCTTTAGATATGACCGCAGCGGATTGGTTATTCAGCATAGCGGATTTGAACTTGTAGCAGATATTGATAATCGAATTGCTAATAATCAAAAGAAATCAGGCTCAGGAGAAATGAACTGGGCTGATGGAGGTTCGCGAACAAGTATTTTCCTAGAAAACAATACTATTCAATTTCCACAATTTAAACTGAAACCTAATTATGAAATTGCAGCTATACGTGAAGATTCTCCGGGAGCAGAAGCTGGTCTGAGTGTGGGCGATAAACTTATTAAAGTAAACGGTAGAGCTGTTGCTAATCTAAAACTTGAAGAGATTACCCGCTTTTTTTACCGGGAAGAAGGTTCGGTTTTAAAACTTCAGGTTGATCGGGATGGAGTAGTTTTCAATTGTAAATTAAAGCTCAAAAAATTATTAGACTAAAAAAGGCGGCTCATCGAGCCGCCTTTTAATTTTGAGGTTGTCTGTTTCTAACTTGCCGGAAGCAAATTCCCTTTGATTTTAAGGGTGTATGGTTCTGCAGAGGCATTGGTATAAACCGTTATGGTTTTTCTAATAGGACCAGGAGCTCTGTTAGTATCGTACTTTACTTTTATAACTCCGGTTTCACCTGGAGCAATAGGGTCTTTTGGTGGGCTAGGAACGGTGCAGCCGCAAGTAGAATAAGCTTTAGAAATTACTAATGGTGCAGTGCCTGTATTGGTAAATTTAAATTCACGCGTACCATCAGATCCGTGCGCAACATCACCGTAATCAATAACATCTGTTTCAAATGTAATTTCTGCTTTTTTCTCCTGAGCCTGAAGACCTAAGGTCATCAAACCGATAGCCAGTAATAAAACAATTTTTTTCATAATTCTAAGTGTTATTAGAGTTTAAAAGTAAACTTAATCTGTGGGCTTTGCAAAGACTTAACTCTTTTTAATAGCTGGTTTAATCAATTGAGGCCTTAATTTTACTGCTATTACCGGTCAGATTATGTTGTTTTTAATTCCCTTGTTCTTTTAAAAATACTTTACATATGAGTATTTTTGCCCACTTATAAAGACAAAAATCAGACCAAGATGGCATTAGCGGCACAATATAGTTCAAAAGAAGTAGAGCAGAAGTGGTATGACTACTGGATGCAACACAACTACTTTCATTCTGAACCTAATGAAAAGGAACCGTACACAATTGTAATTCCACCACCAAACGTGACGGGAATACTGCATATGGGGCATATGCTTAATAATACCATTCAGGATGTGTTGATTAGAAGAGCACGTCTTAAAGGTTTAAATGCTTGCTGGGTTCCGGGTACTGACCACGCTTCAATTGCGACTGAAGCTAAAGTTGTTGCCAAATTGAAAGCTGAAGGAATTAACAAAAGCGATTTAACTCGTGAAGAATTCTTAAAGCATGCCTGGGAATGGACTGATAAATATGGCGGTACTATTTTAGAACAGCTTAAAAAGCTTGGTGCCTCATGCGATTGGGATCGTTTGCGATTTACAATGGATGATACCATGTCTGCCAGTGTAATTCAATGTTTTATTGATCTTTATAATAAAGGATTGATATATCGTGGTCACCGCATGGTGAACTGGGATCCTGAGGCAAAAACAACGCTTTCTGATGAAGAAGTGATTTATGAAGAACGTCAGGGAAAACTCTATTTTATCAACTATAAACTTGAAGGTAGTGACGAGCATTTGGTAATCGCCACTACAAGACCTGAGACTATTTTTGGTGATACTGCAATTTGTATTAATCCAAACGATGAGCGTTTTTCACATCTAAAAGGCAAAAAAGCGATTGTACCTATTGTTAATCGCGTTGTTCCCATTATTGAAGATGAATATGTAGATCTTGAATTTGGTACCGGTTGTTTAAAAGTGACACCGGCTCACGACGAGAATGATAAAATGCTTGGTGACAAGCATAATCTTGAAGTGGTAGATATCTTTAATGAGGATGCTACACTAAATTCATTTGGGCTTCTTTATAAAGGTAAAGATCGTTTTGTAGTTCGGGAAGAGATTGTAAAAGAGCTTGAAGAGAAAGGTGCTTTATTAAAAACAGAAAGTCACTTAAATAAAGTTGGTACTTCAGAACGTACTAAGGCAGTTATTGAACCGCGTCTTTCTGACCAATGGTTTATTAAAATGAAAGATCTTGCCGAACCAGCTATCAAAGCTGTTTTGGAAAGTGACGACGTAAACCTTTTTCCGAAAAAGTTTGAAAATACCTACCGTCACTGGATGGAAAATATCAGAGACTGGAATATTTCACGTCAATTGTGGTGGGGTCAGCAAATTCCAGCTTATTATTTTGGAGATGGGAAAGAAGATTTTGTGGTTGCTAAAAATATTGAGGAAGCTTTAGTGTCAGCGAAAGCGAAATCTGGAAATCAAAATCTTACAGAAGCCGACTTAAAACAAGATGAAGATGCATTAGATACATGGTTCTCATCATGGTTATGGCCAATGAGTGTGTTTGATGGTATTGCAAATCCTGACAACGCAGATTTCAACTATTATTATCCTACAAACGACCTTGTTACAGGTCCGGATATTTTGTTTTTCTGGGTTGCTCGTATGATTATGGCGGGTTATGAGTACACCGGTAAACAACCTTTTACCAATGTGTATCTTACAGGTTTAGTGCGTGATGCGGAGCGTCGTAAGATGTCTAAGTCTTTGGGTAATTCGCCCGATGCGATGAAGCTTATTGATGATTATGGTGCAGATGGTGTGCGTGTTGGTTTACTTTTAAGTGCTTCGGCTGGAAATGATTTATTGTTTGATGAAGATTTGTGTAAGCAAGGTAAAGGCTTTATCAATAAAATATGGAATGCCTTCAGACTCATTAAAGGTTGGGATGTTGATGCTAATCTAGAGCAGCCTGAAGCCAGCAAGAAAGGATTGGCATGGTATGCAGAGCGTTTTAAGCAGACCACAGAAGAGATTGAAGATCACTTTAGCAAATACCGTATCAGCGATGCTTTAATGGCTACCTACAAATTGGTTTGGGATGATTTCTGTAGCTGGTTGCTTGAGATCGTTAAGCCAGAATATGGCCAGCCTATTGATAAGACTACTTTTGATGCGGTAATCGCGGCGCTTGAAGATAATTTGAGAATACTGCACCCATTTACTCCTTTTGCTTCAGAAGAGATTTGGCAGAATATTGCAGAACGCTCACCAAAAGAAGCTTTAATAATAAATACCTGGCCTACAATAGCAGCTCCAAATACTCAATTCCTTGAAGATTTTGATTTAACTACTCAGGTAATTACAGGAATTAGAGCTATTCGAAAGGATAAAAACATTTCATTTAAAGAAGAACTTGAATTACACGTGCTTAATACCGAAGGTTTTTCCTCAGAATTTGATGCGATAATTAAAAAACTCGGTAATCTTTCAGTTTTGAAAGCTACAGAAACTTCTGTTGATGGGGCATTATCATTCCGTGTAAAAGCCAATGAGTATTTTATTCCGCTTACCGGTGCAATAGATATTGAAGCTGAGATTGCTAAGATTAAAGAAGAATTGGCCTATACGCAAGGTTTTATCAATTCGGTTGCTAAAAAGTTATCTAACGAACGTTTTGTAGCTAATGCACCTGAACAGGTTGTTGCTTTGGAACGTCAAAAGCAAGCTGATGCCCAGGCAAAAATTGATGCTCTTGAGAAAAGATTAGCAGCTTTGAGCTAGAAGATATTTGCTAATAAGGAATATATTGATCTACCAGTTTGATGTATTCCTTTTTGGCATCATTGGTAGAAAGTCCCTGGAGTTGAATTAGCGCATTATATTTAAATGCGCTGCGAAGATCATTTTCTTTAATATTCTCTATTGCTATACTACTATTCTCGTGATTACCTTTTTTATAATAGGCGTATAATAGCAGTTGTATATCCTGCGGTAATGAAACCGTGGTTGTGCTTGCCCTGTGAGCAGCCTCTTGAAAGGCTTTGTTTAGTGCTTCTTTTTTATTCAAAACAATGTTACTTGTCTAGGGTAGCAATGATGCTTTCTGCTCCCCTTACTTTTTGATTCAGTTTTACTGCTAGCGGTGTTCCAATAGGTAGAAATAAGTCAACGCGTGAACCGAATTTTATAAAGCCGCTGTCTTCGCCCTGTACTGCTTTGTCACCTTCTTTAGCATAATTTACAATACGCTTGGCGAGGGCTCCTGCAATTTGACGGTAAAGTATATCGCCAAAAGAGGTACTGCGAACCACAACGGTTGTTCGCTCATTTTCTTCAGAAGCTTTAGGGTGCCAGGCTACTAAATATTTCCCAGGGTGGTATTTACTAAAAACTACTTCACCGTCTACAGGATATCGAGTAACGTGCACATTTATTGGAGACATAAAAATAGATACCTGAAGACGTTTCTCTTTAAAATATTCTTTTTCAAATACTTCTTCAATAACGACCACTTTCCCATCTACAGGTGATACGAGCTCATTGAGATTTCCGCTGGATTTTCTTCCGGGATTTCTAAAAAACTGAAGGATTAATACCAAAAGGATTATAAGTGCAGCATAGCAAAGGTATTGCAGCCAGGTTGGAGACACCCATGTATGCGTTGCGAGCACTCCTGCAATTACAATGAGTAAAGTTATGCTGATTATCGTGTATCCTTCTTTATGAAACATATTCAAATATGATTAAAACTAAATATATAAACGGACTTGCAAATAGAATGCTGTCTAGACGGTCGTACAAGCCACCATGTCCTGGCATTAAGCTTCCGCTGTCTTTTACCCCTGCTTCTCTTTTTAGTTTAGATTCTATCAAATCGCCAAACGTACCAAGGGTGCTCATAACCACCGCAAGAGACAGCCAAATATTAAAGTTTAGGCTGTGTGTTGGGGTGTATTGATCTGTAAATTTATAAATAAAAAAGCTAGAGATACATGCAAATACCAGCCCACCAAAGAAGCCTTCAATTGTTTTCTTAGGAGAAATACTGGGAAAAAGTTTGTGTCTTCCCATGCTCTTACCAATAATAAAGGCAAAGGTGTCGTTAGTCCAGATTAGTATAAATAGTCCGGCAACGGTAATTGGTGAAAACTCATCGCCGTGCGAAGGTAACAGTGTGAGAAATACAAAGCTGGCAATGATATAAAATATGGTAATGTGTAATTTTTGTAGTTTGCCGTATCGTCTTATTTTCTCGCTAAATAAATTTTTCATCAAATAGATTCCGGTGACTACAGTTATTCCCAGAAGAGCCAGGGTAGCTACATATGAAACTTTATAATAACTGAAGAAAAGAATAAACCCAATGAGAATTAGATAGGTGTACCAAAACTGAAATCCTATAAGTCTTAAGAATTCGCGAAGCGTTATAATTCCGAAAATTAAAAACAGCAGTATGTACCATTTTTCAGAATAAAAAATGGAAAAGAGTAGGATTACAATATAAAGTAAGCCTGAAAGAGCACGTATTGAAATCTCACGCATACTACAAATCTTCTAACAGAAGCAAATAGAGATTTTTTGCGCTACTGCCATAGGACATAAAATCTTTAGCCCCATCTTTTGGTTCAAAATTCTTGATCGTAGTAATATTTGTAGGAATCTGCCCGGTATTTTTCTTTTTAATACCTCTCAAACCTTCTCCAATACTATTGACGATCTGGCTTGTGGTTGCAAAAATGACAAAATTTTGAGGCAGTTCTTTCAGTTTTTTCTCTTTGATTTGATTTGAGGAGATAAGTAAACTGCCATCATCGGCAATTAAATTCTCGCAAACTGAAAGGAAGAAACTCGATTCTTTTTTTGTGGTAAAGGTGAGATTATAACCGTCAAAAAGTTTTTCAAGCTTAGGGTCAAGGCAATACACTTCTTGCTCATACCAATCATTTTCAAGTAAAATGTTGTCAAAACTATCGTGCACCTCTTCCATATCTGTACAATACAGAAATTTACCTCCATTTAGAATGAAATGTTTCGTAAAACGTTCATCTGCAGGGGCGGTTACATCTGGCATGTACTTACCGCGCTCTGTTCCTGTGACTTTAGGATTATCAGTGCCGGTCGTTTTTTTAGGCTGAAAAAGCTTTTTTAGGATACTCATAAATGAGTGGCTATGCTACAAATTTAGGATTTAATCAAATATAAAAAATCTTAACTCAACATAGCGTTAAGTTAAGATTTATATCGTAATGACCTAAGGAATTTTAATTTTCCCCAACAATCGTATTTTCAGACTCTTGAGTTTCTGTACCTAATTCTGGTTTATCAAATGGGCGTTTCCCAAAGATTTTTTCCAGGTTATCTTTGAATATTACCTCTTTGTCTAGCAATACTTCAGCAAGTTCATTAAGCTTGTCTTTGTTATCTTCTAAGATCTTAATTGCTCGTTGATATTGCTCTTCAATGATAGTTGAAATCTCTTTGTCTATCAATTCTGCAGTTTTCTCGCTATAAGGCTTGCTGAAATTGTATTCATTTTGCCCTGAAGAATCATAATAAGTTAAGTTACCAATCTTATCATTAAGACCATAAGTTGTTACCATCATTCGAGCTTGTTTAGTTACTTTTTCAAGATCGCTTAGAGCTCCGGTAGAAATCTTATCGAAAGTTACTTTTTCTGCTGCACGACCACCCATTGCGGCACACATCTCATCAAGCATTTGCTCAGGTCTTACAATAAGTCTCTCTTCAGGTAAATACCAGGCAGCACCCAGTGATCTACCGCGAGGTACAATCGTAACTTTTACAAGTGGAGCAGCGTGCTCTAACATCCAAGATACAGTAGCGTGCCCAGCTTCGTGAAAAGCAATCGCGCGTTTTTCTTCTGGAGTAATGATTTTATTTTTCTTTTCAAGACCACCTACAATACGGTCAACGGCATCAAGAAAATCCTGTCTGCCTACGGCAGACTTGCCTTGTCTTGCGGCGATAAGAGCAGCCTCGTTACATACATTGGCAATATCTGCACCTGAAAATCCAGGTGTTTGTTTTGCCATAAATTCTGTGTCTAGTTCGTCTGCCACTTTTTTAAGTGGACGTAAGTGAACTTCAAAAATTTCTTTACGCTCTCTAACGTCCGGCAAATCAACATATATCTGACGGTCAAAACGACCAGCACGCATTAATGCAGTATCTAACACGTCTGCACGGTTGGTTGCTGCAAGTACAATTACATTTGTATTTGTGCCAAAACCATCCATCTCGGTAAGAAGCTGGTTTAGGGTGTTTTCACGCTCATCGTTAGAACCGCTAAAGTTTGCTTTACCACGTGCACGACCAATAGCATCAATCTCATCTATAAATATGATTGCGGGAGATTTCTCTTTTGCCTGCTTAAATAAGTCACGAACACGAGATGCTCCAACTCCTACAAACATCTCCACAAAATCAGATCCTGATAAGGAGAAGAATGGTACTTTGGCCTCACCAGCAACTGCTTTAGCTAATAAGGTTTTACCTGTCCCAGGAGGTCCTACAAGTAAGGCTCCTTTTGGGATTTTACCACCCAGATTGGTGTATTTTTCAGGGTTTCTTAGAAAATCTACAATTTCCTGAACTTCTTCTTTAGCACCTTCAAGACCTGCTACATCTTTAAATGATGTTTTTACATCGGTCTTTTCATCAAATAGCTTGGCTTTAGATTTACCAATATTGAAAATCTGTCCACCAGCACCACCTGCGCCACCAGACGACATACGGCGCATAATGAAAATCCAGATACCAATGATGATTGCAATAGGTAGTAAGGTTATTAGGATGTCACCAAAAACATCAGTTTCCGGCTTTAAATATTTTACATCAAATTCTTGAGATTCCTGAACTTTAGCAAGTTCATTTTCAAATTTTTCTAATGTCCCATAGCGGTATTCGTAGTCAGCTCCGCCTTCAGTACTTAGAAGATTCATACCGTTGCCACTAGGTTTTGCGTGCTCAGATTTTTCTTTAGCATCATCTGTCAGATAAATGTAAGCAACCTGATTTCCAGTAGTTTTACTGATGTCGATACGCTTAATATCTCCGTTCTCAGCATATGTCATCAGTTGGTTATCCAAAATTTCTTTCGGATTACCAAAATCAGATCCACTGCTGAAAAAATTGAGTGCTAGAAAAACAAGAATTATCGCGGTGTAGATCCACCATGCGCTAAATTTGGGTTTATTTGGGACGGGCTTTTTAGATTTTTCTGCCATTATGCTTTTTAATAATTTGATTCGATTGAAGTTACCTTGGCGTCTCCCCAAAGACTTTCGATGTCGTAATATTCACGAGTGTGTTTTTGAAACACGTGTACTACAACATTTACATAATCCATAAGGACCCATTCAGCATTTTGTAATCCTTCTACGTGCCAGGGTTTGTCTTTTAGTTTTTTGCTTACTGTTTTTTGAATAGAATTGGCGATTGCCGTAACCTGTGTATTCGAAGTACCATCACAGATTATAAAGTAATCACAAACCATATTCTCTATTTCCCTAAGGTCTAACAAGTCTATGTGTTGACCTTTTACCTCTTCAATCCCTTCCAGAATAGTCGCTATCAGTTGATCTGTACTTACTTCCTTTTTTGTCATTAAATCTTTTTTAGTCAGGCAAAGTTATTACAATTTTGTTTCATACTCTTTTTTGTACTAACATTTCAGCCTACATATCTACTATGCAGATAGTCAAACTTAATGCCACAAGCTCTACCAATAGTTATTTGAAAGAATACATAAGAGAGCTTGATAACAGAGACGATATTTTGGTATGGACGCACACTCAACTTGAGGGACGAGGCCAGCGTGGTGCAAGTTGGGAGTCTGAGCCGGGCAAAAACCTTACGTTTAGTGTGTTTAGGCGGGCAGAAGGCTTTCGTGCAGATCGAACATTTTATATGACTATGGCTGCTTCATTAATGGTTGTTGAGACACTTAAATATTTTGGAGTACGACAACTGACGGTGAAATGGCCAAACGACATATTGGCAGGTAATTTGAAAATTTGTGGGATTCTCATAGAAACCGTACTTAGAGAAGGCATTTACGGCGTCATTCTAGGTGTGGGAATTAATGTCAACCAAATCCTATTTAAACAAGCGCCAGGAGCAACATCTGTACTAAATGAAACAGGGGTTGTTTCAGATCTTGAAGAAATGCTTGATCAATTTATCAAATCATTTTACCGATATGCCGAGCAGGTAGAACGATTTAATTTTGAAAAATTACACGCTTCTTATGAGGCGAATCTTTTTAGAAAAGGGAAGGTTTCAACCTTTGAATATCCAAATGGTACACGCACAACCGCTATAATACAGGGAGTGTCTAAAAATGGAAAACTCATCCTCCAACTGGAAGATGAGTTAGTAAAAGAATTTGACCTTAAAGAAATAAGGTTACTCTATTGATTATATGTTTTGCAGGTTTTCGCTTAAAGTCTGGATGAATTTGGTGATAGGTCCTTTAACCATCATAGACATCATTGCGTTAAACTCTCCTTCAAATTCAAACTGTGCTTCGCTACTTTTTTCAGTAAGTTCTTTGATGTTTGCAGTAAGTGTAAAAGGTAACTTGTCACTTGCAGCTCCTAAAATAACTTTGTTGTAAGGGACTGTATTTTTTAGTTCAAGAACAATCTCAGGCATACCTTTTAGAGCAAATAAAAATCGTTTGTCATTTATGATCTCAAATTTGCTTATGGTTTCAGGCATCAGTTTGCGGTAGTTATGAACATCTGTCAGAAAATTGTAAACTTCCTCAGGGCTTTTAGAAATAGTCTTTTTAGGGCTTTCTAAGTGCATATATTTTTGTTGTTTATGGAGTTAATCGTTAGCTGCATCCCAGTTCTCAGGATCCAGACGCCAGGTTTGGAGTGTTAATTTTTCTTTTTCAGAAATATAACGGGTGTCAAGGGCCTGCTCAAGCAAGTGATCATAATCGCTTAACGTATGCAAATCGATACCGTGTTTCTCAAAATTTTCACGCGAAATATCAAAACCATAGGTGAAGATTGCAAGCATACCCTTAACATTAGCTTCGGCTTGTTCTAAAGCTTCTACGGCCATAAGCGAACTTTTCCCAGTGCTAATAAGATCTTCTACAACCACTAAGCTTTGACCGGCTTCAAGCTTACCTTCAATCTGGTTTTGTCTGCCGTGTTTTTTAGCTTCTGGTCTAATATAAACAAAAGGCAGGTTTAAAAAGTCTGCCACGAGCATCCCAATGCCAATTGCTCCGGTTGCAACACCAGCGATAACATCAGGCTTGCCATATAAAAGTTCAATCTGGTTTGCGATGTTTTCGCGTAGATAATTGCGTATTTGTGGGTAAGACAAGGTTATGCGATTATCGCAATAGATAGGAGATTTCCAGCCGCTGGCCCAGGTGAATGGGTTTTGTGGTTGTAATTTAATTGCATTAATTTGCAGCAACAACTCAGCTGTTTTTTTAGCTGTTTCTTTTTTTAAGATCATGGTGCAAATGTATAAAGTTTTTGTAAATGATGTGCCCATTATACTCTCTACAGAGAAGTATATTGGTGAAAATTATACATCAATCCCCATTAAACGAGCAAAAATTAAGCGCCTTATTAAACAGGTTAACCGTGGCCAGCTTACACATATCAATCTTTACCATCAAAACTCTAAGAAATTATTGAAGCATCTCAAGAAGAAATTACCTCTTGTAGTTGCCGGTGGTGGAATGGTTTTTAATCAGAATTCTGAAATTCTTTTTATTAAGCGTAACGGTAAATGGGATTTGCCTAAAGGGAAACTTGAGAAGAAAGAAACCATTGAGCAATGTGCGCTTCGCGAAGTTGAGGAAGAAACAGGATGTAAGGATTTAAAACTGGGGGATTTAATTACAATTACCTATCACGTATTTAAACGCAACGGTAAATTTAAGTTAAAGGAAACCTATTGGTACCGAATGACTACAGACTACACCGGAGTTTTGGAGCCACAACCTTCTGAAGGAATCAAAAAAGTACGTTGGAAAAACTTTGAGAAGACCCAAAAGGCACTCAATAAGTCTTACGAGAATATCAAGCTTTTATTCCCAAAAGAATATTTAATTCTTAACCCTAAAGATCGAATTACTACCTAATTTTTAATTCGATAAATAGGATAGCGCAAGTGCGCTTTCTCATAATTTTCAGACTTCTTGTGAAGCCAGTCTAGCTGCGCATACCAGTTAGTGCTAAAGCTTGCATCGCTCTGTTTTTTAGATTCGAATTCTTCTTTTAGTTTTGGATTGCTTTCTAGCAAGGCTAAAGCTTTATCTTCCCATATATAGGGTGAAAATCCTTCTTTTTGTTGAAGAATGGTGTCAAAATAATTCCAGTTAAAGAACGAGTCTACCGCTGAAGGTTCTAGAGTTTCCAGCAGATATCGTAATCCAGATTGAGCAGTAGGCACTATGTAGTCTCCTTCTCTCATAGTAATGCTTTCAGTGGTTGTAGTGACCTTAGTATTCCGATGCAGATAATGACCTTCATAAGGGGAATTTCCGGTAGAATAATCCTCAATATGGTAAACCTGTGCCTGTAAGGTTGTATCCTTGAAGATGTAGGTCATCTCAATACCGTTTTCATTTAACCTGTCAATAACATGGTGAAAGCCCTGAGGAATCACATAGGCTTCCGGTATTTGTACACTGTCAGTAGCAACCATATTATCATAGTAATTTACCGTTTTGGTAAAGGGCTTATCGCGATTGTAGCTCAAACGCTCCAAACCGGTGACCTCACTGGTGATGAGCTCTCCTTCAAAACCTTTAAAATCAAATGGACTCACATTGGTACTATCTGTTTTAAATTGAATTGGATAATAAGTTCCGGTAAGAGAACCACTTTTGTAAATAGAATCCTGAGTTGCTCTAATCGACTTGATTTGTTTAGCATCTGCTGAAGCAATACCCAACATTTCCTGCATTAGCGCGTAAGTACCTTCAACTCTGGGTTTGTAAGGTTTAAGCATATGTGTTTCTACCATCATTCCCAGTGTATTCCAAAGTGTTGTGTAACCTGTTGAATAACGCGGATAATCCATAAACTGGGTAAATCCGGTTTCGGGAACCTGATTGAATACATTGACATAAGGCGTGATTGGCCAGTTTTTTGCTTCTAATGAATCCACTAAAGCGGGATGCATGCGCTCATTTAAATAAGACCCTGCAGCACCACCCAACTTATTATGCTGAGTAAACAGGTGTGTTAACACATACTGATAATCAGCACCGTTGCTCACGTGATTGTCAATAAAGACGTCGGGTTTTACCATTTGGTATATTTCAGCAAACGAGCGTGCATTATAGGTGTCTGCTTTTATAAAATCACGGTTTAAATCATAATTGCGCGCATTTCCTCTAAAACCATAAGCTTCCGGACCGTTTTGATTGGTACGGCTGGTGCTGTTTCGGTTAAGCGAACCACCCGTATTGTAAATGGCTATAGCTCCAATCCAAATATTCTCAGGAGTCTTGATTTTACCACTTGCGAGATCGCGCAGTAGCATCATCGTCGCATCTATACCATCTGGCTCACCCGGGTGAATCCCATTGTTGATGAGTACACGCACCGCATTATTATTTTCAGAAAATTCAGACTCCAGGCTTCGGTTGGGATTATAAGTCACCAAAGTAAGTGGCAATCCGCTATCGGTTTTACCCATTTCATAGGTCTTAATCGAAACATATGCAGAATCAAGCTTTTGATAGAAGGCGATTACTTCATTATACGTGGGAGTTTGTGTACCACCGCTTTTTTCAAACAGGGTTTCAAGATCAAAATCTTCAGGTTTTGGTTTTTCAGCACAGTTTATAAAAAGTAAACAGCAAAAGGCAAGAAGGAGACGCATATAGTTTGATTTTGGGCTTAAAAATACAGTTTCAGCGCAAGAATAACCTTATACTATTACTAGAAAAATGGAGCGTATTGCATTACTCTAAAATCAAATGTTGTGAGTTCGGGATTTTGTTCCTTCAGCTGTTTGTAAGCAATCATACTGCCTATCGCTCTATTTGCAGCGCCAGAAGGTGCCGTAAGTGAAATCGTCTTAACCAGGCGATCGCCAATTTTAATCTGATGAATACGAGGTACTTGTGCTGAGATGACTTTTAAATTGAGATTGTAGGCTTTTGCCTGTCGGCGAAAGAAATACTCCGGACCATTTTTGCTGTTGCCACCAGTAAATATGAGCGTATCGATTTGCGTGTGTTTTCTTAAATAACCTATAAGATCTCTAAGTTCTATATCCTGCATTCCTAAGTCTGAGGCATCAATTTTTTCCCGCAAAGCGGAAGCCACAATATCACAAACACCTATTTTTCGTTGAAGTAAGAAGCGCTCCCGCTGTATTATAGCCTGCGCTGTATTTTCATAATCCAATTGAAGATTAAAAACACGATCAAGAATTGGCCAAAGCATACCATTTTTGCTGCCGTAACAAAAATCAACATCTTCAGGATGTAGTTCGCCGGTGGTAAAGCGTGGCGGTGGTAAGGTGCCAACTATGAGTTTTGTAGCCTTGTCGAGATTAAAAGGAGGATAGGGATGGGTATGTTTAAACATCAATTAGTTTTCAAAAGTCGGTTTCCATTTAATCCCACAGCCAATACTGGGCTTTTGAAGTTTGTTCTGCGGCCTATTGTTAAAGATGTTGTCTAGTGCTTCGCGCAGATCACGACCATTTACCGGAATTCCATTTCCGGGTCTAGAATCATCAAGCTGGCCGCGGTACACCAATTTTAGCTCAGCATCAAATAAATAAAAGTCGGGAGTGCAGGCGGCATCGTAGGCTTTTGCCACTTCCTGATTTTCATCAAATAAATAGGGGAAGCTGTAATTGTATTTATTTGCTACTTCACGCATTTGCCAGGGTCCATCTTCAGGGTAAGCTTCGATGTCATTACTGCTAATTGCGACAAAACCAAAACCTATAACTCTGTAATCATTTGCAATACGTACCAGTTCGTGATTAATATGCTTTACAAACGGGCAGTGGTTGCAAATAAACATTATGACAGTTCCTAACTCTCCGGCGACATCAGTAAGACTCACATACGCATTTGTTTTGGGATCTTTTAAAGAAAAGAATGGAGCGATAGTGTCTAAAGGAAGCATGGTAGATTCTGTACGTGCCATAAGATTTAGCTTAAGAGTTTAACTATAAGTAGAGATGCGCGTAGAAGTGTTACAAATACTAAAGTTGTTTTAAATCTTTTGGGTAGCATCTAAGCGTTTGTAATTTTAGATAAAACTCAAATATTATGAAAAATACATATACTTCGCTTTCAAAAGCGATTGAGGATCTTAAAGATAAAGGATATGATGTTGATTTCAACCTGGTCGATGACGGGATAGAATCCAAGCATCTTAAGAAAACCTGGAATGCGGGTCAGATTGAAGTAGAAGACGCTTTGCGATTTGAAGGAATGACTAATCCAGGCGATAATAGTGTTTTATATGTCATTAACACCGATAGTGGAGAGAAAGGCCTTTTGGTTGATGCTTATGGAGCTTATAGCGGTCAGATTTCTCAGGAAATGATACAAAAGCTTAAAATCGAGCATTAATGGATAAGTATTTAACCTGGGCAGAATTTGAACGGGTAGAAATGCGTGTAGGTACAATTATGACCGTAAGCGATTTCCCTGAAGCTAGAAAACAAGCCTTTCAACTGCAGATTGATTTTGGAGAAGAGATCGGAATTCGTAAAACCTCTGCGCAGATTACAAAAAAATACGACCGTACCGAACTGGTAGGCAAACAGGTCATTGCCGTCGTCAATTTCCCCAAAAAGCAAATCGCCAATTTTATGAGTGAATGCCTAATACTTGGTGCAGTTGAAGCTGATGAGGTAACCTTGCTGAGTCCAGATATGCCGGTAAAGAATGGCTTGCGAATCGGTTAGGTTTGCGATAGCGATAGCAGCGGCATCCTTTTTTGAGCCTGTGGCGAGAAATAGATAAAGCGGATAGCGCGGTGCTTTAGCAATCATCCAAAAAGTAAAAACCCACAATTTGAGAGAACTGTGGGTTTCTTATTTATAAATTAACCAAACGGACCTTTGTGAATAGGACTCAGACTTTTAGCCTCTTCTTCGTTATATAATCGGGATTTGATTACAAAACGAATACCAAGAGGAATTTCTAAGGAGAAACTCGAGCCGCGACCGGGAGTGATATCGACCGTGAGTTGGGTATGTTTCCAATACTCAAATTGATCTTGTGACATATAAAACTCGCAATCGTGAATACTACCCAGATAGACATCGGTCTCATTAATCATAAGATCACCTTTGGGAAAACACATAGGGGAGGAGCCGTCGCAACAGCCTCCACTTTGATGAAACATGAGTTCACCGTGTTGTTTCCGCAATTGATCAATCACCTTCTTCGCTGCATCTGTTGCCTGTACACGTTTAGTCATTTGTTTATTTTTAGAAAAAGCCCATCGGTTTTTTGTCGTAAGAGATAAGCATGTTCTTAGTGTGGCGGTAATGTGCTAACATCATTTTATGGTTTTCACGACCTATACCTGACTTTTTATAACCACCAAATGGTGCGTGTGCCGGATAGTTGTGATAATTATTTACCCAAACTCGACCTGCTTTTATACCACGTGAAATTTGGTATGCCTGATGCATATCACGTGTCCAAACACCTGCACCCAGACCATATAAGGTGTCGTTAGCAATTTCAAGAGCTTCTGCCTCATCTTTGAATGTGGTTACGCACAGTACGGGCCCAAAAATTTCCTCCTGAAAAACGCGCATCTTGTTATTACCTTTTAAGATGGTTGGTTGAATGTAATATCCGCCTTCCAAACCTTCATTATAGGCAGAGCCACCACCACAAAGAACTTCAGCACCTTCTTCTTTACCAATATTGATGTAGTTCAGGATTTTTTCATACTGATCATTTGATGCCTGGGCTCCCATCATAGTATCTGGGCTTAGTGGGTGACCGAGTTTGATAGCCTCGGTGCGCTCAATAACGCGCTCAATAAATTTGTCGTAGATACTTTCCTGTACCAGTAAGCGGGATGGGCAGGTACATACTTCACCCTGATTCAAAGCAAACATGACAGCACCTTCAAGACATTTATCAAAGAAATCATCGTCTGCATCCATTACGCTTTCAAAGAAAACATTTGGCGATTTTCCTCCTAACTCTAGTGTTACGGGTGTAATATTTTTTGATGCATATTGCATAATAAGTTGTCCGGTAGTGGTCTCTCCCGTAAATGCAATTTTATCTATTCGTGGAGATGAAGCTAACGGTTTTCCTGCTTCTGCGCCAAAACCATTTATAATATTAAGTACTCCCGCAGGAAGAATGTCTTCTATCAATTCCATTAGGATTAAAATTCCAACCGGTGTTTGCTCCGCTGGTTTTAGAACAACGCAGTTACCTGCCGCCAAAGCCGGTGCGAGTTTCCAGGTTGCCATAAGAATTGGGAAATTCCATGGAATGATTTGACCAACAACTCCCAGAGGCTCGGTCACATTTAGGCAAACGGTGTTGCTATCCAGTTCACTTACCGATCCTTCTTCTGCACGTATCACACCAGCAAAATACCGGAAGTGGTCAACTGCCAGAGGTAAATCTGCTGCACGGGTTTCTCGAATAGCCTTACCGTTATCCCAGGTTTCTGCACGGGCAAGCATCTCGAGATTATTATCGATTACATCAGCAATTTTTAAAAGCAGATTACTGCGAAAGGTAGCTGAAGAATTATTCCATTCTGGAGCGGCTTTCCAGGCTGCATCAATTGCTTTTTCTACATCTTCTTCTGTAGATCGAGGAATGCGTGTAAAGTTTGCTCCATCTACGGGAGAAACATTGTCAAAATATTGTCCTTTAGTTGGCGCTGTCCATTTGCCGCCAATGAAGTTTTCATATTGATCTTTGAATTTTGGCTTCTCTACAACGTTTGCGGAAGCGGTTTGTACATCACTCATAATTTTGTCTTTTAGATTATACCTTTTTGTTCTTGGATTGTATTTGAATAAGACCTTGCGCCTGTATCAAATCAGAATTCTAAAGTTAGAAATCGATTTTACCAAAGAGCTGACGCTTTCTATCAAATCGATGAACTATTCTATTAAGACTTAAGTGATTCGCATTTTATTAGGTTGAAAATTGTAAATTTAGTAGCTGCTCAACTTTTGAATGTGAATTTGTTAATTGAAGGCCTTTCGCATTAATACCAAAGCATAATGGAACTGTCAGAACATTTTTATAAAAACCGGAAATTAGAAAGCCTGGTAGAAAACCAGACTTCTTATACGTTAAACAATGCTGCTATGCACGTATTTGAAACACATCAACAGGCAGAACGGGTGTTGCTACAGTTTGATAAGCCGGTTTTGGCGAGTATGCTTCGCGGTAAAAAGGTGATGCATTTAAGGGATCATAATAGCTTTAATTTTCTTCCTGGCGAATCATTGATTTTGCCGGCAGATGAGTTGATGTGTATCGATTTTCCCGAAGCACAGGGTAACAATCCCACACGTTGTCTTGCTATGGCGATTGCTGAAGATAAAATAAAACGTGTTGTTCGCTTAATGAATGAGAACCTTACTAAAGACGATGGGAGTGAATGGAGTCTAATGGATTATAACTTCCACTTTACAAATGATATTGGTATTTATCAAATTCTTCAACGGCTGCTTTTTTTATTTACGGAGAATCATCCTTCGAAAGACTTTTTTGTAGACAATATGCTTCAGGAACTTATAGTGCGCATCCTGCAAACCAACAATCGCAAAATTTATACAGACAAAACTTTTAAGTTAAGCCCAGATAACCGACTCTCTTTTATAATCGAATATATAAGAGAACATATACATGAACCCATTTCTGTAGAGCAACTCAGTAAAAAAGCGTGTATGAGTGAATCTAATTTTTACCGTGTTTTCAAGAATGAACTAGGTGTCTCGCCGGTAGACTTTATAAATACAGAGCGTATTAAACTTGCTGTGAGTCTTCTGCAAAATCCAGATCGAAAGATTAAAAATGTATATCTCGACTGTGGTTTTGAAAGCAGATCTTATTTCAATCGCGTTTTCAAAAGAATGAAAAATATTTCTCCTGGTGCTTTTCAGGCAAAAATGGCAGGTAGTTAAGCTTCTTCCTGTATACTTCGCATAGCATGTAGATATCCGGAAAGAGATTTACTACTCATCAATTGTATCTTACGCTTTAAAAATTTGGTTTTACCTAAAAGAAGTCCTTTCAAACCCAGTGCCTGTCTTGCCCATTTACTCAGGCTAAAGTGATCGGTATGTTGTAAAATCTTTCCATTCTGAAAGTAAAACGTAGCTACAATATTATTAATCACTTTTCGCTTTTTAGGACCAAACAAGTAGGTAGCTGTCCACTTGGCGCTGCCACTATAATCATTTGCCTGAACTTCGTCATAGGTTATGTGCAGGTTGTCACCTCCTCGCTCGATTAACATAAACCACATAGCTCTTACACGATCGCCTTTAATGTTTCCAAAAGCCGGGTCAAAAAACTCTACATTTTTATGATAGCAATCCACCATTTGCTGCGGCTCTTTATTTTGAAAAGCTGTGTAAAAGCTGTGTATTATTTCTTCGTTGGGATGCATAAGGAGGATTTATGATACTATATTTTAAAAAGAGGTTTTATCTTCTCGCGGCCCTCATATAACAACCATAGTTCGATCGCAAAAAATACTAAAGCGATTATCAATCCGCTGGGTTCATTAAGTATATGTATAAGCAATATACCAACAAGAATTGGGAACAGCATTACCGCTGCCAGTGTACGAAGTGGTTTTATTAAAACTAAAACACCGCCTAAAATTTCAATAAGAGCTACAAGAGGCATTAGCCAGCCAATGGTATTGAATGCTCCCATAATTTCGAGCATTTCTGCCGGGATATCTTCGGGCATTGGCATGTAATTAAAGAATTTGTTGAGACCTGAATTTATAAACATCAATCCGAAAAGGATACAAACAACCCAAAGTATTTTCGATTTCATAGAAAGTAATTTTATAATACTTGATTTTATATACTGAATGCATATTCAAACAAAAATATTCAAAAAATTGATTTCTAATTTTAAGTCTTCCTTAAGATACTGGAACTGCTAATTCTTACTCTCTTTTTATAAATTGAATGATTAAATAGTCAATTCAATCGTTTTAGATAAGCTATATCTATTATAAAATAAAATGTATAGATTGAGTTTATGGAATATTCCAGATAAAAAATGATTGTTTTACGGTATTAATTCAAAATCGAATAAAATTCTAAATATGGATCCAAACAAATCAAACCACGGTACAGACGGTAAAGTCTGGGATGTAAATGAATCTTCAGCTAAATGTCCCTTCCTTAATGGGGAAATGCATCATGTAACTGGTCAAGGAACTACAAACAGAGACTGGTGGCCAAATCAATTAAACCTAGGGATTTTAAAGCAAAATTCTTCTTTGGTTGATCCTATGGATGAAGATTTTGACTACGCGGAAGCATTTAAGTCTCTTGATCTTGCAGCGGTAAAGCAGGATTTATATGATTTAATGACAAACAGCCAGGACTGGTGGCCGGCAGATTATGGGCATTATGGGCCATTTTTTATAAGAATGGCATGGCACGCTGCGGGTACTTATCGTATTCATGATGGTCGTGGAGGTGCTGGAAGCGGGCAGCAACGTTTTGCTCCATTAAACAGTTGGCCAGATAATGCGAATCTTGACAAGGCGCGTTTATTACTTTGGCCAATTAAGAAGAAATATGGCAACAAATTATCCTGGGCAGATTTATTGATTCTTGCAGGTAATTGCGCTCATGAATCTATGGGATTAAAGATGTTTGGTTTTGCAGGTGGTCGTGAGGATGTTTGGGAACCCGAAGAAGTGTATTGGGGAGCAGAGACTGAATGGTTAGCTAATAAAGAACGCTATGAAGGTGGAGAACTGGAAAAAGCTCTTGGTGCGGCCCACATGGGATTAATTTATGTAAACCCTGAAGGTCATAATGCAAATCCAGACCCAGTAGAATCAGCGCATTACATCCGCGAGACTTTTGGGCGTATGGCGATGAACGATTATGAAACTGTTGCGCTTATTGCCGGAGGACACACTTTTGGTAAAACCCACGGTGCAGCTGATCCTGAAAAATATGTAGAAGCAGAGCCTGCAGCAGCCGGAATGGAAGCTATGGGAACTGGATGGAAAAACAATTTTGGTAGCGGTAAAGGAGCAGATACCATTACCAGTGGTATTGAAGGTGCCTGGACCGATACTCCTACAAAATGGAGTAATAAATACTTCGAAAATTTATTTGGTTACGAGTGGGAATTAACAAAAAGTCCGGCCGGTGCTCACCAGTGGAAACCTAAGGATAATGCTGGTGCAGGCACGGTGCCCGATGCACATCGTCCAGATGTGAAGCACGCACCATTTATGTTAACAACCGATTTGTCATTACGTTTTGATCCCGTTTATGAGAAGATCTCCAGACATTTTATGGAGAATCCCGAGGAGTTTGCAGATGCCTATTGTCGTGCATGGTTTAAACTGACTCACCGTGATATGGGGCCAAAAGAACGCTATTTAGGTGCTGAAGTTCCTAAGGAAGAATTGATTTGGCAGGATCCTATCCCGGCTGTAGATCACGAACTGATTTCTGATGCTGATGTTGAGCATTTAAAATCAACTATTTTAGACGCTGGTCACTCCATTTCAGATTTAGTGTCTGTTGCGTGGGCGTCAGCTTCTACTTTTAGAGGTTCAGATAAACGTGGTGGCGCTAATGGGGCTCGCATACGATTTGCTCCTCAGAACAATTGGGAAGTAAATAATCCTGAAAAGTTAAAAGCTGTTTTAGAAACTTTGGAAGGTATTCAGAAGTCATTTAATGATTCGCAAAGCGGAAACAAAAAAGTTTCAATTGCCGATCTTATTGTATTAGCAGGTAGTACAGCTGTAGAAAAAGCAGCCCAAAATGCTGGTCACGATGTTACTGTTCCGTTTTCACCAGGTCGTGCCGATGCATTGGAGGAGCAAACAGATGCCTCAGCATTTGATGCTTTAGAGCCGGTTGCAGACGGATTTAGAAATTATATGAAACAGCGTTTTGAAATAAAGGCTGAAGAATTTTTGGTAGATCGCGCTCAATTATTGACGCTTACACCACCTGAAATGACTGTTCTTGTTGGAGGTATGCGTGTCTTGAATACCAATTTTGATGGTTCAAACCACGGAGTATTTACTGACAAGCCTGAAACACTTACCAACGATTTCTTCGTAAACCTGTTGGATATGAACACAACTTGGAAATCAGTTTCTGAAAATGATGATGTATTTGAAGGTAGCGACCGCAATACCGGAGAAAAGAAATGGACGGGTACCCGTGTTGATTTAATATTTGGTTCCAACTCAGAATTAAGAGCCCTGGCTGAAGCTTATGCTTTAGAAGATAGTGGAGAACGTTTTGTAAAACACTTCGTGAAAGCCTGGACTAAAGTGATGAATTTGGATCGCTATGATTTGAAAAAGTAGGTTAAATTTTGATTAGTAGTAAGAAGGCGATCCTAGTGGTCGCCTTTTTCATTTTGATATTATTGAAAGCAATGATTTCACGTTAATTTTTATCATTTTATTATTGAAGTAAATCCTTTTAGTTTAAGATAGATTTATGAGGTTAACTCATTAATTTTCACGTAATTTGCATCACTAAAACCCCTGAATCATATGAACTTAAAATTACTCGCAATTGCGGTACTTTTTAGTGCAACTGTAGCCCATGCTCAAGTAGGTGTAGGTACTACAACTCCTAAATCCCGACTTGAAGTTACCGCATCCAACACAACTTCACCGTCTAACGTAGATGGTTTATTAATACCCAGACTAAACGCATTTCCCGCTGCAAACCCCGGAGCAGATCAAAACAGTATGCTCGTATTTTTAAATGTAGCATCAGGAAGTAATCCCATCGGTTATTATTACTGGAGCAATCCGCAAAACAAATGGATTGGCCTAACGACTGCTCAAACAGGATGGTCGCTCACTGGTAACGCAGCTACGGTAGATGGTACCAATTTTCTGGGAACCACAGATAACATTCCGCTGAATTTTAGAATAAACAATCTCAAAGCAGGTAGAATTTCTACCTCTCAAACCTTTTTTGGTTATCAGGCAGGAAGTGTGAATACTGCAACTGGACCTACTGCTTTTGGTGTACAAGCACTTAAAAATTATACAGGAAGTACTAGTACTGCTTTTGGATATCAATCTATGCTAAACGCAACAACTGCGGGTTCAAGTACGGCTTTTGGTTATCAGGCCTTAAATGCTCTGGTAACTGGGGATTCAAATACCGCAATGGGCTATCGTGCTTTAGCAAAGGGAACTTCAAATTCTAATACAGCTGTAGGAAGAGAGGCTATGTACAATACGACAATAGGAATTGAAAATGTGGCTGTAGGACGAGAAGCTATGCTCTCAAATACAGAAGGTGATGCAAACGTGGCTGTTGGAAGAGAGGCTTTACGACTCAATACTACCGGCTCTAATAATACCGCAATTGGTAAAAATGCTTTGGCGTCAAATACTACTTCGGTACAGAATACGGCTGTGGGTAAAAATGCTATGATCACCAATACAACAGGTGAAAAAAACACGGGTATTGGTTCTGAAGCTTTAAATAACAATACAATTGGAAGCCAGAATACAGCTATTGGTTTTGCAGCAATGTATGATAGTCAAGGAGGTAATCAGAATACAGCATTGGGTTATGAAGCATTGCGAAACTCGAGAGCAGACGGTAATGTGGGAATTGGTTATAACACGATGCGCCTCACCAATACCGGAACTTATAATTTAGCCGCAGGACATGCGACTTTATATAATAATCTAAGTGGTTCAGAAAATATAGCCTTTGGACATGAGGCAATGAATGCAAATACATCTGGAAGTAACAATATTGCTATCGGTCGCTTGGCTTTCGATAGTAATACTACCGGAGGCAACAATGTATTTATAGGCTTTGATGCAGATGCCACAGCAAATAACTTAACTAATGCTATTGCGATTGGTTCTGGAGCACGAATTGGTGTAAGTAATAAAATACGTTTAGGTAATACCGCTATCACAGCTTTGGAAGCTCAGGTTGGTCTTACCGTTTCTTCAGATAAGCGTTTTAAAGAAGAAATCAATACAATCCCTCTTGGGCTTGACTTTATAAGCAAAGTGAGACCAGTTGAATATGTGCGTGTGAATAATGTAGATCAAACCAAAGAATGGGGGGTTATCGCTCAGGAACTTCAGCAATTGCTGGCAGATTCTAATTATGAAAATGCCGGAATAATCGCTGATGATGGTTCGGCAGATCATTATCTTTCGGTACGATATACCGATTTGATTGCACCGATGATTAAAGCGATTCAGGAATTGAAAGAAAAGAATGAAGAGCTTGAAGAATTAAAAGTTCAGGTTAAGCAACAGCAGGATCTACTTTTAAAGATGGAATCTCGCCTGGAAGCTTTAGAAGTAGGAAGCTAAACAAGTTTATATATAAAAAAATGAAAGGAGCCTTTTGAGCTCCTTTTTTATTTTCTCCAATGAAGAAGGCAGGTTTGTATAGATGAAGGGTTTTTTATTGAAAATCAGGGCTTTGAGTTTTGTTAAGCATTGAAAAAATCGATATTAGCATTTTAAAAGCCTCAAATATGCCTGCAACCACTATTGATGAAGTGATCCTTCAGCTTGACGCGATAATAGCTCATGAGAAACAAAACAACAGCTGTCTTGTATTCTTCCCTATCCTGTATAACAAAGTGACCAAACGTATTAAGGTCGGGATTGAAGCAAATGAGTTTGACGATAATGCCCGGATGGAACGTTTGGATGTGATTTTTGCCAATCGTTATATCGAAGCTTATAACATCTATAAAAATGGAGATCAGCCTACAGCGAGTTGGTCAAACGCTTTTAAAGTAAAGGAGGCGATGGTAATGCAACACCTGCTTTTAGGCATTAATGCCCACATAAGTCTGGATCTGGGTATTGCAGCTGCGCTCACTACGGGTGATGATCATCTGGCAGATATAGAAGCCGACTTTAATAAAATCAACGCTGTTTTAGAAAGTATGGTGGCCGATGTAAAAGCGCGTATTGGCAAAATTTCTCCCTTATTTAAATTGCTTGAACTTGTAGGTAAGGGAAAAGAAGATAAGTTGGTTTCTTTCAGTATAAATGTAGCAAGGGACGGCGCCTGGTTGTTTGCAAATGAATATGCTGCTGCAGTAAATAAAGCTGAAGCCATAAGTAAGCGGGATCTAATCATCGCGACATTGGCTGAAAAAATTGTAAAACCTAAAAGTAAGCTACTTAAAATTGTAGCAAAAGTGGTACGCTTCTTCGAAATGAAGGAGGTGAATAAAGTTGCTATAATCCTGGAAGAAACTTAATTACTTTCAGTATAGGATTTGAAATTATTAAGGATTGCCTGCCATCCCTGCTTCTGCATTTCTATAGGATTTTGATCTTCAGGATCGAAAGTTACAGTGATTTGAGTTTTATTTTCGTCTTCTGCCAATTCGACTCTGCATTCGCGACCACCAAATTCATAAGTAAAATGCTCCTCTGGTTTCACTTCGGTATAAACCGCTTCAAAGTCAAACCCAAAACTACCATCCTTAGCTTCCATTCTTGCGAAGTAGATGCCTCCAACTTTAAGGTCGTTTTTAGCTTCTGGGCAATGCCAACTGGTGTCGGCAAAATTCCACCTGGTGATGTGATTGGGCAGGGTGTAATACTTCCAAACTTTTGATCGATCAGCATTGATTGTAGCACTCACGCTAATAGCATTTGCATTCATCCTTTTAATATTCGTTCTTTATTAAACTCAACCATTTCTGTAATAAGCTGCTCGGGTAGTTTTTCGCTATGCGGAAATTGCACGGAGCCTTTTCCAGTTTTATAACGAGCTAATTGATCTCTAAATTGCTCGTGGGCAATTGGCGTGGCATAAAAACCAATGTGATTTGCAAAGCCGCCAAAATAGACCAAAGGCTTTTTATTCAGTTTATAGGCGGGCATATGATATGAAATACTTTCAGTTGCTTCCGGAGCTGCTTTTTGAATCAGGTTGCGTATGAGCTTCATCTTTTCCTGAACTGGCTCAGGAAATTCTACGATATATTCGTCTACGTTTGTAGCTTCAGTTGTATTCATAATTTAAAGATTACGTTACTAAAGCTAATAAAATTTAGATTTTGAATTCTAAATTATTTT
Organism: Leeuwenhoekiella sp.; assembly: GCA_964219495.1. Taxonomy (GTDB): domain Bacteria; phylum Bacteroidota; class Bacteroidia; order Flavobacteriales; family Flavobacteriaceae; genus Leeuwenhoekiella. The sequence continues at coordinate 91,713 of CAXPQP010000033.1, read as the reverse complement.
GATCGGTATTAAAAATATGAGGATAATGATCTTTTAAAGTTTTGATCATAAAACTCACCGGCACATCTGCAAAATACCCGTAATCTTCCAGATACTCCATAAAACGGGAGCCTTCAGCATTGTAAGCCTGTAGGTAGGAATCGGTTTTACCATCAAAATCTAAAGGTTCTACCTGCAATCTTTTGCAAAGCGATGCATTAAAAGCCGGAGACATTTTAAGCCATTTTTCATTTAGAAATGCTTCAACAGAACCGTGTGGCGTAAGTTCGTTTGATCCAAATTTTTCAACCAGTCGTTCTACAGCAATATGATTTACTACCTTGCCTAGTCTCAATCGGGCGGGGATGCCCAGAGCTCTTAAACCGGCGATAAGTACAATAGATTTTTCAACACAATTACCAGTGGTTTTTTGGGATAGAACAGATGCCCGGTAATTCTCTGGATTTAAACTTATGTGATAGGGGTCATACAAATACCGGTCACGAACTTTAGTGTATAAACCGATTGATTTTTCAACGTTTGTTAGGGATAGGCTATCAAACTCAGCGACCAAAAGCTGAATGGATTCAGCAGTAAAATCAAAATAAAATGTGGGTTGTAAATACTCCATAAGTTCAATAATTTACCCTCAGAGTTACTGAAATAAATTCTGTTTCAAGGCGTGTTTAAATGCATTTTTGGATTACACTTTCAAATACGTTTGAAATAGCAGCAGATTATTGCACACTTAAAACATAGGTGTAAGTTGACGAACCGTCTTTGGTTTTGGTTAGTGTAAGCTTATCATTTGTAAAGCTGTAGGTGTATTCACCATTCAATATAAGTCCCCAATCAAAGTTTGCTGTCCAGAGATTTTTATCCTCAAATGAAAACTGACCCCGTCTTATACTGTAACTGCCATTGCCACCGGCGGGATAGCGATCTTCATTTCCGCTGGAAGTATAAGTGTTATCGCTCGAAAAGCTTACTGTGACAGGGCCGCTGTAAGTGCTGCCATCGGCATAATTTACGCTAAATGTACCTGTATAATCCCCGGCAGGAATGCTGCCATCCAGATCTTTTTCTGAACAGGAGTTCGTGTTGGAAATTACCAGGAGCAGCAAGCAAATTTTAAGTAGTGCGTTCATAAGATTGTTTTTAGCAGAGATGATTAAATCAACAGAAAGTTGCGTAATCTACTTTCAAAAAACACTTCTATTAAGACAAGTTTATCAAATACCGTAGGTTACTTGACAGTGGTATGAAATTTTACAAGAGCGATTATAACCAAACTAAGTCCACTATCTTACGGCATTCCATAGATAGGCATAAAAAAATCGACCACTCTATAAAAAGTGGTCGATTTCCTATTAATTTTTAGGGCTTTATCTGTAACTATTTAATCGGCGTAAGCGTGTTTATAGGGCTCGCCTTTTAAAATCTTCAGAATATCGGCTTCCAGACTTTCGATTGGGTACTCTACAATTCGACCCAATTCTTCACCATCTTTACTTAAAATAAGCGTAGGCACACGGGTAATATCTCTGCCTCTTTCAAGTCCTTGTGGGGTGGTTTTAGAGCGATCAACCGTGATTAATTCTACATCTTCAGACTTACCCACGGCATCAAAAATCTTGTAAATACGTGGTGTTTCACGTTTGCTATCGCCACACCAGGTGCCCATAAACAGTGTAATGTCAACGTCCTTGATTAATGGTTTTATTTCTTTAACCAGACTTTCATCTACGCGATAGGATGCGTAAAAGGGGTTAAACCACTCTCCAAAAGTGCCCGTCTGCAACTCATACCGTTTTGTTGGTCCGGTTAGCATTTCAGGCTGACTTGTTGGTGCTGTGACTTCTTCTGTTTCTGTAGTTTCGCTTTGCGTTACCGTACTTTTCTGCGAATTGCAGCTAAGCAGTGTTGTTAGGCAAAGCCCAAAAAGGCTCAGTTTTATGTACTTCATAACTTTAGTTTAACTTACCAGACTTTCCTGGTCCATTTCTTCGGGTTTTTCAACTCCCATCATATCCAGAATGGTTGGAGCGACGTCACCTAGAATTCCATTTTTAACGCTCTTAATATCATTATCTACCACAATAACCGGTACCGGGTTTGTTGTATGTGCGGTATTTGGAGATCCATCTTCGTTTTTCATAGTTTCGCAGTTACCATGGTCTGCAATTACAATTGCGCTATACCCGTGATCCTGTCCTGTGGTAATCACATCTTTTGCACAGGCATCTACCGCTTCACAAGCCTTAATGGCTGCATCTAAATCACCGGTATGACCTACCATATCAGGATTTGCAAAGTTTAGACATACAAAGTCAACTTCTTCTTTCTTAAGCTCGGCAACAATTTTATCGCGTACTTCGTAAGCACTCATTTCGGGCTTCAGGTCATAAGTCGCCACATCGGGTGACTTCGCGATTAAACGGGTTTCGCCTTCAAATTCTTTTTCACGACCTCCTGAAAAGAAAAAGGTTACGTGAGGGTACTTTTCGGTTTCCGCAATACGGATCTGCTTTTTGCCAGCTTTTGATACAACCTCTCCGATGGTATTGGTCAGGTTATCTTTATCAAAAATGATGTGGATATTTTTAAAAGTCTGGTCGTAGTTGGTCATCGTAACGTAATACAGCTCCAGTTTTTTGGTGTCCTGTTCTGCAAAATCTTCCTGCGAAAGCATACGCGTTAACTCGCGACCACGGTCAGTACGGTAGTTAAAAAATAGAACCACGTCACCCTCTTTAATGGTAGCTATAGGCTGATCGTTTTCAGTAATTACGATAGGCTCCAGGAATTCGTCTGTTGTTCCCGCTTCATAGGATTTTTTGATAGCCCCAACAGGATCTGTAGTTTTAGCACCTATGCCTTTAACTGCTGCGTCATAAGCTTTTTTTACGCGATCCCAGCGTGTATCGCGATCCATTGCAAAGTAGCGTCCGGTAATACTCGCTAATTTTGCTCCATTATTCTGAGCGTAAGTATTCAGGTCTTCAATAAAGCCTGCACCACTTTGTGGGTCAACATCGCGACCGTCTGTAAATGCGTGTATATAAACATCATCGATACCTACTTCATTTGCTGCCGTGATAAGACCTTTGGCGTGATCGATATGAGCATGTACTCCGCCATCTGAAACCAATCCAAGTAAATGAACCGGCTTGTTATTTTCTTTGGCATATTTAAAAGCCGCTTTCAATTCAGGTTGATCACGTAATTTATTTTCGCGTAGCGCTTTATTGATTTTGGCAAAGTCCTGATAAACAATACGCCCGGCGCCCAGGTTCATATGTCCTACCTCGCTGTTACCCATTTGTCCTTCAGGTAAACCTACATTCTCACCGTGCGTAAGCAACTGCGCGTGCGGAAATTTTTCGTAAAGCGAATCTATAAATGGTGTTTCTGCAAGATCTACTGCAGATACATTTTTATTTGGTGCAAATCCCCAACCGTCGAGGATCATCAATATGACTTTTTTATTCATGGTTATTTTTAGTTGTTCTACAAAGATACGGACTAATGCAACTAATGGCTAAAAGATTACATAGCAATCGCGATAGTGTTTGAGAAATCGTGTTTATTAAAATTGTTATTTCTAGTGTTATCGGAATCAGACACTAAGTCCCTTTTTTAGCAATATTTTAAAGTTGAAACAAGATTAAATTTTCTTTGCTGCCGAATGGTCGTGAAGCGTCTAAATGTGAATAATAAGAAGAGAAAAATTAATTATCCTCGATACTTCTCAATGGCTGCTTTGATTTTCTCTATTCGGTTTTCCGGGTCGGGATGCGAACTTTGGAATTCTGGAACACGCTGCCCGCCGCTGGCTTCTTTTAAGATTTGCATCACTTCAATTAGTGCTTCCGGATTGTAACCTGCTTCCAACATAAATTTCACGCCCAGATCATCACTCTCGAGCTCGTCTCCACGCCCATTCTTTAGCAATAAAGTTTGCCCTACCTGGCTCGCAAGCATCCCTGCATCGGCACCTACCTGCGCACCTGTGGCAACGGTATTTGCCAGTTCGCTTTGCGCAATGCGCTCTGCCGAGTGTCTGCCTACTACGTGACCAATCTCGTGCCCCAGAACACCAGCGAGTTGATCTTCGGTAGAAAGTCTTTCAAGCAGGGCGTAAGTAATGAAAATTTGACCACCGGGTAGTGCAAAAGCATTTACGGTCTCGGGATCGCGTAACAAATGAAACTCGTATTGATACGGGGTTTCCTGTGCAATAGTGTTATCAACCAGTTTTTTGCCTACACGATCTACCGTGTTTTGCAGTTGCTGGTCGGGGTGTAAACCGCCGTGTTGGTCTGCCATTATAGGCGCATTCTGTAAGCCAATGGCAATTTCTTGTTCTGTAGTGAGACTTATCGCCTGGGTGCGCCCTGTCCACGGATTTTCTTCCTGGCTTCCAAAATATTTAATAAGCCCAAAAATGACGATTCCTACGCCAAGAACAATCTTGAGCGCTCTTCCTCCTAATTTCATAATCTATTGGTTTAATGGTTAGTTTGATTTTTGTTAAGTCAAGAGTTTAGGGTTGATGTCTAAAATATTTTCAGTTCTATATGTTTCAATAAATGCGGAAGTAAAAGCATCACTTCCTAATAAGTTTTTCTGCTGAAGAATCTCTGCGATGTCAAGCTTTTTGTACTCTTTCAAATAATCGATTGAAAGCGGCGCAAAGCTGAAATGCCATGGTTCATAGTTGAAGCCCTTTCGCCCATAATCATTGGTGTACACTTCATAAAAGCCAAAAGATTCGGCGTGTTCATCTAGCCAGGCTTTTAAGGCGCAAAAGGGACCGGTTCCGTGAAATTTATCAGGATCCAAAACATTGCTGGTAACGCCCGTTCCTGCCTGAATGATGTCAAGATCGGTTGCCCAATGATGACGGGATGTGCCCGGGATGGTACTGTATTCTATGATTTTTTCGATAGCCTTCAGAGGTGCCATACCCTGAGCGGTGTAGTTGTTGTATTTGCGCTTCCAAATTCGATTTTGATGCGCATAATCGCGATAACTTGAAACAACCTGAATGCCGATTCCTACCTTTTTTGCTGCTTCTGCCATTGCGTCGAAGGCTTTAGCCACTTCAGGACGCAGGCGGTATCCATTTTTTTCGATAAGAGTTGGATTACCTCGACCCAGAAGTTCAGCTTCCGGAAGCAGCTTCTCAGCACGTAGCAAATGCGGAATAGCAACTAATGCAGCTGTTGAAAGGAATGTATTTTGTATAAATCGGCGTCGTTTCATCAGAGTTTTTTAGCTAGTAAATAATGAGTCCCAATGGGTTCAATCTCAAAAGGCTCGCCGTGAATTTCAAAGGCTTTTCGCTGGTAAAAATTGAGTGCTTTAATACGGGCATTGCACCAAAGCAATTCAATCTTGTTTGCTCTTAAGCGTCTTTCGGCTTCATCTACCAGAATATTACCCAGTCTCAATCCTTGATAATCTTCAAGAACAGCCATTCCCCTAAGTTGGAATTGAGCCCCTTCAAATTGAGGTTTGGCGTTTTTCATTAAACTCACGACGCCGATTAGCTTTTGCTTGTAAAATAAACCCAGATGAAACGTATCTGTATCATGATCTCCAGGCATAGCACAGGTTTCCAATGGTCTGCCGGGTCTTAAAACCGGGTGTCTCACTTCAAACGTTTCATCAGCTTTAATCTCCTGAATATGCAGGTATCGGGAGTCTAAGTCATCAAGCGCGTACATCGGCATATTCTGGGTTTTCATCAAACTTAATTTCAGCAAAAGGGCACAGCGGTTCAATCTTAATCTGATTTTCCCTTGCCCAGTTTACTACATAATCCAATAATTCACTGGCATAACCCTGATGTTCGTATCCCATTTTGGTTTCGGTATGGTCTATGACAATCAGGTTGCTATCTGTGATATTGTATGTGAGTTCGGTGATTTTATCTCCGTTATCTTCTATATAAAACAGTCCACGGCTGCGGTTTTCGCGATGGTGTATCGATTTATCCATTATTTTTGTCGCCTTTATTGAAACAGCAAAAGCTGTTGTACTTAAAAATAGCCAATTATGTCCAAAATTAAGATCAGCCGATTTTATAAAGACGATATTAACACGTTTTTACCATTGGTTCAGGAATTGATGGAGCACAGCGTTGAAGAAACACTGCTTAAAGCTCGTTTTGCCGAAATGTTTGAACACCGTTATGAATGTCACGGGGTATATGTGGAAGGAGATCTAGCGGGTGTTTTTGGACTTTGGTTTGCAACCCGTCATTATTGCGGAAAAACCTGTGAAGCAGATCACGTCTTTATAAAACCAGAATACAGAAGCCAGGGCTTAGGTAAGCAAATGTTTCAGTGGATTTATGATTACGCACGGGATCGAGGCTGTGAAACGAGCGAACTTAATGCCTATGTGCAAAACTATGCAGGGCATAAATTTTACCTTAATGAGAATTACGTCATTAAAGGATATCACTTTTTGAAAAAACTCTAGCTAACGGTAATTTCAGAATCTGGCTCGAGTTCGTAAGGGTTTTTACCGCTCTCAAAAATGCGTGCACTGTGCGAGCCACGTAGTGTGTAAACTCTGCGATTCACTTCAATCCAACTTCCTTCACGTAATCCAACAACAGGAATGTTATTGAATTGATGAAACTCCTTGATACGTGTTTCTCTGGTTTCACCCATATGCGTGCTTTCTGAATCTGGATCCTGATAGTGTGCATTGATGTTAAAAGGTATGGCTCCCAACGTTTTAAAGCTAGGCGGGTAAACGATAGGCATGTCATTAGTAGTCTGCATCGTTATACCTGCGATATTTGAGCCTGCACTGGTACCCAGATAAGGTACATTTTCATAAATTCGATCTCGTAATGTCGCCATTACTTTAAGCTGATAAAGTTGCTCTACCAGTAAAAAAGTATTTCCCCCACCAGTAAAAATAGCTTCTGCCTGAGCAATTGTTTTAACTGGATCTCTAAATTCGTGAAGGCCGAAAACTTCGATATCAAGTTCTTTAAAAAACTTGCGTACTCTAGCAGTGTACAATTCGTGTGAAATTCCTCCCGGCCTGGCAAAAGGAATAAATATAAGTCGTTTGATGCCTGCGAAATGAGTAATTAATGCAGGTTTTAAATATTCGAGGTATTCGCTGCCATGCACTGTAGAAGTACTGGCCAGTATTAACTTCTTCAAGGTGAAACAATTTGTGTCAAAATTACATATTAGAACAAGTTAACCAGGGTCATTTAACAAAATTTTACTGCGGAAAAGCATTTAATTTTCAGTAACTTGTTATCACTTCAGAAAGCTATTCAATTAATAATTCAATTTTGATGAAAAGGTCATTTTCCTTACTAATACTCTTATGCTTTACGGTAATGGTTCAGGCTCAACAACTTGCTCGTACCATGGTTGACGGGCAAATTATTGTACCTGCAGAAGATGATCCGGGAGGAATTGTGGTTTATAATAAAACAGCGCAACGGGGTACGGTAACTTCAGAAACCGGGACCTTTGACATTGCAGTTGCCCGCAATGATGAGTTAGTTATTCAGTCTTTGCAGTTTGCGCCAATAACCGTAATTGTAGATGCAGGAATTGTAAGTTCGGGGCGTATGAGTATTACGCTGAGAGAAACAGTTAATATACTTGAAGAGATTATTGTGAGACCTTATGATCTAACCGGTGATATTGTGGCAGATGTGAATAGGGTACAAACAATAGATCCGGTACCATTTACAGGTGGGCAAATACAGGCAGAAGATAATGCTCCAGATCGCTATACAACCCCCGATAACATAGCTATTGATGATATGCGTTGGCGCTATGGACTAAATTTTGTCAATATTTTCAAAGCTATTTTTGATAAGAAGGATGATAAAATTGAGCTAACAGCAGAGCAGGAATTATATGCGATGTATTCTAACGAATTTTTTCAGCAGAATCTAAATATAAAACGAGAAAACATAAGTGCTTTTATGGATTATGTTGCAGAAAACGGATTGACAAAACCGATGCTTGAGCAGGGTAACGAGCTGGCTTTAATTCAATTTTTATTACAGCAAAGAGATGAATTTAGAGCTAGTATCAGCGAAAATTAAATTTTGAGAATTATCAGAATAATCAGAAAAGCTGCTCATTGAGCAGCTTTTCTGATTTAAAAACGATCAAGTCAATATAAAGCCGTGTAACATGTTTACTTTTGAAGCGTATTTAAGTATAATCTTAAAACCTCAACACGTGCCCGGAACAAAGCTGTTTTACGTCTTACTCGCGATATGCCTGGCTGGTGTTTCTAATCAAGTATTCTCACAACAAATTGAAATGCTTCAAGGTAAGGTGGTCAATGATTCTATTGAACATGAATATCTTCATATTCTTAATTTAAGCTTACAGAAAGGAACGGTAACTCGTGAGGATGGTAGTTTTACAATACCTGCTCGTAGTGGTGATACACTTTACATATCTGCGGTTCAGTTTAAGCATAAGGAGCTGTTTATTACCGATGCCATTATAAATCAGAAATATCTGGAAGTCAAACTTGAACCTGAAGTGACTGAACTTGAGGATGTAGAAATTACCGACACAGACCTTAATGGTAGATTGGGTGACGATATGAATCGAGTAAAGGTTGAAAAACCATTTGATCCTTCGGCTGCAGGTCTCCCGGTTAGGCGAGGTCCAGTGCTCACTCAGGAAGAACGTCGTTTATATACCGCCACCCATTCTGGTGCGGGGATAATTCCTGTAGATGCCGTGATCAATGCCATTAGCGGAAGAACCAAAATGCTCAAAAAAAGAGTACAAATTTCTAATATGGAAAGACGGGTTCAGAATGCGCGTAATCTGGTAGCCGATACTACGTATATCAAACAATTGCAAATCCCGGCCCGTTTTATAGACGATTTCGCGCATTATGTTTATTTTGAAAAGCCTGATGCCCTGGCTATTGCAGCAAGCAATAACCCATTGTCATTAATGGAAATGCTTATTGATGCAGCTCCCGCTTACCGAAAATTGAAAGAGAATGAGGGCGTAGAGGTAGCTCCTGAAGAAAAAGATGAACAATAATTCATTTTTTTGGAATGACTATTGATCAAAAAGTCAAAAAACCGATAACTTGCTCCGATGAATTTTAGAAAGATTTTTCTGCTTATTGCCGTTGTTCTTCCGCTTTGCGCATTTACGGCTCATAAATATTATTTAAGCGTTACACAGGCTGATTACGACTCAAAATCCCAATCCTTAAAAATGGTTACCCGGGTATTTTATGACGATCTTCAGAAAGTATTTCAGGAGCGTTATGATAAGTCGATAAAGGTAGATGCTTCCTACGATCAGAAAAAACTTGACGGTTATATCAAGAGATATTTTGAACAGAAATTTATAGTGACTGTTAATGGAGAAGAGCGAGAGCTGAACTATCTGGGTCACAAAGATGAAATTGACTATGTGGTTTGTTTTATCGAAGTAGAAAACATCAAAAATTTACAATCAATTAGCATCGAAAATACTTTGCTTATGGATTTGTTTCCTGAGCAGAAGAATGTGGTGCATTTAAACACCGGTAAATCGAAGAAAAGCTTTTTATTAACCCGCGAAAATGATAAAGCCGTGTTAAAACTTTCTGAATAATTTATTAACATTCGGTTAATCTCTATTTTTAGCACATACACACGCACAAACAGAATAACAATTTATGAAAAAACTTAAGTACAGCTTTTTTGCTGTTTTAGTCTTTGTAGGAGCTAGCGCTTTTGCACAGGAACAAGAGCAGCCTAAAGAAAAAGAAATGGGGCATTCTAACACCAATAAGTTTAGACAACTTTATAATGAGTTTGCCACCCCTAACCAGTACCGTACAGCTTCAGGAGCTCCGGGTCCTGCTTATTATCAAAATGAGGCCGATTATGATATTAAAATCGAGCTTAATGATGAGAATCAAACAATAACCGGGTATGAAACAATTACCTACATCAACAACTCACCAGATCGTCTGGAGTATTTATGGGTTCAGCTTGATCAAAACATTCGCAGTAAAAACTCTTTAGCTCTTGAAAAAGATGGTAGCGGTATGGCGCCGGTAATCCAACCAGGTTCTGTGGTTTCAAGCTATATGAAGGAGCCTTTTGACGGTGGTTTTAATATTACTGAAGTTTCTAAAGACGGAAAAGCACTTAAGCATACCATCAATTTTACCATGATGCGTGTTGAAATGCCAGAACCTCTTGAGCCAGGTGAAGAGTTTGAATTTAGCATCGGCTGGAATTACAATATTGTTGAACACACAATTGATCGTGCACGTTCTGGTTTTGAAAGCTTTCCTGACGGAAACAAAAACTACATCATCGCACAATTCTTCCCAAGAATGTGTGTGTATAACGACGTAGAAGGATGGCAAAATTACCAGTTTTGGGGTAATGGCGAGTTTGCTTTGCCATTTGGTGACTACGAAGTAGAAATCACTGTGCCTGCAGATCACCTGCTTGATGGTACAGGAGAATTGGTAAACCGCAAAGATGTTTACAGTAAAGAAGAAATGAATCGCTGGGAGCAAGCTATGAAAAGCTATGACAAGCCAGTGATTATACGTTCTCAGGCTGAAGCAGAACAAATTGAAAAAGGACGTAGCACCAAGAAGAAAACCTGGAAGCTACATGCTGAAAACGTAAGAGATTTCGCTTTTACATCTTCACGTAAATATATTATGGATGCACAGGCGGTTAAGTTTCCAAAAGGAGACGTGATGGCTATTTCAATTTATCCAAAAGAAGGTAACCCACTTTGGGAAGAATATTCTACCAAAGCCGTTGTTCAAACCTTAAAGTCTTACTCTCGTATGACTTTTGATTATCCTTATCCAAAGGCAATTTCTGTACACGGTAAAGGTCAGGGTATGGAGTACCCAATGATTTGCTGGAACTACGGTCGTCCTGACGAGGAAGGTAACTACAGCGATCGTATCAAATACGGAATGATCTCTGTAATCATTCATGAAGTTGGTCACAACTTCTTCCCAATGATTGTAAACAGTGATGAGCGTCAATGGGGATGGATGGATGAAGGTATCAATACCTTTGTGCAATATGTTGCTGAACAGGATTTTGGTGAAAACTATCCGGAAGCTATTGCTCCAAATGCAAAATACCCTTCACGTAGAGGTAACCCTTCGCAAATAACTGGTTATATGGGTGGCGAGCAAAATTTTATTGCTCCAATTATGTCTAACCCAGAGAATGTGTATCAATTGGGTAACAACGCCTATGGGAAGCCAGCTACTGCTTTAAATATCCTTCGAGAGACTGTAATGGGTCGTGATTTATTTGATTATTCGTTTAAAACCTATGCCCAACGATGGATGTTTAAACACCCAACTCCGGAAGATTTCTTCCGCACTATGGAAGATGCTTCTGCTGTAGATCTTGACTGGTATTGGAGAGGTTGGTTCTATACCACAGAGTTTGTTGATATAGGTGTTGAAGATGTGAAGTCGTATTACTTAACCAGCCAGCCAACTGCAGCCGGTAAAGAAATGCTTAATCGTTATGGAGTTGACCCTTCTTCAGTTGATGCTGTTTATGTAGTGGAAGAAGATGGAGATGATTACGATGCTTCCATGAAAGGTAAAGATATGCTTGAGAATGCTCCTAATGTGAAAGAGTTTATGATTGACAATTTCACTCCAGAAGAGCGTGCAAAATTAAAATCTCCTAAGCATTTTTACGCAGTTAAATTCAATAAACCAGGAGGAATCCCAATGCCACTTATCGTTGAGTACAGCTATGCAGACGGTACTAAGGAAAAAGTAACTTATCCTGTACAGGTTTGGCGTAAAAATGATGCTGAAGTGACTAAAGTACTAGCTACGAATAAAGAGCTTGTAGGTGTTGTTGTAGATCCAGATCAGGAAACTGCTGATGTAGATGTGACCAATAACAATTGGCCACGTGAAGCTCAGGAAAGCGAGTTTGATAGCTTCAAAGAAGGCAATCAGGACTAATTAGAATAATCAGGAAGAATTAACTTTTTGAATCAATAAAAGCCGATGATCACTCATCGGCTTTTCATTTTTCCCGTTATATTTGCACTATGATGATGTTACCTTTATTTATAAGCGGCGGAGAGATTGCCTTTATCATTTTTATAGTGATTATGGTATTTGGGGCAGATAAGGTGCCTGATATTGCAAGAGGATTGGGCAAAGGTATGCGCACCCTGCGTAATGCTACCGATGATATTAAAAATGAAATCACTAAGAGCGCTGAAAAGCAAGGTCTCGATGCAGATATCACTAAGGATATGAAGCGCGAGATTGAAGAGGCTAAGCGTAATATTGAAGAAATTACCGGCCCTGTAAAGCGCAAGTTTTAGCTACTCGAAATCAGCTGCTCAAAAGTTATTTGATCGCTAGATTAAGAACCTATTAATAATTGCTCTAAAAATTACCGATTATCCAATTTTTAGTGTAATTTAATGCGGAGATTCAAAATCGATGAATTTCGATCTTAAAAACAGATAGCAGTATCTTTTTTGGCTCTACGTTTGAAAGGTGTTATTCCAAAAAACCAACTGTTATCTTTTTTTAGTCTGTACTAAGTGTTAATTATAATTCCCGTTTGTGTTTACGCAGGCGGGATTTTTTTTAGCGTTTTCGGCTTAGTGTTAGTCCGTCGCGAATGGTAAGCAACACACTCTCCAGAGTTTCTTCTTTAGCTACGCGCTCGTTATAGTCTAGCAAAGCTTGGGTTGATATATCTTTTGGGTCGAGCGGTTCTACTACTTTACCACTCCACAATACATTATCAGATAGGAGCAACGCACCGGGATTGAGACGGTCAAGAATTAAATCAAAATATGCGGGGTAATTGGGCTTATCGGCATCGATAAATACCAGATCAAAATTCCCTTCAATTTGAGGGATGATATCTATTGCAGAACCCAGGTGTTGTATAATCTGCTCACCTCGACCGGAAGCATCAAAATACTTCCGTTGAAAATCTACAAGCTCTTCGTTAACATCAATGGTGTGTAAAATACCGTCTTGTTGTAAACCTTCAGCAAGACAAAGCGCTGAATAGCCTGTGTATGTGCCAATTTCCAGAATGCTTTTAGGAGCTTTCAGTTTAGAAATCATACTCAAAATACGCCCTTGGTAATGCCCGCTCAACATTCGGGGTTGTATAATTTTTTGATAGGTTTCCCGGGTAAGTTGTGCCAATAACTCGGGCTCTGATGAAGAGTGAGCTACAGCATAATCATCTAATGCTTCCGAAATAAAATGCATAATTAATCTTCTTCTAATCCTTCCAGTACTTCTTCGTCATGAAGCATTTTACGTGTTTCCTGCTTAACCAGATCTAACTTATCGTGCAAAGACATCGTTTCTGTAAATTTGCCGTCGTGAATAAGATTTAAAATGGCTTTATCCTGAACTCTTCCGCGGCGCATCGCTTCGGAATATCGAAGATCTTCTCTAAAGGTTACCAGACTGTATTTGGAGTAATATTCATTCGGGAATTGCTCTTCAAAGGCAGTTTCCAGCTTTCGTTTTTCCTGAAAGATAGGCCTTGCAGTATGCGCTTTCATTTCGTGGAAATTATCTACGGCGAGATCAGCAATAGCATCGGTATCTTCCTTGCGTTCTTCCTGATAGGCTTTAAAAATAGACTTCCAATCACCTGGATATTTATTCATATAGGTATCTAGAACAAAAATATCTTCAAATGCCGAATTCATTCCCTGCCCGTAAAATGGAACAATCCCGTGCGCTGCATCCCCAATTAGCAAAACCTTACCGTAAGCGTGCCATGGGGAACACTTTATAGTCCCTAATGGGGAAGTTGGATTTTGCTTAAACTCTTCTAAAAGATCGGGCATAAGTGCCAAAGCATCCGGGAATTCACGTTCAAAATATTCAATCACAGCGGCATCATCTTTCAAACTTTCAAAGCTGTCTTTGCCTTCTTCCCAGGATAGAAATAAGGTTACTGTAAAACTGCCATCAAGATTGGGCAGGGCGATCATCATATCTTTACCTCTTGGCCAGATATGAAGCGCGTGTTCTTCAACTAAATAGCCACCATTTTCTTTTGGAGGGAAGGATAGTTCCTTATAGCCGTGGGTTAAAAAATCCTGCCCGTAACTAAAAAGGAATTTTCGGTGATCGAGCATACTTTTTCGCAGTGCAGAACCTACACCATCTGCTCCCATCACAATATCTGCCTTATAGGTCTTCACCTCTTTGGTATGATGATCTTCAAAAGTGGCTTGAGCCGTTTCAATATCAACACCTGTACATTTTTGATTGAAAAGCATGGTGATGCCAGGCATTTGCTCGCACTCATCAAGCAACATAACGTTGAGGTCTTCTCTCGAAATGGAGTTTATATATTCCTCTTCACGACCGCTATACGGACTAAAGAAAAGCTGACTGTCGCTACTGTGTATCATCCTTCCGCGCATAGGAATGCAAAGCGGTAAAACTTTCTCTTCAAGGCCTGCAAGGCGTAAACCTTTCATGCCTCGATCTGAAAAAGCGAGATTAATCGAGCGGCCAGAGTCTATGACTTGCTGTCGCAGGTCTGGACGCTTTTCTATTAAAGTTACCTGGTAACCTCGCTGAGCCATGCGAAGAGCAAGCAATGAACCGCATAGGCCTGCGCCAATTATGAGTATATGTTCCTGATTTTCCAAAAGGCTGGTTGGTATAGGTTAAAATTTGGATTTAGGTTGTGCTTAATAGTTGTTTGAGTCGTTGCGTCATCTCATAGACATCTTCAAAGCTGTTGTAGAGTGGGGCAGGAGCAACCCGAATTACATCGGGCTCACGCCAGTCACAAATAATACCGGCTTGCATAAAACCGTCGTGCATACTTCGGTCTGCATTTTTAACCTGTATAGATAATTGGCAACCGCGTTCATCTGGATTTTTCGGGGTTAAAATCCAAATGCGATCATCTTTAATTTCATTGATGAGATACTCGAGATAACCGGTTAATTTTCGGGATTTAGCCCGTATATTTTGAAAACCTGCTTCCGCAAAGATTTCAAGAGAAGCGCGTATGGGTGCCATGGAGAGAATTGGCGGATTGCTCAATTGCCAACCTTCGGCGCCTTCAATAGGATCAAAATCAAGTCGCATATTAAAACGACTACTCAGTTTATGTCCCCACCATCCTGTAAAACGCGGAATGCTGGTGTCTTTGGCGTGGCGCTCGTGTACAAAGCAACCTCCTAATGCACCTGGGCCGGAGTTTAAATATTTATATGTACACCATACTGCGAAGTCCGGACCGTTATCGTGCAAATCTGCATCGATGTTTCCCACTCCGTGAGCAAGATCAAAACCTACTTTACAACCGTATTTATGACCAAGTTCTGTAATTTCTTTGATGGGATATTTTTGACCTGTGTAATAATTGGAGTTGCCAATCATTACCAATGCAATCTCTTCCCCGTGCTTCTCCATAATGGCTTCCAGATCTTCCATACGGCAAAGGTCTTCACCGGTTCTGGGTTTCCAAAGAATTAAAGCTTCATTGGGGTTGTACCCACGTTCGTGAATTTGTGATTTTACAGCATAACTGTCTGATGGGAAAGCATCACTTTCAATAAGAATTTTATAACGCTTTTCAGTTGGCCTATAAAAGGAAACCATCATCAGGTGCAGGTTGGTCGATAGCGTGTTCATGATGACAACCTCACTGGGTTTGGCTCCCACGATTTCTGCCATAGGTTCAGCCATCACTTCGTGATACTTTGTCCACGGAATTCTTGCTTTAAAATGACCTTCTACTGCAATATCGGCCCAATTATCTAGCTCTTCAGTGACATAATCACGGGCTTTTTTGGGCTGAAGGCCAAGAGAATTCCCACAGAGATAAATTAGGTTTTTACCATTTTCATCTTTGGGAAGGTTAAAGCGCTCTCTGAAGTGTGCGAGTTGGTCTTCTGCATCTGCCTGTTTGGCAAAGCTTAACGAATTTTCAAATTGTAATTTTTCCTCTTTTAGCATAGACTGTAAAAATAGGAATTAAAATAGTTATAAGCTCTCAAGAGATTTTTGGTAATTTCATCCTCTGTACAAAGGCAAAATCAGCTTAGTATTTAAGATCTGACCAGTTTTTTTGAGTTAGTGTACAGATATTGAAGCTTTTGATTATAAAACAGGCAGTTTATGAAAGCATTGCGCATCATCTTTAGTAGCTGGAGGTATTTTGCTCCAGCATTCTTATTTGCAACGCTTAATATCATATATGGAACCTGGGCAATTTATATTCCCAAGATTATGCAGGCTCTTTCAATTTCTGAAGGAGAACTAGGATTTGCTGTGTTTTTTATGGCATTGGGAACTTTATGTACAATCCCATTTGTACCCAGAATTATCACATTTTTAAAGTTGGGTAGAACAACTTTACTAGCAGTTTTAGGGTTTTGTCTGGTGTTTCTAGTTCCATTTCTTTCTGTAACCTATGTGCAGCTTTGTGCATCGTTATTTATTGTAGGTATATTTTCAGGACTTCTTGATGTGACGATTAATACGCTGGTTACCGAAATCGAAAAGCAGGATCAGATTCATTTTATGTCTGTTTCCCATGGGTTTTTCAGTTTAGGAGGAATGCTGGGAGCAGGTATTGGATCACTTTTTCTGGATATAGTAACTTTTCCGCTGTATCATGTTGTAATTGTAGTGGTACTTATGGTTCTGATCAATCTGGCACTTGCCCGGTTTTATATAAGAACTGATGCCGTAAAGGATGAGCAGGAAGGTAGTTTTAAACTCAGAAATTTGCGCCCTTTACTTGGTTTAGCGACTATTGGATTTCTGGTAATGGCATCAGAAGGTGCCATCGTAGATTGGAGTGCGCTCTATCTGGAGAAAGTAACTTTTGCCAGTTTAGTTTTAGCCGGTCTGGGTTATACAATTTTTAATGGAATGATGGCCTTAGGAAGGTTTTTTGGAGATGCCGTAAGTGACGCTTATGGTTCGCGATTGATTTTAATTGTAGGCTGTCTTACGGCAACTCTCGGTTTTGGTCTTACGCTTACAGCGATTACCAGCTGGGCTCTTATCGGCTTTGGTTTTGTGGGAATTGGTTTGTCTCTTGTGGTTCCAGAACTTTTTAGATATAGCGGAAAACTCAAGGGCATTCAAGCAGCAGAAGGAATTAGTTTTATTGCCGGCACCGGATTTGTAGGTTTGTTGATAGGACCGGTATTTTTAGGTTTTCTTGCAGAAACTTTTAAAATAAAAGGAAGTTTCATAGCCTTGATGAGTTTTACTGCCGCCGCCGCATTGTTAGCGATGACTTTAAAACGGAAGGCATAAATTACAAAAGCCTTTGAACTAAAAAGCCACTTGATTTTTCAAGTGGCTTTCGGTTAAGTTTTAAACTTTTTATTCTTCAGTCTTTACCGCAATATCTGTAAAGTAAAGTCGGAATTTTTCATCTGCTGTTTTATGGTCTGAAGCGATTTTGATTCCATTATAATCCTGATAATCTCCCCAGGTTGTAACCATACTATATTCTGAAACATTTCCTCTTCTAAAAACCCATTCGCGCACCATATACTCATCATCGTAAAAGAAATCATAAGCATCACCGGGTGTATAACCACCTTCGCCACCGTAAGTCAGCGTGATTTTATGCATTAGGTTTTTGCTCAAAGGCGCAGTAGCTGTGTCTTGCACAGTAAGTGTTGAACTTTCCTTGTCCCAAACCATATGCATAGGAGCAAGTAACCAGAATGAGTCATTAATAAAACCTTTATCTGCAGCGGTAGTAGTACTATCAATATTTGCTCTGTTGTAGCTTGTGGTTTTTTCGGCAGTCTTTTGGGTGATGTCCTGAGTTTTAGGTTTCCAGATCCACGATTTTTCATAGTGCTCTTCTCCACGATCAACATTGAAAGTGAATTGAAGCTCTTCAACCTGATCCCATTTATCAAGACCGCTGGCTTCTGCAATTTTATAAGCGATTTGCTGTTCAGGTGTGCGCGTTTCTTCAACAACCTCGACAGTTTCAACGGGGGTTTCCGTTTTTGGTTCTTCTTTACAGGCTGTAAAAACCGAAAGAAAAGCCAGGCTTAGTATAGTTTTTTTCATGGTGTAGTTTTAGGAGACTAAAATACAAAGGAATAGCCTAGCTTGTGTTATGATCTAAAAGTTATTTGATATAAACCAAAAAGGCACGGGTACATTTAAGTGTAAGTTTTGAGTTTATGTACGACTGCTATAATTCAATTTTAATACCGGATTACCAATCACAAGCCGGTTTTTTATTTTATACAAATCTCATGAAAACAGTACTTCATAAAGCGGAAAGTCGCGGTGATGCTAACCACGGTTGGCTGCACAGCAAACACAGTTTTAGCTTTGCTAATTACTACAACCCACAGCGCATGAACTTTGGTGTTTTGCGTGTGCTTAACGATGATAAGGTGAGTGGAGGTATGGGCTTTGGAACTCATCCGCATCAAAATATGGAAATCATTTCCATTCCGCTCTCCGGTGATTTGGAGCACAAAGACAGTATGGGGAATACCACTGTAATTAAGGAAGGTGATATTCAGGTGATGAGCGCCGGTACCGGGGTTCAACATTCTGAATACAATAAAAATAAAGATGAGGAAGTTCAATTTTTACAAATCTGGGTAATTCCAAATACACAAAATGTGGAACCTCGTTATGATCAAATCACGCTCGATAAAAACGATCGTAAGAATAAACTTCAGCAAATTTTATCTCCAGATAAAAATGATGATGGGGTGTGGATTTATCAGGATGCCTGGTTTCATTTAACTGATTTGGAGGAAGGTAAATCTCTTAGTTATGATTTTAAAAAGTCAGATAACGGACTTTACATTTTTTTGCTGGAAGGAAGTATTACAGCAGGAGACCAGAAACTTGGACGCCGCGACGGGCTTGGGATTTACGAGAGTAATCCTGTTGAACTGAAAGCTAATGAAAACGCTTCGGTTTTATTGATGGAAGTTCCGCTTCAAGTGGGTTAAGGTGTGTTTGGAATGAAATTTTGACAGTTTTATTAGGGCGAAAGACTTCCGGATTCAAATGGTATTTTTTTTGTTTGGCTTATTCCAAAACTATTAATTAAACCTTATGATTATGGAAACACCCATTGAGTTAGAGTTAGTAGGAAAAAAGGAAGATATGTACGCCCTAAAATATCCGGGTTTACAGATTCCGATTCACGTAAATTTTGAACTGCTCGAAAAATTCAGGAAAAGTCCTGATTACTTGGTTCGGGAATCTAGGGACATAGATCATCAGGAAGAATCCTGGGTTGAACCAAAGCAGGGATCGGGTTTACGAGCCTGAAGATAAAAAAGAGATGCGAGAGCATCTCTTTTTTATTGGCATAAATAAGAATTACTACGCTCCGGTTTTACTTTAAAATTTGAATTTATTTCTGACGTTTCCTGTGTCTCCTTTGTAGGGTGTTTTAGGGAGCTGTTACGATATCGTTACCTTAAGAAAAGCAGGCTCTGTTTTACAATTTTAATAACATACGAAACCTCATTTTTGCTGGTGTAAGGCGTAATTTTGTACTCTAAGAATTGGTATGACAAAACGCTTCACAACATCCTCAAGAAATCTTATTGTACTCATCTTAGGTACACTCATCGCGATAGGTCCTTTTTCTATCGATATGTATTTGCCGGGCTTCGCTAATGTAGCCGAAGATTTTGGAGTAGATATCAGTAGAGTTGGACTAACTCTTACGAGTTATTTGGTTGGTATTGCAATTGGTCAGCTGGCTTATGGTCCGCTAATGGATCGCTTTGGGAGAAGACGTCCTTTAATTGGTGGACTTCTTTTATTTATTGCAACTTCCCTTATTTGCGCTTTGAGTCTTAATCTCAATATGCTTATTGTTGCCCGGTTTTTTATGGCTTTAGGGGGGTGTGCAGGTATGGTGGCATCCAAAGCGATTGTACGTGACTTATTTGAAAAGAAACAGGTAGCAGATGTACTATCGACTTTAATGCTGATTATGGGAGTGGCTCCTATAATCGCCCCAACTGTTGGCGGACTTGTTATTGCTGCGTTTAATTGGCGAGTTGTATTTTTTATCCTGGCAACCTTTGCAGTAATTATGTTGTTGCTTATCACATTTGTCCTGCCCGAAAGCGCAAAACCCAATAAGGAAACGAGTTTAAAACCAAAGAAGATTGTTCGTGAATATGTGTCTATTTTGAAGAATCGCGAGTTTTTCATCTTTGCGATGACACGAGGTTTTACCATGGGCTGTTTGCTTGCTTATGTAAGTAGTGCTCCTTTTGTCTTTATTGAATATTTTGGTTTGAGTGAGCAACATTTTGGCTGGGTGTTCGGGAGTAATGCATTAGGACTCATATTAGGTAGTCAGATAAATAGACTTGCATTAAAACGTTATTCGCTTCTTCAGATAACCACGGCAACCTGTGTGGCTCTAACAGTACTTACTGGTTTGGGCTTAGCTGTAAGTTTTGTAGCAATTCAATTCTGGATTGTATATCCATTTCTATTTACAATGCTGTTTTTGGTAGGTTTTCAAAACCCAAATGTCACAGCACTTTCTTTAGATCCATTCAATAAGCAGGCGGGAAGCGCATCTGCACTAGTAGGGAGTATTGGTATGATTTTTGGTTCTATCGCCAGTATTTTGGTTGCCCAATTGGTTACAGAAAGCATCACGCCATTGCTTATTATTTTATTTGGCAGCGCTTTATGCAGTCTGGCCTTAATCATTTATTACCGAAACAAAACCAAAGCTCTCAAGCTACAGGCCAGTTAATTGTTATCCCGGTAGTGGTACATACGTGTCGTCGCCAGAAACCTCTATAAATTTGCGATCCTTCCACTGTTGTTTAGCTTCCTCGATTCGCTCTTTAGATGTTGCAACAAAGTTCCAATAGATGTGGCGTTCTTCTTCAAAAGGTTTTCCTCCAAATAGAAAGATATGTGCGCCTTTGAGTATTTTGATTTTACAAACTTCATCCGTTTTACTCACCAACATATGACCATCGTCAAAAATTTCGCCGCAGGCTTCAATTTCTCCGGTAACAATAGTGACGGCAATCTCTCCTTCCAGCTTACCAGCTATGTCTAGTTTATGATCATCTTCTGCTTTTATCTCTATCATAAAGAGCTCTGAATGTACCGGCACCGGACTCGTTCTGCCATAACCTTTACCGGCAATAAGTTTATAATTTGCGGTGTTTTCGCGCCAGGTGGGCAGTGCTTCAGCATCTTTATGATGAAATGCAGGCTCTGTATGTTCCAACATTTTAGGCAAGGCCACCCATATTTGATAACCGTGCATAGTAAAGACTTTTCCATCCCTGAAATCTTTTGGAGTACGTTCAGTATGTACAACACCTTTGCCGGCAACCATCCAGTTAACCGAGCCGGGTTTTATGCGCTGATAGGTCCTAATACTATCTTCGTGCATGAGTTCACCTTCAATAAGGTAGGTTAAAGTTGAAAGGCCAATATGCGGATGTTGATCTACATCCATATAGTGATCTGGCCCAAATTCATTAGGTCCCATATGGTCGATAAAAATGAATGGACCTACCATTCTTTTTTTACGGAAAGGCAGCAATCTTCCTACCAGAAAGTCCCCGATATCACGTGCCCGTTCTTCTATGATTAATCCTGTATTAGACAATTTTCTATTTTTTTAGCGTTATAAACTGAAATAGTTTTATTTTGAAAGTTAAGAAATAAGCTCTAGCCCGATGCTCTTTTATTCTTATTTCTAAGCCCCCTAATCTACGATCATACAAGTGCATTACCTGATAATAATCTAGGTTGTGGTTATAAAAAATAGGGGTCAGGACCTTTTTAATTTTAATAAAGACCATTTGAAAATTAGTTTTCTAAAAATAGCATTTTATGAAATTCAACATTTTTACCCTTTTACTTTGCTTCTTTATTGTGAGTTTAAGTTCACTCTCTGCACAAACAACTTATGATCTGGGCTTATATCTGGGCGGGGTTAATTATTACGGTGAGATAGGGAAAAAGAAATTTATTGCTCCTAACCGTCTGTTTATAGGTGCAATTGGTAAAATGAATTTTACAGAGAGTCTTAGTGCTCGTGCCAGTATTACCTATTTAACGCTTGCCGATAATGACCGGGATGCTAATGATGGTTTTAGGGGAACCGGCCGGGGGCGGGATTTGTATTACTTTTTTGAGCACCATAATATTGAAGCAAATGTTGCATTGGAGGTGGTACCGTTCTCGTTCTTTAAAGGCACTCGTAATCCTGTGAACTTCTATATTTATGGAGGTGTGGGAGCTATTTATGGCGATGAAGCTTACTACCCACTTTCAACAGGTTTTGAAGATGTTGAGTCTATAGTTTATGGTACACGCACCCGATTAATTCTTCCTTTTGGAGCGGGTTTAAAAACTTTTGTTGGGCGTAATTTAATGCTGGGTCTCGAACTGGCGCCTCGATACACACTTAATGATAATCTGGATGGCTCACATCCCGATGATGACCGCGCTGATGTAAACCGACTTGAGAATTTTGAGAATAACGATTGGTACACGTATTTAGGGCTTACGCTTACGTATCGTTTTGGAAAGGGGAGCGATAAGTTTTGCGAGTGCGGACCTTAAGAAATCTTTATCTAAGGCTTAATCTATTTTCTGCCGGGTGTAAGAGTATCTTTGCATAATGGCAAGAGGTTTAAGCAGTATTCAGGATCAGAAGAAAACCAGTGTAAAGGTTTCTTTTCAGGCGTTGCGATTCATACCCCGTTTCTTTAAAGAAATCTGGAGCGTTAGTCCGTCTTTATTTCTAACCAATCTTTTCTGTAGACTTTTAAATGCCTTTACTCCGGTTGTAATCTTGTGGGTGGGCAAACTTATTATTGATGAGATAATCGCACAGGTCAATGCCGCAAATGCAGATTATACGCTATTGTGGAATTATGTTCTCCTAGAATTTGGTATTGTAATCCTATCAGATCTTTTAAACCGTCTTACCGCTATTACCGATGGTTTGCTGGGTGATCGTTATAACATCGATTCTTCAGAAAAAATGATACGCAAGACCAGTAAAATTGATATTGGTCAGCTTGAGGATTCAGAATTTTATGATAAGCTCGAGCGTGCCAGACAGCAAACTCAGGGTAGAGTAGGTCTTATGAGCACAGCGCTAGGACAGGCACAAAGCATCATTTCTATAAGCACTTTAATTGCCGGATTAATCTACTTTCAGCCCGTGTTGATTATACTGCTGGCTTTGAGTATTATTCCTTTATTTATAAATGAAATACGTTTTAGCGGTCAACAATATTCTATTTCGCGGAGTTGGACGGCAGAGCGACGCGAGTTGGATTACCTCCGTTATATAGGTGCTAACGATAAAACAGCCAAGGAGATCAAACTTTTTGGTCTCACCGATTTTATTGCCACGCGATTTAGAAATCTTAGCGAGGAGTATTTTAAGATCAATAAGAAAATAACCATCAAACGCAGCGCATATAGCGCAGCCTTTAATGTTCTTGGAGTTGTGTGTTATTATGGGGCATATCTGGTTATCATACGCAGTGTTTTGACAGGTGAGATAACCATTGGGGAGTTAACTTTTCTTTCTGCTTCCTTCAATCGCTTGCGTACAAATCTACAGGCATTCTTCACCAATTTCACGCGTATTACTGAAAGCGCTCTGTACCTGCAGGATTATTTCGATTTTATAGATCTGGAAATAGCTGATGAAACCAGGGAATTTTTGGCTTTACCTACAGAAATATATACTGGTTTTGAAATCAGAGATCTGCATTTTGCTTATCCGGGAAGTGAAGATGAAGTTTTGAAAGGAGTAAGTTTTAAGCTGAAAGCAGGAGAAAAAATGGCTTTTGTAGGTCAAAATGGTGCTGGTAAAACAACATTAATCAAGCTAATGCTTCGGTTTTATGAGCCTACGCAAGGCGAAATATTGCTAGACGGAATCAATATCAATAGTTACGAGAAAGCAGCATACCAGCAATTTTTTGGCGTGATTTTTCAGGATTTCTTTCGGTATGAATTTACGCTTCGCGAAAATATTGCAGTAGGAGATATACTCGCTGTTCAGGATGAATCCCGAATAACAAATGCTGCTCAGCTCAGCCTTGCCAATGAAGTCATAGATACTTTGAAAAATGGTTATGATACCCAGCTAGGTAAACGTTTCAAGCAAGGGCAGGAATTATCAGGAGGGCAGTGGCAAAAGGTTGCACTTGCGCGGGCTTATATGAAAGATGCCAAAGTGATGGTTCTTGATGAACCAACATCGGCCTTAGACGCAAAGGCAGAATATGAAGTTTTTGAGCGCTTTATAGACTTAACTAAAGGGAAAACCAGCATCATCATTTCGCACCGATTTAGTACTGTGCGTATGGCAGACCGGATTTTGGTTTTACAAAACGGTAAAATTCTCGAATTGGGAACTCACGAGGAGTTGATGCAAAACCCACAACTCTATGCCGAATTGTTTGAACTGCAAGCTCAGGGTTATAAATAAAAGCTAGAGGTTAAATGTTATGCGTGTTAAGTAGTTTAGTATTGAACTATCTAGGCAGCTTAATCGCGATAACTCCAAACTCTTTGCTGTTATAGCGCATTTGCGCTAAGCCCGCCATCAACCTGTAAATTTTGACCAGTAATATAGGAAGCTTTATCCATTGCAAGGAAGGCTATGGTGTTAGCCATTTCTTCCGGTTGTGCAAATCGTTGTAAAGGCGTGCGCGATACAATCTTTTCATAACGCTCTTTTTGATCAACAACTTCCTGAACCAATTCTGTAGCGGTGTACCAGGGAGAAACCGCATTTACGCGAATGTTATGCGTCGCCCATTCATTTGCAAGACTTCGTGTTTCCTGTATAAGTCCGGCTTTTGACATCGCATAGGGTGTGCCGCTTCGTACATCCTGAGATCCTGCAACAGAAGCCACATTAATCACAGAAGCTTTACCACTTCTTTTTAGCAAAGCGAAAAATTTACGCGTCAATTCAAATGGAGCAATTAGGTTAACTTCAAAGATTTCACGGTATTCTTCAGGTTCATACAGATGCGTTTCCTTTCTAATGTTTGTTCCGGCATTGTTTACCAAAATATCTAAGGTGCCACTGCGTTGGAATACAAAGTCGGTCAATTTATCCTGATCGTCTTCATTTGTTACATCACCCGCCATTCCTGAAGCGATATAGCCTGCTTCACTCAATTCCTGTTCTAATGCTGCAACTTCTGAGCCGTTACGAGCTGTAAAAATTACTTTAGCCCCCAGCCTTGCAAATTCATAAACTGTAGCTCTTCCTATTCCTTTTGTACCTCCTGTTATTAGGGCTGTCTTACCTTCTAAATTCCACATAAATCAAAAAAATGCTTTGCGGCAAAACTACAAAGTCTCTATAGGTTTGATAAACAAAAAGGTCAAAAATCTTTGGACTATCTCGCATAAAAAACCCGCTTTATAGCGGGTTTTTAGATTGTAACTCTATATTGGTATTTTAAAAATCGAAGTTATCAGGATCCGGACCAATGCGCTCGCCTCTGTCTAAGGAGTTTATGATTTGCATATCTTTTTCTTCGAGCTGAAAATCAAAAACCTGAGCATTGCTTTCAATATGTTTCTTGGTTGTTGACTTTGGAATAGTAATAACACCATTTTGTAAATCCCAACGTATGACTACCTGAGCAGGAGTTTTGCCATATTTCTCACCTATCTTTTTCAGAGTCTCATTTTTAAAGGCTTTACCCTGCATCAACGGTGACCAGGCTTCATATTGAATGTCATTTTCTGTACAGAATTGCTGTAAATCTTCCTGCAATAACCACGGGTGAAATTCAAGCTGATCGACCATTGGTTTTACTTCTCCATCCTGCATAAGATCTTTAAGCTGATGTTCTAAAAAGTTACTTACTCCAATGGCTTTTATCCTGCCCTCTTTGTAAAGTTTCTCCATTGCTCTCCAGGTATCTTTAAATTTTCCTTCAACCGGCCAGTGAATGAGGTATAAATCGAGGTAATCTGTATTGAGTCGTTTTAGGGAATTATCAAAAGCTTTCAGTGTACTTTCATAGCCCTGATCGTTATTCCAAAGTTTACTGGTAATAAACAAATCCTCACGAGATAGGCTACTAGCTGCAATTCCTTTTGCTACTCCTTCTTCATTTTCATAAGCTTTTGCCGTATCAATATGTCGGTAACCAGCTTCAATTGCCCATTTTACAGCATTGATAACTTCGTCTCCGTTTTTTGCTTTCCAAACACCGAGACCTAAGTATGGCATTTTATAGCCGTTATTTAATTCCCAGCTTCCTTGTAAATCTGTTATTGGTTTTATGGTGGCTTGTGTTTTCATAGTTAGTTTAATTTCCTTTAAGATACTGGATGCAGCAGATTTCCCGCTCTTTTTTAACCCCTATTAACGGATAAATGTTAAGGAGTTAAGAAATATTGGGCACTAAAAAACCGCTCATTTGAGCGGTTTTTTAATGGTTAGGTTTATGCTGTATAATTTAATCTACATCATCTACTGCATCCTCAATATCGTCTGCTACGTCATCTGCGGCATCTTCCATTTTGTCTTCGGTAGATTCCCGGCAGCTATAAGTTGTTGTTGCCAGAGTGCCCATTACGGCGAAAATTAAAATAAAACGTTTCATAATTTTGGTTGTTTAGGTTAAAGACGTCTTCCTGTGGCCAGCTTATAAAGAATTGCAATAACTGCAAGAACTAATAAGATGTGAATTAAACTTCCTACAGATTCCCCGAAGCCAAAAAAGCCCACAAGCCATCCAATAATAAGTATAACAACGATAAGCCAAATTATATCTCTCATAATAATAAAAGTATTGGTTAGTGAAATAAAAGTAGACTATCATTAGGGAATGACAAATCTACTTAACAGTCAATTAACTTGGAAATCAGAAGTTTTGGGGATTCTTTATGATTTCCTGAGCTCTGTTAACTAAAGCTTCTAGATCCTTTTGGTTTTTCTTGTGAAGCATACTCATCATCATACTCATACGCTGGTTGTCTTTGAAGAATTCTTGTTTTTCATATAAGAAATTCCAATACAGACTGTTGAAGGGGCAGGCATCTTCTCCCGTTTTTTTGGAAACCTTGTATGCGCAGTCTCCACAATAATTACTCATTTTATTGATGTAGCTTCCACTGGAAACATAGGGTTTGGTAGCAACCAGACCACCATCTGCAAACTGGCTCATTCCTCGAGTGTTTGTAATTTCAACCCATTCAATAGCATCGATATAAATACCTAAATACCAATTATCAACTTCATCTGGATGCGTTTGAGTTAGTAAGGCATAATTACCGGTGATCATTAATCGTTGAATGTGGTGCGCATATGCATGATCAAGGCTTTGCTTTATCGCGTGATGCAAACAATTCATTTTGGTCTTGGCAGTCCAGTAAAAATCTGGCAGCTTATTTTGATTATCAAGCTTGTTGGTGCGTCGATATCCCGGCATTTCCATCCAATACATACCGCGCATATACTCGCGCCAACCTAAAATTTGTCTTACAAAACCTTCAACCTGACTGATGTTGATTTCCTCTTTATTTTCCCGCCAGTGCGCAATGACTTTATCTATAACTTCTTTAGGATGCAGCATTTTACTGTTCATAGCAAAACTGAGTCTGCTGTGAAAAAGGTAAATCTGATTGGGATCCATCGCATCCTGATAATCACCAAAATGAACCAGAAGATTTTCGCAAAAATAATTTAATACGCTCAAACAATCTGGTCGCGAGGTGGGCCAGTTGAAGGAAGAAGCATCAATATTTCCCAAAGTTTTAATACCTGCTTCTTTGATTTGTTCTAATGTTTTAGAGACATCTTTGCGAAATCCCCGTTCGTGAGGGATTTCAGGTTTTCCCTTCCATTTATTACGGTTGCTGTGATCAAAATTCCATTTGCCACCTTCCGGATCTTTATCGTTAACCATCATAATGTCATATTTCTTTCGCATATCGCGGTAGAAATATTCCATCGTGTAGGTTTTTTTGCCTTTAAAAAAGTTTTTAAGATCAGTTCGCGAACTCAGAAAGTGTTCGGTATCAAAAGACTCACTTTCAATTTTTATGTCTTTGCAGAATGTTTTGAGTTGTTTATCAAGCCGGTATTCATCAGGTAATTGATATTCAAACTTATCGATCTGATGTGCTTTAAGAACCTTGTTTAGGTTTTTAACTAAATCCTGTTCGTTATCTGGATGGTCGATTTTGAAGTAAATGACACTCTTATCATGCTCTTCCAGCCAATTTGAAAAATTACGCATTGCTTCAAAAAAAGCTACCACTTTTTGAATATGATGCACCACGTAATCTGTCTCCTGCCGCATTTCGGTCATAAAATAGATTACATCGTTACCATCATCATCAAACCACGAGTGTTTGTGATTAAGTTGGTCCCCCAGAATAAGGCGTAGTATTTTCAAAATTAGTTTTTATAGAGGTTAATCAAATAAGGTTTTATCTAGCCATAAGCTGCGATAACTACCATCAGAATCATAACGTTCCGCCTGACTCTCAATATTAAATTTCCGATCGCGAGGATCATTACCCACGCCGCTATTGTAAAGCCAATTGCCATAATTGCTGTGTACATCATAGTCGATGAGCATACTTTCAAAATAAGCCGCTCCAATGCGCCAGTCCTGCTGTAATTCTTTTGCCCAGAAACTAGCCACATTCTGTCGGCCACGGTTGCTCATAAAGCCAGTGAGAGCGAGTTCATTCATATTAGCATTTACAAAATCATATTTTGTTTTGCCTTCAATCCACTCTTTACGGGCATCGTCATTTTGATTCCATTTGTAATCTTTGTTTAATATTCCACCTAAATAGAAAATGGAGTCACCGTGTTTGAGCGAAACATATTTGAAGAAGTCTCGCCAATAGAGTTCAAAAATAAGCCAGTATGTGCTGTCGTTTTTAACTACTTCGCTCTCAAATTTTTGTACTTCGTAATAGATTGTCCTGGGCGAAATGCTACCATTGGCAAGCCAGGCAGAAAGTTTAGAGCTGTAATTTTTGCCCGTAAGGCCATTGCGTGTTTTTTTGTATCGAGCCAGATTTTTTGTTTCCCAGAAATAATCTTCAATGCGTTTTAGTGCCTGAAGCTCTCCACCTTTAAAAGGGAAAGCCGTGCGCTCATCACGATCAAAGGATTCTAGCTTTAAGTCTTCTAATGTTGGGATTGTAGTGTCGTGATCTACCTGATTTTCTTGATTTAATGGCTCAATTTCTACCATTTTTCTTATGGTAACCTCTTTCTCACATTTCTTGCGCCACTCTGTAAATATCCGTGGGATACTCTTGAATGAAGGGTAGGGTAGATCGTCTGGGTGTATCAGGAATTGATCATAGATTTCTACGAATTCAACGTTGGTGTCTGTATTCCGTTTTACTCTTTCAATAACACGGCGCTCTTCAAATGTCCATTCTTTTTGCAGAAAAACTTTTTGACTAGAATATTGTTTGATGAGTTGAGGTAATCGTTTCTCGGGTTGTTCAACAAAAACGAGGAGGCTAATATTTAAATTTTGCAGCTCAGCCCTTAATTCGGTTACGGTCTCAATTAGAAATTGTGCTCTGTAGTTCTCTGTTTTTTTAAATCCAAATTGATCTTTTTTAAACTGCTTTGGATCAAAAAAATAAACTCCCAGAATGGGTTGACCTGTTTGCCAGGCTTTATAAAGACTGTGATTGTCTTTAGTTCTCAAGTCATTTTTAAACCAAACAATATTCATGTTTTTGATTTTGATCTGCGGCAACGCTCACTGCAGTACTTAACATCATCCCAATTTTTTTCCCACTTTTTTCTCCAAGTAAAAGGTTTGCCGCAGGTACCACAAATCTTTTGAGGTAAATGGTTTTTTTTATGAGCCAAGGTCTGAGAGTGAACTTACATTTTCGTCTGGTTTAGCATACGAAAAACGGTTTAAGATTTGAGGAAGAGCATAGCCATCGAGACCGTCAATACAAACGGTCTGTGCGGTTTCTAAGTTAAGCCAACCATCTTTTGCCTGTATTTCTTTATCAACATAGATATGTTTTATTGCTCCAATGATGAGATGACAATCATTCTCTTTTATAAAATATTCGTTTACAAATTCACAGCCTAGTTTAACTCTACTTTGTTGTACATAGGGAGCTTTAAAGTTATCGAGATACTCTTCGGTAAGCAGTGTTTTTTCAAATTCTGAAACATCACCATCATATTTAGCTGATGTGCGATGGGCTTCTTTTATAAAATTTTGATTTACATGATTGACCGTAAAAACACCTGTTTTAAGAATATTATCATAGGTGTTTCGTTTTACCGTGTTTGGTCTGAGTATAAAACTCAAAAGTGGCGGATTGCTACCTAAGTGCGTTACTGAGCTGAAAATTGCAACATTGGTAATGCCATCTTCAGATATGCTTCCAAGAAGGTTTGCAGATTTAAATCCGGTGCAGCTGTTTATAAAATGAGCGCGATATCTTGAGGGAAGATTTTCAATATCTTCAGCATTATAATGTTTCATAAAAAAAAGGGTCAATTAGGAACTGACCCTTAAATTACTATTTGCGTATGCTATAGATTGTTAACAATTAACGAAATAACATAACATTTGCATATTAGGCTTCTTGTTTATTGGGTTCATATGCGGGGTAATCTGTATAGCCTTTCGCGCCTTGAGTGTAGAAAGTATCCTGATCCCATTCTGCCATTGGAGCATTAATTGCAAAACGTTGAGGTAAATCTGGATTAGATATAAATAATTTACCGAACGATACAAGATCTGCATTTCCGTCTTTGATAACGGCGTTTCCTTTTTCCTGAGTAAACCCAGCATTTATCATTAGGTTGCCTTTATAAATAGGGCGGTAATGCTTGGCGATTTCAGTTTCTAAAAATTCAATATCGCTTACATCGGTGAAGGGTTCCGACAGGTGTAAGTACGCAAGATCATATTGATTCAGTCGTTCTACTATATAGTCAAATGTAGGAATCGTTTCTTTAGTGGCTTCTATACCAAATGTTCCATTTAATGAAGGGTTAAGGCGAACACCAATTCTATTTTCTGGCCAAACCTCTTTCACTTTATCTATAGTTTCAAAGAAGAAACGTGCGCGGTTTTCTACAGACCCGCCATATTGATCTTCGCGAATGTTTGAGTTTTTATTGAAGAACTGATGAATCAGGTATCCATTTGAGCTGTGAATTTCTACGCCATCAAAGCCTGCTTCCTTAGCATTTTTAGCAGCGTTTACAAATTCTTGCTGTGTTTCTTCGATCTCTTGTATACTCATCGCTTTAGGTTCTACTGTGTCTTTAAAACCTTCAGGAGTAAATGCTTTTGAGTTGGGATTCACAGCACTAGGAGCTAATGGTTTTTCACCATTATGAAAATCAGGATGTGACATACGCCCTACATGCCATAGCTGAATGAAAATTTTACCTCCTTTTTCATGCACGGCATCTACAACTTTTTTCCAGCCTGCTACCTGTGCTTTATTGTGAATTCCTGCGGTGTAAACATATCCTACAGCGCGTTCTGAAATTTGAGATCCTTCAGTTATGATAAGACCTGCGCCAGCACGCTGTGAATAATATTGTACATGTAAATCTGTAGGAGCGGTATCTGGGTTGTCGGCACGGCTACGTGTAAGTGGAGCCATAACAACTCTGTTCTTTAAAGTAATTGCTCCAAGATTAAAGGATTCTAATAGAGGTTGATCGGTTTTCATAGTTTATTTTTTTATGGCTTAAGTGCCTTAATTAATTTCGGTTAATGAGTCTAGAAATTAGCACAGGCTTACGTTTATGGCTGTTAAACGTTTTATAAAATACAAAAGGATATATCTTAACTGATATATCCTTTTTATGATTACTAAAGTTTGACATTAAGATCAATCATCGATATTTGATCTCATTTCCTGTTGGCGGGTTGGCATTTGATCTATCGCTTCAAAGAATACCCGAGGTTCAGTATGCATTGGTTTTTGAAGTTTTACACCGCCATCTTTACCTATCAATGTAATTCCTTCATAGGTTTGCGGGATGTTGTATTTTTTGCGCAATGGACCAATCAGATAACTAGGAATTACTTTAAGTTCCTTGTCAAGGACTCGACCTTTTGATAGCGCAAAGAGTAGAATATTACGATCCTCAAGTTTTTTTGTTGAATTTTTAAAATTTGTCCACTGGGTTACAAATGCTTCGTCTTTCAAATTTTGGGTTGAAAAAACGATTACCCGATTACGCCATTTCAATTTAGAAAAATCTTCCTGGGCTCCGGCTGTCATAGAGAACATCATTAAGGCAAGGTTGGAGACGGTTTTCATTAGTGCTCGTTGTCTTTTAATAGTTCTGGAAATTGTTTTTTGAATTTATTGTATCTCGGTATAGAAACTCCCTGAATATACGGATCTCCCGGGTTTTTCTCCTCATAATCCTGATGATATGTTTCGGCTTTCCAGAATTTTCGAAAGGGTAGGACCTGAGTTACAATCTCTCCATTATAGAATTCTCGGTTAAGCTTTGCGATTGTATTTTGAATAATTTTCTTTTCATTTTCATTCTGAAAGAATGCAATTGAACGGTATTGTCTGCCCCGATCTGGCCCCTGTCTGTTTAAGGTTGTGGGATCTTGAGATCCAAAAAATACTTTTACAAGAGTCTGAAAATCGATTACTTCAGGATCGTAAAATACTTCTACCGCTTCAGCATGGTTGGTTTTGCCATAACTAACCTCCTGGTAGGTGGGGTTTTCTTCGGTACCCCCACTGTAACCGCTTATTACTTCGTGTACGCCTTCGACACTTTCAAAAATAGCTTCTACACACCAGAAGCAACCGCTTGCAAAGTATGCACGCTCATAGCCATTTACAGGTTCGGTTTGTACAGGTTCTAATAGCGCCATTTGTTTATCTGCTTCATTTCCAGAGCTTGTATTCTTGCATGATGCAAGGACGGTAAACAAGATAAAGACAGAGCTAAGTAATCTCATGAATTGGGAATTTCTTTAAAAGTAAAGGAAATCCTTATTTTATGCTGCTAACAGGCTGTTAAACTAAATAAAACCTAAAAAAAAAGCCCCAAAAATGGGGCTTCTATTTGTATTATAAATCAGGATTAGATCTTAGAAAAAATTTCATCCATTTTTTCCTGTTCTTCTCTGGCAAGTTCTTCGTCAACTAGAATACGGCCGCTATGCTCATCGGTAATGATTTTCTTACGACCGGCGATTTCAACCTGAACCTGTGGAGGAATGGTGAAAAATGAACCACCTGATGCTCCACGCTCTATGGCTACAACGGCAAGGCCATTGCGCACGTTAGAACGAATACGCTTATACGCTTTTACAAGACGTTCATCGATAAGCTCTTCATAGCTTTCGCTTTTTGCAAGAAGTGTTTCTTCTTCTTTTTGAGTTTCTGCAAGAATTTCTTCTAACTCGTCTTTCTTGTGCTTAAGGTGTGTCTTGCGCTCTTCCAGACGTTCTTTGGTGTTGTTAATCACCTCATTTTTCTGCTCGATTTGAGCGCGATATTCACGGATGTTTTTCTCTGCAAGTTGAATTTCAAGTTCCTGAAACTCAATCTCTTTGCTTAATGAGTTGTACTCACGGTTGTTACGTACATTCTTTTGTTGCTCAGAGTATTTTTTGATAGATGCTTTAGCATCTTCAATTAAAATCTTTTTAGCCTTGATTTGATCATCGATAAGGCCTAGTTCACCTCCTAATTTTTCAAGTCGGGTATTTAATCCTGCAACTTCATCTTCAAGATCTTCAACTTCCAGAGGAAGCTCGCCACGCACGTTGCGTATGGTGTCGACCCGTGAGTGTATCAGTTGCAAATCATATAAAGCTCTGAGTTTCTCTTCTACGGTCGCTTCGTTCTTTTTTGCCATATTATAAATACTTAATAGGATTGGTGTTTTCTTGTGATAAAACGACTGCAAAATTAGTAAATTTTTTCGTAAGAAAGTCGGCCAATATATTTTTTGTGTATTGTTCGCTCTCGTAATGGCCTATATCAACCAATAATATCTGATTTTCAGCCTGATAAAACTGATGATACTTTAAATCTGCAGTAATGTAGGCGTCAGCACCGGAAGCCTTTGCTGCTTCAATGGCAAAGCTTCCGCTACCGCCCAATACCGCAACCCGATTAATGGGCTTATTGCGCTTTGCTGAATGGCGAATACCATTGGCATTAAAAGCTGTTTTTACAAAATTCAGGAATTCACGCTCTCCCATAGCTTCGGGTAAATCACCTGTCATTCCCATTCCCAGTAACTGGTTATTATTATCTAGTGAAGTAATTTCATAAGCCACCTCTTCATATGGGTGAGAATTAAAAAGCGCCTCAAGTAACTTCCCTTGAAGGCGTGATTCAAAGGTAACGTTTAGTTGGGATTCAGCTTCAGTTTGTAAAATGCCTTTGGTACCTATTACCGGGTTGCTGTTTTCAGTTCCTTTAAAAGTGCCATAACCTTCTGTGCTAAAGCTGCATTCTTCGTAATTACCAATATTACCCGCGCCGGCATTAAACAGAGCCTGTCTTACCTCGTCTAAATTTTTATTAGGTACATAGGTGGTCAATTTTTTAATCGCTCCGCTTTTCGGCATAAGAACTTTGCGATTAGTGAGATTCAGAGCATCACACATTCCTTTACTTACGCCGTGAGGTACATTGTCTAAAGCAGTGTGAATTGCATAAATAGCAATGTCATTTTTAATTGCCTTAAGAACTACGCGTTCTACATAGTTTTTGCCGGTGATTTTTTTTAAACCGCTAAATATAATGGGGTGAAAGCTTACAATAAGATTGCAATTAGTTGCAATAGCTTCATCTACAGTTTTTTCTAAAGTGTCGAGCGTTACAAGAATGCCTGTAATCTCCATTTCCAGATTGCCAACCAGCAAACCCACATTGTCAAAATCTTCTGCGTTTGCCAAAGGTGCAAAACCTTCAAGAGTATCAAGTATTTGTTTCAGTTGCATAATGTATGAATTGACTGTAAAGTTACAGATTGTGTGATTAGGAGCAAGTAATCTAACCATTCCTAAAGTAGTAGAAAATTCATGCGGTTAAATGTTTAGGATAAAAATAATACCTTCGAAGCTGTGAAAAAGCTACGTATTCTACTTTGGCCATTTGCCGTCCTTTATGATCTCATTACCCGATTGCGTAATGTCTTTTTTGATCGCGGAATTTTCGCAGTAAAAACCTATGACTTTCCGGTAATTGGTGTAGGTAATCTTTCGATGGGAGGGACCGGTAAAACTCCAATGATTGAATATCTGGTAGAACTACTTAATCACAATCACAGACTCGGTATTTTAAGTCGGGGATATGGTAGAAATACTAAAGGATATCTTGATGTAGAGCCACAGTTGAGCGCTGCGGCAACCGGTGATGAGCCCCTTCAATTTGCCAGAAAATATGCAGATGTTCAGGTTGCAGTTTCTGAAAAGCGTACTGTTGGAATAGATTCTTTACGCAATAAATCACACGCTCCTGAAGTAATTTTACTTGATGATGTCTTTCAACACCGTCATGTAAAGCCAGGCTTGCTTGTTATGCTTAGCGCTTTTGATGATTTATTTTATAAAGACTTTGTTTTACCTGCCGGAAATTTGAGAGAATCGAGATCGGGAGCCAAAAGGGCTGATATTGTTGTCGTTACTAAATGTAAAAAGGAATTGTCTGAAGCTTCCAGAAATCTAATAAAAAAGAAAATTAGAAGTTATACAGATGCCCCTGTGTTTTTTAGCCGAATCGCCTATGGTTTGCCAGTTGGCAAGCATGGGATTGTAGATTGGGCAGATTTAAATGCCCAATCTGTTACTGTTGTAACAGGAATAGCTAAACCAAAACCATTTATAGATCATTTAAATAAATTGAGACTAGAATATGAGTATTTGAGGTTTAATGATCATCATTCATTTTCAGATATTGAATTGCAGGAGTTAGATCAAAAATCATATATCCTGACAACTGAAAAAGATTATGTGAGATTAGCAGGGAAACTCAAAAACGCACGACTCGTGTATTTACCAATTAAGGTTGAATTTTTAGCTGAATCAACGGAGTTTAATAACTCAATACTCAATTTTGTAAAGCACAATCTGGTTTAAAGAATGACATTTTTACGCTTAAGCGCGTTGTGAATTTTGAAGAAAAACTCATCTACCTTATATGGTTTTGGGATGATGTCATTAAAGCCGGCCAGATAAAAATCATCGATATTTTCATCAATAGTCACCGCCGTTAAAGCGAGTATAGGCAGATCTTTGTTGAATTCACGAATTTTCTGTGTAGCTTCAATACCGCTTATTCCCGGCATATGAATATCCATTAGAACAAGATCATAATTTTCAAAGCGCACTTTTTCAATAGCGATTTCCCCATTGTCTGCCACATCGCACTTCATCTCATTTTTCTCAAGAATCTTACGAGTGATCATTTGGTTGATCTTGTTGTCCTCCACAACCAGAAGTTTACGTCCTTTTAAGGCTTCATAGTCAATTTCATAAACACGTTCTTCAGGCTCTTTCTTGTTCTGAGTTAGTCCGTATTTAATGTCAAAAGAAAATTTAGAGCCTTTCCCTAAAGTACTTTCCAGCTCAATTTTACTTTTTTGCAGGGTAAGAAGACGTTTCACAATCGAAAGTCCTAGACCGGTACCGCCAAATTTGCGATTAATTTGTACTGATCCCTGTGTGAAGTTTTGGAAAATGTCTTTCTGCTTTTTCTTGCTTATTCCTTCTCCGGTGTCTTCAACCTCAAAATGCAAGTAGGTTTGCGTTTCGTTTTTACTTAGCTGTTTGATACGAATGAAAATATCGCCATCACGCGTAAATTTATTTCCGTTACCAATAAGATTGATCAGGATTTGGGAAATCATTAATGGATCACCAATGATCTGATCTGGAATTTCGGTGTCGTATTCCAAATGTAATTTATTCCCTTTTTCCTGAGCAGAACGATCTAAAGCAAAAAGCACATCATCAACACGTTTTCGAAGATTAAATGTAGCTTGTTCAACTTCAACTTTGTCTGCTTCAAGTTTGTTGAGATCAAGAATATTATTAATTAGAGAAAGCAGGTATTCACCTGAAAATTTAAGAGAATCGAGGTGCTTTTTCTGTTCTTCGGTTGGGTTTTCACTTAGCAGTAAGTGCGTAAGTCCTGTAACGGCATACATCGGTGTACGCAATTCGTGAGTGATTGTTGAAAGAAACTGAGCTTTAACCACAGATGCTTTTTCTGCATTCTCTTTGGCAATAACGAGTTCGGCGTTCTTAGCTTGTAGTAATTCATTTGCCTTGGCGCGAAGGTTATTATTTTTATAAAGCGACAGGGCTAAAAGGCAAAGAATTGTAAACAAAGCAATTATTAAAACCGTAGTGATTTTATTAGCCTGTACCCGTTTAGAAGCATCATAATTATCAGGATTAATATCTGCAATCAATGCATTGCGTGCTGCCAGATTTCTAGTACCTGCAGGATCTTTCTGAAAGTATAATTGAGCTCTGTTTGTATACAGTTCAAGGTATTTAAGAGCGTCTTCGTTATTCCCTAATTTTCGGTTCACTGTGCTCATTAAACGCAGTGCATCGGTCTCCAAAACCGGAAAATTCCCTGAAACACTCATAGAATAAGCCGTGTTGGCTTCGTTCAAACTGGTTTCTAATTCGTTAAGGCTATTGTTGCTACGAGCAGAAAGTAAGTTTAGTCTGGCGATGCTATAGTTGTTGCGGGTATCATTGAGCTTTGTAATAATTTGCAATGCACGATCAAATTCTTTTAAAGCAAGCTTATTTTCATTTTTTTCCTGAAGTAAAACGCCTTTGTATAAATGAGCAGAGGCAAGGCTTTGTTTAGCACTTTTTTCTCCGGAATTCTCAAATATTAATATCGATTCATCCAGAAATTTTAACGCCTCAACATTATTGTCGGTTTTGATAAGTAGCTGGGCGTAGGTAAGGTAATCTTCACCTAAACGTGAAGTTTCCTGTAGCTCCTGATGAATTTTAATGGCTTCGTGAATTTCGGGAAAGGCTTTGTCATATTCTCCCTGAACCAGATAAACACTTGCAAG
The DNA here is from genome assembly GCA_964219495.1 of Leeuwenhoekiella sp. Taxonomy (GTDB): domain Bacteria; phylum Bacteroidota; class Bacteroidia; order Flavobacteriales; family Flavobacteriaceae; genus Leeuwenhoekiella. Next base: position 53,600 of record CAXPQP010000033.1, on the reverse strand, counting down.
CAATTGTTGACTTATACCCGCTCGGTTTTGGTTGTTAATCTTACGTGCGAGTTGCTTAGCCTCTTCAAATTTTATGATAGACTTATCAAATTCTGCAGAATTCATGGCGTTTATACCCTTTAAGAGCAAAGAGTCTACCTGAATCTCCTGTGTAGTTTCCAGATTCTTAGGTTTTTGACCAAAACCACTAAAGCAGAATAAAACAAAAAGTACAACAACAAAATTTCTGAGGAAGAGCATTATTGTGTTCATTAAGTCACTAATATAGACACTTTGATATAAACAACAGAGTTTTTGAAAAAGATTTTTAAGATATCTTTAGAATAAGATCGATCAATCTTGAAGAATATCCGGTCTCATTGTCATACCATCCTATTAGCTTTACCAGATTGCCAATGACCGATGTCATTTGACCATCAACAATGCATGAATGTGGGTTTCCTACTATATCTATAGAGACTAGTGGCAATGTGGTATAATCTAAAATTCCTTTTAAATAAGTCTTTGAAGCTTGAATAAATGCCTCATTGATTTCTGCACTGGTTGTCTCTCGAGCAACATTAAGCGTTACATCGGTTAATGAGCCATTCGGAACAGGTACCCGAATTCCGCAACCCCCAATAACGTCATTCAAGTCAGGGAAAATTTTGGTTAGTGCCTTAGCTGCACCTGTCGTAGTTGGCACGATAGATTGTCCTGCAGCACGTGCTCTGCGTAAATCTTGATGTGGTTGATCGTGTAAGCTTTGATCTGTGGTGTAGGAATGTACTGTCGAAATGTATGCCTGTTTAATGCCACAAAGATCTTTAACCACTTTGATCATCGGCGCCGCATTGTTGGTTGTGCAACTAGCATTTGAAATGATCAGATCGTGTGAGTTCAGTATTGAATCGTTAACACCCAAGACTATGGTTTTAATATGATCGTCTTGCGGAGGAACACTTAAAATCACTTTACGGGCTCCGGCATCCAGATGACCTTGTAGTGTCTTTAGCGTTTTGAATTGGCCGGTGGCTTCAACAACAATATCTACTTCCGCTGATTTCCAATTTATTTTAGCAGGTGAATTTTCCTGAAATAGAACAACAGATCGATTATCTACTTCCAGACATCCATCTGAAAACTCCACCTGAGCATCGAAAATCCCGTGAATACTATCGTATTTCAGTAGATGAGAAAGGGTAAAACCATCTGCCAAATCATTAACAGCGACTACCTCAATGTCTGGATGCTTGTGAAGAAGTCTAAAAAGTCTTCTACCTATGCGTCCAAAACCGTTAATGCCGATTTTGACTTTGCCCATGATTTAAAACTATCTAGTTGATGTGTTTTTGAGCTTTGTATGAAGAACGTACCAGAGCACTGCTTTCAACATGTCTGAAGCCCATTTCAAGACCAATTTGCTCATACTTTTTGAATTGATCTGGAGTGATAAACTGTTTAACTGGCAAGTGTTTTTTTGAAGGTTGAAGATATTGACCTATAGTCACAACGTCAACATCAGCATCGCGCAGATCACGCAGGGTTTGAATTACTTCTTCCTCCTGCTCACCTAAACCAAGCATAATTCCTGACTTGGTACGGTTAATTCCCTGTTGTTTTAAATATTTTAAGACCTGTAAGCTACGGTCGTATTGTGCTTGAATACGTACTTCGCGGGTAAGACGCTTTACCGTTTCCATATTGTGAGAAACCACTTCAGGAGCTACTTCAACAATGCGATCGATATTGCGCTTGTTACCTTGAAAATCAGGAATAAGCGTTTCTAGCGTAGTTTGCGGGTTCATTCTTCTAATGGCATTTACCGTTTCTGCCCACATAATAGAACCCATATCTTTTAGATCGTCGCGATCTACAGAAGTGATAACCGCATGCTTAATACCCATTAATTTGATAGAGCGGGCAACTTTTTCAGGTTCTTCCCAATCTAGGGTGTCAGGTCTTCCGGTTTTAACACCACAAAATCCACAACTGCGTGTACAGACATTACCCAATATCATAAAAGTGGCTGTACCTTCACTCCAGCATTCACCCATATTGGGGCAACTTCCTGAAGTACAGATGGTGTGTAGATCGTATTTGTCAACCAGACTTCTGAGTTCGGTGTATTTTTTTCCGGTAGGTAATTTTACACGTAACCATTTGGGTTTTGGGGTGCGTACCGGTGCAACTGTCGTCTCGCTATTCATTCTCAATTTTTTTGCTGTGCAAAGATACAAACTGTGGTATAATAATGAGCTCTTTATGATTTCGACTCAAATGTAACTCGGTTTTTATACAAGGTAATTAAGCGATTGTGTTAACTCTCTTAACAACAGATGCCTGTAAGCGTTAAAGATATAGCAATTAGGAATTTATTGACATAAGTCAAAAAAGTATCGCCTTACTTTTACATCAGTAATAAACTTAAAAAGAAGAATCATGAAACGTCTTACACTACCATTTTTGACTATAGCAATATTAACTGGAATATATGGATTCGGAGGTTTTAATCTTTGGGGAACGGAAGCTTCTAGAATTATCTTCCTAATCTCAGCAGATTTATTTGTGGTCTCTTTGTTTGCTAAATTCTTATTTAGAAAAAGAGTAGCCATGCCTCAGCGCATAGAATCATAAAATATAATTACACCTTTCACTCTATAAATTTAAAACTGCTTTAAACTAAAGCAGTTTTTTTATTGTTTAAATTGTAGCACAATTCTTGTTGCCAATTTTCGAAACTTTATCTATGCGCTATATATTACTTTCGTCATTCATATTACTGGTTACCATTAAAACTTTTGCCCAAAATCAATCCCTTTTAAAAGGAATGGTTGCCGAAACGCAGGTTCAAAATGACACGTTAGATTTACCTTATTCCATTTATCTTCCGTCTAATTATGATCCTAAAGTCAATTCTAAGGTGATTTTTGTCTTCGATCCTAATGGAGATGGAGTACGTGCATCCCGTTTATTTATTTCTGCAATAGATCCAGAAGAGTTTGTTGTAGTATCGAATAATTTTCCATTACCTGAAGATATGGACAGTCTTGATGTTAATGTGAATAAGGCTATTGTTTTGATGAGAGATGTGTTTTTAAAAATCCCGATTACACAAAATGAAGTTTATATTTCAGGTTTACGAAGTGGGGCACAGGTTGCCAGCGCACTGTCGTATGTAGTGACCAATGCAACTCGACTGCTGCTAGTAGATGATGTATACTTTGACCCCCGGTTTGCCTCAAGAGCAAGACGCAATTTAGTATTGGGATTGGTGGGAAGGTCTTCTCCTAACTACTATCAAATGAGCGATTATTTTTATATGTTGAATTCCTATAGTGGTGATAATGAACTTTATGGTTATCAGGATTCTGGTTTATGGCCAGATGCTGAGCTACTTACAGTTTTGTTAAACAGACTAAAGCATTTAAATGCAGAACGTTATAAAATTTCTGTTCCAGACTCTCAGTATGAAGGGGATTACAAGCGGGATTTAGTTGCTTTAAATTTACTTATACAAAACAAGGAATACCTTACCGGTTATGACTTAATTAAAGATGCGAAGTCAGATTACAGGGGTTATGTAGATTTAGGTTCTGTGCGGGATATGCAAAAACAAGTGAGGAGATCAGATGCGTATAAGGCAGCAAATAGACAGAATCGCTCCGGGAATATTGAAGAGACACTTTTAGTTGAAGATATTTCCTATTTTCTTGAAGAAGACTTAATTAGCGCCAACTTTGAAAACTTAGGGTACTGGGATGATCGCATCCGGCAATTTGAAGAAGCTACTAAGAATACCAGCAGACCTAAAGAGCAGCAGGTAGCCAATCGTATTTTAGGATATATAGATCACGAAATTCAGAATTTTTTATTTCATAACAGAGAGCGTTTGATTCCGCAGCGCATTTTTGCCAATGTGCTCAATACCTTATTAAATCCGGAGCAGACAGAATCTTACCTGAATATTATAAGTCTTTCTGCTCAGGATCAGGACGAGAATACAGCCTACTTTTATCTCGAAGAATTACTGAAATTAGGCTATGCCGATTATGACTCGCTTTATGCTATTCCTAATACGGAACTATTGAAAATAAAACCCATTTATAATCAGTTGATTGAAAAATATCTGGGTAAGTCTAAGTTTTAAGAATAGCCAATTCTTTTTCGTCACCTTTCAGTCGGTTTTTGACATACCATAAAAGGAAAACAGCCAGAAGTGTTACCAGTCCCATCACCAGCCAGGTAAATTCATAACCCCATACATTTATAAGTTGCATTCCTGAATTATGACCAAAAATATGCGACAGGGAAAATGACATACTGTAAAGTCCCATATAAGCACCTTGTTTGCCCAATTTTGCTCTGCGTAATGCAAATGCATTTCCAAAGGGGAATGCGATCATTTCACCTAATGTAGCGATTGCCATACCGCCTACCAGCATCAAATTCCAGTCACCCAGAAAGAAAAATCCAAAACTTATTCCTGTTAAAATAAGTCCTGCAATTACATTGGATATTTGTGACCATTTCTTTCGTTCCATAAAAGCGATAAGAGGCATTTCAAAAGCAAATATCAAAAATCCATTCAATCCTAATAGTAGACCAATTTGTGCTTCACTAAGACTTCTTACTTCTTTGTAAAAAAGTGGAACAGTAGAAAAATATTGTACAAATACAATCCCAAAGAGGGCTAAAGCAATAAGGAAGATAACATACAGGTTATCCTTATGCGGAGCTAGCGGAGCTAATACCGGAGCTTCCTGATCTGTCTCTTTTGTTTTCTTTGGATTAAGTGTTTGGAATAATAACACTCCAGCCAAAATACAGGTAATCCCATCAACCCAAAACAATCCAAAATAGCCAATGCCGGCTATGATGAGGCCGCCCAAGGCGGGCCCTGCTGAAAATCCCAGATTTATAGCTAGTCTAATCAGTGTTAGGGACCGGGTTTTGTTTTCGGGCTTACTATAGGCACTTAATGCCACAAAAAAGGCAGGTCGCGACATGTCTGCAACCGCAATGAGTAAAAAGAACCCAAGACATACTGCCCAGAATCCGGTGATAAACTGAAGTAAAAAGAATCCGATTCCTGTACCTATTAAGCTAAAAAGAATCGTTTTGTAGTAGCCCAATTTATCAGACATTTTACCTCCAAGCCAGGACCCGAATAGTGATCCAAAACCGAAACTGGTCATAACCCAGCCAACATCACTAATACTAAAATTAAGATCGTCTCTGAGGTAAAGTGATAAAAATGGGATAACCATAGCGCCGGCCCTGTTTACAAAAGTGATGAGCGCCAGCCACCAGACCTCTCTCGAAAGGCCTTTGAAGGTATTTAAGTAAGCTGTGAAAATTGTTTTCATAATTTGGTTGGAAAGCAAAAAAAAAGTCTGGCAATGCGCCAGACTTTATAATTGTTTGTATACTGAAAATTACAAATCAACACCTAAAGTCTGGCTTGGTCATATAGACCATCGATTTACAAGTATAGGTGTTAAGAAGAATCATAATAATAAGTTTTTTGCCACTTTATGAAGTGTTGCTCAAAGCTAAACTAAAAGAATTAGTTTTTTGAAAAGATTTTGATTTAAAATGCTTTAGAGAAATACATTCCGGCAAATACTGCGGCAAACCCCAATATTAAACTGGCAAGAGTATAGAGGGCAAAGGTCAAAAAATCACCACTTTTTAGCATTAAATGATTTTCGTAAGCAAAGGTTGAGAAGGTTGTAAAACCACCGCAAAATCCACTTGCTAAAAGTAAAGTCGAACTACTGCTTAGGCTGTTGTTTTTAAGTGCCCATCCTAAGATAAGACCTATGCAAAGGCTTCCTAAAATGTTTGCGGCAAAGGTTCCAAAAGGGATTCCGTTTTGTGATGTGTTAAGCCAGCGCCCTAAAAGATATCTAAGAATACTACCGGTCCCACCGCCAATAAAAACGAGAATCAGCTGTTTCATAACTGAGGTGATTCGGGCTCTATGATTTGTACAGGTATATACAATTCAGTGATCCAGGTTGCTGGGTTGGGGTCGTCTTCTGCTCCTTTCACATAAACTTCAAAAATTGCCGATCCTTCAGCCTGATTATAGCCATTTTGAGTTTTGTAAGCTTCAGTTTTCTCCCAGGCCTCTTCGATATTGCTTAAATCACCTTTTAATGTAGTTTTGATAACGGTGTAGGAAGGCATAAAACCGCATAATATTGCGCTGTCATCTGGTACAACAATACGCGAGGTAGTTGGGATTCCTCCAGAAATTATAGCGCTGTTTGTTGCAGGGTCTTTAGCATTATAAAGTGTGAGCGGTTTGCCAGAAATGGTAATGGTATTCCCTTCCATAAAGCGTTCTACCTGTGGTATTAATTCGAATGCTTTATCAGTTACATTTTCTAGTGTAGTGGAGGTAGTTGTATACATATAAAAACCACCACTGTATTGGGTAAGGCCATCAACTTTTATGTTGTAAGCCTTCATATCTTCTAAAATTGACAGGTTAAGACTGTCTAACCCGAGTTTATACATTTTAAGCATTTCGGCATCAAAATCATATCCAGAAAAGGTGAAATAAGCTTTGTCCATCAGTGTATGTTCTCCCTGCATTCCCCAGGTTACTTTTGTACCCTCTTCAAGATTCTCAAATTGCCAATACACTTTTGCTTGTCGCTCTCCTCCCGGAGTTATAAAGGTTATGTCTTGCTCCAGTCTTTGATTAGGAATTGCTTGCGTGGTACGCATCGACCCATCCACTTCCTCACCATTCCACGAATAACTAGCGCCCTCTCCGCTGGTTTTCTCAGGATAATTAAACACCATAGTTGGGTCTTCCTGTTTCCACGGTCCCCATTCTTCCCAGGTCTTGTACTCATTCACTTTATCGTAAACCAGGCTTGTTGGAGCATCAATTACGACGCTTTCCTTTACATCATAAGTGCCGTCCTGAGTAGCAAAGTAAATAGCTCCTGCGATAAAGACAATGAGGAGTAAAAAGAAGAGGTATTTAAGAATTTTCATAATGGAGGGGCAAGGTTATGCTGCTAATTTAACATTTTGGTCTATAAAAACATATAAATCTGCATGTCAAAGTAAGAATTATTCTTTCAGGTAATATTTTATACCGAAGAGAATCAAAACAAATGCGATAAAACCAACTAAAACCCAAAAACTGCCGCGATATTCTCTACGATGCAGTTTTCGATCTTTTTTATAACTCATACTCACAAAAAATACAAATCCTATAAAAAAGAGAATTGCAAAAATCCACTGACCAATACTTAGCATTATGACTATTTTTGGGCAAAATTACACCATTAATCATAGAAATGCAGTGTCGTGAGGCATACAAAGATTTTTGGATTCTGAAACATTTCGATACTGAAGTAAAACCAAAAAATAAAACGAGATATTATGAAAAAAAGACTGGCAGCTGTACACGAGTTTCACACCGCATTTGGATTGGGAATTGAAGAAATGCCTAAAGCAGACCTCGGTGAAGCTAAAAACTTATTGCGGTTTAATTTGATGAAGGAAGAAAATGAAGAATATCTTGAGGCTGCACGTAATAACGACCTCACTGAGGTTGCAGATGCTTTAGGAGATATGCTTTATATCCTGTGCGGAACCATCCTTGAACACGGGATGCAGTATAAAATTGAAGAAGTTTTTGATGAAATACAACGCAGCAATATGAGTAAGTTGGGTGCAGATGGTAAACCTATTTACCGTGAAGATGGGAAAGTGCTTAAAGGTCCTTCCTATTTCAAACCCAATATTGCCGATATTTTAGCTAAATAAACGCTATTCAAAAATCCTTATCTGGAGGAAAACTTTCAGGCTTGAGCAAGTCTAGGTCAATCCCATTTTTTAAAGCTAAATTCGCAGCCTATGAGCGCAATTAATTATGTTTCGGTAGAATCTATTTCTAAAGCCTTTGGCGAACGGGTTCTTTTTAAAGATTTGTCTTTTGGTATTAACGAGGGTCAAAAAATAGGGCTGGTTGCAAAAAACGGAACCGGTAAAACTTCTATGCTTGATATTCTGGCCGGGGCTGAAAATCCCGATACCGGTCAGGTTGTATATCGCAAGGGAATAAAAGTGGCGTTTTTGCCTCAGGAGCCTAATCTTGATCCGAATCTTACTGTTGAAGAAACCATTTTAGATAGTGATAATGAGTCGCTTCAGGTCATTGCCGCTTATGAGCATGCCCTGGAGAATATGGAGGATGCAGAGGCGTATCAAAAGGCTTTTGATCGTATGGAAGCATTACAAGCCTGGGATTTTGAAACCCAATACAAACAGATTTTATTTCAGCTTAAGCTAGACGACCTCAGTAGAAAGGTTGAAAAATTAAGTGGTGGTCAAAAGAAGCGTTTGGCTCTTGCCAATATGTTGCTCAGTAAGCCTGATTTACTCATTCTCGATGAGCCTACCAACCACCTCGATCTGGAAATGATTGAATGGCTTGAAGCCTTCTTTGCAAAAGAAAATTTCACCTTATTTATGGTTACTCACGATCGCTATTTTTTAGAGCGCGTTTGTAATGAAATCATTGAGTTAGACGAAGGGCAGCTATACAGCTACAAAGGTAATTATGCCTACTATCTTGAAAAGCGTGATGCCCGTATAGCAACAGAAGAAACGGAAACAGGAAAAGCTAAACAACTTTTCAAAAAGGAATTGGAATGGATGCGTCGCCAACCGAAGGCACGAACTACCAAATCAAAATCGCGAATTGATGATTTTGCTGAGATCAAGGCGCGAGCATCTAAGAGACGTCAGGATCACGAAGTGCAGCTCGAACTCAATATGGAGCGCCTGGGGACTAAAATTGTTGAACTGCATAAGATTTCCAAGTCGTTCAAAGATCGTGTGATTCTCGACAAGTTTGAATATAACTTTCAACGGGAGGAGCGCATTGGGATCATTGGTAAAAATGGAACGGGAAAGTCTACTTTTCTCAATATTCTCACTGGTCAGATGCAGCCAGACTCTGGTAAAATTGTAATAGGCGAGACCATACAATTTGGCTATTATACTCAAAAAGGAATCGAGATCAAACCAGGGCAGAAGGTTATTGAAGTGATCAAGGAATTTGGTGAATACATTCCGCTTAAAAAAGGTAGGCAAATTTCTGCCGGTCAATTGCTGGAGCGGTTTTTATTTGATCGCAAAAAACAGTATGATTTTGTCGAAAAACTAAGTGGAGGAGAACGCAAGCGTTTGTATTTATGCACCGTTTTGATTCAGAATCCTAACTTTTTGATTCTCGATGAACCTACCAATGATTTGGATATCGTTACACTCAATGTGCTCGAAAGTTTTCTATTAGATTTCCCCGGCTGTTTGCTGGTTGTATCCCACGATCGCTATTTTATGGATAAGATTGTAGATCACCTGTTTGTGTTTAGAGGGCAAGGAGAGGTTGAAGATTTTCCAGGGAATTATTCTGATTTTAGAGCCTATGATGCAGGCCCCTCGCCAGAAAAAGAGGTTGAGGTAAAAACAGTTACCGAAGAAGAAACGACTAAAGAGAACTGGAAAACTCAGGGTTCGTCACTATCCTATAATGAGCAAAAGGAGTATAATCGCCTGGAGCGCGATATCGCCAAACTCGAAAAAGAAAAAGCAGCCAAGGAAGCCGAATTTTTAAATCCCGATTTGTCTGGCGACGAAATCAATAAAAGATCTGTGGAGCTTCAGGGAATTCAGGATAAAATAGATGAGTTTACCGAGCGCTGGTTTGATCTAAACGCTAAGATGGAAAGCTGATTTAAATTAGAAATTCGAAACCTAAAAAGCTAAGTTAGGGTGGCTGAGTAAATTTTGTGAAGCTGTGGCGAAATAAAATTTGTATCGAAGCCAACTGCCAACAGCCAACAGCAAAACGAAGACCGCAAATGTGGTATACATTAAAAGCATATTTAAAATTTCTGAGTAAAGCCACCAATCAGCATGGTGTGCATTCTCCATTTGTGTATGCTTTTGTAACCAAATGCTTGTACGATCGCAAACCTAAGCAGGAATATAAAATCCTAAAGGATTACCGAAAGACTTTGCTTAATTCTTCCGAAATAATAGAGGTAACCGATTTTGGAGCGGGTTCACGCGTTTTTAAAAACAACAAGCGACCGGTAAGAGATATTGCTATACATGCAGGCGCTACTGCAAAGCGGTCTAAATTACTGTATCGTCTGGTAAATTACTTTCAGCCAGAAAATATATTAGAATTAGGTACTTCACTGGGTTTGGCTACTTCGGCTTTAGCATTACCCAAAACGGGGAAGGTTCTTTCATTAGAAGGCTGCCCGGAAACTACCCGCGTAGCTCAGCAAACTCTAAAGCAATTCGATATTTCAAATGTGGAACATTTGATTGGTGATTTTAAGGAAACGGTATCTGAAGTTAGAAAATCAAGTTTCGATCTCGTTTATTTTGACGGGAATCACAGCAAAGAAGCAACTCTAAAATACTTCGAGCAACTACTACAGACATCACACAACGATAGTGTTTGGGTTTTTGATGATATTTATTGGTCTTCAGAAATGACTGAGGTCTGGGAAATCATTAAGCAACATCCTCAGGTTCGAGTAACTGTAGATTGCTTTTGGTTGGGTTTTGTATTCTTTAGAGCAGAGCAGGTTGAAGAGCATTTTAAGATTCGATTGTAAATTTTGTAACTCAATCGGCTATCTTGCTACATATATGCCGTACTAGCATTTTTAATACGTTCTATTTTATGAGCAGCCTTATCGATATTACAAACATCAAGCGTGATTTTCCGCTTGGAAACGAAATTGTTCATGTTCTTAAAGGCATTGACCTTAAGATCGAAAAAGGTGAATATGTAGCGATTATGGGTCCGTCAGGATCGGGTAAATCTACACTGATGAACCTGTTGGGTTGTTTAGATACGCCGACTTCAGGAAGATATATTTTGAATAATCGAGATGTTAGTTCGATGTCTGATGATGAACTTGCTGAGGTGCGTAACAAAGAAATCGGCTTTGTGTTTCAAACTTTTAACCTGCTACCCCGTACCACGGCTTTGGATAATGTCGCGCTGCCTATGGTTTATGCGGGCTATTCAAAACCAGAACGTCACGAGCGTGCTAAAGAAGTTTTGCAGGATGTAGGACTGGCAGATCGTATGGATCACAAGCCAAATCAACTTTCAGGAGGTCAGCGACAGCGTGTAGCTGTTGGGCGGGCTTTGGTGAATAAGCCTTCTATCATTCTTGCCGACGAACCTACCGGAAACCTGGATTCTAAAACTTCGGTAGAAATTATGAGCCTTTTTGATGCGATTCACGCGGCAGGGAATACCGTTATTTTAGTCACTCACGAAGAAGATATTGCAGAGCATGCGCATCGGGTAATCCGCCTGCGGGATGGTTTGATAGAGAGCGATGTGCGAAGAAGTACGGTCAGCTAGGGGTTGAAGGTAATAGGGTTTATTGCTATTATTATTGAGATTAGGGTTGTAGTAAGACTTTAGTTTTTTCGGGCTTAACTCTTTTTTCTTTGTTCTCTCTTCTCTTCTCTTTGTTCTTTAGTCTTACATCTAAAGTCTCATATCTCAAATCTAACGTCTCACATCTATCCCCCAATTGCCAAAACTTATCAAAACCGATACAATAGCTATCTGCTAATGTTTATTTTTGAGCAAAATTAGATGTTATGAAAGCAATTGTTTCACCTGCAAAATCCTTGAATTACGAAGCCGATTTGCCAACTACACGAGCTACGCAACCTCAATTTCTTGAGGAAGCCGAAACCTTAAACAAAAAGCTGGAGCGCAAAACAAAATCTGAAATTTCAGATTTAATGAATATCAGCGATAAGCTCGCCGATCTCAATTACCAGCGTTATAAAGAGTTTCAGTTACCTTTCACAAAAGAGAATGCGCGCCCGGCAATGTATGCTTTTGATGGGGATGTTTATACTGGGCTCGATGCCTATACCATTCCTGTAGAAAAGCTTGATAAAGTTCAGGATACGCTACGTATTTTAAGTGGACTTTACGGTGTTTTAAAACCTTTGGACCTGATGCAACCCTATCGTTTGGAAATGGGAACCAAGCTGAAAATTGGTCGTAAAGATGACCTGTATGAATTTTGGGGAGATAAAATAACCAAAGCACTTAACGAGGAGCTAAAAGATGATGAACTCTTTATCAATCTTGCAAGTCAGGAATATTTTAAGTCTGTAAAGCCTGAAAAGCTGAAAGTACCCGTAATTACTCCTGTTTTTAAGGACTTTAAAAATGGCAAACTCAAGATCATTTCCTTTTTTGCTAAAAAGGCACGAGGCTCGATGGTGAGATATTTAATCGATAAAGAGGTAAATACTCTTGAAGACTTGAAGGCCTTTGATTATGACGGCTACGGCTATAGTGAGCAGTATTCAGATTTAGAAAAGAACGAACTTGTTTTTGTTAGATAATAAAAACCGAAGCATAAAAAAAGAGGTCACCACGGTGACCTCTTTTTTTTATATAAGAAATTTCAAATCTTATTTAACATCCATCAATTCTACGTCAAAAACGAGAATCGCATCTGGTGGAATTACTCCGCCTGCACCGCGGCTACCATAACCAAGGTCTGAAGGAATCACAAAACGAGCCTTGTCACCTACTTTAAGTAAGCCAATACCTTCGTCCCAACCTGCGATTACCTGACCTACACCTACCTGAAAATCCAGAGGCTGATTACGCTTGTATGAAGAGTCGAATACGGTACCGTCTGCTAACTGACCTTTATAGTGTACAGAAACCATTTTACCTGCTTCAGCTTTTTTACCATTACCTTCCTGAATGATTTGATAACGCAAACCGCTTTTGGTTTCTTTAAAGCCCTGACTTAATTTGTCTAAAGCTTCAGCTTTTTTTGCACGTTCTTCGGCAATACGCTTCTCGCGGGCTCCTTCAAACGTGCGGAATGCTTCAACAGCATTAAATTTTTCAGCTTCTGCTCCTGCGCGAATGATCTCAACCTGATCCATTTTGTCGCCCTGAGCGATTGCATCAACCACATCCTGGCCTTCTACAACTTTTCCAAACACGGTGTGTTTACCATCTAACCAGGGAGTAGCGGTATGTGTGATGAAAAACTGACTGCCATTGGTGCCAGGTCCTGCATTTGCCATGGAAAGTACACCAGGGCCATCGTGAGTTAAGCTTGAGTCAAACTCATCATCAAATTGATAACCAGGATTCCCAGTGCCGGAACCTTGCGGGCAACCTCCCTGAATCATAAAGTCTGGTATCACACGGTGAAATTTAAGTCCGTCGTAATAAGGATTTCCTTGTTTCTTAGCAGAATTCTCAAGGTTACCTTCAGCTAATGCTACAAAGTTTCCTACAGTTCCTGGAGTTTTCTCGTGTTCTAATTTTACCAGAATTTCACCTTTTGAAGTGTGAAACTTGGCATATATTCCGTCTTGCATGTCTTCGGTTTAAAATTGAAGTGCAAAAATACACCTAAAGTCTACAAACACAAAACCCAAAGCAAATGGCATCTGCTTTGGGTTTTGATAGTTTTCCGCGAATGCGAAATTATATATAGCCTAGATCTCAATAACAGGAACTTCATATCTCCATCCAAATGGATCTTCAGCACGATTTGCCTGTAATTCGGTTAGGTATTTCTTCAATTTTGGCGCATAAGCATCTTCAAGTTCTGGTAAGTCAAATTGCTTGTCTTTGTGCGTAAAACCTGAGATAATTGAAATTACAGCTGCTGTACCAGCACCAAACATTTCTTTTAAACTTCCATTTTCTGCAGCTTCTACAATTTCAGAAACTTTTACGGGACGTACCTCTACGTTGATGCCTTTACTTTGAGCCAACTCGATCAAACTCTTACGGGTGATACCGTCAAGAATGCGATCGCTGGTAGGCGCAGTAAGTAAGGTGTCGTTCACACGGAAGAATACGTTCATAGTACCTGCTTCTTCCAGATATTCGTGAGTATTTGCGTCTGTCCAAACAACCTGATTGTATCCTTTTTGCTTTGCAAGCTCGGTTGGGTAAAACTGTGCGGCGTAGTTACCTGCTGCTTTAGCAAAACCTACACCTCCATCTGCAGAACGGCTGTAGTGATCTGCAAATAATACGCGCACTTTACCACTATAATAAGACTGAGCAGGAGCGCAAATGATAACAAATTTATATTCGCTAGATGGTGAAGCTAGTACTCCGTTTTCGGTAGCAATTACAAATGGGCGAATGTAGAGTGAATTTCCTTCTCCAGGTTTAATCCAATCTTTGTCGATATTTAGAAGCGTATTGAGACCGTCAAAAAAGTAGTCTTTATCAAACGCGGGCATAGCCAGACGCTCACTTGACTTATTGATACGGTTAAAATTTTCTTCAGGGCGAAACATGAAAACATCACCGTTTTCATCCTTATAAGCTTTCATCCCTTCAAATACGGCTTGCCCATAGTGAAATACTTTAGCCGATGGATCTAGTTCTAAAGGTCCGTAAGGCTTAATTTCTGGGGTTTGCCAGCTTCCGTTTTTATATTCACAAACAAACATGTGATCTGTAAAAACGCTACCAAATGCCAGATTGCTAAAATCAACCTGATTGATTTTTGATTTTTCGGCTCTGGTAATTGTTAAAGTATCTGTCATAATCATGCGATTTATAGGCACAAATTTATCATTTTCTCAAAGTAAGTAAGCCCATGAAATGATTAATTTTACCCGACAGACTTACATAAATCACCGTAAAATGGTCTTTAGCCTGAGATGCTGAAAATCAAAAGTTTACTTAATATTTGATTTTTGTAGCTAAAAAGCTCTTTTTTAGGAGTTTTGATTTAGTTTAGATAACAATTCAATTTAAAAAGCGATAATCATGAAAAAGCTGTTGAGTACTATTTTTTTAGGGCTGATTTTGTTCTCGTGTAAGCAAAATGACACAGCCGAAGAGCCAGTTGCAGCGGTCGATCAGGAAGAAATTGCTGCAGAACTTCCTGTATTTGGCAGTGACTTTAAAAATGAGGCTATTTTATCTACTTACGAATTGGGAGAGATTTATTCCAATCTTAAAGCCGGTGACACGGTAAAAGTTACTTTTCAAGGTCCTGTTGAAGAGGTTTGCCAGGCAAAAGGTTGTTGGATGCGGGTTGATGTAGGTGCAGAAAACCCTGTGATGGTAAAATTTAAAGACTATGGCTTTTTTGTGCCAAAAGATCTGGGCGGAAAGAAAGTTGTGGTTCACGGTTTAGCATTTATAAGTGAAGTGCCGGTTGATGAGCAACAGCATTATGCAAAAGACGCAGGTAAAAGTGAGGCCGAAATTGCAGCGATTACGGTACCCAAGAAAAGCTTGGGCTTTACGGCTAGCGGAGTGAAAATCGCCGAGTAAGTTGGAGCGTAAAATCGTTAAAACGGCAGATGGCTCTACTACCATCCAGATAACCGACTGGAATGAGCAATACCATTCTATGCACGGCGCCGTCCAGGAAGCTCGACACGTATTCTTAAAAATGGGTTTTGATTACGCATTCGCGAAAGCGGGTGAGCCCGACGAACTTCATATCTTAGAAATTGGCTTCGGTACAGGGTTGAATGCTTTATTGACGTTAATTCACGCTGAAAAATTCCCTGTTAAACTCAAGTATGAAGGCGTAGAGGCGTATCCTGTGTCTGCTGGAGAAGTGGCACAGCTCAATTATTTAGAGGCAATTGATGGTGAAAGTTTTCGTAGTGAATTTGAGTCGATGCATACCAGTTCCTGGGGAGAATTTAGTGAAATCAACCCTCAATTTCAGTTGAAAAAGCGCCAGCAAAAGTTTGAAGAGATCGCAGATGTCAATCAACATGATTTAATATACTTTGATGCATTTGGGGCGCGGGTTCAACCCGAACTTTGGGAAGAATCTATTTTTCAGAAAATGTTTGATGCTTTGAATCCCGTTGGAGTACTCGTTACCTATGCAGCAAAAGGGAGTGTACGTCGCGCAATGCAAAGCGTGGGCTTTACTGTAGAACGCCTTCCTGGCCCTCCCGGAAAACGGGAAATGCTGCGGGGGACGAAGAGTTAAAAATTGAAAGATTTCGATTAAAACCGTTTTCGTATATGGGTTTTTGGGATAAACTATTTGGTAAAAAGAGCGAAAAAGCTTCTGCCAGGACAGCTTCTCAATTTGATAGATACAAAAGTGAATTGAATGAGCTGAACTTAAGATCAGTTTCAGATTTAGAAAATTTACTCAATCCCTTAATTCAGCAAACTACGAGGTTGAATGTTCTACCGGCATCAGAACTTGCTGATAACACGCAATTAGATTCCCATTTTGGGGGACATCCTTATTTTGAGATAGGGGAGTCGTGGCCAACAACTGAAAAAGACAAGCCTTTGGATTTCGTCTTTCAGGTTTTTAATTTAAATGAATTAGAATTGCCTGAAAATATAGCTTTGGTGCAATTTTTTTACGATTGGGAAGCGTCACCCTGGGATACTGAAGAGAAGGGCTGGTTGGTGAAAATCTACCCTAAAGTTGATCAGCAAAAAATCGAATTTATTTCCAGACCTGAAGAATTAACCGAAGCGCCATTTTGCAAAATCGAATTTATACGGACTCAAAGTTTGCCAGATTGGGAAGGAATTGATTTGTATAAAAATGAGGCTTTAAAATTATCCTGTGTGCTCCATGAAGATTCACCCTGGGAAATTTATGAAAATGTAGTTTCAGGTTTGATAGGAAAGCAGGACTATCAAAGTCAACTTGGTGGATATCCCAAATGGATTCAGGGAGAAGCAACACCATTTAATGCTGAGGGAAAACCTTTAAAGCTTTTGTTTCAAATAGATTCTGAAGAAAAGGCCAATTTGATGTGGGGAGATATGGGATCTATCTATGTTTTTTATCAAGAAGAAACCAAAAGCATTGAATTTACCTTGCAGTGTTACTAATCCTAAATTCTAAATAGTGTTTAAAAGGGCTCTTCGGTAACTTTTTTTAAATTTTAAATCTTGAATTTAGAATTCTGAGGTAGCCGAGTGATTTTGATGGATTGAAAATCCATCAAAATCGTACCGAAGCTATCGAAACAATTCCCAGTCCAGCTTTAAAGAGAAAATATTGGAATACACGGCCGCGCTTTGATCACCGATATCGGTAAGGGCGTAATCAATGTGAATACCCTTATATTGAAATCCTACACCGACATTGGGTTGAAAACCAATGCGATTGCTTCCGTCAAGCTGGGTGATGTCCTGAAAATTTCCAATTCCGGCGCGTAGGAAAACAATTCCGGTGTACCCCACTTCAAAACCCGCTGCCGGAGAGGCGCTAAGTCCGGGGCTGGAGATGATATCATTGGTTTTCGTAAAGCGCATCAACAGATCTACTTCCGCCTTGATCGAATAATCATAGCGTATAAGCCAGCTGCGCGCGATTCCCATCTGGAGCTTTGGGATGGTGACTTCTAAAGTCTCTGGTAATTCCTGATTTTGACCTTCAACCGCATCGCGAATTGTGGCAAATTCTTCCTCATTAATTGACCAGGTATTTACCGTGGTTGTGATATCTCTTGCCATCAACCCAAAATCCCAATCCCCGCTCGAATATTGCAATCCAAAGTCGAGTCCAAAACCCCAACTGGATGCAAAATCACCTATTATTCGGCGTACAACTTTAGCATTTGCACCCAAATTCAATCCCTGTACAGGTAACTCACGAGCATATGAAGCGGTAAGAGCATAGTCGGCGGTAGAAAACAGACTGATGCGGTTGTAGTCTATGTTTCCGTTCGCATCTATGAGTTGTGTAGTGTTAAGAATGTCATCGACACCAAATCTGATTAAGGAGATTCCCAATGCACTGCGATCATCTAGTTTTTTAGCGAAAGCGGCATAATCATATATAGCTATATTCGCAAAATAGCTGGCGTGCATTAAAGACAATTGGTTGTCTTCTAAATTTACGAGTCCGGCAGGATTCCAGTAGCCGCTATTCACATCTTTGGAGCTTGCAACCACGGCATTTCCCATTGCCAGAGAGGCGGCATCAACACCGATGTTTAGAAATTCGTTGGAGTATTTGCGCACCGCCTGTGCCTTCAGAGAAAAGGTGTTTATCAGGCAAATGAGGACAAATATTATTTTTTTCAACGCTGTGCTGATTTTGAGCAAATTTGAAGAAACACACTGACAAATTAAACTTTATTTTTCCGGGTGCCATAGGTGTTTGCAGTATATTTCATTTAAATATTTACGTTATCATCTTCTTAAGAGTTTTAGTCTCCCCAAAGATTTTGGCTATTTTTACCCGAGAACCTGAGTTTAAAAAGTTGACAAGTTTATAAAGTCTGGTCAGCTGATTATTCTTTTTGAGTAACCAAACTAACCTATAATTTCCGCTATGAGCATAAAAAAATATATTCCCAATGCCTTTACGATGGCTAATCTTTTTTGCGGGATGCTTGGTGTTTTTTTCGCTGCTACCGGAAAACTCGATTATGCTGCTTATGCTGTTGCTGCTGGAATTTTCTTTGATTTTTTTGATGGCTTTTTTGCTCGAATGTTTAAGGTGGAAGGAGAGCTGGGCTTGCAACTCGATTCACTTGCCGACGTGGTGACCAGTGGTGTGGTGCCCGGGATGGTGATGTTTCAAATGCTGCACAAACTGGAGCATTGGAATACCGGTGAGCGCTGGGTAGAAGCCGGAATGACCTGGGATAGTATTTCACTGCTTCCCTTTTTAGGTTTTGCGATTACTTTGGCTTCGGCTTTTCGCCTTGCGAAATTCAATATTGATACCCGTCAAACAACTTCGTTCATCGGTTTGCCTACTCCGGCAAATGCCCTGCTCATCACCAGTTTGCCTCTAATTATACAGTTTCAGGATTTTGCAATTGCTGAAACTTTGATTACGAATACCTGGTTTTTATTGGCTTTGACGGCTCTGAGCTGCTATATGCTGAATGCTGAAATTCCGCTTTTCGCCCTCAAGTTCAAAAGCTGGGGAATGGCCGAAAATAAAGTACGCTACGGGTTTCTGGCATTGGCAATTATATTGCTATTCTGGCTTACATTCCTGGCAATTCCTCTAATTATCCTACTTTACGTATTATTCTCTTTAGTCTTTAGAAATCAATAATATTTATGAATATCTCCGAAAATCTGCTTAATTCAGTCAAAAAAATTAAATCTCTGGCTGAAGCCGGTCTTGTGTATAATCAAGAGAATTATGATGCAGAGCGCTATGAAGAATTAAGAGCGATTTCGTTAGAAATGATGAGTGTTCTGAGTGACTTACCTGTAGAACAATTCCAGAATTTCTTTATGCCAGAAGCCGATTACCCGACTCCAAAAGTAGATGTGCGCGGTCTTATTCTGAATGATTCCGGGAAAATCTTACTGGTTAAAGAAACAATTGACAACAGATGGACGTTGCCGGGTGGTTGGGCAGATATCGGGATTACGCCAAAGGAAAATATACTTAAGGAAATTGAAGAAGAAACCGGTTTTAAAGCTGAAGTTAAACGGCTACTGGCGGTAATTGATAAACGCGAATATCCGCATCCACCGCAGTCTCATTATGTGTACAAGCTTTGCTTTTTGTGCGAAATTATAGAAGGCGGCATTAGTCCCAATTTTGATATTGGAGAAGTAGGTTGGTTTGATCTTAAAGATCTTCCTGAGCTTTCTGTAGATAGAATTCTAGAAGAGCAACTTGTAAATCTTTATGAGATTGCTGATCAGGACAAACCTGTATATTTTGATTGAAGGTCAAATAAAAATAACGTTCTTAATTTTCAAGTTTTAGCAATATAATTTAGTTATTAATCTGTATAGCTATTTTAGGACGGGTCAAGTACATATCAACTCCCAGGCAAAGGCATAGCAAAGCCTAGGATAGTGTATGAAGAGTGTATGAAATTATGTTTGCTGTTATGTGAAATACCACAGATTAGAATAGCGGTTAGATTAGATTTAAATCACTACTGCTAAATCTATTGAAAGGGGAACATTTTGTAAAGCCTACTGAAACAATTTCTTCTTTCGAAGCTCAAAGTTTTGACCTAAATACACTTTACGTACCATTTCGTCAGCAGCCAATTCTTCAGGCACACCGTGTTTTAAGATGTTACCTTCAAACATTAGGTAGGTGTGGTCTGTAATAGCTAGTGTTTCCTGTACGTTGTGATCGGTAATGAGAATCCCAATGTTTTTCTGCTTAAGTTGTGCTACAATCCGCTGAATGTCTTCAACAGCCACCGGGTCAACCCCTGCAAAAGGTTCGTCAAGAAGAATGAAATTAGGATTAGTGGCCAGTGCGCGAGCAATCTCTGTACGGCGGCGCTCCCCACCCGAAAGTAGATCCCCGCGGTTTTTACGAATGTGCCCCAAACTGAACTCGTCAATAAGTTCTTCCATCTTATCTCGCTGTTCCTTTTTACTCAGCTTGGTCATTTGCAAAACACTCAGAATATTTTCTTCAATACTTAGTTTTCTAAATACTGAAGCTTCCTGAGCGAGATAGCCAATCCCGTTTTGAGCACGTTTGTACATCGGGTATTTGGTGATGTCTTTATTGTCAAGATAGATCGTGCCTCCGTTTGGTTTGATCAAGCCTACAATCATATAGAAAGAGGTGGTTTTACCAGCGCCATTAGGTCCCAGTAAACCTACGATTTCGCCTTGCGCAACTTCAACCGTAATGCCTTTAACGACTTTTCGGCCTTTGTAGGATTTCATCAGGTTTTCTGCACGTAGTTTCATCTTCTATTGGATTGTAGGTTTCTATTAGAACGTAAAGCTTTCGCCTTGCGTATTATTCCTGAGTTGCATTTTCTTCTAAAGCCTCCCAAAACTCATAGGCTCTGCGCAAGTGAGGAATCACGATGGTTCCGCCAATAAGCGTGCCAATGCTTAGGGTTTCCATCACCTCTTCTTTAGAAACACCCTCTTTAAAACAGCTTTCGAGGTGATAACGTACACAATCATCACAACGTAAAACGGTAGAGGCAACAAGGCCTAAAAGTTCTTTGGTTTTTACATCCAGAGCACCGGCTGCAAAAGCATTGGTGTCCAGATTAAAAATGCGGTTGATGATTTTGTTCTTATCAGCTAAAATTTTGTCGTTCATTTTCGCGCGATAGGCGTTGAACTCAGCTACAGGATTGGTCGTATTTTCAGACATGATAGGGGTATTAAGCTTGTTTCTTTTTCAATTTATTTTGTTCTTTCAACTCTTTACGCATTACAAAAGCTGAAATAAGTATGCTCACTTCATAAAGTATAAGTATAGGGATTGATACAATCACCTGAGTTGAAATATCAGGAGGTGTAATAATCGCTGATACGATAAGGACAATCACCAACGCATATTTGCGGTATTTTCTAAGGAATTGCGGGGTTACCAGGCCAATCTTGGTAAAGAAATAAATCACAATCGGAAGCTCAAAAATAAGTCCGGCTGCAATAGCGCTGGCACGTACCAAACCTATGTACGAGCTGATGTCAAACTCATTTTTAACCATATCGCCCACAGTGAAATTAGCCAGGAAATTGATGGAAAGCGGGGCGATGACATAATAGCCAAAAAGCACACCCATAAAAAAGAGTAATGACGAAATCACTATAAAGCCTCTGGAGTTCTTGCGTTCTTTTTCATAAAGACCTGGAGAGATAAATTTCCAGAATTCATAGATTACATAAGGGAAGGCTACAACCAGTCCTACAATTATCGATGTCCAGATTGCCGCATTAAACTGACCGCCCATGGTTCTGTTCTGGATGATAAAGTCCATCTCGTTAATACAGCCTTTATCTGATCCAAATATATTAGCCAGCTTACAAAGCAAATCGTAAGAAATAAAATCTGCGTCTGCTGGAGCGAAGATAATTTCATCAAAAATAAAATCCTTAAAAATAAAGGCAACCATACCCACAATGACAATTGCCAATGTTGCGCGTATTAAGTGCCATCTCAATTCTTCGAGATGGTCTAAAAAAGACATTTCGTCTGGGTTTGTATGCTTTTTCTTAGCCATTATAGGATACCTTCTTTAATTAAATCGTGCAAATGTACTACTCCTGCATAATTATTTTGCTCATCTACAGCCAGGAGTTGCGTGATACTAAATGTTTCCAGAATTTCGAGTGCCTGTGTAGCCATAGCCTCACTATCTATGGTTTTGGGGTTACTACTCATTATACTTTTTGCAGTAAGACCAGTAAGTACTTCGTTATTCTCTAGCATTCGTCGTATATCGCCATCGGTTATTATGCCGGTGATTTTGTTGTTTTTAGTAACTGCTGTAACACCTAAACGTTTTTTAGAAATCTCAACGATAACTTCTTTAATAGGGGTCTCTTCAGCTACTTCTGGCTTTTCGTGTAAACTTGTAAGATCACTCACGCGCAGAAACATACGTTTACCCAAAGCTCCACAAGGATGGTATTTTGCAAAATCTTCTTTAGTAAATCCGCGCAGGTCGAGAAGTGCCAAAGCTAACGCATCACCAAGAACCAATTGTACAGTAGTGCTTGTTGTTGGAGCTAAATTATGTGGGCAGGCTTCCTTTTCTGAATAAGCCCAGATAAGCGCATCTGTTTGCTTTGCCAGAAAAGACTCTTTGTTGGAAGTCATAGCGATGATCTTATTGCCTCTGCTTTTTATAAGGGGGATCAGCACTTTAATTTCAGGTGTGCTACCACTGTTAGAAAGGCAAAGAACAATGTCTTCTTGAAGAATAGTTCCCAGGTCTCCGTGAATAGCATCTGCTGCGTGCATAAAAACTGCAGGAGTTCCTGTAGAATTTAAGGTGGCTACAATTTTTTGGGCTATAATTGCGCTTTTGCCCACTCCGGTAATAATTACACGACCTTTTGCGTTACTTATTTCAAGTACGGCTTTGGCAAAATCTTCATCAAGAAGATCCAGAAGTAGAGCTACAGCTTGATGTTCAATTCTAACAGTGCTTCTGGCATTTTCTAAAATCTGCTCGTAAGTGTTCAAAAGTAATGGGATTAAGCCGTTTGTTTGTGGAGTAGAAATTACTATATTTAGGTTGCAAATGTATGCAAAATTGAAGAAGCATTAATGAATTCAGGCGAAATAGACTTACACGCGTCCCTCAAGAAATATTTTGGTTTCAGCAAATTTAAGGGACTACAGGAAGATGTTATTACAAGCATTGTAAAGGGAAATCATACATTCGTAATTATGCCTACCGGTGGAGGTAAATCCCTCTGCTATCAACTTCCCGCTCTTATTCAGGAAGGTACTGCCATAGTAGTAAGCCCACTTATTGCTTTGATGAAAAATCAGGTTGATGCGCTTAGAGGTATATCAAAAGAGAATGGCATTGCCCACGTATTAAACTCCTCGCTTACAAAGGGGGAGACAAAGCAGGTGAAAGAGGATATCTCCAATGGAATCACAAAACTGCTTTATGTAGCTCCGGAATCACTTACTAAAGAGGAACACGTCGATTTCTTACGAAATGAAAAGATCAGTTTTGTAGCTATTGATGAAGCGCATTGTATAAGCGAATGGGGTCATGATTTTAGACCCGAATACCGCAATCTGCGTCATATAATTAAGAGAATAGGTGAGAATATCCCGATTATAGCCGTTACAGCAACGGCAACTCCTAAAGTGCAGGAAGATATTTTGAAGAACTTAGGCATTTCAGATGCCAACACATTTAAAGCCTCTTTCAATAGACCGAATTTATATTATGAAATTCGCCCTAAGACTAAAAATGTTGATGCAGACATCATTCGGTTTGTAAAGCAAAACCAAGGCAAAAGCGGCATTATTTATTGTTTAAGCCGTAAGCGTGTTGAAGAGCTTGCGCAGGTTTTGCAGGTAAATGGAATCTCAGCGGTGCCTTACCATGCCGGGTTGGATGCCAAAACACGGGTTAAGCATCAGGATATGTTCCTAATGGAAGATGTAGATGTGGTCGTGGCAACTATTGCTTTTGGGATGGGTATTGATAAGCCTGATGTGCGTTTTGTGATTCACCATGATATACCAAAAAGTATAGAAAGTTATTACCAGGAAACCGGAAGAGCAGGTCGAGATGGTGGAGAAGGTCACTGTTTGGCATACTATTCTTATAAAGACATCGAGAAGCTCGAGAAATTTATGAGCGGTAAACCTGTTGCCGAGCAGGAAATTGGTCACGCATTACTGCAGGAGGTTGTTGCCTATGCGGAGACATCTATGTCGAGGCGAAAATTTATTCTGCATTATTTTGGGGAAGAATTTGATAATGAGACTGGAGAAGGTGGAGGTCTTGATGATAATGTGCGTAACCCCAAGAAAAAGCATGAAGCTCAGGATGAAGTTGTTCAATTATTAAAAGTTGTTGAGCAAACAGGTGAGATTTATAAAACGAAGGAACTTGTTTTTACTTTGATAGGAAAGTCAAATGCCATTATAACTTCGCATAAAACAGATGATGAAGCCTATTTTGGCAGCGGAAAGGATAAAGAGTCTTCATACTGGAAAGCTTTGATAAGACAGGTTTTAGTTGCGGGTTATCTCAAAAAGGATATTGAAACCTACGGAGTTATAAAGATCACGCCATCTGGAAAGGATTTTATTAAAAATCCCGAGTCGTTTATGATGACTGAAGATCATGCGTACGATACAACTGGTGATGATGTCTCTAATATAAGTCAGCGATCGGGTGGAGGTACAGATGCAAGACTTGTTTCCATGCTGAAAGATTTACGCAAAAAGGTTGGTAAACGTAAAGGTGTGCCGCCTTATGTAGTTTTTCAGGATCCTTCTTTAGATGATATGGCAATAAAATATCCTACTACTATTGAAGAAATGTCAAATATTTTTGGAGTAGGGGAAGGTAAGGCTAAGAAATATGGCCGTGAGTTTATCGAGCTTATTCAAGCCTATGTGGAAGAAAATGATATTCTAAAGCCTGATGATCTGGTAGTAAAATCTACAGGATCAAATTCTGCGCTAAAACTATACATCATTCAGAACGTAGACCGCAAATTGCCTTTAGATGATATTGCTTCTGCTAAAGGTTTGGAAATGAATGACTTCATAAAAGAAATGGAGGTCATTGTTTATAGCGGTACTAAACTTAATATCGATTACTGGATTGACGATCTTTTTGATGAAGATCAACAGGAAGAGCTTCACGAATACTTCCTGGAATCGGAAACTGATAACGTCGAAGAGGCTCTGGCTGAGTTTGATGGCGATTACGATGAAGACGAACTCCGTCTATATCGGATAAAATTTATTAGTGAAGTCGCTAACTAGTAATACTTAAATCGCTAAGTCTCTTAACTACTTCTTTAAAAATAGATTTAACATACTTCTTTTGTACTAAGTTTCATAATTAACTGTTAACACTATATATTTGTTTCGGTTGCTATCCCAACGTCTATGAAATTTCTTACAAATCTGCCCCCTTTGACCAAAAAATGGGACTTAAGGCAGCGAAGCTCTGCCGTAGGGGCTGCTAATTTTGCCTTTTCAGGCAAAAAATTCTTAGAAAAGCTTATTGTGTTTTTAGGTTTGGTGATGTTTGCTTCTTGTATACCCACCAAAAAGCTAAAATACCTTCAGGAAACTCAAGTTGCTCAGGATAGTCTTATTGAGATTAATTTGCAGCAAAGGCCTTATCATGTTCAGATAAACGATGTTCTGAGTATTCGGGTAAAAGCATTAGATCAGGAGCTTGTGGCCTTGTTCAATCCTGCATCTGAGGGTGAAGGTTCAACCCTTGATGAAGGTTATTATTATGATGGTTTCGTAGTCGATCGACACGGAAAAATACGTCTTCCAACCTTAGGAGATGTTTCTGTATTGGGATATACAACTGAAGAAATTCAGAAAATTATTGAAGAAAAATTACTGCAGGATTATTTTACGGAAGAAGCTAACATATTCGTGACCGTTAAGTTAGCCGGAATTAAATATACGATCGCCGGTGAGGTGGGTGGCCCGGGCACTAAAGTAGAACTGGTTGAAGAACTTACGCTACTTCAGGCCATTGTTAATAGCGGAGATATCAGCCAATATGGTGACCGTACCGATGTCCTGGTAATCAGACAATACCCCGGAGGGAAGAAAATTCACCACGTTGACTTAACGTCCATTGAAGCTTTTAATTCACCCTATTACTATATTCAGCCAAACGATTTGATTTTAGTAAACCCATTACCTCAAAAATCTCTAGGATTAGGGACTACTGGACTACAGACATTTACAACAATTGCTTCTGTATTAACTCTTGTGGTTACAAGTGCACTATTATTTACCAGGCTTTAAATGGAAGATGAATTTGAAATAAAAGATCTTCAGAACTTCTTTGATTTTAGAGGTTTTTTGCTCAAGGTTCTTAGCTGGTGGCCGCTATTTGTGGTGTGTATAGGTATTGCCTATTATATTGCGTATTATAAGAATGTACGCAGGCAAACCGTGTATCGTATGAGTAATATGATCACGGTTAAGGATGATCAAAACCCGTTTTTTACATCAAATACCAGTCTCACATTCAACTGGGGGGGGACTACAGATAAGGTTCAGACCGCAATTATACTGTTGCGTTCCCGCAGTCATAATGAAGATGTGGTTGAGAAACTGCAGTTTTATGTAGATTATCTGCAGCAGGGTAAATACTATTTAGAAGATATTTACGGCTCCACTCCGTTTAAGGTAGATGTAAATACCGCCAGACCACAATTGCTGGGTAAAATGGTCAAAGTGGTTTTTGATACTGATTCTACCTATACGCTGAATATCGATTTTAACGGAGGTTCAGGTCAGGCTCAAAATTATGATTCCAAAGAAAGCTTTAATTTACCCCTGCCGGCAGCTTCAGTAAGTGAACGTTTCGCCCTGGGAGACCCGGTAGATTTGCCCTATTTCAATTTTAAACTAAATCCTTCCGGAATCCCAGCACAATTAGGCAAGGAGTATCTGATACGTTTTAACGGTTTTAATGGAGTGGTGGGGCGTTATCGGGGAATCGGGATCGATCAGACACCTTCCGGCTCAAGTATTCTGACTTTGAGCCTAACAGGAAGTAACAAAGCCCGACTCGTAGATTTTCTCAATTCATCAGTACGTATTCTTGCCGAAAATCAATTGGAACGCAAGAACCTGTTTGCGACCAAAACCATTCAGTTTATAGACAGTAGTCTCGCTATAAAATCGGTCGAGATGAAAAATGTACAGGAAGAGCTTGATCAATTTCGCGATGAAAACAGCAGCGTAGGCATTGGGAGTAGTGAAGAAAGTCTCATTGCCAAAATCACAGAGCTTGACGCCCAAAAGCAGAATCTGGAACAACGTTTACAATACTATCGGGACCTTGAAAATTATTTACGTTCCCGTGAAGATTACGGTACCGATATTCCGGCACCTTCCATAACAGGGATTGGTGAAGGAAGTGTGACATCAAGTGTCTCCAGTATTATCGAGTTGGCCGAAGAGCGTCGTCGCTTAGCCTATACAGCAAAGCCAAATAACCCGGCTTTCAGGGATCTGGACCGGCGCATCAATGCCATAAAAGCGGTGTTGTTTGAAAATATGGCGTCAAGTCAACAGATTTTAAACAATCAGTTGCGGGATGTACGTAATGAGATTGCACGAACCGAAAGCCAAATGCGCAAGCTGCCTGCAGAACAGCAGCAGTTATTTGGCATTCAACGACGCTATAATCTTACTGAAGGGGCTTATGGAGTATTTCTTGATAAGAGAAGTCAGGCAGGGATTGTAAAGGCAGCCAATGTATCAGATATTATTATTATCGATGAAGCAAAAGATACGGGTGGCGGTGCGATTAGCGCCAACGACGGAGTAAGTTATGTGATGGCTGTGGTAGGAGGTACCGTGGTACCGCTGACCTTTGTTTTTCTGTTGTTTTTCTTTGATACTAAAATTAGCAATCCTAATGAGATAAAGCGTTTGTCTGGAATTCCTGTTTTAAGTGCGATAGGAAAAAGTCCTGCAGATAGTAATCTGGTCGTCATTGAAGAACCCCGTTCTGCGATTGCGGAAGCTTTTAGGGGATTGCGTTCCAGTCTTCAGTTTATCTATCGAAAGCAAAACATTCAGGGCGCTAAAACCGTACGCATCACTTCTTCAGTAAGTGGTGAAGGAAAGACTTTTTGCAGTATCAACCTGGCCAGTGTCTTTGCACTAAGTGAGCGCAAAACAGTTTTGGTTGGACTCGATCTACGAAAGCCTAAGATTTTTGGGGACTTCAATCTACCAAATGAAAATGGAGTGGTCAATTACCTTATTGGAGAAAACAAGCTTGATGAGGTGATTCAAAAAACAAAAGTTCCGCATCTGGATGTGATTCTTGCTGGGGCGGTGCCTCCTAATCCTTCAGAATTACTGATGAGTGATCAGATGGATGTGTTTATGCAGGAGCTTAAAAAACGTTACGATTATATCATTCTAGACACTCCACCGGTAGGTCTGGTTTCTGATGCTTTAGAGTTGGACGAATATATAGACGCGACCTTATATATCATCAGACAGCACTATACCAAAAAAGGAATGCTTCGCCTGATCAATGATAAGTATCAGAAAAAGGAGGTGAAAAACATCAGTTTTGTACTCAACTACTTTAGCGCGCGAAGCAAGATGGGTTATGGCTACGGTTACGAGTATGGTTACGGTTATGGGAAGTATGGGGAAGCTTATCGTCAAACCGATGCTAAAAAAGGCTTACTTCATAAAGGTAAACGCATTTATAAAAAAGCAGGACGCTGGTTAGACCGGCAATTGGAAAAATAAGATGGCAGAAAACGAAGAGTGGTTGTATGAGATAAACGCGAAGCAGCCCTTAATTCATATTGACTTAAAGGAGATTTGGCGCTACAAAGATTTACTTTTTTTGTTTGTAAGGCGGGACATTATTGCGGCCTACAAACAAACCATTTTAGGACCGCTATGGTATTTAATACAACCCCTATTTACTGGGATTATTTTTACGCTGGTTTTTAATAATATTGCCAGTATTTCAACAGGAGGTGCGCCTCCTTTTTTATTTAACCTTGCCGGGATTACGATGTGGAGTTATTTTGCGCAGTGTCTTAACAATACTTCCAATACCTTTGCCAGTAATGCGGGTTTATTTGCTAAAGTTTATTTCCCAAGGATTATCGCTCCTATGTCTCAGGCTATTTCCGCTTTATTTAAGCTGAGTATACAGCTTTTTATTTTCACCTGTTTTTACCTCTATTTCGTAGCTAAAGGCTCTGCCATCAGCCCCAATTATACCCTTTGGTTTTTCCCTTTCCTTTTGCTTATTGTCGCCGTTTTAGGTTTGGGTGCCGGGATGCTGATATCTTCTCTTACTACCAAATACCGGGATTTTCGAATTCTACTTGGTTTTGCGACCACGCTTTTGATGTACATCTCTGCGGTGATGTACCCCATCTCTGAAGTGCAGAACAGTAAAACCCTTTCCGAATATACCTGGATTGTTGAATTGAATCCTATTGCAATACTCATTGAAGCTTTTCGCTATATGACCTTGCAGGAAGGGATTTTTAATTGGGGACTTTTAGGGTACTGTGCCTTACTAAGTCTTCTGGTATTCTTTCTCGGTTTGGTGGTATTTAACCGTACAGGCAGGAATTTTATTGATACGATATAAAATTAAAATTACCTACTGAAAAAGTTAAATGAAGTTAGTTGAAATAAAAGTAGGTTAT
This sequence comes from Leeuwenhoekiella sp., assembly GCA_964219495.1. Lineage (GTDB taxonomy): Bacteria > Bacteroidota > Bacteroidia > Flavobacteriales > Flavobacteriaceae > Leeuwenhoekiella. Next base: position 23,938 of record CAXPQP010000033.1, on the reverse strand, counting down.
CTCATATCGTATGATTACGAATACTTTTTTACCTCTGTGGAATATGTATATAAACACGTCGATGAAATATTTCTAGCTATAGACAAGGACCATTACACTTGGTCTGGTAAATATTATGAAATATCAGATGATTTCTTTGAACGTTTAAAGAAATTAGACATAAATAATAAAATAAAGATATACAAAGACTCATTTTATAAGCAAGGGTTATCGCCAATAGAATGTGATACAAGGGAACGCGAGATGCTTAATAAATTTATGGGTAGAGGGTGGAAAATTCAGCTTGATTCTGATGAATATATGCCTGAGTTTGAAAAGATTTCGGAATATTTACGAAAATATTGGTATTTAACATTATATCCCAAATGGACTCCAATCCTATTTCAAGCTAGGTTAATAACTTTAATTAAAAAGTCAGATGCGGGCTTTTACTTTGTGGATAATAATGAATCTTTTCCATTTGCTACAAATCAAGATAATTTTACAACTGCAAGAATTAACTATCAAATAAAAAATTTTAATTGTGAGGCTTATTGCATACATCAATCCTGGGCACGATCCAAATCCGAATTAGAATTTAAAGTTGTGAATTGGGGGCATAGTGGGGATTTTGATGTGTTTGAATTCGTAAATAAAATTGATTCCATTACATTAGAGAATTTTAAAGATTTTAAAAATTTTCATCCATTATCACCATTTAGATGGTCAGAGTTAAATTTTCAAGAGTGCAGAGATATTGGTGAGTTTGTAAAAATGTTTGTAAAGAAAAGACCTCAGAAATTAAAGGATATACAAAATCATGTCATTTTCAAAGCAGCGTTAAGAAAAATTAAAAGATTGATTCAATTAAACTAATGGGAGAACTAATTTTAAAAGCTGAAAATATATCTAAACAATATAGACTTGGTACCGTTGGATCAGGGAGCTTACGTGATGATTTTAAGCGTAGCTGGGCAAAGATGCGTGGTAAGGATGATCCATTTTTAAAAGTAGGAGCAGTAAATGAAAGAAGTATTAAAAGTACTGAGGATTATGTATGGGCATTGCGTGATATTAACTTTGAAGTAAGGCAAGGTGAAGTTCTTGGAATTATAGGAAAGAATGGAGCGGGTAAATCTACTTTATTAAAAATATTGTCGAGGGTAACGGCACCTACAACTGGAGTAATTAAAAGTCGCGGTCGTATTGCCTCATTACTCGAGGTAGGTACTGGCTTTCATCACGAACTTACCGGGCGTGAAAATATTTATCTGAATGGTGCTATTCTTGGAATGACCAAAGCTGAAATCAACAGTAAACTGGATGAAATTATTGAGTTTTCGGGTTGTGAGCGGTATATAGATACACCAACCAAACGTTACAGTAGCGGTATGACGGTACGATTAGCATTTGCGGTTGCTGCCCATTTGGAACCTGAGATACTTGTTGTGGATGAAGTACTTGCGGTGGGAGACGCCGAGTTTCAAAAAAAAGCTATCGGTAAAATGCAGGATATTTCTCAGGGTCAAGGAAGAACCGTATTGTTTGTAAGTCATAATATGGACTCAATTCTTCGCCTTTGTAGTAAATCTCTTTTGTTAAAAAATGGGGCTATTTCTAATATGGGGGAAACAGCCAAAATCGTGGATTTCTACCTTCAAGAGGAATACAAAGCCTTAAGTTGGAAGGAGTACAGTGATATTTTTGTCAATGACCAAAAAGTACAAATCCATAAAGTAAGCTCACACGATGCGGAATACAATAATCTCGAAAATTATAAAATTACAGAGAAGGTAGGGATTACGTTGACATTTGCTATTTTAGAGGATGGTGTCAAAGTTCAAGGAGCTTTCAATTTTTACAATGCAAATGGGCTGAATATTTTTGATTCACATGAAAGCGGTAATGAAACTTCTTATTTGCCAAAGAAAAAAGGAATATATTCAACTACAGTATGGATTTATCCAAATCTATTTTCTGAAGGTGTTATAATAGTTGGAGCTGCATTAGTTACCCAAAATCCATTTAAGGTTCATTTTCACGATCGAGAGGCTATTGTATTTAATATGATGGAAAATATGGGTTTAAGCGAAACTAGAGGCGAATATGTCGGTAACTTGCCTGGAATTTTAAGGCCCAAATTTAATTGGAGTACTAGAAAAATAGATAATACTTATGTTTAAAGCTAGAAAAAGAACTGATGAGACAGTTAAATTTGATGTTAAATCAGTTGATAAAGGCCATCACGAAGTGCTCTATCGTGGTGTGAAAGCAATAAGATGTCCATTCGATTATTTGATTTATCAAATGATTATAGAAGAAGTAAGGCCTGATCTGGTAATTGAAATAGGTTCTCGATTTGGAGGTGGAGCTTATTATATTGCAGACTTGTTATCTTTAATTGGACACGGGGAAGTTCATTGTATAGATATAGAAGATAATATTGATCCTATTGTTAAAGAGCATCCCAAGATCAAATTTTTCTTCGAAGGTTGGCAAAATTATGACCTATTAATAACAAATACTTATAATACAATATTAGTTATCGAAGATGCTTCTCATACTTATGAGGATTCAATTGGTGCACTTAATAAATTTAATACAATAGTGTCTGAAAATTCATATTATATAGTTGAAGATGGGATAGTAAATAAATTAGGCCTTGAGAAAAAATATAATGGAGGACCATTGAAAGCTATAAGTGAATTTTTACCAGAACATCCAGAATTCATTGTGGAAAAAAAATGGTGTAATATGTTTGGAATCAATGCAACATTCAACGTGAATGGTTATTTGAGAAAAACTAGATAACATATGTCAATTAATAATTATACTGGAGAAAGACTTGAAACCTTTATTTACAATCAGACAAGTGTTGAACACTTACATCGTTATTCATTTGCATCCAGTCGTGTTAAAGGTAAGGTAGTTTTGGATATTGCTTGTGGAGAAGGATATGGTAGTAACTTTTTAAGCTTATCTGCTGCAAAAGTATATGGGATAGATATAGATGCTAATACAATTTCTCGAGCAAAGGAGAAGTACCACAGAGATAATATAGAATTTTTAACTGGGTCAACCAGTAAAATTCCATTGGATGATAATAGCATTGATATAGTAATAAGCTTTGAAACACTAGAACATCATAATGAGCATGATGAAATGTTTATTGAAATGATAAGAGTTTTAAAGCCTAATGGAATTATAATTGTTTCGACACCAGATAAATATTATTATTCAGATGTTAGGAATTTCAATAATTCGTTCCATGTCAAAGAATTATATAAACAAGAATTCATTGATTTAGTAAGTAAATATTTTAGCAATAGTATTTTTTTTAGTCAGATTTATACTAATGGTATTTCTGTATTAATGGATCTCGAGAAAGCTGAAAAAAAAATTGAATTTTATCACGGAGATTTTCAAAATGTAAGGGATTTTTCCCCAATTCCAAAATACCTTATAGCTGTAGCTTCAAATGTGAAATTAGAAAAACTAAATAACTCTATTTTTGACGGAATGGATGTTATTAATAAAGGAGAAAATCTTTTAAAAGATCAAATTATTAATGAGATTTATAAATCAACTTCTTATAAACTAGGAAATACCTTAGTGAGGCCTTTTTTCTATTTAAAAAAGATTTTTAAAAAAAATGCTTTTTAAATAGCAGTGGATTTAATCAAGTGTTAAGATTTGAAAATGGAAGTGTACATAATTATAGTAACTTATAATGCTATGCCTTGGATTGAGAATTGTCTTAGTTCGTGTAACGATTATAATGTTATTGTGGTTGACAACTCTTCCACGGATAATACTATAGGATTTATAAAATCTAATTTTCCAGATGTTTATTGCATTAGACAAAAAATTAACTTAGGGTTTGGTAAAGCAAATAATATAGGTATAAAAGAAGCTCTACGCAGAGGTGCAGATCATATCTTACTATTGAATCAGGATGCCTATTTAGAATCGAATACCGTAGAACAGCTCACTAGAGTAGCTTCTCGAAATCCGGAATATGGTACTTTAAGTCCCATTCATCTTGACGGTAGAGGTAAGCGTTTTGACCGTAATTTCACAAACTACGTGCATTACGACAAGAACAAAGATTTTTTCAGCGATGCTCTCTTTAACCGATTAGCCGGTATTTACGAGGTTCCATTCGTAAATGCGGCCTGCTGGTTTTTACCAAGAAAAACATTAGAAACAATTGGGGGTTTTGACCCCATTTTTTTTCATTATGGGGAAGATGAGAATTATTGTCAGCGCCTATTGTATCACGGAATTAAAATAGGGGTAGTTTCTAATTGTTATGTGAGGCACGATCGGGAGAACCGCATTACAAAGGATACTGGTGAGAATAATGCGTATTCATTATGGCTTAAAAATGAAGAGCTACGCTACAAGATCAATAATGCTGACCTAACTAAGGATCCTGATCTTACAAAGCCTATTGAAATACAGAAAAGGGTTTTAATGAGAGATTTTATATTTTTTAGAACCAGTAAAATCCATAACCGGATCAATTATATCAAAAGCTTAAAGCGATGGAGAAACGAGGTTATTCAAAGTAGGTCTAAAAACAAGTTAAAAGGGCAACATTACCTCAATTGACAGGATGATCATTCTAAAAGATAAACCCGGTCAATTGTGTAACAGGCTATGGGCATTTGCACCTTTTATAGCTTTAGCTTTTGAAAAAGGTAAACTCATACTAGTTCCTCATTTGGCAGAGTATCTTCATTTTTTTGAGAGGACAGAGCAAACCGGTACTGTGGTTTTCTTAGAAAGTAGTCAAAAGTCGATTTCAAAAGCTCTGGAAATTCTTCAAAAGCTTCTCAGGCGAATCCCATTAAGCTTACGAAATTACTTTCACATTTCAGTAGATAAACCTGTTGATCCTGCATACTTGAAATCTAAAGCAGGCCTTTATTTTATCGATTCATGGACTAATTTAAAACCAAACGAGTTGATGCAGAAATACCGCAAGGAATTGTCCAATTTGTTTGAGCCAAAAGCATCAAGTAAAAGTAAAGTTGACAGCGAATTTGAATCCTGGAATGCGGAATTTACCACCATTATTGGTGTTCATATGAGGCGAGGAGACTATAAAGAGTACAGGAATGGAATCTATTATTACTGTAATGAAGAATATTTAGGTATTTTAGAAAAGTTGAAATCTAATTTTTCCGACCCAGATAAAGTTGCTTTTTTTGTTGCCAGCAATGAAGACGTATCAACCAAAGATTTCCCAGAAATAGAAATGGTGAAATTGGAAAATCCCAATCCTGTTGAGGATTTATATGCTTTAAGCAAATGCGATTACATTCTGGGACCACCAAGTACTTTTTCAATGTGGGCCTCCTTTATAGGTCACAAACCTTTACTTTTTTTGAAATCACTTAATCAATCCCTCGAGCTTCAGAATTTTAGCGAAGTGATTTATCAGAACCATTTTAAAAATGGAAATATTTTCATTCATTAAGATATTGCAATGAGTGAAAAGGCTTTAGTGTCAATTATAATTCCCACCTACAACCGGGCTCATCTGATTTGTGAGACTTTAAATTCAGTATTAGCGCAATCCTATAAAAACTGGGAATGTATTGTAGTGGATGACGGTAGCACAGACGAAACATTAGAGATTGTGCAATATTATTTAGATAAAGATTCCCGTTTTCAGTATCATCACCGCCCGAAGACCAGACCAAAAGGAGCTAATTCTTGTAGAAATTATGGTTTTGAGTTGTGTAAGGGTAAATATATACAATGGCTGGATAGTGATGATTTAATCGGTCAGGAAAAGATTACTGAACAAGTAGCTCTTTTGGAGCAAAAAGGAGGATGTTTTATAGCTACCTGTAAGTGGGAATATTTCTCAGAATCTTCTAATTTGAATGGTCTTAAAGAGATTGAACGCAGTGTTTATAACTCTTTTCTTGACATGGAAGACTTTTTGGAACAACTTGCACTATCAGAAGGATTTTTTCCTCCTCACGCTTATTTGCTTCCGCGAAAAATTGCTATTGATTCGGGTAATTGGCTTGAATACCTACAAATAAATCAGGATGGTGAGTACTTCTCACGGATTTTTTTACGTTGTCAAGGTGTCCTTTTTTCAGAACGGTCAAAGGTTTATTATCGTTTAGGTACTGGTTCAAACGTAAGTGTTTTAAATAATAAGAAAAAAATGATTCAAGCTGTTGATAGCTGGAAACTTATTGAAGCCAATTTTGTTTTGCGCTTTGGGTCAAGAACTAATTTGGTGCAAATTTCAAAGAAGTTTTTAGCCCAGCGTATCTCAGAATTAGACCCTAATTTTATTAAAGAAAATAGAATCTTTTTTTACGGAGAAAAGTCAAAAACAATAGAAAATACAGTGAAAAAAATCAAGAATAAATTCAGATTTAAGTTTTGAAAAGCTTTTCGTTGACCGATACTGTTTTCAGAAAAAAAAAAGTGTTGCTAATCATGCACTACGGAAGTCTTGGAGGAGCAGAACGCCAAGGTCTTGGTTTAGCTAAATTTTTGACAGAAGAATATCAATGTGAAGTGTCTCTTTTGCTTACGTTTAGCGATGAGCTACAGCCCGATTTTAAGGAATTTGCCAAAGCTTGTCATATCAGACACATTTTTCATACTTACGCACCTTATCTGGTATGTTGGAAAGAACTAAGCTATCGTAACCTTAAACGTCTGGTATGGAGCTTCAAATATATTTGGGGTTATCGAAAAATACTCAAACCTTATGGGTTTGAATATATATTTCCATTTCTAAACTTTCCATCTAAAGTTGCCTTTTATCTGTATAAAGTTTTACCAACTGTAAAATTTACGTTTTGGCATCAATTGGGTCTCGATGTTTTTAAACCTGATGAGTTGTTTGAAAAATATGCATCAAGAGCTGTGCAGGCAGTAATAGCTAATTCTCAAACGGGGTTGGAGCTATACAAAACGCACTATGGGCTTGATGAAGAGAAATCATATATCCTCCCACAATATCTTACGATGGAATATCTTGATTTTGATAAAATGGAAATTCGCAACAAATTTAATATACCTCAAGACGCCCTTGTTTTTGGTATGGTGGCTCATTACAGGGAAGATAAAAAGCACGAACTCATTCTGGAAGCTTTTAAAAAAGTAAGCGAGATTTATGAAGACGCATTTTTGGTATTCGCTGGGAACAGGGAGTCATCAGGATATACCCGGATTAAATATGATGCACTTGAAAAATCTATTTGTGAAGAAGGTTTAGAAAGTAAAGTACGTTTGCTATCTCAGGAATCGATAGAAGAAGTTTTGAGTAGTTTGGATGTTGGTCTATTAATTTCAGAAATAGAAGGAATGCCTAATGCTGTGATGGAATACATGCTTTATGGATTACCTGTTATAGCAAGTGATCATCCCGGTTGTAAATACTTGCTTAAAGAAAGTCCGTATCTTATATCCAATAATAGAGAACTCTTGATTGGCAAAATGTTAGAGCTATTAAACAGTCCTTCGGAACGCGAACTACAAGGGCTTCAAAATCGAGAATATATTAAAAGCTTTACTAAGGAATCATACGTAAGGGATTTAAGCACAATCATTAAGCGTCATTTATAAACCGATGCCCAAAGTTTCAATCATTTTGCCAACCTATAACGGACAGGCTTATATCGAAGAGGCAATAACAAGTATATGGAATCAAACTTTTGAAGATTTCGAATTGATTGTTGTAAATGACTGTTCAACAGACCATACACCTAGTTTGCTGGAATCTTTTAGTTTGAAGGATTCGAGGATCAAAATAATCACAAACAAGCATAACTTAAAATTACCCGCCTCGCTTAATGTTGGTCACCGGATGGCGCAAGGGGAGTATTTAACCTGGACTTCAGATGATAATATACTTCATAGTAATTTTTTAGAGCGTTTAGTTACGGTTTTAGAAACTAGTAGCGAAGATGTAGTTTATTCTAATTTCAATGTAATCAATGATCAAAGTGAACATATTAGAGTTTACAAAGTCAGTCCGGTAAGTCTATTACCTTTTGAAAATGGAATTGGGGCCAGCTTCTTATACAGAAAGGAAGTTTTTCAAAAATTTAATTATAATGAGGATTTACATGGAATTGAGGATTATGATTATTGGGTAAGAGTAGCTAATCACTTTAAATTTAAGTATACTCCAGAAGTACTCTATAGTTATAGAATTCATAAAAATAGTTTAACTACGGAAATAGGGTTGGATGAGTTAGCGCAAAAGAAATTTGATGAAAATTTAAAGGTTGTTTTGAGTAATTTCGTGATGTTTAGAGTTGATACACAGAAATTACTCTTCCAATTTCAAAGGCAATCGCATTGGGATTGGCATTACTTTTTTAGCGTTCGAAAAGATGCCGAGTCAGATTTTGAAAAATGGATTGAAATTGGTGAATTTGATATCAGTATTTTAAAAAATTATTATAATAAATGCTTAAGAGGATTTTTAATCAATAAGGCAAATAGAATGCAGGTATTGAGGCTATTATTCTTGAAGCCATCTATTATTAGCTACAAATATAGTTTTCGGACTAGTCTTAATATCCTTAAGAGGATTTTTATCTAAATTGGTATTAGAGTTTTGCTATATTTTCTCGTTTAAATTCAGGGTTTTTGAAAAAGCCTACGTAAACTGTTTAATCTAATATTCAAAGGCAGTCCGCAGAAGCGTCAATGGAACCATTAGAGGTATTACACTTGAGGAACTATTCAGTGAATATCGAAGTTTCTTCGATATTTTAAAAATAAATATCGAGGGTGCAGAGCGCTTTATTTTTGATGATCAGGCAAGTCAAAATTTTTTAGAGAAGACTAGAGTACTGGTGATTGAAATCCACGACGAGTTTAATATACGTACTTTAATCTATTAGATACTTCGTAAAAGGGGCTTTAGTATTGTAGAGCAAGGGGAATTAACTCTAGGTATCAATAATAAACTGATGAATTTTGGCTCCTAAAATTAGCGTTTTACTGCCGGTTTATAACGCTGAAGCTTTTATTGCGAAAAGTATACAAAGTATTCTTGATCAGACCGAATCTGATTTTGAGCTTTTGATCATCGATGATTGCTCAACTGATAAAAGTGTAGAAATTATTGAAAGTTTTCAAGACTCCCGAATTATCCTTCGAAAGAAGGAAAATAATACCGGATATACCGAAAGCTTAAATTGGGGTATTGATCAGGCAAGAGGTAAGTATATCGCTCGAATGGATGCAGACGATGTAAGTTTACCGCAGCGTTTTGAAAGACAGTTAATTTTTTTAGAGCAAAATCAGCATATCGCAATTTGTGGAACGGATGCAAGAGTGGAAGGGAGTAATTTAAAGTTTAATTATCCCACAGAATCTAAGGCAATTGAGACACATTTACTTTTGGGTAGTTCTTTAATTCATCCCAGTATAATGGGAAAAGTGGAAATTTTCAAACATTTTAAATACGATAAATTTAAAGAGCCGGCGGAAGACTATGATTTGTTTACTCGAATAGTAGCGGCTGGAGGGCACTTAGCCAATCTAGAGGAATCTTTATTAATTTATCGGGTACATACTAATCAAATTTCAAAAGTTCAGAATCAAAAACAAATTGAAAGCGCTCAACAGAGTATGTTGCGTATGTTTAAACTGTTAAAATACAATGAAAAAAGTTTTACAGATTATGAGGTCAGAACATTTATTTGGCCATTTGAAAAACTTAATAGGAAAAAATTTTTGAAAGGTTTGTCTTTTTACAACGCATTTAATGTACCCCGTTTAAAAGAGAAGAAGGATACTATTGAAATCAAAAAGTTTAATTTCATTAAGTTCTATTATCATAACCCAGAATTGTTGGAGGGATTAAGTAAAAATAACCTGCTCTTAAGAAGCCTTTACGAATTAAGATTTAAATACTTTATCAAATTAGTACGTTCCTTAACTTGAAAACATGAATTACGAAGTGACTTTTGAAACAAAGGTCTACGAAAATGATTGGAGAATTGTTTTGCGAAAGGGCTATTTAGAAAAAATGATTAAAAGGTGTAACTATGACTTTAAAGAGGTAAACCTTATAGTTAATAATGTTCAAGATAAAGTAAAGGTTGGTAAGGTTGCAGAGATTCTCAAGAGGCAAAATATAATCACTGAATATTATTTTGTTGATGACTATGAAAGCCAGGTTTTAAACTATTTTGATTTAACCAAAGCTTCTTTCAAAGGTGGCTATTACTATTCTATTTCTGAATTGACGGGAATATACGTATGTTCAACTCCGTATCTCCTTCATTTTTCAAGTGATTCTTTTCTAGAGGACAATTCAGAAAACTGGATAGATCCAGCAATAGCTCTTATGAATAATGAATCAAATTTTATAGTTGCTAATCCGGTTTGGAACTATAATTTCAATGAAGCTTTTGGAGAAGTAATAGGGGATCAGAATGATTTTTATATCGGATCTGGTTTTTCATACCAATGTTATTTAATTCCGGTTAAGGTTTTTAGAGAGAAAATCTATAATGAATATAATGAGGAGTCGGAAAGATATCCCAAATATGGCGGAGAGTTGTTCGAAAAGCGAATTGATAGTTTTATGAAAAACAATAATAAATTACGATTGACCAGTACCCGCGTTAGTTACATACACAGTAATTTTCCTAAGATTCAAAATTTGTCTTTGATAGAGAAATTAGTCTTTAAGCTCAAACTGTTTAATCGAATTTAATTTTGGAAATATAACACGTTTGAAAGTCACAATATTATTATCTACATACAATAGAGCTTCTTTAATAGTAGAAACTTTAGATTCTATTAAAAATCAGACCTATAATAATTTTGAATGTTTGATAACCGATGATAATTCCACTGACGATACAGAAGTTGTAGTAAATAATTTTATAAAAACTGACTCCAGATTTTATTATTTCAAAAAGCCCAAAAAATATCCTCAGGGACTTTCTGCCACCCGTAATTTCGGATTGGATTTAGCACAAGAAAGAAATGCGGAGTACATTCAATTTTTTGATGATGACGATATCATGCATCCTCAAAAACTAGAGTTGCAAATTCAACCATTCAGGATAAATAATGATTTAGATCTGACGATTTGTAAATACAGAAAATTTGGAATTCCAACTACTATTGAATTTGATCTTGATCGAGCAGATGATAATTCCTGTGAGATTGTTTTTAAAAATTTATTTAAAGCATTTTATTTAAACATTGCTAATCTAAATTCTTGCGGGCCTCTATGGAGATCAAAGAAGCTTTTGAAGTATAGGTTTGACCAGGATTTATATTATGCTGAAGAACGTGAGTTCTATCTCAGAATATTTTTTAAAGAGCAAATAATATATAAACCTGTTGAATTTGTACTTTTTTGGTATCGTAAACACGATCAGGCAATAACCCAAAACCTATACAAGGATCAGGAAATAAAACCTACCTCTGAAAATTTAGCGAGGGAAAAATTTTTAGATTTTGCTATTAAGGAAGGAAGAGTTCCTTTTTTTATTTTAAAGTCTTACGCAAATATTGCCATCAAAAGTGGTCAGATCGCTACGTTAAAAAAAATACAGGAATATTTACTTAATAGTTTATCTAATCTGGATCCAAGAAATATGCTCCTATTAGGATATACGTATTTAGCCAAAAAATGAAAAGCATTTTACATTTTTCACCATTAAGGAAATCTCCAGAAGTCTTGGAATTACATTTGATCAGTCTTGAAAATCTTAGTACAGAGGGTTGTAAGGTGACCTTTTCATTTTTTGATGATAATTCAGACCCTGAAAGTAGTAAGATCTTTCAGAAATACCTTTCAAGAAATGCCAATTGGAGAGAGTTTAAATTTGATCTTGGTGAAATAGATAATATTAATCCTGACAAAAGATGGAGTCTTCCTCTATACAACAGGATAACAAAGATTAAAGATGCTGCTATAGCATATTTTTTAAAAAATAATTACGATTATTTATTTTTTACTGATGCAGATCTTATAATTCATCCAGAGACATTGAAATGTTTGATAAATCAGAATAAGGATTTTTGTTCAGAAATTTTTTGGACCAAATTTGACGGCTCAAATATCTATAGTCCTAATGCCTGGTATGCAAAACATCGTGGTTTTGACAAACAAGATTTATTAGTTTTAGCGCAAAAAGGAACTCATTCAGTTGATTTTACAGGTGCTTGCACACTTCTATCGAGAGATATATTACACGCAGGTGTTCGTTTTGAAAAGATTTCAAACATAGAATATTTAGGAGAGGATAAACACTTTTGTATTAGGGCAGCAGTTATGGGATATGAAGCTTTTTGTAATAGTGATTTTCCTGCATTTCATATTTATAATGAGTCTTATTTACAATTCGCTAGGAATATTTTAAAAACTAATTGGACTTTAAAATATACAGATAAATGGCTCGATGATCAATGGGTTTCTAGTTTAGATCGTGCATTCCGAAAAAGCAATGTGAGTAAATTTAAAGGTTTTGTCAAAAAGCTTATAGGTTGAGAAACGGCGTAAACCCAGAAAAACTTAAAAACGAGACACTACCTCTTTTTTTACATAGGGTGATTGTGCCGGTTTACATTCCTAATCTGGAAGATGCGTATTATTTAAATCATCTTCAGGTTTTTGAGAGGTTTTTAGGGCAATTAACTAAAACTATTAATCCGAAAACCACTACAATTACGCTTATCAACAATAATTCCTGCGATGAAATTGCAGGTGTAATTGAGAAATATCGCGCAGCAATTGATAAACTGGTTTGGTATGCAGAGAATAAAGGCAAGGTCTTTCCGGTATTGCAGGAGGCTCGCTCTGCTGCAGAACCGTTTATTACCATAACTGATGCTGATGTGCTTTTCTACGAAGGTTGGGAACAGGCTGTGTTTAAGGTTTTCGCTTCGTGCCCTAAAGCCGGTGTAGTTGCACCCTTACCTTCTCCTGCTTTAGCTTTTTATGAGAATACAGCAGTTTTTTCAGACCAGTATTTGACAGGTGGTATCGCTTATCAAAAAATACTATCAGACGCAGATGCAGAACTCTATTTGGCAGGGATGGGAAATGACTCGCTCTTAAATCGGGAAAACCGAAAGTATTCCTGGAAAGAACGTCAGTATGTACTCAAAAATGCAAATGCACTAATTGGCTGTGGTCATTTTGTAGCTACTTATCGAAGCGAACTTTTTAAAGGTAAATACGACCGACCTACAATAAAATTTAAAAATGGATTGGAACGAGAATTCATTGATTCTTTAAGTGATGAGAAGGGTTATTACCGTCTTTCAACGGTTGAGACCTATGCCTATCATATGGCAAACAATCTGGATGAGCATTCCAGATCGTTAACCCGTCAAAAAGAAAAGAAGGTCAGCGAAAGCTTAATCAAAAGAGCCAGCGTTTCAAGAAGTTCTTTTTTGCCGTGGACATTACGCAAATTGATGTTCAGAATAATTAAGCGACTGTTTAAACTTTAATTGTTGGAACTCAGCTCAAAAAAATTACTCGTTGTTACAGATTCAATTAATCCCGAAGACAGCAGCGGCTCTAAGGCTAATGTGGCCTTAATTAAAAGTCTTGTTGCTTCAGATTATGCAGTAACAGTCGTTCACTATACTCAGCGCGAGATTCAAATAAGTGGGGCTACCTGTCTTTTAGCCAAGCAAAGAAAAAATAATCTATTCTATATACTTGGAGGAATACAGCGAACTGTACAGCGTAATCTAGGTGTCAATTGGTCAGTTTTTTTAGAGAATAAATTTGGATTTAGTTTTACATTTTTTAATGATTCAAAATCAATTGTCAAAACCTTAGAGAGATTTAGTATAACCGATTTTGACTTAATAATAACTCTGAGTAAAGGGGAAAGTTTTAGACCGCACCACGCATTACTGCAACTACCACAATTACATGATAAATGGTTAGCCTATATACACGATCCTTATCCCTTTCAACATTATCCCTGGCCCTATACCTTTGTTCCTAAAGGGGCAAAACAGAAAGATCATTTTTTTGAAAAGGTGGCTTTCCATTGCAAATTTGCAGGCTTTCCATCAAGTCTTTTAGCAGATCATATGGCGGGATTTTATCCAGAGTTTAAAGAGAAATCTGTTATCGTTCCACATCAATACGATAACCTAATTTCCGGATGTTCACTGCCTTCATTTTTTAAAGAAGATGCATTTAATATCGTTCATACAGGAAACTTAATAGGAGGCAGATCACCTGAAGGACTATTATTAGGATTTCAACTTTTTTTAGAAAGTCAGGAAGAAGCGAGACAGGAGAGCTATTTATATTTAATAGGACCTTCCAGTAATTATAGAGAATTGATGAGTGCATATGAGCATGCTCCACAGTTTATTTTTTATCCGGGTGTTTCTTATGCGGAATCTCTAGCACTACAGGAGGCTGCTTCGGTAAACCTTATCATTGAGGCAAGTGATACCGACTTTAGCCCGTTTTTACCGGCCAAGATGGCTCATTGTGTGATGGTAGATAAGCCTATTTTAGCTTTAAGTCCGAAAAAAAGTGAAGTGCGTAGGCTGCTCGGGGAAGATTATACCTGGCAAAGCGATGCCGACGATTCCAAACAGATCGCCAGAATTCTTTCTGAGCTCTACCTCAAATGGAAAAATACAAAGGCAGAATCCTGGCATTTACACCGTGGCGATTTACAGGACTATTTTTCATCAGCATATCTCAAAACACAAATTCAAAATCTCCTTAATGCCTCTGCTTAACTCCAAAGAGATAAGTATATTGATAACCACTTTTAACCGTAAAAAGGAGTTAATTTTCACCTTGAATGCCTTGCGAGAAGTGATTGCTGATGAGGGGATTTACATTTGGGATGATGCATCTACAGACGGTACTTTTGAATATATCTCGAGTGAATATCCGGAGATAAATATATTTCGGAATACAGTAAATAAGGGCTTGATAGCCAACCGAAATCAATTGATGCAAGCCGCTCCCACAGAATACGTTCTTTCCCTTGATGATGATGCGCACTTTTTAAATCCTGAGGGATTAGAAAAAGCAATGTGGTTTATGCAGGAGAATCTCAATTGTGCTGTGTTATCGTTTAGGCTTTTCTGGGGCCTGCAAAAGCCAACGAGTCAAAAAACGTCAGAGAATACCTATCAGGTAAGTAATTTTCTGGGAGGCGCTCACCTGATGCGTAAAAGCGCCTGGGATAACTATATAACCTCTTACCCCGAGTGGTATCATTTCTATGGAGAGGAAGACTTTGCCGCAATGAAATTATTTAGGGCGGAACAAATGCTGTTCTATTTTCCAAAAGTGCTCGTTCATCATCGGGTATCACTTAAGAATCGAAAAAAGAGCGCTGAAGAAACCAGCTTAAGGACCCAACGGGCATTACAGGCTGCTTGGAGTAACTATTTGATCTTTTACCCAAAACAAAAAGCCTGGTTTAAGATTATATATTCCATAAAAGAACAATTAAGGCTGAAATTTTTAAAAGGAGATTTCAATATTCTGATGAGTATAGGCAAGGCCGGATTAGCGCTTATTCAGAATAGACAACATCGACAAAAGCTGGACTTAAGATTTTCTAACGAAAAGCTTATAGCCTATTTATCATTGCCTCAAGCACCTATTTTTTGGAAACCGGAATAGATAATTCTAAAATCGCGCTATTGACTACGGTGGCTAATTTCGATCTGTATGAGAAGACGAGGTCATATCAGCCAGCTGGAATTCGGAAATTGGTAATAGACGGGCGAGGGGGAATGTACGGGCTGGACAGCTTATTCTATGCATTTGAAAAGTTGCCGCTTAAGGATGTCAAATGGTTGATTTTGGCGGATGAAGACGTTTTATTTCTGGAAAACAGAGCACTCACAAGGATAATTGAAGAAATGGAGTCGGCTAACTATACAGTCGCTGGGGTGCGTGACGGAGGAACAATGCCCAATCGAAGGCACAATCCCTATGTACCCAATACTTTTTTTTGTGTTCTTGATTATCAAAACATCTCTACCATTTATAGTAGAAAGAAAATACAAAAACAACAGTATAGCAGTCCTAAAGAGTTTGCCGAAGATTTAAAAAATCTACACGTTGCATTTGATGCAGCTTCCCTTTATGAGCCTTATTACTGTTTCTTTTTATGGCTGAAACGCAAGAACCACAAGTTTCTTTTTCTAAATGCAGATCTTTTACATCCCGACAAAGACGAACTGGCAACACGAGTCTATGATTTGGATAACAAACCTTTTCTAATTCATACCTGGTACGCCAGAGCGTACGGAAAAAATGCTGTGCAAACCAAACGGATAAACAGCATTATAGATAGGTATAAACCCGATTCAAACGATAATGCTGAAGAAGCTGAAGTCTATAAGGATGAATTTTTTAAGTATAAGTTAGGTTTTAGAAAGTTGAAAAAAAGAATTCAAAACAAACTGGGAAAAGTATTTTGATGACTGATCTGGTTTCTATAATTATTCCCGTTTACAACCGGCAATCTCATCTAAGGGATACACTCAATTCGATAAAGGTTCAAACTTATCGCAATTGGGAGTGCTTTCTCGTTGACGATCACAGTACAGATGAATCTTTGAATATATTGAAGGAGTTTGAAGAAGAAGATCCCCGATTCAAAGTGTTGATTCGTCCTGATAACAGACCCAAAGGAGCTAACGCCTGCCGTAATTTTAGTTTTGAATATGCTAAGGGACGATTTATCAATTGGTTTGATTCTGATGATTTGATGGAGCCTGATTTTATTCAGAAGAAGCTTTCTGCTTTTGATGTGAAAACGGATATCGTTTTGTCAAAAACGAAAATCTATTATGTGAAAGATCAAACGGAAGTTTTTGAACAGCGTACCCATTTAACCTCAAACCTGCTCGAGGACTTTATCACCCGTAAAATATCCTGGTATTTACCAGACCCGATGTATGCCAAATCCTTTTTGGATAAGCATAATTTAGTTTTTGATGAACAACTTTTAGGAGGGCAGGATCGGGATTTTTTTCAACGTGTATTATTGAACAATCCAGAAATGCTAGTCATTAATGACTATCTAACTACATACCTAAAGCACAGTGCGAGTATTTCCGAGAAAATATATAAGCAGGGCAATTTTAAAATTACGCAATCCCGAGTTCGCGCTCTGGTTTCCTTCATTAAAAGGTTGCAGTCAGAAGGCAGGTTGTCTCCTTCGCTCAGGAGGTTTTATACCACTGAATTACGAAAAATGATCCCCTTTGTTTATAAAGACTCGAAAACAACAAAATCAATTTTAAAAGCGCTGTTAAAATTAGGTTCTCTAAATTTTGAGACACTTAAAAGCTGGAGTAAAGTGAGTTTAGGGCTTTCAAGTTTGATGATATCCGGTAAGGGTCAAAAGCTATTTAAATGAAAAACTACTTAGTTTTAATCCCCGCCCGTGCCGGTTCGCAAAGACTTCCTGGAAAGAATATACGGCAATTAGGAGATAAACCGCTACTTGGCCATAGCATTGCATACGCTTTGAAAAATGGTTTGAGCGATATAGTAATCACTTCAAACGACGCTGCTGTTTTGGATTTTGCCACCCAAAATAGTATTCATGCAATTAAAAGACCCGATTCATTAGCGGGTAATGAAGAGCCTGTTGTAACAGCTTTGAAACATGCAGTAGATCAATTGCAAAAAAAATACAATGCGGTTATTTTACTGCAGCCCACAAATCCATTGAGACCAGAAGGGCTTCTCAAAGAGGCTATTGCAGTTTTTGAGCGAGAGGATTGCGACAGCCTGATGACCGTTTCCCGAAATGAACATAAATTGGGAACCATTTCTAATCATCAATTTATACCTTACAATTATGAAATGGGCCAGCGCAGTCAGGATCTCGAGCCTTTGTATTATGAAAACGGGTTGCTTTATATTTTCAAAACAGCCTTACTAAATCAAGGGAAACTTCTAGGAGAAAAAAACTATCCCCTGATTGTTAACCATCCTTTTGCCGAAATCGATATTGATACGGAAGCCGATTTTAAAAAGGCTGGGTTGTATTTAAAATATTATAATTAAGAATAAAATCAAAACCTTGAACTCATACATCCAAATCGAAAACCGCAAAATAGGACCAGATTACCCGCCACTTGTCATCGCCGAAATAGGCATCAATCACGAAGGTTCGTTACAGGTAGCCAAAGAACTGGTTGATGCTGCGCACCGGGCAGGAGCGGAAGTGGTCAAACACCAGACGCATGTTGTAGAAGATGAAATGAGCAGTGCGGCAAAGAAAGTGATTCCGGGAAATGCAACTGTTTCCATTTACGAGATTATGAAGCGTTGCGCGCTTGATGAAGCTGATGAGATTGCGCTTAAAAAGTACATAGAAGAAAAAGGAATGCTATTTATCTCTACACCTTTTTCCCGCGCTGCCGCAAACAGGCTTCAGGCTATGAATGTTTCGGCCTATAAAATCGGTTCGGGTGAATGCAATAACTATCCCTTGCTTAAGCACATCGCAGGTTTTGGTAAACCGGTTATTCTCAGCACCGGGATGAATACACTTGAAAGTGTTTCTAAAGCCGTACAGATTTTTAAGGATGCCGGTACACCTTTCGCTTTGCTGCACACCACTAATTTATATCCAACCCCCACTCATTTAGTGCGTTTGGGTGCGATGACTCAACTTCACCAGGCCTTTCCTGATGTGCCTTTCGGCTTATCAGATCACACCTTGAATAATAATGCCTGTTTGGGAGCAGTAGCTTTAGGGGCGTCTATTTTAGAGCGGCATTTTACAGATCATATGCAGCGTACCGGACCGGATATCATTTGCAGTATGGATGAAGAAGCCTGCGCTGAACTCATTCAGTCTAGTAAGGAAATCTGGCTCATGCGCGGGGGTGAAAAAGCTCCGGCAAAGGAAGAACAGGTCACCATAGATTTTGCATTTGCAACCGTTTGTACCATCGCGCCCATCAAAGAAGGCGAAGTTTTTAGCGAAGCAAATATTTGGGTAAAGCGCCCTGGAACCGGTGAAATTTTAGCTGAACAGTTTGAAGATATTTTAGGGAAAAAGGCAGCAAGAGCTATTGCGGAAGATGAACAGTTGAAAGAAAGTGATGTTCTGTGATTAGAAAAATTGCCTTCTTAAGCGGTACCCGGGCAGATTTCGGGAAGTTAAAATCCCTGATTCAGGCGGTAAGCGACGCATCCGATTTTGAATATTGTATTTTTGCTACCGGTATGCACCTGCTTGAGCAATACGGCCTGACTGTTATTGAGATCGAAAAAGCCGGTTTGCATAACATACATCGCTTTCCCAATCATACCTCAGAAGCCACGATGGATCTTACCCTTGCTAAGACCATTGAAGGTTTTTCAGCCTTTGTCAAAACAGTCGAGCCTGATTTAATTATTGTCCATGGTGACCGGGTCGAAGCCCTGGCCGGTGCAATTGTGGGTTCATTGAATAATATTTTGGTAGGTCATATTGAAGGAGGCGAACTTTCGGGCACCGTTGATGAACTTATTCGGCATTCGGTGAGTAAATTGAGTCATATTCATTT
This sequence comes from Leeuwenhoekiella sp., assembly GCA_964219495.1. Lineage (GTDB taxonomy): Bacteria > Bacteroidota > Bacteroidia > Flavobacteriales > Flavobacteriaceae > Leeuwenhoekiella. The sequence goes on along the minus strand of CAXPQP010000033.1, from coordinate 4,411 downwards.
TGTATCTCACGAGACGGCAGCCAAACGTTTGCTGCAAATGGGCGAACTCGAGAGCAGTATATTCCTTATCGGTTCGGCTGATTTAGATGTGTTATTCAGTGATACCTTACCCAATCTCGAAACTGCAAAAGCCTATTACGACATTCCGTTTGAAAACTATGCGGTAGTCTTATTTCATTCGGTGACCACCGCGCATCAGGAAACTGCCACGCACGCAGGTGATTTTGTACAGGCGCTATTGGAAGATGATCAAAACTATGTGGTGATCTATCCCAATAATGACCTGGGTTCTTCCGCTATTTTGACGACGTATCGCCAATTTGAAGAGCATCCACGATTCCGGCTTTTTCCGTCCTTGCGGTTTGAGTATTTCATTACCTTGCTCAAAAACGCGGCTTTTTTAATAGGAAACAGCAGTGCCGGTATTCACGAGGCTCCCTATCTGGGTATTCCTACGGTAAATGTGGGCAGGCGCCAGGAAAATCGGGACTTACTGACCGACAGCATCATTCACGTGGATAATTCTAAAGCAGCTATTCAAAAAGGTATCGCTTCCGCGAAAGCATTAAAAGTCAATCCAAAAGGAGCAAAAAACACCAAAACAGCTGCCTCCGGATTTCTGGAAGCGCTAAGAACCGAAGCTTTTTGGCAAATAGACCATCAGAAGCAATTTAGGGATCTTTAAAGTGTCACTTCGAGCGCAGTCAAGAAGCGAGTGAATTAAGTGTAGCGATAGCGAAACTTAATTTTTATTAAGAAGTGTCACTTCGAGTGGCTGAAGCAGAGCGTCAGCGGAGCTTAAGACGTATCGAGAAGTCTTAGAAGTTAAAATGTTTTTAGTTAACAAAGCTTCTCGATACAATTTTTTCGAACTCAGGTTCTCAAAAATCACTCGAAGTGACAAACAAATCTCAATTCTTGGAAATCTATAGTGTTTATATTTTAAAGTGCGGGGATAAAACCTATAATACCGGTATAACGTCTGAACTTTGGGAGCGGATTGAACAACATCAATCCGGGAAGTATAAAAATTCCTATACGTACAGTAGAAGGCCGATTGAATTAGTTTATTATTGTGAATTTACAGAACCAGATTTAGAAATTGAATTTGAGAAGAAGATTAAAAATTGGTCGCAGGTAAAGAAGGAAGCCTTGATTAGTGGGAAATATGAAAAACTACCTAATTTGGCTAAAAAGCGATTTAAATAATGTCACTTCGAGTGGCTAAAGCAGAGCGTCAGCGGAGCTTCAGGCGTATCGAGAAGTTTTGGGAGTTAGAATTTTTTTAGTTAACCAGGCTTCTCGATACATTTGCTTTCGGCTTGTAGCCTCAATCAAACACTCGAAGTGACAGTAAATTTTTTCAAATAACCCAATAACTAATAACCAGATTAACCTCTAACCTCTAACCCCCAGTTTTGAATTTAGAATCTCGAAAGACCTTAGGAATTGTAATTACAGATGGCGTTGGCTTTCGCAATTTCGTTTTAAGTACATTTCTCGATGAGGCGGCTGCTGGTTTTGAAAAAGTCATCATTTTTTCAGGTTTGCCTTATACCGCCTATCCCGAACTGGATGCGGCAAAATTTACTATCGTAGCACTTCCGGTTTTTACCGAAACCAAAAAGAACTGGTTTTGGCGTAAACTTAAAGAAGTGGCACACCTGCAAAAACACAAATCCAATCCGGGAATTGCAGATAATTACGAGATGAACAAAGCCAGGAGCTGGAGTCCGCATGCTCTTTTGGTTCGCACCGTTTATGCTGTAAGTTCGGTTTTTCACAGCGAAAAGGATATCCTTCGGTATGAAAAGTTGCAGGAGCAAAGCTTTGCAGGAGACACGACTGTAGCTCAATATGGTAAAATTTTAAAGGAGCATAAACCGGATATTTTGTTCTTTACGCATCAGCGACCACCCTTTATTGCTACACTGGTTTTTTGGGCAAAAAAGCTACAGATTCCTACCGCCTCGTTTATTTTCAGTTGGGACAATCTTGCTTCAAAAGGGAGGATGGCTTCATCTTTTGACTACTTTTTGATCTGGAGCGATTTGATGAAAAGCGAATTGCTTCGGTTTTATCCCTATACCAATCCGCAGGCGGTTTCTATAGTGGGGACTCCGCAATTTGAGCCCTATGTGCTGTCTCAATTTGACATTCCAAAAATGGAGTTCTACGAAACCTTTGGTCTCAATCCGGATGAAAAAATTCTGTGCTACAGCTGTGCCGATGCCACGATTGGCTCTAACGATCCGCTGGTAATCGCGACTTTGGCTGAAGGTATCCGTTCCGGAGCAATCGATTCGTGCCAACTTTTGGTGCGAACCTCTCCGGCAGAAGACGAGAGGCGTTTCGCAGAAACCAAAACCAAATTTCCCGAAATCAAATGGAATCATCCCAAATGGGAGCTCACCCGGGAAGGTCATCCCGAGCCTTGGTCTCAGCGGGTACCTACACGCGAAGACCTGAGCATGCTTAAAGCCATTCTTAAGTTTTGTGATCTGAACGTCAATATGCTTTCAACCATGAGCCTCGACTTTATGTTGTTTGAAAAGCCGGTTGTCAATACCGCTTTTGGTAATGGCGCTAACGGACTTTACAACGATCAGCGGTTCTTGCAGTATGAGCATTATGATAATGTGGTTAAAAGTGGTGCGGTTAAAATAGCTAAAAATGCAGAAGAATTGTATACTAACGTAAACGCATACCTGCGTAATCCCAACCTCGATCTGGAAAATCGCAGGAAGCTTATCGATATGCAGGTGGGTAAACCTCTTGACGAAACCACTCAGGCTTGTGTACAGGCTTTAAAAAACACCTTATGAGTACCAAAAGATTAGCTGTAGTTTGTAATTACGTGTTGCGTCCGGACCGAATAGGAGGTATGGATCGCTTTTTTGTGGCTTATGATACCGCGGTGAAAGCCAAAGGCTATGAAGTAGACTGGTTTTTTCCGGATGTTTTGGACAAAACATTTTACGAGGGTGTTACTGTTTTTTCTGCGGAAGGAAATTCAAGTGTCGAAGCCTTTTTTCTCAACTACCTTCAGGAAAATGAAAAAACCTATACCGCTCTGGTTACGCATTTTACCGAGTTGTGTACGCCTTTTTACAAAAAAGCCAAACAAGCCGGAAGGATCAAAGACTTAATCGCCGTAGATCACAATCCGCGTCCTTTACGTGGTTTTCCGCTTAAAAAGCAGTTGAAAAACCGGCTTAAAGGCTATTTACATCATAAGGCTATAGACCGGTTTATTGGAGTAAGCAGTTATACGGCCCGGCATATCGTGAAAGATCTGGGTAAAGTGGTGGCCCGCAAAACTGGAGTGATTTACAACGGGATTGATACTTCGGTCTTTAGAAAAAGAGAAAACCAGAATCTTAATCAGCAAGGCAAGGTTCAATTTGTTGTGGTTTCTCACCTGCGGGAATCTAAAGGCTTGCAGGATTTGATAGATGCCCTGGCGCTGCTGAAACCCGATTTGCAAAACAAACTACACATCACCATTTATGGGGAAGGTCCGCTGGAAGAAGGTCTAAAGCAACAGGCCAAAGACAAAGGGGTTGATCAATTGCTGACATTCAAAGGCAGTTCTTCAGAGATTCCGAAGATTCTGGCCGATTATGAGTATCTCATTCAACCTACGTATATGGAATGCTTCAGCCTTTCGATCCTCGAGAGTTTATCGGCAAATGTACCGGTGATTACCACTACAGTTGGGGGTAATCCCGAGATTATCAAAGAAGGGAAGAATGGATTTTTAGTTGAACCAAAAGATAAACAGACCCTTGCAGCCATTATTGAAGAAGTAGTACTTGGGGATCGAAAAATAACTGAAGACACTTCGGTTTTAATTGAAAAGGAATACACGCTAGACCGTATGGTCGCTGAACATATAAATTTACTGGACTGATGCACATCGCTTTTTTAACTCCCGAGTATCCCCACACTGTGTTTAACCGAAGTGGCGGTCTGGGAACCAGTATCAAAAACCTGGCATCAAGTCTGGTTGAAGCGGGGGAATGCGTTACGGTTTTTGTGTACAGTCAGGCAGAAGACCGGGAATTTGAAGATCAGGGAGTCCAAATTCACAGCATCGCAAAGCGGAAGTATACATTCGCAGGCTGGTATTTGCATCGTAAATTTTTACAGCGCTATATCAATAAAATTATTCTTCTAGATGGGATAAATGTTCTTGAGGCACCTGATTGGACCGGAATTACGGCTTTGATGCATTTTAAATGTCCTTTAGTAATTCGCTGTAACGGAAGTGACGGGTACTTTTGCCATTTAGATAATCGAAAGCAAAAACCCAAAAACCGTTGGTTTGAACAACAAGCGCTTAAAAATGCCTATCATATTCTTGCGGTAAGTGCTTTTACTGCCAAACTGACCAAAGCAATTTTTGGAC
>CAXPQP010000032.1:0-49132 GCA_964219495.1 Leeuwenhoekiella sp. | reverse complement strand
TACGAGATTGATCAAGGTGACTGGAGTTCAGACGTGTGCTCTTCCGATCTGTTTGCGCCTGCAACCAGAGTAGTCCCGTTGGCATAAGCTGATGCCGGGTTGTCGCTTCGGCCGGAATCGCAATACGCACAATACCGGTTTTTAGGAAATTACTAGTATTATCTTCCAGAATAGAAGTTTCAGGAAGTGGCAGCCATTCATTTCCGCTTAAAACGGACCACGAAATACCCTCATTAAGCCCAAAACCGGGTTTTGAGGTGTTTTCAGTTCCTTCCAGAAGCTGAATAAGCATACTGATGTTTTGACCTGCAACGGCATCTTTAAGACCTATGTAAAGCCTTCCGCCTTTATCGTAAGATGGAAATAGATTTTGGGTTGCTACAGTTCCGAAGGGATGCACGTGATAAAGCTCAATGGCTTCGACATCAGGAGTTGTTGTGACGTTTCCGCTTACAAAACTGATTTCCTGAGCCGCCAGATACGAGAGACTCAGTTGCTCAACAAAAGGAGTGTAGGGCTCGTTAGGTATCACCACATCATTTTCGGTGCTGGTGATCGCAAGGGTGTACAAACGCGGATACAGACTGTGGTAAAACGAGTTGTTGAGGCTCAGCTCCAGCGGACCGCTACCCGGTTTTTGACCCTGTGCAGCCGCCGTGTTGACCACGAGGCTCGATTCTTCAAGTGTTTTACCATCTTCCTCAGCAAATAATGGGGCAGAAGCGAGGTCTAAAACGGCAGTTTCGTCATTATCTAAACTGAGGTTTACACTGAAATGGGAAGCATCGTTAACGATGAGGTTTTTTAAGCTATACGATTTCTGCTGAATATTTTCTGTGAGCTGCTTTTCTATTCCCGAAGCTCCAACACCATCCCGGAGTTCACGTAAGTCTCTGACAGCTGATTTTTCGACTTTCAACTCTTCAAAATCATAAAGAATATTCAGGTATTGTAAGTTGCTGCTGATGTATCCATTTGATGCACTGCGATAGGCTTCATAATGGTTCCGGAAGCTTTCGGGAAGATTAAGCCAGCTCAACTGCAAACCGATCGCAGACCAGCGTTTGCTAAAAAGTTCGGGATAGTCAATTTTAAAATGGGAGCGTTTATAAGGCCTGGGACCAAATGGTAGAAAGGGCTTTTTAGTATTAATTGCACCCAGATCATTTTCCAGCTTTAAGCTTGTGATACCGGTAACTTCTACTTCCAGTTTTAAACTGATAAGTTGCGGTTTACTCAGACTTTGTGCTACTTCATAAGCCTCGGCAGTATCGTGATCAATCATTAGTTTTAAGAGCGGATGGGAAGTCTCAAAGTCCGGGCCGTGCAGCTCAGAATTGTATGGGATGACCGCTTTTTCTTCCTGCGGAATGGTGAACGCCAGATTGAAAACCGCCGGGTTTGACGAAGAAAGCACAACGGTTCCCGGAAGGTTGTCTGAAGCATTTTCGCGCAGCGTAAAAGGACCTAACCAGCCTTTTTCACCGGTGAGATATATTTTGGCGTGATTTCGCAAGAGCGAAAAATCCAAATCATGGAGCTCTGCCACCGTGCAACGTATTGCGATGTTTCGGTTACCTTCCTGGAGCTGAAGCAGCGGGGCGCTAATGGCAAGACCTAAAGAAGCATTTGCTAAAGGCGGACGCTTATCGTAGGTCTCAGGATATCCAAAAGGCCACCAGGATTTATTTTCCTTTAATGGCTTTTCAACACCGTCAAGGGTATTGGTACTTTCTGCAACTTTTATCACGTTTAGTGCCGGTTCGTGATAGATACTCTTTAAGCTTTCAACCTTTCCTTTATTGACGATAAGGTCAGCGTTGGTGGCGTAAAGTCTGGGTTTGTTGAGCGGGTCTTTTTTGGCATCTACCAAACTTCCCTTAAATACCGCAGCTTCCGTAAAATTCTTAGCTAATTCAAATAAGAGGTGTACCTGATCGGGTTGGGCCTTTTTACGGGGAATCTGTAAAATTTCAGCATAATAAAACTCCAGATGCCTGCTTGTTAAACGATTGAAACGCTTCCGCGAAAACTCCATGAGTTTGAGAAAACACACAAAAAGCGTCAGAAGCGGTTCCAGGTTTTGTTCTAATTGGGCTTCGGCCAAAAAGTTTTTGAGGGTATCAAGATCGCCTTTAGGGAAGAAATTTTCCCAGTTGCCCTTAGGCTTATCCGGATTGTCAATTGGGTAATACTGAATATGAACGGCAAAATCGCGAGCCAGCTGTAACCATTCCACCACATCCAGATCCTGCAGTTCAAAAGACTCTGGATTGAGTGCAGATGCCCAGCGCGCGGCCTGTGAAGTGCCTGCACGCCCGGTTAAAAAGCTGGTGTCGCATTTTTTTGCCATCGTTTCTAATTATTAAAACCTTCTTCCTTATAGAAGGGGTAAACCATATTGCCTCGCGCATTGGTTTGCCTGATGTTGTATTCTATTAGCAGGCGTACTTCACCTTCCAGTTCGCGACTGCGGTCGTAACTCACACCCAGCAGATCAATACGTTTCTCGTGGTACAGGATCGCGGTGCGTATACGTTCTTCCATATAGGTTCGGGTCGAAAGATCTAGCGACTCAAAAACCAAATCCTGCATCGCACAGCCGTATTTGGGCAGCATCACACGCTCGCCGAGTTTTGTGCTCAATAAAATATGCAGACTGGCATTGATGTCTTCAACACCTGAGGTCATTTTCGTTTTCCCCGATTCTTTATCGAAGTGCGGGGGAAATGCCCATCCTGTACCTAAAAATGCCAGATTGTCTTTCATTGTATTTTCTATTGACATCGCAAAAAGGTCTAATACCTCTAAGCTTGCTTATACTTTCTTTAACTTTAAATAGCCTAACAGGCTATTAACCTGCGGTTTAACCTATTAAAACTGTAGGGTCACCTGCCATTATCGTCCCGCCGTGCGCTGTGGAGTCACCCATACGTGCTGCCGGCATTCCTTCAATCAACACCGTCGCAGAGCCCGCTATGATACTATCTGGCGGGCCGGTACAGACCGCCATATCACCCACACGTGCTGCCGGTAAGTTGCCTATGAGCACGGTGGGTGCTCCCGGAGGTAAAATGGGTCCGCCTACGTGGGGTACCGGCGTTGGGCCGGGAATTACCTGTGGGCAAACATGCATATCGTTAATTCGTGCTGCTGGTGGCATACTTCTAATTTATTTGTACCAAAGAGCCTTTGAGTACGGCAACAGCGCTGGTAGAGAGTTCTGCTCCCGCGCCGCCTTCCGCCTTAAATTCTGCATTGGCTTTGATGTTTACGTTAGTTCCTTCCAGATTGAGATCGCCGGAGGCCTTGATGTTGATATCGGCACTGCTGCTGATCTCGATTCCGTCTGTATTGAGAATGATGCTGTTGGCCCCAGCATCATCTATCTTGATTTCTTCGGCATCATCGTCTATCACTACGATGCGACCGGCCGGAGTTTCGATAGTGACGGAAGATTTTTCGTCATTGAAAAGCAATTTCATCCCGCTGCGGGTCACAAAACCTTTTTCGTGATTGTCGTCTGATGCGGCTAGCGGTGCCGGTTTGCTGCTGCTGTTCACCCCGCCCAAAACCACGGCATAGTTGGGATCATTATTGATAAAGCCTACGATGACTTCGTCGCCCACTTCAGGTCTGAAAAAGCTTCCCCGACTGTCTCCGGCATCGAGTGTAGCCACCCGTGCCCAGATGCCTTCTGAAGTCGCGTCAATGATGGGGATGTTGACCAAAATGCGGTCTTCACCCTTCGGATCTTCTTCCAGCTGGGTCACAATGCCGGTTTGCAGGCCCTGCACCGCTGCGACAAGACCTGCTGCGGGTTGGGAGTTTACGTTATAGGTTTCGCTAAACCATTTAGGCTCCAAGCCAAACTGCGCATCAACCGTCCAGGTGCCGTCTGCGATCTCATGACGTACGCCGGTAATGTAGGCATTGCCGTTAAACCGGTTGCCTACGCCTTCCAGTTTTATAATGGTGTCTGGCTTTACCTGTGGAATCCCAATAAACCGCACTCTACCGCGATTGCGGGCGAGTTCCTGTACTCTAGCTTTGGCATCAGCCCACTGTTGCAGTTGATCAGTATTAAGCTGTCCGCCGTGTTTGAGTTTAAGGTTATCAAGATTGATTATTTCTGAAAGTTCCCTTTTAGAAAGATTTCCGTTTAGGTTGACGTTAGCATCTGCGGCTTCGGTCTCTATGAGTTCCTGATCACCGGCATTCCAGCTGTAGGCGGTAATTTTTTTGAGTTGGTCACGGGCATCGATCTCACCGTCAAAAGCAAGCATGGTAGCGCCATAAGCCACGGTCTCTACCGGCTCCTGAGAAAGATTGGGTTCTTTGATCTGAATGTTTCCATTTTCTACAAAACCCAGTTTTCCGTTTGCCTGAGCCCGTAGCATCAGGAAATCCCAGTCTGAAGTCTGGTACTGTACGAGCTCTTTATGAGTCACGTTTGTAGCTTCCACATCCGCAGAAAGACCGCTGTAGTTTGCCACGAGTTGTTCAATAATATCACTGTCTGTGCTTTCGTAGAAATAAGCGCTTTTAGTGCCCACGGTCATTTTAACCGCAGGATCTTTGCATTCTACGATGAGTGCCGAAGCACCATCGCGAATTTTAATCCCGTGGCTGATGACAATTCCCTTGAAAATAGACTCTTCGTCACTGTGGTAACCGGCTTTGATTTCAATTTCACTGCCTGGAATAAACAAATCGGTGTTGCTCAGCTCAAATTCCTGACTGGCGGCTTCTCCATCCAGAATGATGAGTTGGGCATAGGGTATGCGGTTGACTTCCCGGTTGACCAATATGGATTTTACAGCATAAGCCGCAGAGAGCTGCTCCCCGTTAACCAATAGGGTAGTGGTAACCAAATCGGGATTTTGTACGGTTGCTATGCTTCGGGAAGTATTCATAGATTACGGGTTAGTTTTTGATATCCAGACATGTTATGCTTTCGCCAGAGGCGGAAAAAATAATTGCTGTCCGGTTGTTAGTTTTCTAAAGTTGGTGATTCCGTTTACCCGGGCGACTTCCAGATAATACTTGCTGTCGCCGTAAATTCTGTAGGTCATCAGCGGAAGCGTATCACCATCTGCTACGGTGCGCATATGGGTGAGGTCTGGCGAACTGCTGTTTTCCTGAGCCAAACGCAATTCTTCGTCAACCGTTTCCTTAAACTTGGCTTTGATGACTGCCCGTAACGGAGTGCCATCTGGGCTAAAAAGTTTAAACTCAATACTCATATTGAGCATCACACATTTAAAGATGAGGTTACCCCAGCGTATCTCCAAGTAGTAGGGTTTATGCTCTTCACCGGCATAGTCAAAAACCACCTTTTTAAACAGTTTAATATCATCAATGATACCCTGATCGCTACCCTGATCGTCGTGGGCGATGATGCCGGTGCGGTCAAAGAGAAACTCCAAATCCAGCTCTTTGGGGGCAATTTTATCAAAAACGGGTGCGGTGGCGCTACTGCCAGAAGCCTGCTCTTCCTTGTACTCAATCTGGTAATTGAGCACGTATTTCTCGGGATTGAGCAGCGTAGTAAATTGCCCGTCGCCCACCTTGTCTGTAAACTCGGGATCTTTATAAGCCGAAATTTTTAATTTATCGTGTGCTCCGGTTGTCATTTAGCGTTCGTTTTTACGTTTTTCGATATGCGCCACCTGCTCTAAACAAGCCTGAATAATCGCATCTTTTTTGTCTGCCGGTGAACGTGAGGCTGAAGCGGTACTTTGCGCATCATCGCTCACATTGATTTTGATATGCAGTTCTTTAATGGCTATGGGCATGGCTTAACTTTTAAAATAGTTGTAGGCGAGCTCTATGGTTTCTATCACCAGACTGTTTTCTTCGGCATTAAAATCGCTTACGCTCCATTTAACTGGGTAGGCGTGAACCACATTCCAGGTTTTTAAAGGCTGATGCTCTTCGTTCAGCAATTTGACCATCACCCCGGTAGGTTTAAACTGAAAATCTTCAATCGCATCCCGGCACCAGGCAATCAAATCAGAGTCTGTGACCAGCCCGCGTTTGAGAACCAGATTGGGGAATTTGGTACGCACCGGCAACTTATGCTTAAAGCGATTTTCACCACCTTCGGCAAATTCTTCGGTCTCAATATCTACCGAAAGCCCGCTTACCGATTGAAACTCAAACTCACTGTTTTGCGTGACTCCAAATTCAACTTTAAAGTGAAAACCAACCGGTGGATAGTAAGTTGCCATTAACTTCCGTTTTGAATGGTTAGACCTTCATGCGCGATTTCCATAGATTCAATAGCGACTTCATTGGCATCACCTTTTAAGTCTGTTGACTGAACCTTGATGGGGAACGCATTTTTGACTTTCCAAACCACAACGGGAGCGTGCTCCTCGTTAAGCAGGCTGATGGTGATATCACGTCGTTCAATGGTATTGAGTTTGACGGTATTCCACCAGGCGTAGTATTCGTTATCAGCCAGAAAGGTGCCGCGTTTAAGGGTAATATTGCTGTATTTCTGCATTCCCGGCATTTTGATTTTACTGTATTCCGGACTCGCTCCCTGGCGGTATTCGATGAGTTCGGTTTCAATATCAAGACCTGAAACCTCGGTAAAGCCTACGTTTGTACCTCCCCAATCTACCAGGAAATGAAATTTTACTAATGGATATGTAGCTGCCATCTTATCTGTTTTTAGTTATTGATTTTTTAAAGCTTGAAAATTCTAAGACTCCTGCATTTTGTGCGAGAACTTAAGAATGATGAATTCTGCCGGTCTTACTACGGCCATCCCGATCTCAATGTTCATAACCCCGTTAAGGATGTCTTCGGCGGTCATTGTTTCACCCAGACCTACACGCACAAAGAAGGCGTCATCGGGTTTGGCACCGGCAAGCGCTCCTGCACGCCATTGCAGATTGAGAAAGTTTTCAATCATCGCGCGTACTTTCACCCAGGTGTTAGCATCGTTGGCTTCAAAAACAAATTGCTCTGTGGCCTTTTTAACCGATTCTTCAACCATATTGAAAAAGCGACGTACCGATATATAACGCCATTCTTTGTCGTTACCGGCCAGCGTGCGGGCACCCCACACCATAATGCCTTTACCAGTAAAGGGGCGGATTGCATTGATACTTTTACCTGCAACCACATCTACGTTGATGTCTTTTTGCTGATCGTGATCAATCAGTTCGGTAACACCCACCACGCTGTTGAGCGAAGTATTCGCAGGAGCTTTCCAAACCCCACGGTTTGCGTCAATACGTGAGTAAACACCTGCCATTGCTGCACTGGGCGGAAGGGTCAGATATTCACTTGCAATAGCATTCTTTATCGTTTTAAGTGCGGGAATGCTTTCAATGGCAGAGTTTTCATAAATGCTTACATAGCTTGCTACTGTAGTTTTGATATAATCAATAGCCGATTTGATTTCTTTGTATAAGCCAAAAATCTCTTTGAGATGCTTTGTAATTTCCTCAGTCTGTGTGCCGCCACCGGTAAAATAGCTGCCGGCTACAGGATTTGTAGTATAAACGATGCCCGTTGAAGATGCTGTAAGATTAAGCGCAGCAAATGGAACGTCAAAATCTGCGTACATATCTTTAATTGCTTCTACCACATCATTGATCCCTCCTGAATTTACGCTGTCATCCAGCTTGTTTTTTAGATGATCAAGTAGTGATTCATCTGGAGCAGTTGCCACAGTATGGCTTAACGCAAAATTGTCGTCGCCAATTTCCAGGGTATCTCTAACAAAATCAATCCCTTCGATATAGAAGTTTAATAGATTTTGCAAATTAGTTTTGGTAGTATCCTGTTTAAGATGCGTCACCAGTTTTTCATAATGTGCATCTGGTGTACCTTCAGTATCTGCCAAATTATTGAGTTGAGCGTCTATTAAATCCTTGTCATCTACCAACTGATCCAATTGACTGCCCAGAGCTTTAACCTTGACATCATCAATCAAGTCTTCCAGGTCAACAAAATCAGCGCTTCGAGATATTTTACCTTTTAGACTGGCATAGGATACGGTTCGCGGAAGATTTGCCTTAAGCCATGGAGTATAGGCTGCACCGTATTTCAGGTTGTTCATTCCAATGCCGTTTCTGAAATTCTGGATTTCTTCCTCAAAAGTGGTAGTTTCGGCATTTTTTAGGTCTAGAATTGCGAAACGGTCACCTAATTTTGCACATTGCGCGAGCATAGCCTGATATAAATTTTCCATGTTGGCCTGAGTCATTAAAGGTGCGTCAGGAACTACCAGAAGTGTTGGCTCGTCAACTTTTGCAATGGCATCAAGACCTCTTTTAAGAGCGTCGTGATCAACGTCTGTTCCGTCTGATCTGCCTACACTTACCACATAACATTTACCGCCTCCATTGGCATAAAACAATCGCATCGATTCATAGAGATAATAGTTGTCCTCTAATTCGATTTCGGTTACCTGATTGAGATTATTCAATTCAACCCGAGTTATGCTGATTTCCGGAGGGCCTCCAAAATAGGAGACAAACTCGAGCATTGAAGTGATTTTCTGTGGAGTGTCATCGAGTAACTTCCCATTTCGGTCTTTTGCTATATTGGTGTACCCAATAAAAGCCGGAATCGCAGTCTCGACCTGAGAAACAGAAGGAGGGAAGATGGAAATTTCTTCGACATAGACCCCCGGTGTTTTGTATGCAGATGCCATAATTAGTGTATTTAATTAATATAGATTTTAGAATATGTTTTTATCAGATTGCCAACAGAGTCACGCTCCCAGATTATATTTTGTGGAGATGCCGAAGGATAATCGGTGTTACCCTGACTAATCTCAATAATTCCATTTTGAGTGAGTGGCTTCGTATCAGGATCTGTGGTGTGAATTAGACTTTTGTTTAGCCCTGAGTAATAGTTCCAGATGGTTCTTCGGTTATCAAAACGAATATTGAATACCGGTGTTTCCTGCGGAAGATTACCATTGGCCAATATAAGATGGTGACCGTTACCTGCACCGCGCATTTTCAGGGATACTAAAACTTTGGACTGATTTAAGCGATCACTCGGATTGTTTTCAAACAGGTGTTCTTGCAGGTCTTTGCTTATGGTATAATCTCCTGCTTCTCTTATTTCAGAATGGGTATTGATAAGCGGTAGTGCAGGATCGAGTAAGTCATTATAATTTCTGAATAGCAATGGATACCGGCTAACCTCATCCAGATCGCTGTAATTGAAAAAGACAGGATCTGTTATTTTAATTATAAAATCGAGCTGAAGATTTTCATCTAAATAAATAAAGGGTCTGTAACTGGTTGCATTAGGGTTTTGCGCAAGGGCTTCAACAAAAATTGTAAAACCCGTAGCAGTGTTTTTAATAACAAGCCTGTGGTTGCTCAACTTGTGTCTGGTGGCTGATGTTGGACTAGCAAAGGCAAACTGAGACCAATAGTATTTTTTAAGTCGTGCAGTTTTAAGCGCGGGATTTTGATCAAAAACGGTCTCGCCATCATCCAGGAAATACCGGTGATAAACCTGTATATCTGCTAATATTCTGTATGTGGCTGTAGAGCTCATTAGTTGATGTGTTTATACTGCGTTTGTACCTGAGTAAGTGGTGCACCTTCCTTATGACTGTGTTCGCGCTCGAGGCTCAATAAATTCAGTTTGTAAAGAGCTGCCGGGTAAGCCTTACCACCGTGCATACTCCAGATGTAGTTGAGCTCTTCAAAAGTGGGCGTATAGAGATCTAGCGTAAAGTAGAATTCGGTTACATCGCGCATCACCTGGGTATTGCGTGAAAACACGGTATTCTTATGGTTAAATATGTTTTTTCCCTGAAAGAATGCAATGATCGCAGCCAAAGATCGCAGTGAAAATGCATAATCACTGCGGTTGCAGGTAAAAAGAATATAAGCGTGTACATTAACCGGATTGTTGGTGTAAACCGGATTTCCGTTTTGGAATCTCATATTTCGCTGGTTCTTGAGGCTGGTTTCTTCCTGTAAACTCAGTAATGACAGGATCACTTTGTCATCTAATGCTTCATTATCTCTGTTTGGATTATCTACAAAATGAGCAATAGAGTCGAGCACAACTTTATTAGTTCCCAGACCAATGTTCTGTAGATAATTGGAGAGTTGCTCACGCACTATTTCAAGAGCTTCGTAAAGCATATTTTGGAGAATAGGATTAATGTCTTCTCCAAAAGTATAGATCAAAGTCAAAGCTATGTTTATGTAATTTCCTGAAATTCAGTGTCTAATTTTCCTTTTTTTCAAAAGTGATATATCCTTAGAGTATGGGGGGATTTCCCCCTATTTTGATAAAGAGTGATAAATAATCTGGTTTAAAAAGCTACTTTAGAATACTTAACTAAAAAATCAGATTATATGAATTTAATGAAATCACTTAGCTTAATGGTAGTTATTCTAGCTTTTGGAAGTGTGCTAAGTTGCGTGGATGCTGATCCTCAAATTGCGAAACCTCCTAAAGGGGTAATACCTGTGAAGGAAGCAAAATTGCTTGATCGTACCTATACAGACACCCGATACAATTTAATTTCTGAAAAGTTGGGATTTAAAGATAACCGATCGAGCTGGTGGTCTATTGAGGACCTTGAGGATTATATCGCTTATGCCAAATCACAGGCAAGTGAAAAGGGATATCAGGTAGATGGTTTAAGAGTTTATATGGGCGCATACCCTAAATCTTATAGTAGACCCGAAGTAGCAGGCTTTACCACTTTGTTTATTGTACCAACCGGTACTCCTTCAACACAAGAGAGCAGTCTCAACTTGTTTGCTAATTTTCAGGAAAGCACAGATCTTGATGTTCCACCTTTAAACATGGGGCATTCCAGAACTCCTCCCAGTGCTGGTTATGAATAGATCTGATCTTCTAAAGTAAACCTGAATCATTAAAATAAAGAAGTCATTATAATGCATTAGAGGATGAACGAGTTGGGCTCTTATTCACAATACCTGGAGTTGATTGCGGTCATCATAGGTTTTGTAAAATACCGGGAATTTAAAAACTTCCAGTTGAAATACGTTTTCTATTTTCTGATATATGTTGCAGTGAATGAATTTGTTGCAGGTGTGTCCTATCCGGTTTTTGGATTGCCCAATTATGCTCTGTATAATGTATACGTAATGATAAACTTTTGCTTTTTTATCGCCTGGTATCATTCGCTTTTAGAATCTGCTTCGCGAAAAAAAGTGCTTAAGTTGTTCTTCTTTATTTTTTTGATTTTTTGGACGTTTGAAAGTATCTATCTCGAAAATTTTACCCGGGAAGATGTAACACTTTCCTTCACATTAGGTGTGCTATTTTTAATAGTTGCTGTCGGTTTTTATTTTATGGAAATGCTTAACAGGGAAGTTATTCTGCATATTACACAATCTCCCTATTTCTGGATTTCGTTTGGTATTCTGGTATATTGTGTAACCTATCTACCGTTCTATTTAACTTTAAGTATTATAAACAGGGAGAATCCTGTCATTTTAAACGTAACTTTATTCTTAATAAACTGCATTCAATACTGTTGTTTTTCAATAGCATTTATACAGGCAAACCGGTTTAAAATAGAGCATAAGTCTTAGAAAATTTGCAACATTTAAATTGATCTATAATACAATCTGGCTATGAGCCCTTTTTTTGAACAGGATGTTTTACCTACAATGGAATTGCTCGTTGTAGTTTGCTCATTAGTACTTTTATTATTATTGCTCCTGGTCATTGTTTTATTTTCCATTTTTCAGAAACGTAAAATTCTTTTTATAAATCAGCGCAATAAGGCTGAAATGCGCTATCAGGAAGAAGTTACCCGCACACAGTTAGAAATTCAGGAGGCTACTTTGAAGAATGTTAGCTGGGAACTTCATGACAATATTGGGCAGTTGCTTTCTGTAGCAAATCTGGAGCTCAATATGCTTCATAAAAAAAATGATGTTGATCGTGAGCGAACTCTTGAAGATATACGTGGACTGGTGAGTAAATGCCTAATGGAAATTAGAGCTGTATCCCGAAACTTAAATAATGAAGTTATAACTCAGGTTGGTCTTGCTGAAAGTGTGCGTTATGAACTCAATCGACTTGACAAATTGGGAATTTTAAAAACTTCATTAGTTGTGGAGGGAGATAACTGGATACCACCACAGAATGATGCTTTAATTCTTTTTCGCATCATACAGGAATTTTTAACCAATGTGATCAAGCACGCTAAAGCAGCTCATTTAGAGGTTTTGTTTCGATTTAGTCACGATCGGTTACACATTTCTGC
This sequence comes from Leeuwenhoekiella sp., assembly GCA_964219495.1. Lineage (GTDB taxonomy): Bacteria > Bacteroidota > Bacteroidia > Flavobacteriales > Flavobacteriaceae > Leeuwenhoekiella. The sequence goes on along the minus strand of CAXPQP010000032.1, from coordinate 36,885 downwards.
GCATGATGATGGGATTGGTTTTAATACCGATCAGGTCAGCTCCAGTTCAGGATTGATTAATATGAGTAGCAGAGCAGCGCTTATAAACGCAGACTTTAAACTATCTTCCCAAAAAAGTAAAGGCACATCTTTAGTTATCAATTATTTAAGAAAATAGTTTTCTAAAAGCTTCGTTAAATAATCTTTATATTTGAATAACCAAAGCCCCAAAAAACTAACGAAACTTTTTAACGATGACTAACCACCTTGTAGGTGTTGTTGATGACCATATCTTATTTGCCCAATCTCTTCAAGGACTAATTAATAGCTTTGATGGGTTTGATGTAGTCTTTATGGCGCGTAATGGGAATGATCTCATCAATAAACTAAGCACCGCCAATCGCGATCCAGATATTATACTTCTGGACATTAATATGCCTGTGATGAATGGTTTTGAAACCATTAACTGGCTTAATGAACATAAACCTCAAATAAAAACCATCGCTCTTTCTATGGATGATGATGAGGAAACCATAATTCAAATGCTTAAAGCAGGTAGTAAAGGGTATTTACTTAAAGATATTCACCCAGATACGTTGCAGCATGCACTTCAAGAAGTAGTAACAAAAGGCCATTTTTATACCGATAATGTTACTTCAGCACTTTTAAGCGGCTTTTCTAAGCGAGATGATGAAGATAGTATTGCATCATTTTCTGAACGAGAACTTGAGTTTATGGAACTTGCCTGTTCTGACAAGACTTATAAAGAGATTGCCAGCGAAATGTGCTTAAGTCCCAAAACGATCGACAATTACCGAGACACTTTATTTAAAAAGCTGGAAGTTCGAAGTCGAATTGGTCTGGTTCTTTATGCTCTAAAACATAAGATCGTTGAGACCTAGAGCCATTTACTAAGAAGCTTTATTAAGTTAAGTTTACCGGTATAGGGAGCATAGCGTAAGTTTAAATCGATCCAGTTTGATTTGTGGATAATAGCTTTTTCGTGAGAAAAAGTTTTAAAGGAATGATAACCGTGATATGCGCCAATACCACTATTGCCAACACCGCCAAAAGGTAGTTTTGAGTTCAAAAATTGAATGATGACGTCGTTTATTACTCCGCCACCAAAAGAGAGATCATTTAAAATATGGTTTGTTAAGGACTTGTTTTTTGAAAATAGATATACAGCAAGCGGTTTGTCATATTTTTCAATCCAGGGCTTTAAATCTTCTTCATATTTGTAAGTGAGTATGGGTAAAATAGGACCGAATATCTCTTCCTGCATTACCTTAGGCATTTGAGAAATTGACATTCTGGTGTCTAAACGTCCCATATCGAGTATTGTAGGAGCAACATAATTTTGAGCAGCATCTGTGTCACCACCAGTTATGATGAGTTGTTCTTTCAGTAAACGATTTAATCGAATAAAATTATCTGTATTGATAATTCTGGCAAAATCGGGAGAGAGTTCAGGATCAGACCCAAGCGCTTTTTCCAATTCAACTAAAAGAGCTTTGATCAATTGATTCTTGACACTTTCGTGAACCAAAACATAATCTGGAGCAATACAGGTTTGCCCGGCATTTACACATTTACCCCAAATAATACGTTTGGCAGCTAGTTGAAGAGATGCTGTTTCATCTACGATACATGGATTTTTACCTCCAAGTTCTAAAGTAACCGGAGTAAGATGATGTGCCGCTGCTTTATAAACGATTCTACCCACAGGAACACTTCCGGTGAAAAAGATATAATCCCATTTTAACTCCAGAAGATCTTCTGCGACCTCTGCATCCCCTATAACCACACTTACATACGAAGAATCAAATACCTTTTTAATAATTTTTGAGATTACTAAAGTTGTATTCGGAGTCAGTTCACTTGGTTTTACTACTACCGTATTTCCTGCTGCAACTGCTGCAATTAATGGAGCCATAACCAGTTGAAAAGGGTAGTTCCAGGGTGCAATTATTAGAGCAGTACCGTAGGGTTCGTGATAAATTCGTGCGCGTGATGGAAAATTCAAAAGACTGGGTGAAACTCTCGTAGGTTTAGCCCAGGATTTTAAATTTTTAATTATTCTGTTTAATTCCATTAAAACAATCAGAAATTCATTGATCTCAGCTTCAAATTTTGGCTTCTTAAAGTCGAGATAAAGCGCATCACAAATCTCTTCTTCATATTCCTGAAGTACGATTTTTAGCTGCTTTAAATGCTGAAGTCGATTGTTTACATCACGGGTATATCCCGTATTGAAAAATAATTTATGGAATGAGCGTAGTTGTTCCAGCTCATTAACTGGATGTTGTAGGCAGGTTATCAAAATGTCGTAATAAAGATTTGAGGTACTCTATTTACGATAAAACTCAGACTTTGGTTTTAAGCTTTCTCATTTATTTCACTTACGGTAACCAACAATTGGCCTAAATGTCTCTGACTGTGCTCTGCAGCGTGAAATAATAAACCTAAAGTAGTTGAAGGCAATCCTTTTCTACCTACTTTTCGTGGCGCAATCAAAGCATCAGTTGTCAGGGTTTTGAAATAGTCTAAAGCTTCCTCAACCTTAATTTCAAAAGCCAGGATTAGATCTTTAGTCTGAATCGAATCATCAGGAACACCTTCTGATTTTAGATATTGAAATTGGGCTTCAGACAAGGGTAGTTCTTTAGCATAAGCCATCATACGGTCTAAAACTCCAGTTATATGTTGTAAATGAAAACCTACATTAGCTCTTCCGGCTGGTTTTTGCCAAAGATTTTTAGTTTCAAAACCATCAAGCCATTTATGCAACTCTTCAGATGTCTGTAATAAGGCGTGTGCTGCAGGTTGAAGCAGTGGCGGAATTTCGGGTACAGGACCTCTTAACCATACTTCGGGTAGATTGCTTTCTGCCATTTTTAATTAGTTGAAAGTTTGAAACCCAGTACCAGTGCCTGATCTGTCCCTCCGCCGAAAAACGAATGAACATAATCTAATCTGAAAAATTTAAACTTACCAAACCCCAGATTGTCAAGTCCTAAATTCATCTCAGTATAAGGCTTGTTTTCTAAAGTTGATACCGTATGTAAGCCGCCAATAAGATTGAGATTTAATGCACGAATCCCTGGAATTTTCCCCAAAATGAAACCTTTAAAATTGTGCTCTATATGCGCTTCAAAAAATGCATTTTTAGTACTGTAGTCGTAATACGGCATATTATTAAAACCATTGAGGCGCGTATCTCTAAAATTGAGATAAGTACGGTTACCATTGAAATGTTGGTAGTCTATAAAACTTATATTTTCAGCATTTAAAAAAGTGCCTCCGGTAAAAGCATATCCAAAAATGCCTTTATTTCCTAAACTCAGTTCCTGTCTTACTTCGGCTTTAATTTCTGTAAAATTATAATCGGCATCACTCGCGGCAAATACCTGTTCTGCGGCCAAAATTAGTGTTGGATATTTCGATTCATCGAGATTGAATTTTCCGTCAGGATAACTCATATATTTTTGATCAAAATGAATTACTGCCTGTAGATTAAGTTTAGCCAAACTATGGGTTTTAATAGCAGGATTATCAAAATCCTGAGGAGCCAGAGGATTGTTGGATTTATAATCAAAATCCCAGTTAAATAAAGTCTGATCTGTTGTATTGAAAAGCGGTGAGCGCTGTTCGTAGCCCAGTTGTGCATTCAGTTGCAATCCATTTAAAACCTCTTCACCATAGGATAATCTGATAAATTCCAGATCATACAATTTGATGTGATTGCGTTTCCAGATAAGGGTAGAGAAGGAGTTACCTAATCTGGATATGGGTTCTTCAGCATTGAATTGCTGAGCCTTTATACCTCCTGTAAGTTCGAGATACCTTCTGCTGGTGCGATTAAAACGTTTTGCAAGTCGCCCTATAACCCTTAAACGCTGGTCATCTATACCATAATTAAACTGAGTAGAAGCTGTAAATGCCTTTTTATAATCTTCATCCCACGAACTATATGATAATCCTGCAAATGCATTAAAACCCTGAACCGTATTAAAATTAATGGAAGTAATTGGCCCCTCATAGCTGATGCGCCAACGTTCATAAGAATTTTGATACGAATATCCTAAAATAGGGTCTGCGAGACCAAAGTGGTTGCTCACGCGATCTACCGAATCTTTATAGGGTTTTGATTCTCGTTTTTCCTGCAGACTATCTTTAAAAGTATAATCATTACGTTCTTCACTAGTTAGTGGTACCGGCCGCGCGAATTGCCAGAACAACGAATCTTTTTTATTGGCTTCAGGATTAAAGCTCAGAACCTCACGGGTAAAGGTCTTTCGGTCAAAGTCGGGATTAAAATTATAATTGCTGTAAACAGCAGTAAAACGACCGTTACCACCAAAACCGAGCATTTTAAAACTAAAGTCAATATTCTGAGAGATTTTAATCCATAGTTTTAAGTCTTCATCATATTTAAAACTGTGTTTAAAGCCCAGAGATTCAATAAAAGGTACCTGTATCGCAGCTCCATTTGTGGTTAGGTCTACGCCATAAATTTGCCAGTCGTCTTCAACAATATAAATAGTACCTCTAAAGATGCGATCATTTTCACGTTTTGGGCTAACGCTAATCTTATTGATGAGTTTATCGCCTTCGCGAAAAGCACCTTCCAGTTTATATGAGTAGTAATTAAAAGCATTATCAGCCAATGGAGAGACCAATTCGGTATTAATTTCTAGTGTGTTATCATAAAACGAAAATTCAGCTTCCTGTGCGCTGTTAAAACTAAAGCCATTATCATCACCGCTTACTTTACTTGCGGTAATGGTTTCTTTAAAATCATCCGGCTTTTGTACGGCTATTTTTGACAGCGTTTCACTAAGGTAAACAATCCCGCTTCGTGTAGAATCAAGGCCGCCGCCTAAATCACCTATATCCTGTCCAAAAAACTTTTCAGGTGCATTTTCAACTCTCCAGATACCACGAGAATAGAAATCTGCAGTAAATGCTTTTTGCTTTTCTAGTATTTCGGGCTTTTTAGCAATTACAGCTCTAATGATGCGATCTGCAGGATTTCCCTTTGCATCGATTAGTATTTCATCAAGAGAAGTAGTTTCGGGCCTTAGGGTTACATCTAAAGTATAAGGAAATTGTTGTGGTTCAATTTTAAATTCTTGTTTGGTAAACCCCAAAAACTGAAAAACTACTATATAAGTACCCGGTTTTTCGATTGCGAGTTGGTAGGCCCCAGAGGCATTGGTAGTTGTACCCAGGCTGGCATCTTTTACATAAATATTTACATAGGGTAATGGTTGCTTGTCAGAATCTGTTACAAGACCTTTAATTTGGCTGTTTACCGAAAAACTTAAGAGAAGGAGGCTGAGGAGGAGTAGTCTTTGTATCATAAATGCATGTTGATCACCAGTTGTGGTGAAGTTATTTTAAATGCTTTATTTAAAGACGTTTGCTTCAGGAATAGGTTGCAATTAGTTATTGAAAGCCTTTTTAATTTGCCCTAATCTCTTCTTACTATCCCGTTCTTTAATGGCTTCGCGCTTGTCGTAAAGTTTTTTACCCTTTGCTAGTGCAATTTCCATTTTTGCAAGTCCGCGATCATTGATAAACATACGCAAGGGAACGATGGTTAGTCCGCTTGTTCTAACTTCCTTGTGAAGTTTATTAAGTTCGCGACGGTTTAGCAACAGTTTGCGACTTTGCTTGGGATTGTGATTAAAATAAGTCGCGTGTGAATATTCCTGAATAGTCATATTAATAACAAAAAGTTCGTGACCTTCAAATTCGCAGAAGCTTTCAGCTATTGATGCTTTTCCTTCCCGTATTGATTTAATTTCGGTACCTGCCAATTTAATACCCGCAGTGTATTTATCGAGAATTTCATATTCAAAGCGAGCCTTTTTGTTTTTAATATTTATGGTATTCGTTTGTTTCATTATTCAGTATTGAAAATTGAGAAGCGGTATAATGACCACATTACAAGTTTTATGTATTTAAAACTTCCTGCAAAAATACAGATTTTAACAGTGGTGAGGGATGTTGCTTTAAAAACCTTTATTTTTGTGTTTCCTGTTTTTTATTAAAATCAGACCTAAATCTAATCGCTATGCAGCACTTAAGCTGCAGGTTTAACTTGTGTTTATGAAACGTATTTTAGTTATCCTACTGATAATCAGTATATGTTCTTGTAAAGAGAACAATGATAAAAAGCCTGAAGATTTCACAGCTTCAGAAATTGTTGATAAAGCAATAGAATATGCCGGTGGGAACATTCTGGACACGGCTTCAATTTCGTTTCAGTTTCGAGATAAATTCTATCGAGCCAAGCGTGATAATGGCCTTTACGAACTAGAGCGATGTACCGATGGGGCTTGCAAGGATACTTTAGACCAATTGACCAATTCAGATTTTAAACGCTATATAAATGAGCAGCAGGTTAAGCTTCCAGATAGTCTAGTTGCCGGACTTTCAGGCAGTGTAAACTCGGTTCATTATTTTGCTGTTTTGCCTTATGGTTTAGATGCGGAAGCGGTAAATGCTGAAAAGATAGGCACTGCAACTATTAAGGGTAAAAATTATTATGAAATTCACGTAAGCTTTGCAGAAGAAGGTGGAGGAGAAGATTTTGAAGATGAATATTTATATTGGATCAATACCGAAAATTTCGCTGTCGATTATCTGGCTTATAATTATCACGTAAATGAAGGCGGAACCCGCTTTAGAGAAGCAATCAATATACGAGAAGTAAATGGTGTGCGCTTTGCAGATTACATTAATTACGAGCCTGAAGAGCGCTTTCCTGAACTTAGTGAATTAGATAACTTATTTACCGAAGGTAAACTCAAAGAGCTTTCGCGAATAGAACTAAAAGATGTGGCAGTAAACTAGTCAAAAGACCAGTTGTTGTAGTTTTTAAGTTCGGCTACAGGTTTTCCATTTTCTACGCGAACGATGTATAGATTTCCAAATACACTATCATCGATTTCCTGATATTTTTGTTCGCCTAAGATCGCATTGACAAATGCTGGTGTGGTATTGCTATGACCAACAATCAAAACTGTTTTTCCATTGGTTTCCTGCTGAAATTCTTTATTAAACAGATTTTGCGCGTCATAAATACTTAGAGGGACATCATTCAATTTAGCTACCGGTAGTGCTGTACTACGCGTGCGTTTATAATCTGTACTGTAAACCGCATCAAAATCAACTTCTTTAAGAGTTTCTGCCCAGAAATATGCTCGTGCCTGCCCTTTTTTTGTCAACTCAGGATCTGTACCCGCATTTGCGCCTCGTACCTTATCTGCGTGGCGTATTAAGTAATAAGTTGCATCTGCTACAGCGTCTGGAGCTATGGCAGTTTCAGCTGGTTTCTCTTTGCAATTGATAAATACACAAAACAGAACGAGCAACAAACTTTTAAATACAGACATACAGGTTTTATTTAAGGATTATTAACGCAAGTCTTACAAAGATTAGCTTTTTATTGACGTAAGAGCTGTAAATGTAGGGGTAAATTTATAATACTAATAATTCAAAAAATTATATTATGAATAGTGATCAGTTAGAAGGAAAATGGAAACAGGTAAAAGGAAAATTTAAAGAGGAGTATGGTGAGGTCACTGACGATGATACGACACATGCCGAAGGTAAATTTGACCAGATGCTTGGGAAGCTTCAGGAAAAAACCGGAAAAACTAAAGAAGAAATCAAGGATTGGATTGACAGACAATAAGCCTGTTTAACTATAAAAAAAGCTGCCAGAAATGGCAGTTTTTTTTATGCTATAAGTTTTTGATTGAATTGACTTTAATTACATTCCGTATAATTTGTGTTGAAGCTGTATTTTCGCAGAAGTATGCGTATCATTCAATCTTTTCCCATTTCTAAAAACGAAGATCTCTTAAAGCGACTGCTTTACTGGAGCTCGCAAGAGGGGGTAAGCTGTTTGCTTACTTCAAACCAACATTGGGATCGTAATAGTCAGTTTGAAATTTTGTTTGGAACTGGAATTAAATCGCAACTAAAATGTGACGCAGGTAATGCCTTTGAAAAACTTTCGCTATATCGCAATCAAACTCAGGATTGGTTGATGGGATTTTTAGGCTATGACTTAAAAAATGAAGTAGAAGAAATTCAATCTCAGAATCCTGATGATTTACATTTTCCTGACATGTATTTTTTTCAGCCTTTAAAATTGGTACGGCTCACGCAAACTGAACTTCAGTTTTTGTATTTACACGAAGTCGCTTCAGACATTGAAACCGATTATAATCTTTTGGTTAAGGAAGGATTTCAGGAAGTTGATTCTAGCAACTTTGAAAATCCAAAAATTAAAGTTCGTTTCAATAAAGATGCCTACTGTGAGCAGGTTTCAAAAATGCTAGACCACATCAAACGTGGAGATATTTATGAAGCCAACTTTTGCCAGGAATTTTATGCTGATGCCGCTGTAAATCCTTATGAAAGCTTTTTAAAGCTAAACACATTATCACGTGCACCGTTTGCAGCGTTTTTAAAACTGAAAGATCACTACGCCTTATGCTCTTCTCCTGAGCGTTATTTACAAAAGATGGGAGATACTTTAATAAGTCAGCCAATTAAAGGTACTGCCAGACGAGGGAGAACAGAGGAGGAGGATGCGTTACTCAAGCAGAATTTAGAAAATGACCCAAAAGAACGGGCAGAGAATATTATGATTACAGATCTGGTGCGCAATGATCTTTCAAAAGTAGCTGTACGCGGAAGTGTAACGGTAGCAGAACTCTGTAAAATCCACAGTTTTGATCAGGTACATCAAATGATTTCTACAATTGAAGCTAAGCTTCCTGCAGATCTTGATCCTGTGCAGAGCATCAAGAATTCATTCCCGATGGGTAGTATGACTGGCGCACCAAAACTGAGTGCCATGCAGATAATTGAAGATCTTGAAAATCGTAGGCGCGGCTTTTATAGCGGCTCTATTGGCTATTTTACTCCTGATGGTGACTTTGATTTTAATGTGGTAATTCGCAGTATTCTTTACAATTCAACAAAAAAATACCTGTCATTTACAGTGGGAAGCGCAATTACTGCTCAGGCAATTCCAGAAAAAGAATATGAAGAATGCCTTCTTAAGGCAAAAGCAATGCGTGATACGCTTAGCAATTAATCCAGATCGAGTAATTGAATTTTATTACGCTGAATATTTATTCGGCCTTCGAGTTCCAGCTTTTTAAGCAATCTGGAAATTACCACACGTGACGTATGCATCTCATAGGCGATATCCTGATGCGTGCTGTTGAGTTCGTCACTTTGCGTGAGCTTTTGTTTATCTCTAAGGTAACGCAACAGGCGCTCATCCATGCGCATAAATGCAATACTGTCTAAGGTATCGAGCATTTCCTGAAGACGATTTTGATAACTGTCAAATATAAAATTGCGCCAGGTTTTAAATTTTGAACTCCATTCTTCCATTTTTTGAATAGGAATCATAATAAGAACGGTATCTAATTCTGCAATGGCGCGTATTTCACTTTTGCGTTGTCCGCGATTGAAAGAAAGGGTAAGGGCACACGTATCTCCCTTTTCCAAAAAATAAAGTAGTAATTCATCTCCATCAGGATCTTCACGTAGAATTTTAATTGCTCCAGAAATCAATAGCGGCATAGCCGTGATATATTGACCAATATCCATAAGCTTTTCTCCTTCTTTAACTTCGCGAAGTGTACCAGATACTAAGATTTCCTGTAATAATTCTGGTTCAAAAATATGCCCGTAGTGGAGTTCTAATAATTCTTTCATATCGTAAAAATAAGGCTAAATATTCCGGATTGCGAGTGGTATTTCAACCAAAAATTTAAAAAAGGGTTAAAGTTCTGGTATTGAAAATCGAAAACTTTATATTTTAATAAAACCTAAATTTTATGGCAGGACATAGCAAATGGGCAAATATTAAACATCGCAAAGGAGCGCAGGATAAAAAGCGGGCAAAACAATTTACACGCGCTATCAAAGAGATCACTGTGTCGATTAAAGAAAACAATCAAAACGGGGATCCCGACTCCAATCCTGCTTTGCGAAATGCTATTCAAAATGCGAAAGGGGTAAATATGCCAAAGGATACTATTGAACGAGCCATTAAAAAGGCGAGTGGAGCAGATGCTGATAGTTATGAGCAAATGACTTTTGAAGGTTATGGACCACACGGAATTGCCTTTTTTATTGAATGTACCACCGATAATGCTAATCGAACAATCTCTTCAGTGAGATCTATTTTTAGTAAAAATGGAGGAAGCTTGGGAACAAATGGTTCGCTTGAATTTCTGTTTGAACGTAAAGGAGTTTTTACTTTAGACAAGACCGAAATAGATCGCGACTTTGAAATGTTGCAACTTCAATTTATTGAAGGAGGCGCTGAATCATTTGAAAATCATGAAGATGTGTTTATCATTTATACTGAGTTTACAGATTTTGGTAAAATGGCTCAGCATCTGGAAGAATTAAATATACACACCAAAAATGCTGAATTACAACGCATTTCTTTAAATACGATTGAATTACCTTTAAGTGAATCCAGGCAAATTGTAAATCTTATTGAGAAGTTTGAAGACGATGATGATGTTCAAAATGTTTTTCACAACTTAGAATACACCGAAGAATTAGAACTAGCTATTGATGAAGAGGAATAGTTTATTCTTTTGATTTACTTTACTTTTTCTTCTCAGCGCTTTCATTTGACTTGTTTTTCTTCTTCTTTTTCTTGGCTTTAGATTTTGTAGATTTTTCTTCAAAATGATTTTCAAATTGAAGTCGTGTTTTAGAAAGGTGTTTACCATTTTCTAATTGGCAGATATAGTTCACCAACTCTTCACGCAGTTCGCAATGTAAATCCCAGGTCGTTGAAGCATCTTTAGCACTACACAAAGCTCTAATTTTAATGCCCTTTTCGGTGGTTTCTACAACCTGAACTTTAGGTGGTTCTTCTTCATCCCAATTCTCATTGTTCTTAAGAAGTTCTTCAAATTTACTTCTGATTTTGGAGACATCTATTTCATAATCTGCGTGAAGTATTATGGGTCTAACCTGATGCGCACTGGTCATTGACCAGTTTTCAAAAGTGTTTGAAATGATAGTTTTAAGTGGTACAACAAGTCTTCGTTGATCCCAGGTACGCACAACCATATAGGTAAAGCGTATGTCTTCAACATATCCCCATTCATCATCTATAATTACGGTATCTCCTATACGAGCTGGTCTGGTAATCGCAATTTGTATTCCTGCAATTATATTTCCTAAAGTACTCTGTGCAGCAACACCAAGTATTACCGTAGCAAGACCCGCTGATGCAATAAGTGAAATACCTAATTTTTCCAGACTTCTAAATTGTGACAGGATCACAGACAGGCCAATTATAATCACAATAAAAGTTATTACGCGTCTGGCTACCGAAATATAGGTCATCATCATTCGGGCCTCATTGTTTTCTTCCGGGTCAGCGTCTCCAATTTTAGTTTCGGCGACATAAACCATAAAAGAGTCAATAAAACGCATTATAAACCAGGTGATAGTTCCAATGACCGCAATTAAAAGAATTGCATATAGTGAACTGGCAAAGCTTCCGCCAAAGGATATAAGTTTATTAAGAGTAACGTAGAAAAACAATACTCCAATTGCCCAGGCTGCAGGAGTAGCAAGTTTTTTGGCTATGGTATTCACCCAGACCTGTTTCGACTTTCTAAATAATCGTCTTAAAATGAATAAGCTGAGTTTACCTAAGAAATAGGCTAAAAACCCTAAAAGCAAGGTCCCTGCAAATTTCCAAACCGGCATATTAAGCCATTTTATGCGTGCCCAGTCTGGCATCATACGATCAAGTTCTCTGGGGCCATATTGCTCATAAAGTGCATCAATATTTTCAACAGTGTTTGACGAAATAAGCCAGAAAGCTCCAAAATCTTTATACTTTACACGTTGCAAGCGCATAACCACGTCACGACCATTTAAGCTGACTTCTCCAAAAACAACACTGCGTAAAGGTTTACCCGCAATAGCTTTATTGGTGGTGGTACTAATGTCTATTTGACCATCAGGTCTGTCTGATAAACCTCCCCAATCTATACTTACCCGTTGATTTAGAATAAAATAAAGCTTTTCGGCTAGTGTTGCTGCCTGCTCGGGAGTTAAGCTATCAGGGAGTAAGTTTAAATTTAATGCATAGGCCGCGTCTTTGTAATTACCATTTCGACAATTGAGTACAAAGTGCTCTAAGGTAGCCTGAGGAGATTGAAAATTGAATTTATTTGGAGGAAGACCAATAGCCTCATTTAGGCGATTAACAGTAAAATAGGCTTCATTATATTCCTGTAAGGCATTTACACCATAATTCCCATTTTCAGGAACTGTGGGTTCGCTTGAAGGCAGCAATCTACCATTAGTAGTGGCTGTACTATCCTCATCCTGAGCAAGATTTATTTGGAAAGTAAATAGGAGTAGAAAAAGAATTAAAGCTTGGTTAGTTTTCATGAGTAGAAAGATACCACGACTCAGATTTATAAGGTATTAGCGTTTCGTTAAAAGAGATATTCTGTTTCCGTTATATCAATATTTTATCACTTTAAGATAGTTTTTTAACAGTTTTTTGAATTTCAGGAGATAATCTATGCGTTCGTTTAATATGTACGGAAATAAACGTATAATTAACTTTTATTTAATGTATTTTCATTGAAATAGTTCCAATTTCGTTATGCTTTCAACTGCCTATGAACTCAGATTTTAATCTAATTTCTGATTTATATTTCAGAGAAAGTGAGAAGTATATTTCAACTTGGTATTCTTTAAAATCATCCCCTTAGTTTTCTTAAAGATTCCATTTATTTCAAATCGTGAAAACATTCAATATCAGATTTATAGCTTTGAAATGTTTTCAAACATTGTACGCCGGTGTGGCTAACCAGTTTTATGAAGAATTTTTTATTTATATCCGCAGAAAACGACGCAATAGCAAATTGTAAAGCAGGAGGGATGGCTGATGTGGTGCGAGATGTACCAAGACAACTAGCCGCAACTGGAGATCAGGTTCACGTCGTAGTACCTGCGTATAACAGACTTCACCTACAGGGAAAGTTTATTACAGATCTTAAAATTCAAATTCATGGTGAAGAAAGTATTGCCGAGATTTATGAAGTAAGCCCTAAAACACATTACGACCGCATCACTCATTATGTTATACATCATCCACAGATTGTAGAGGGTAACATCGCCCATATTTATAATGATGATCCCGAAGAGCCTTTTTTTACAGACGCGGTAAAATATTTCATTTTTAATACTGCCGTAGCCCAGGCAGTAAAGCAGAATATTTTTGATCATATTGATGTAGCACATTTGCACGACTGGCATACGGCACTTTTAGTTTTTCATAGAGCTTTTAATCCTGTTTACGAAGTCTTAAAGCAAACGCATTTTGTGTACAGCATTCATAATCTTAGTTTACAGGGAATACGACCTTTGGCTAACAATTATGCATCGATCGAGGCTTTTTTTCCTGAAATTCAATACGATTATGACCTAATTTCTGATGTTCGGTATCCGGATTGTGTGAACCTGATGGCAGTTGGAATCAGACTCTGTGACCAGGTGCATACAGTGAGTCCTTCGTATATGCAGGATATTATGAAACCCAGCAATAAACCTGAATTTATAGGTGGAGAAGGCTTAGAATCTGATTTAGTAAGTGCTTATAAGCAAGGTAGATTACACGGAATTTTAAACGGTGTGAATTATGCCAATATGCGTGTTGCTAAAAAAGGAAAGCTCTATACCAATATTCTAAAACAGATTTATAAATGGATTCAGGAAGAATCTAAAAAATATAAGGCTGATATTCTCGCCAATACGGGCGAAAAGGTGGTTGAGCTGCTTGACAACCCTCCTTCATTTATTGCTTCAAGCGTTGCTAGAATGACAGAGCAGAAGTTTTATTTTTTCAAACGTAATCCTTTAGCTCTAAAACAAATACTGGAAAACCTTAAAGCTAATAATGGTATTTTTATACTTCTTGGTACTGGCGAACCTGAATATGAAGCTTTGATGCGTGAGATAAGCTATCAGCATTCCAATTTCATATTTATAAATGGACAATCAGAAGATATCATTGATTCGATTTACCTGGAGTCTGATTTATATTTTATGCCCAGTTTGTTTGAGCCATGTGGTATAAGCCAAATGCTTGCTATGCGTAATGGGGTTCTATGTCTGGTTCACCATACAGGTGGACTAATTGACACGGTTCATGACGGTAAAGATGGATTTGCTTTTAAGGGAACTACAATTGAAGAAACTATAAACAATATGGTTTCTGAATTTGATAATTGTATCAACGTTTTTCAAGAAGATAAACCTACCTGGCGCAAGATGCGACGTAAAGCAAAAGCTGCTCGTTTCTCCTGGGAGGATTCGGTTAAAGAGTATTATAGATTATTGTATACGTATTAATATTTACTTGAATTAATTTAACCCCCTATAGCAATCATACTCCGATTGTTGCTGTGAAGGTCGGGGTTGGTAAGTTCTTCAAAGTCGGTCATCCCTGCGCGTACGGCTTTCTTTTTTTGTAGAGATTTGGCTATTAAAGTTTCCAGCTGTTCTCCATTTCGATAAGGTTGAAGTAAATTAACTTCTTCGTTAGAAAACAGGCAATTTTTCAACTTACCATCTGCGGTGAGCCTAATGCGGTTACAGCTATCACAAAAGGGACTGGTCACCGAACTGATAATACCAAAGCTTCCTGTATAACCTTTAACCTTAAAATTTCGTGCGGTAAAGTTGCTTTCGTTTGCTAAGGGTACTATAGCTTCAACTCCAAAATGATCGTGAACGCGATTAAGAATTTCAGCTTGACTGACTAATTTATCTTTGTTCCATAAGTTTCCGTCGAAGGGCATAAACTCTATGAAGCGCACATTGATGTTTCGGTCTTTAGTGAGCGCTACAAAGTCGACGATTTCATCTTCATTAAAATTCTTCATCAAAACCGCATTGATCTTTACCCGAAAACCTTCATTAATCAGTTGGTTTATGTTATCAAATGCCTTTTTATACTGATCGCGACGGGTGATGAGTTTAAATTTTTCAGCATTGAGACTGTCGAGGCTTACATTGATATCGTTAAGCCCATTTCGCTTAAAATCGTCTATAAATCGATGCGTAAGCAAGGCATTTGTTGTGATTGAAAGCTTAACGGGAAGTTTCGCCAATTTTTCCAGAATTTGAGTAAAATCTTTACGCACCAGCGGTTCGCCTCCCGTTAACCTGATTTTGTCAACTCCATTTGCCACAAAAACCCGAGCAAATTGCTCAATCTCCGCTGCAGTCATTAAATCGGCACGGGGAGTGAGAGCAATGCCATCGGGAGGCATGCAATACGTACATCGCAAATTGCACTTCTCACTGAGTGAAATGCGCAGGTAGTTATGCGTTCTTCCGTGAGTATCTGTTAATATGGGAGTGACTTTAGTCATTGGCGTTGTGCTGAGCACCTCTTAAAATTTTAAATACGTGAAGGAGATGAGGAAATACCGCATCCATTGATTCCTTGGCTCCATTGGTTGAGCCGGGTAGGGCGAGAACCAGACAATTGCCTAAGGTCCCGGCAACGCTACGCGAAAGCATCGCGTAAGGCATACGATCCTGACCATATTTGCGTATAGCTTCTTCAATTCCTGGAATACGCCGTTCCAGAATAGGTTCTAATGCTTCTGGAGTCACGTCGCGCATACTCAAGCCGGTACCTCCCGTATAAATTAGCAGATTTACCGTGTCTGAAAGTTGAAAAGCCTTGCTGCGTATGGTTTCTAAATCATCTGGAATAATTTCATAACCCTGAATCTGAACTTCGTGTTGTTGCAGTTTTTCAATAATTGCTTTTCCTGCTTTATCTTCTTTTTTTCCTTCAGAAATTGAATCTGAACAAACAATTATATGAGCACTCAATCGCGCCGGATTCTGATCTTTAAAACTGCTTTTACCACCTTTTTTATGAAGTAATTTCACGGTGCTAATTTCAATCTCTTTATCGATGGGCTTTAGCATATCATACATGGTAAGCGCAATAATAGAAGCCCCGTGCATCGCTTCAACTTCAACACCAGTTTTATAAACGGTTTTTACTGTAATTTCAATTAAAACCGTCAAGCCTTCAATGGTATAATCGACCGCTGTATATTCTATGGGTAACGGGTGACAATCAGGAATGCTTGTGTGTGTATTTTTAACAGCGAATAGTCCGGCAGTTTTAGCCATTTCAAAAACATTTCCTTTTGGAACCTTGTTTTTTTGAAGAGCTTCAATTGTTTCAGTCTTACTTACTTTGAGTATTGCCTGAGCCGTCGCGCTGCGTAAGGTGTTTATTTTATGGGTAATGTCTACCATTTTTTGAATTTTGATTTAAGAATGCTGAATTCCAGGTTTAAAAAGCTACTAGTAACTCGTAACGTTTTACAGAAATGATTTAAGAATTGACTTTCCATTGATGGGATTGGTCTTTAAAAATCTCTTTTCCATAAATAGGAGTGCGGTCTTTTACCTGATTTACGATCCATTCGGTTGCGGCATAGACTTCCTTTCTACGCTTAGCAGAAACAAATACAAAAAAGCAGATTTCTCCAGTCTTTATAATGCCTAGACTGTGGTAAATATGCATACAAATCATATCAAATTTCTCAAATGCCTCTTCTCGTATTTCGTGCAACTTTTGATTTGCCAACTCTTCATAGCATGTATATTCTATAGCAGAAACCTGTTTGCCCTCAACCTCATCAGCCCTTACCTGACCCAGAAAAATATTGTGAGCGCCAATACTGGTTTTACCCTGATGTTTAGCGATTGAATCAGCAATAAAATCACTGGTTATGGGACCTTCTATAAATACTTTTTTCATTTTATTTCGTTTATTTGACTTGTAATGTGATGATGCTTTCAGCTATTTCTGCAGCGCCTGTATGTAGTGCGACAACATTTACAAATCCCAATTCATTCAGTTTATTGACAGCTAGTAGCGCGCGTTTTCCACTTTGGCAAAATACATAGTAATGACTTTCTTTACTCAGGTTATCTTGAACAGAATCTAGCTCACCTAGTGGAATTTCTATCAGATTTTAAATTGCTAATCTGGGTTGTTCGTAAACTTCTCTAACATCTAATAAATTGCCTGTTTTCAATAGATTATTATCAAATGTCTCAGTGGGCTTTTCATCTGTTAAATAGGTTTGACAGAAATAGGTTTCGTCAATATGTGGCCAATCCTTTTTTGTAAACTGAAATTTACTTTGAGTGGCAGTTAGGCAGTTGTAAACAAGTAATTCTCCACTTAAAACAGTTCCGGTTTCTAATAGAATTTTCATCACTTCCTGTGCCTGAAGCATACCAACTAACCCCACGGCAGTGCCTAAAACTCCGGCTTCTGCACAATTGGGAACAGCTGTTGCTTTTGGAAAAAGACAGCGATAAGTTGGTCCATCTTTATAGTTAAATACGGAAACCTGACCTTCAAAGCGATGTATGCTTCCGTAAACTACAGGTTTTCCGGTTATCAAAGCAGCATCATTAATCAGGTAACGTATTGCGATTCGATCGGTTGCATCTACGATGAGATCGTATTGATTGAAAAGTGCTAGGGCATTAGAACCTGATAGATATTCAGGAATAGAAGTTAGGTTACAATCCGGATTTTGGAGCTGTAATTTGACTTGTGCTATTTCGGTTTTCAGTTTTCCTAGATCCTCAGGACTATAGAGAATTTGCCTGTGTAAATTGCTTTCTTCAATCTGATCTCCATCAACAATCCCAATGTTTCCAATTCCTGAGGCTACCAAATAGGGCAGAAGTGCACAACCCAATCCTCCCGCGCCAATAACAAGCACACGAGCCTGAGTTAGCTTTTGCTGACCTGTTTCCCCAAGTTGAGGTAAAATCTGTTGACGTTGGTATCTTTTCATAATTTATCCTCCTGCATAAGGAGGTAGTAAGGCAACTACATCTCCTTCATTTAAGTGTATAGACTCTTCAGCATCTATCAGCTTTTGATTAACTGCAAGTTGAAAAGGAATATGACTTATTGCATATTGAGTCTGTAACTCATTTAACAATTCTTGTGTTGTTTCAATGCTTATGTTACGAGATTCTTCGTGACTTCCCGTAACATCAACCAATTGTCCAAAATATTTAAGAGTTAGATTCATTTTATAAGTTCATTTCTGCCTGAGCTAAAGCTTCAGGTGTATTGATATTTTTCAGACTTTTTGAATCTGCAATTGCTACTTCTTGATAATCCTGATTTTTTACAAAATCCATTAATTTAAGTTGGTTGGCTTGCAATGCAACTTCCGCCTTCTTTACCAGCGATTTGGAATAACATCCAATTAATGGATGCCATTTTGCATCATCTATAGCAAAGTGAATTTGATAATCAGGATTTACATCTACACTCATTAAAATTTCAGTTAAAACTGTGCTTGTAATCAAAGGCACATCACAACTTAAAATAAGTACGCGAGTGCTTTCTGTATGATCTAAAGCTGCGTGAATACCACCTAATGGTCCTTTATTTTCAAATTGATCTGCAATTAATGGCAGTCCAAATTCACGGTATTTTTCATTAGCGGTAACGAGGTAAATTTCATCTGTCACATTTCTCAACGTTTTGATTATAAGGCCTGTAAATGTCATTCCGTCAAAAGTTACAAGGCCTTTATCGCGCTTCATTCGTGAGCTTTTTCCACCACAAAGTATATAAGCTGGTATGGACTTTGAAGTTTTCACGTTAATTAAAGGTTCTGTTTTAGGTTATTAAATTTTTCGTTTAAAAATGCCTCGCAGGCCAGATTGAGTTCTTCAAACCGTGCAATCATTTCCCTGCCGTATTCTGTAATGGAAGTACCACCACCATCTTTACCACCCGTGCTTGTCACAACCAAAGGCTTTTCAGTACAACTATTCATTGCATTGATGAGTTTCCAAGCTTTTTTGTAAGACATTCCCATTGCTTTAGCTGCTGCACTTATCGATTGAGTTTCGGCAACTTTTTTTAATAATTCAATGCGACCGAAGCCTAAAAAAACTTCGCCTTCCTGTTCAATCCACACCCTGCTTTTTACCTGTTGCATTGTCTAAAAATTTAAATCCAGATAACTCACTGTTTTTCCTTTTTTAACCACAGTTTGTTCAGGCTCTATAACCAGCAAAGCATTGCTAATCGCATAGGTATTGAGCATAGAACTTGCCTGACCTGTAAATGGAATGATTTGATCTTCAGAAATACCCGCTTTCAGAAAAAGCGTTTTATCATGAATGTTTTTAACTTCTTGCTGTAAAATAGCCTTACGCTTTTCTAAATACGGTTTTTTACTTCCCATTCTCAATCGCAAATGTGGAAGAACATATACATAAAAGCAGGTAAGGCTAGATGCCGGATTACCGGGTAAACCAAAAACTGATTTTTTACCTTTAGTTCCAAACCATAAAGGTTTTCCGGGTTTCTGATTTACTTTATAAAAATGCTCTTTAACCTCATTCTGAATTAAAGCTTCCTGCACAAAATCATAATCCCCAACTGAAATTCCACCAGAAACCAATACAACATCTGCTTTTTCTAAAGCTTTCTGCACCAAATTTTTAGTTGCTTCAAGCGAATCTTCTGCCTTTATTAATTCAATATCAGTAATGCCGATACGTTTTAAAGCCGATGAAAGCATTATTCCGTTACTTTCATAAATATGATTGGGCTTAAGTTCTGTTCCCCGTTCCTGAAGTTCATTACCTGTGGTAAGAATGGCTACCCGCGGTTTTTTATAAACCAAAATTTCGGTAAATCCAAGTCCGGCAAGAAATCCTATTGTCGCTTCATTGATATAATGACCTTGTTTTAATACGAATTCACCTTTCTTAATTTGCTCTCCAATGGGGCGAATATTGGCGTTTTTAGCCGGAATTTTATCAAGAATTAATTCATCCCCATTTCGCGTTGTATGTTCCTGAATGATTACGTTATCAGCAGCATCGGGCACCGGTGCGCCTGTAAAAATACGTATAGCTTCTCCCGGTTTTAATTGAGGTATGCTTGTGTCACCCGCCTGCACCTGTCCGCTAACTTTCAAAGTTTTCGACTCTGAATGTATAAATGCATACCCATCCATCGCCGATTGCCGAAAGGAGGGAAGTGAAAACGGAGCCTGTATATCTTCAGCCAGGTAAAATCCTAAACAAGCTTCCAACTTTACATGTTGAGTATCCAGACGTATGCTGTGCTGTTCAATAAGTTGTTGAGCTTCAGAAACTGCGATCATGATTCAAGCGTTATGTCTTAGCGAATATAACGAAAAGTAGTGTTTATTGCTGCTTTTTAGTGTTTTCTTAATAGAGGTAGCTCCTAAGTTTGGGTAACTTGTCGCTGTAAAAGAAAAACTGTTGCTTAAATTTTTTCGGCTTTGCCAAATTGTTCACACTAAAATTAAACTATGTCTGATTCCTTTAAACGCAATGTATCGATCACCGGATCTGAAGAATTTACTAATATCAAACTGGGTAAGCGCGTTACAGATGCGGCAGGTATGCTGGGAGTTAAAGAAGCCCTGAAACACGGTTTTAAAGAAATGGGTGTGTTGAGATCTATGGGAGCTTTGCTAAAAATGAATCAAAAAGATGGTTTTGATTGCCCCAGCTGTGCGTGGCCAGATCCTGAAAATAGATCACCTGTTGCTGAGTATTGTGAGAATGGAGCGAAAGCCCTGGCAGATGAGGCAACAACAGATAAAATAGGCTCTCAGTTATTTGCAAAGTTTAGTGTTGAGGAGCTTTCTCAACTTTCAGATTATGAACTGAATAAGTTTGGTCGACTCATAGAACCTCTTGTTTTGCGTCCTGGAAGCTTGCATTACGAACCTATTACCTGGCAAGAGGCATATGGACTAATCGCCAAGCATCTTCATAAGATGGACGATCCCAATGAAGCTATTTTTTATACTTCTGGTCGCAGCAGTAATGAGGCTGCTTTTACTTATGGAATGTTTGCACGGGCATTAGGTACAAACAATTTACCTGATTGCTCCAATATGTGTCACGAGTCTAGCGGTGTGGCATTGAGTGAAACACTGGGGATTGGAAAAGGTTCTACAGTTCTTGAAGATTTGTATGAAGCCGAAGTAATTATTATTGCCGGGCAAAATCCGGGAACCAATCACCCGAGAATGATGTCTGCACTAGAGAAGTGTAAGAAAAATGGCGGAAAAGTTATCAGCATAAATCCTTTACAGGAATCGGGATTGGTGAATTTTAAAAATCCGCAGCATCTGAGTGGTACTTTGGGTAGTGGCGTTCAAATGGCAGATTTGCATTTGCCGGTAAGTATCAATCAGGATATTCCCTTGATGAAGCTAATTTTAAAGAAACTGGCTATTCTCGATACCATTGATCGTTCGGTTTTTGATCACGAGTTTATAGAAAAATATACTGCAGGCTATGACAGTTTTTTAGAAGATCTGGCACGTTATGATGAAGGAGATTTGCTCAGAAGGGCAGGAGTTTTAGAGTCTGATGTAAATAAGGCGGTGGCTATGCTGCGCAATTCTAAAAAGATCATCGTATGCTGGGCAATGGGACTTACTCAGCATAAAAACGGGGTTGAAAATATTAGAGAATTTGTAAATCTTCTATTGCTAAAAGGTGCTTTGGGCAAACCCGGTGCCGGTACTTGCCCCGTGCGTGGTCACAGCAATGTTCAGGGAGATCGCAGTGTGGGAATTCAACATTTTGTTGATGAAAAAATGAATGCACGTATTAAAGAGCATTTAAATTTTGAACCACCTGTAAAAAGAGGAGTGGATGTTGTTGAAGCTATGGAGGCCATGCATAATAGAAAAGCTAAAGTTTTTATGTGTTTAGGTGGAAATTTCCTGATGGCAGCTTCGGATACAGAATACACAGCTGAAGCTATTGAAAACTGTGATTTAACTGTGCAGATTAGTACTAAACTCAACCGAACCCATTTAGTTACCGGAAAAACCGCATTAATTCTACCAACGCTGGGGCGTTCTGAAAAAGATGAAGCTGATGGTGCCAAGCGCTATTTTACGGTAGAAAATAGTATGGGAAAAATAAGTCAGTCAAAAGGAATTCTGAAGCCAGCTTCAGATAATGTGCGAAGTGAACCTCAGATTATTGCAGAAATGGCAGATGCTTATTTTGGAGGTAAACATTCCGTAGATTGGAAAGCCTGGAGTCGTGATTATGATTTGATACGGGAAAATATTGATAAGGTTGCCAAAGGTTTTGAAAACACCAGTGATCGATCATCTGGTGGTGGTTATTATTTACCCAATAATGTGCGTAATCTTGATTTTAGTATGTTGCCTCAAGGTAAAGCTCAAATTACCATTAACAAATTGCCTGATCATCAGCTGGACGAAGATGAGTTTATGCTGATGACCATACGTTCACACGATCAGTTTAATACTACGATTTACGGGCTTGATGATCGATATCGAGGAGTTTATAATGAGCGAAGAGTTCTCTTTATGAACGATCGTGATATGGATGAGTTGGGATTACAAAAGCTCGATGTGGTAGACCTAACCAGCGAATATGATGGTAAAATTCGTAACGCACATAAATTTTTGATGGTTCCCTATGACATTCCACGAGGTAATGTGGCAGCCTATTTCCCGGAAACTAATGTTTTAGTACCACACAATCATTTTGCAGAGCGTAGCCAGACACCTATCAGTAAATCGGTACGCATACGAATTCACAAAAGACAGGATTTGCAAGTTGCTGCAGAGTAGAAGTAAATATGGATATTTTCTGATGTAAATTTATTAGTCTGTCCCAGTAAAACAAAAACCCCGAAGGTAAATACTTCAAGGTTTTTGTTTGGTTGAATTTAGTTTCCGGCTAGTGGAGATCCAAATACTCCTACTGCAAGTTCTGCCCAGATCAGAAAGAAAACAAGCAGGGCAATTCCACAAACCAGAACCCGGTTTTTAAAAGTTTTTACTTTCCGCAGAATAAATTCGCATACCATTGCTGTTCCCAAAAGTAATACGGCCATAATCGTAATGTCAAAGCTACTCCAGTTTACATCGTTACTAAATTGCATGGCAACGAGAGGGATAAGTAGTAAAAGACCAACAACACCAAGCAAAACAAACAGCCTGATGTTTTTAAGTAAGAGTTGATTCATAAATTATAGTTCTAAATAACATTAAATACAAATCCTAACAACCAGTAGAGAATTAAAAAGACTACGATCGTCCCGATACAGCCACATCGACCTCCACCTATTTTCTTTGCTCCGTAGCCTGCAAGCAGCGCACGTATGATATTTTTCATGGTATTTTGGTTAGTTGTTTAAACTAATTTACACCAATTAAATATGGCTGTGTTTTGTTATCAGCAGCTTAACAGAACTTTAGCTAAAGCCTAGTTCAAATCCTTATAATCGATTTTGCTTGCCCCTCTTAAGATATTGTCGCAACCTTCACCGGTTGATAGGGTAACACCACTGTAAAGGTTGATCCCTGACCGCGCTTGCTACGCACTTTGATGCCTCCGCCCATAGCTTCGATTTGGTTTTTCGATATAAATAAACCTATCCCTTTAGCATCTTTATTGCCGTGAAAGGTTTTATACATTCCAAATAAATTAGCACCCATTTTGTCGAGATTCATTCCTAAACCATTGTCTTCAAAGTTAATGCGCACCGAGTCATTGATTAATGACGAACTAATGCGCACGTAACTTTCCTTATCCTGAGCGCGGTATTTGATACCATTTGAAATCAGGTTATAAATAATCGAATCGATATAGGATTGTATTCCCATCACTTCAATATTGGCATCAATTTCATTTATAAGTGTCACATGGTTATCCTGAGCCAGGAAGCTAAGGTTTTTAATATTCTTCGCTACAGACTCGTGCAACTTTATAGGATTGAGTGAATCTTTAAGTCGGGTTCCCGGCAAGATTACTTCATTTAAATGCGTGATGGTTTCCATCAGATTTTCAGACGTGGTCTTGAGATGCTGAAAGAGTTCGTTCTCTTCAATACCGGGGATTTCCTGAGCCACCATTTGCAAAAGCATCTCAAAATTACCTGAATGTGCCCGTAAATTATGAGAGACGATATGGGTGAAGTTCTGAAGTTTTTCGTTTTGCTCACGCGTAATTTGGACTATTTTGCGAAGTTCTTCTTCCTTTTCCTTAAGATCGGTTACTTCGGTATGGGCGCCAAGCATACGTTTGGGAATACCGTTTTCATCTCTGATGGCGATACCGCGGCAGCGTATCCATACGGTATGTCCCAGCTTGTGTTTGTATCGCACGACCTGATCGTAAGGATGATCAGGATTTTCAAAATGGCGTTGGGCGTTTTCAATGGCAAGTTGCAAATCTTTGGGATCAATGATGTCCTGCCAGGCGTTTGCCTTATGTGGCATTTTTGCAGGGTCATAGCCAAGGGTGGTCCAAAACTTCCCATTCATCCATTCATCTTTGGGATTCTCAAGATCCCAGTACCACATTCCGTCAAGAGATGATTCCTGAATAAACTCAAAAATTCTAGGATCATCTGCTACCAGTTGGTAGAGTTCTTTTTTGAGGTAATTCATCAATGTTGGTTTTGAGTTAGTTTAAAGATAATTCATTTTTTAAATGGAATACAAAAAAATGAAACACTAGTAAAGGGATTTATTGCGAAAAGTACCTGTTGACTTAACAGAAATTTAGGTGTTGAGTGGTAAGAGTCCTACTTGGGCTTTTGTATTTTTAGTAAAACCCGAAAATCAAAAGATATTACAACAGATATGCAAAGCTTTAAAATGCCACCCCTGGTTTTTGGGGGTAATGTTTTTGGCTGGACAGCAGATAAACAAACTTCATTTAGATTGCTTGACGCCCTATTGGATAGAGGATTAAATTTTATAGATTCTGCAAACGTATATTCCTATTGGGCAGATGGAAATAGTGGCGGTGAAAGTGAAAGTATTTTAGGGATGTGGATTAAGGAGCGAAATAATCGTGATCGTATAATTATCGCTACCAAAGGCGGAAGCCCTATGGGATCAGGTACTCCAGATTTATCGGCAGCCTATCTCACCAAACAAATAGATTTAAGCCTGCAACGCCTTCAAACCGATTATATAGATGTGTATTACAGTCATAAATATGATGCTTCAGTATCTCAGGAAGAAACGTTAGAGACTTACAAGAAAGCTCTAAACTCAGGTAAAATAAAAGAAATTGGAGCTTCTAATTTTCCGCTTGAAGCTTTGGAAGAGGCAATGCGCTTATCTGAAAACCAGGATTTACCAAGATATAATTTCATACAACCGGAGTATAACCTGATGGAACGGGAAAA
Source organism: Leeuwenhoekiella sp. (assembly GCA_964219495.1). Lineage (GTDB taxonomy): Bacteria > Bacteroidota > Bacteroidia > Flavobacteriales > Flavobacteriaceae > Leeuwenhoekiella. Next base: position 11,546 of record CAXPQP010000032.1, on the reverse strand, counting down.
ATTTGAGGGAGCCTATCGTGATTTCTGCTCAGACAAGAATTTGATTGTAAATAGCTATTTCACCTTAGCAAGCGGCTTTTTAACCGGAAAATACAAGACCGAAGATGATGCAAGTGGTAAAGAGCGGCATCGTTTTGTTAACAAATATTTTGATGAAAGAGGCAAGGCAGTTCTTAATACCTTACAAACCATAGCGCTTAAGCATAATGTTTCTCTAGCTGGAGTGTCGATTGCCTGGACAATGTCTCAGCCCGGGATTAGTGCACCTATTGTGAGCGCTAGTAAAGAATCTCAGCTTCAAGCTTTTGACGAAGCGTTAAATCTAAAACTAGATCAGGAAGATCTTGAGCTTTTAAATTAAGTAAGTCTTAAAAATAAATCAGTGATTTAGGGAAAACCTTAGATTTTTTCTAAAGGAATATTCAATTTGTCGCAACTTCTTGTGTATTTGGAAAAATTAACAAAATCTGTTAAGAGATTCTTAACAGATTTTTTTTTCGTAGTGTAGTAAATTGGGCTCTTTCTAAAAATATCCTATGAAATTAAAATTGTACCCAATTCTTGCTTTTGCTTTTTCGGTGATGACGGTTGTCTCCTGTGCAAGCAGTAAGCAGGCAAAAAAAGGAGCTGCTACAGCTTCCACTGAAAAAGAAGAAAAGTCTAAAAATGGTATGAAGCCTTATGACAAGGTTATCACCAAAGATGCCGTTACAGACGCTGGTTTATTTACTATTCACAAAGTAAATGACGATTACTTTTACGAAATCCCAGACAGCTTGTTTAACCGCGAGATGTTAATGGTTACGCGTATTGCAAAAACTGCCACAGGATTAGGTTTTGGAGGTGGTAAAACCAACACTGAAGTATTACGTTGGGAAAAAAGAGATAAGAAAGTATTGCTACGCGTAGTTTCTCATCAAATTGTTGCAGCTGATTCCCTTCCAATTTATGAAGCTGTTACCAACTCTAATTTTGAGCCTGTATTGTATTCTTTCGATATTAAAACCATCAGCAAAGATTCTACAAAAACGGTAATTCAGGTAAATGATTTATACAGCAGCGATGTGCAGTCTCTTGGTCTTCCTAGCTACTATCGTGAGCAGTATAAAATTTCAAACGTAGACAGAGATCGTAGTTATATCGAAAGTCTAAAGAGTTACCCGCTTAACATTGAAGCACGTCACGTAAAAACTTACAATTCAAAAAATCCTCCAAGTAACGAGAGTGTAGGTTCTATCAGTGTTGAGATGAATAACAGTATGGTGCTTTTACCGAAAAAACCTATGGAGCGTCGTTATTTTGACGAGCGTGTGGGCTGGTTTGCTCGTGGTCAGGTAGATTATGGTCTTGATGCGCAGGAAAGTAAAACCGTGCGTTACCTTGATCGTTGGAGACTTGAAGTGAAACCTGAAGACGTTGAAAAATTCAAAGCAGGTGAACTTGTTGAGCCTAAAAAGCAAATCGTTTATTATATAGATCGTGCAACTCCAGAAAAATGGAGGCCTTACATCAAACAAGGTATTGAAGACTGGCAGGTAGCTTTTGAAGCAGCTGGTTTTAAAAATGCAATTATCGCTAAAGATCCTCCATCAAAAGAAGAAGACCCAGAGTGGTCTCCAGAAGATGTACGTTATTCTGTAGTACGTTATTTGGCTTCTCCAATTCCTAATGCAAATGGGCCTCACGTAAGTGACCCTCGTAGCGGTGAGATTTTAGAATCTGATATCAACTGGTATCATAACGTGATGACTTTATTGCGTAACTGGTATTTCGTTCAGACTGCAGCAATCAACCCAGAAGCACGCGGAGTTGCTTTTAAAGATGAGATTATGGGACGCTTAATTCGTTTTGTGTCTTCTCACGAAGTAGGGCACACGCTAGGTTTACCTCACAATATGGGAAGTAGCCCTGCATATGCAGTTGATTCATTACGATCTAAAAGCTTTACAGATAAATATGGAACGGCTCCGTCAATTATGGATTACGCTCGTTTTAATTATATCGCACAACCAGGTGACGAAGGTGTATCTATGATGCCAAACATTGGTGTTTATGATAAGTATGCAATCAAATGGGGTTACAGACCAATTCTTGACAAAGAAGGAAAAGAAGAGAAGCCAGTTCTTGACGAATGGATTTTAGAACACGCTGGTGACCCTATGTATCGTTTTGGTGCACAGCAATGGGATGTAGTAGATCCTAGTGCACAAACCGAAGATTTAGGTGACGATGCTGTAAAGGCGAGTAACTACGGTATTGAGAACTTAAAGCGTATCGTACCTAATTTAATTGAATGGACTGCAGAAGACGGTAAGAATTATGACGATTTAAATACGTTATATGGTCAGGTTTTAAGTCAGTTTAACCGTTATATGGGGCACGTAAGCAACAACATTGGTGGTGTTTACGAGTATTACAAAACTTATGATCAGGAAGGTGCAGTATTCGTTCCAGTTTCTAAAGAGCGTCAAAAGGAAAGTGTTGAATTCTTAAATGAACAACTTTTTGAAACTCCAGAATGGATGATTGATACCGATATCTTAAACCGAATCGAACACGATGGTATGATTGAGCGTCTAAGAGGGTTACAGGTAAATACACTAAGTAATGTATTAGATTTCGGAAGAATGGCTCGTATCATCGAGAACGAAACTCTTAATGGGAAAGAGGCTTATACCTTAACTTCTTTAATGAGTGATTTACGTAATGGAATCTTCAGTGAATTGAATCGGGGTGCTAAAATCGACACCTATCGTCGTAACTTACAACGTGCCTATGTTGACCGTCTTGAATATCTATTGACTCAGGAGCAGGAAGGACGTCGCAATTCATCTAGTGTCAATGTAAGTCAATCTGATATTCGCGCTATCGTAAGAGCAGAATTAAACACACTTCAACGTTTAACTGCAAGCGCTGCGAGCCGTACAGGTGACAGCTTAAGCCGTTACCACTTATTAGACCTTAATGAGCGAATTGATTTAATTCTTGATCCTAAATAATAATTATCAGGAATTTAAAATAAATGAAAAGACCGGCAATTGCCGGTCTTTTTTTTAATCCTTTTTAGGATTAATAGTTACCCCACCTTTTGGCTTGTCTTTTTTAGGTTTTTGATCTTTACTTCCCTCTGTACTTTTGGAAGCATTGCTTTCTTTCTTTGGATCTTGCGACATATTGTTGGTCTTTATTTGTTACACCTTAGTATATTAGTAAATAAATCGTTAAAAATCAATATTTTAATAAGTTATTTTAACAAATCTATTTACTATTTTTAACAAATGAGGTTTGATGCATTTTTAAAGGAATGTCAGGACAAGGAAGTTTTTAAAAAACTTTCTATTTATGCAGTATTCAGCTGGCTGGCAATTCAGGTAATTTCCACCTTGCAGCAACCTATGGGTTTATCTCCACGCGTAGTTACTTATGCGCTTATTCTTTTACTTATCGGGTTTCCGGCTTACATCTTCTATATATGGAAATTTCAGATAGCTCCCATACATAAAAAACACATGGCTGAAGCTGGTAGTTTACCTTCTAGACGTAGCTTTTTCGGTAGTAAAACTCCTTTTCAACGTTACTATTTCCTTTCCATTTTTATAGTGAGTTGTTTAATCACACTCGTTTTATTCTTTATCATACGCAATAATTTTTTTAAAAATCAGAAACCCAAAGAGGCAGTCCTGGCGAATACCATAATGCTTAAAAACACGGATAAAATAGGAGTTTTAAAATTTGAAAATAATACGGGCAAAGACACCCTCGATATTGTTGGAAAAATGGCGGCAGATTGGATCACCCACGCAATTACTCAAAAGGACATTGCTCAGGTCATAACCCCTCAGGTTGTAGAAGATTATTCAAACATTATTAAGTCTCAGCTCAGCGGAAGTAAAAAAAATAACGTTTTACAGGATTATTTTAAACCCGCCCAGATCATAATTGGTAATTTTTTTCTGAAAGGTAACCGGCTCATCTTTCAAAGCAGCATAACAGATGGTAAACTAGATAAAACACTTATTTCGCTTGATCCTGTTGAATGTGATAGTAACAATCCCTTGGACTGTATTGAAGAACTCAAGCAACGTTTGTTAGGTTTCCTGATAACTGCGGAAGAAAAAGATTCTGATTTTGAAGAAACTCCTCCAAAATATGCGGCTTACGAAACTTTTCTGGAGGCAAAGAACGCAGCAGTATATGATGATGGCACTCTTGAATTGATTGAAAAAGCCATTGAAATTGATCCTAAGTATTTTGAACCTCGCCTGTTTCAGCTTACTTATTATTATGATCAGCTTCAATACCGAAAGGCTGATTCCATTTTAAAAATAATTACTAAAAATTTCAGTTCAAATCCCAGACAGCAGAATATAGTGCAAATGTATTCGTCGTTGTTAGAAGGAAATAACCGGGAAGTTTACCGGCATTTAAAGCGGGAGTATGATCTGGCCCCTTTTGAATTAAATACTAATGCGGCTATGCTAACCGTAGGTTTGCAGTACATCAATCGTCCTGAAATCATAGATACGGTGTTTCAGGAAATTGACACCAAAGACTCTGATGCTGAGAATTGCTTTTACTGCTCAAACCGGGTTTATATTAAAACCTACTCCGATCTTGCTTTAAAGCGTTTTGATTCCGTAATTAAGTATGCAGGCGCTTTGTACCGGTTTAATGATCAGGAATATTTTTTGAAACCTTTAGCGGTAGCCTATATGGCTAAGGGTAAAGATCCGTTGGAATTATTAACAGCTCCCGGCCTGAGGCTCAGCGGGGAGCAAAAGAGCGAGTTTCTCTTATATACAGGTATTCAAAGCTTGATTAATCAGGGAGAGAATGCAGCTTCGATATACTTTAAACAGCTTTTAAAAATGTCCGAAGGGGAGGCTGCTGATTTTGATATTGCAAGAGCTTACTACTACTCGAAGATGTACAATAAAGCTTTGGAGCAATTTGAAAAATTAAAAGAACAGGACCCTGAAGATTTAGTAGTTATAGGCTTTTTAGCGAATATTAACGCACTACAGGACAATCCCGCAGCCGCAAAAGAGGAGCTTGAATTACTCAAAAGTTTAAGAGGCGAATATCAATTTGGTCAAATTGATTATTTACTTTCCAGATACTATTCGGTAATTGGTGATAAAGACCAGTTATTTATTTACCTGAAACGTGCTGTAGCTGCTGGCTATCTATATACCTCCTCAAAATATCAATACGATCCCCACTTTAAACCCTATCTCAATACCCCCGAATTTAAAGCGATTATGACCTACTGGCATTAAACCGGTTAAACAGGAATAGAAAACAAGTCAAAAAATTAAAAACCAACTTTAGTATGACTGTGACTTTTGGAGACTTGGTACAGCTGATCAGCGTAATCATCTGGCCGCTAACCCTTTTGATAATCGTTTTTAAGTTTAAAAGCTTTTTTGGCAGGGCAATCAACCGGATGCAATCGCTTGACGCCAGTGCCTCGGGAATCTCGATGACCTTTCAAAATAAACTTGATGAGGCCAAAACACTTTTGAGCAAGATGGCGCCTCAACTGGGAGATTCAGCAAAATCTGTGACAATTTCAAGACAAAGCTCTCCATATGAACGGGTCCTTAAAGTTAAAAAAGAGCTTGAGGAATTTTTAAATCAAATGGCCCTAAATCACGGCATTGAAGCCAAAAACCATAATCCGAGTAACCTTTCTTCCCGGTTATCTGAAATAGGTTTAATTACCTTTCAACAACAAAAAGTCATTAACGCAGCCCTTGATCTGGCTAATTCTGCAAACCCTGCGATAACCGATGATCAGGCGCAAGTGGTTGAACAATTGTATGCAACGGTAAAATAAACAACTATGAGTAAACTTTCTAAAGCATACGCGTTACTCATAGGAGTTGGTAATGATTTACCTACCACCGTTCTTGATGCTACCGCTATTTATAATATTTTGGTTGATGAGCAACTTGCGGGTTACCCGGAGGAGAACATCATTTTACTTACCGAAAAAAATGCGACCCGTGAGGGTATTCTTAAAGGCTTCGATGAACTGATAGGGAAGATTGACGAAGATTCTTCGGTGATGCTGTTTTACTCCGGTCACGGTGGATTTTACGAGCCCTGGAATCAGTTTTATTTGGTTCCCAATGATTTTGATCCGGATAACTACGACACGACCTGGGTAAAGGCTGAAGAACTCAGGGAAAAAATAAACAAGATAAATTCCCGCAGGTTGATATTCTTTTTAGACAGTTGTCATGCGGCCGGAATGACCCGGGGAGAGGTAGGAAGCGGTGTGTCAAATACTGTGAGTAAACTTCAAAACCCGGAAGGCCTGGCTCAGGAGGTTGACGACGGTAAAGGGATGTCTATCTTATCTTCCTGCCGCGAAGATCAGCTTTCGTGGATTCTGGATGGGGATCATAACAGTTTGTTTACCAAGTGTTTAATCGAAGTTTTAAAAGGAAGGCACAAAGAATCTTTTGATGAAGAATTTGTGCGTATCTCTGAAGTCTTTCAATACATATTTAAGAAAGTGCCTTAGCGTAAGCCTGAACAACGACCGTATGCCAATCTTCAGATTTACGACGATTTTGTATTGAGTTATATTCCTCAGGAGCTGCGCATCAAAGTGAACACCGAAGCGACTCCGCAGAAGCGCACGGTTGATAAATCGCACAAACCAGAGGTGGTTACGGCATTCAGAAAACGGGAGGATGCCCGGGCTGCGATTCTGTTTGTTCACGGTTTTGTTGGCGAAGGTGCTGCAAGTTTTGGCGAAATGCCTCAGTTTTTGATGCAGGATGAGCGTTTTGAAGAATGGGATCTTTTTCCCTTTGGTTTTTCGGAATATGTAGCCCCGCATTTAGGAAAAAGCATTTGGGCAGATGCTGATGATATTGAAAAGCTTGCCGATTATTTAGCCACCTGCCTAAAATTCCGTTTTAGGCAATATGAAAGAATAGCCATTTTGGCTCACGGCACCGGCGGACTCGTCGTACAAAAAGCTCTGATTGATTTAAAGGAAAATAGACTCAAAGATCTTAGTCATGTGTTGCTCTTTGGTACACCCAGTGCCGGATTGAAATCGGGTTTTCTCGACCGAATCTTCAATAAAAAATACAGAGATCTGGATGCTTCAGGTGAATTTATAACAGGTTTACGAGCAGATTGGTCGCGGCGTTTTGAAGAATATCCTTTTGATTTTAAGGTGATTGCTGCGGTTAACGATGAGTATGTTACCTCAGAATCTGTTTTCGGTCCTTTTCGTGAAGAAAACACGTTAATGATACAGGGTTCACACTTTTCGATGATTAAACCCAAATCAGAAGACGACGAGGTGATGAGTCTCGTAAATAGTCTTTTCTCGGCAGATGCGACTTCCGAACAAACTGACACTATTGATAAAAATCTGGTGACGGGCGAGTTTCAGGCGGTTGTTGAGAAATTTGAACCCAAGGCACAGGAACTCGATAAACGCGGCCTGGAGCAGTTGGTTTACGCTTTGGAAGAATTGGGAAGGGCAGACAACGCCATTTCCATCTTGAGCAAACATCCCTTATCTCAAGCCGATTCTGATGTAATGGGAGTTTTAGGCGGTCGTTTTAAACGGAAGTATTTAAAGGAATTTAAAACCGCTGACGGCGAAGCGGCAACTAAATACTATAAAAAGGCATTGGAGCTCGCGGAAGCCAATCAGGATTGCCGTCAGATCTATTATCATGCAATCAATCTGGCATTTTTGAGCCTAATTGTAAATGACGATCATTCAAAAATGACGGGTTATGCCCGGAAGGCTTTAAATTCCTGCGATGAGGATAATTTTGATAGTCTTTGGAAACTGGCCACTTTAGGCGAAGCGCATATTTATCTGGGGAATTTTGAAGAGTCCAGAAGTTTTTATGAAAAGGCAGTCGTGTTGGCAGGTCCGCGCGAAAAACATTCTATATACACCAATGCGTATGCGGCCTATACCCAGCTGATGGAAACGAATAATCCGAAAGACCCGTTCATTCAATTCCTGGATACAAATTTTTTATTGTAATTTACTAGTGCCTAAAGTTTTATAGGTCTGTAGACCAATCAGCAGTCTTAATATTTAATGGAATACCTAATGAAAACTTTCAGTAAAAAATCTGATGTTGCTGGTGACTGGCAAAAAGCGGTTAAGAAACCCATACCTGTGAACTGCGTACAGATTCACGAAGCTTTTCAGGTAAAAACCCTTGAAGGAATGATGCAGGGCAAACCCGGTGACTGGTTGATGGAAGGTATTCAGGGAGAGCTCTATGCCTGCGATGATTCGATATTCAATAAAACCTATGATTTAAAATAAAGAGTACCCCAAATCTGATAATCACCATTTTAAATACGTGTCGCCCTATAAACACGTGTTTTTCGGCTGCCTGGTAAATAAACAAAGCAGCCAACTAACAGAAACGATTATGAATACCGGTACTATTTTTTTTAGCTATTCACGGCAAGACTCCGATTTTGTCATTCATCTTGCTCAAAGCCTCAGGGAAGCAGGGGCAAAGGTCTGGCTCGATCAGTTGGATATTCAACCTGGTTCGCGCTGGGATAAAAGCATTGAGCAGGCTCTTTTTAAAAGCAATACGCTGTTGATTATACTCTCTAAAGCTTCTGTAGAATCTCCTAACGTAATGGATGAAGTTTCGTTTGCTTTAGAAGAAAATAAGCGGGTTGTGCCCATTTTGCTTGAAGATTGCGATATTCCGTTTAGACTGCGCAGACTTCAATTTGCAGATTTTACTGGGAATCGCAATCGGGCTTTAAACACGCTGATTGCATCTCTTGGGCTTGAAGATCAGGTAGCTTCAAAGCTTTCTGATACCGCGGCAGACCACAATCTGATTGACAAAGCGGAAAAGCAGTCTAAAGTTGAAGATACTAAAACGTCTACATCTCGGCCTACAGACACTAAAAAATATCAAATACCCGCTGCATCAGTTCAATCTACAGCGACCTCTTCTCCTAATTCTGAAAAGAAATCATCAAAAAAACTGTTTTATATGGCTGCGGCCGTTGTGGCTGTAGGAATTGCCATTTGGTCTTTAATTCAGCTTCAAGCACAGCCTGAAGAAAAACAGCAGATAGCTGAAACGGCCGATGAGACCGATTGGAAATTAATTCAAAACAAAAATGAAGCGCAGCTTTTTGAAGCGCATATTGCCAATTTTAAACCTTGTGAGCATCTGGCTCTCGCGCAAACAAAGCTTGATAGTCTAAAACCAACTCCAGATGTAGCGCTAGTTGACGAGCCTGAGCCCGAACCGGAACCCACGCCTGAGGAGCTTGCACGGGCCGAAGAACAAAAAAAGTGGGAAGCGGTTAAACTGCTGAATCAATATGCAAATTATCTCAATTTCTATAAAACCCATACCGAATCTGAATTTAGAGAAGAGGCTAGAACTAAATTGATTGAATACCTGGATCAGACCGGCTATGTGTACTACGGCAGTAAGTTTAGTAATTATTTTGATTTAGCCTTTGAACCCCAGGGAGACGGTGTGCCGGTGGTTGACAAATTTTACGTTGCAACACAGGCGAGAACCATAAGAGGAGGAAGTGAGTCAAATTCGCCGGCGGTGGGATCTACAAAGTCAAAGTCTTTAGTCTTTGTTGAAGAAGTAATAGAGAGTGGCAGCTCGTACTGGATTAAAATAAAATTTTCTGAAGACCGATTTGTCAATTAACAGACCCAATGATTACATGAAGTCTAAAACGCTTTTTATCAGCTATTCACGTAAGAATAAAGAAATTGCTCTAGAGTTAGCGCAACGCCTTCAGGAGCAGGGCGTAGCGGTCTGGCTTGATCTGCTCAATCTGGAGCCCGGAACGCATTGGGATATTGCGATTCAGAATGCCTTGGAAGAAGCTAACGCTGTACTGGTTCTTTTATCACCACCTGCTGTGGCCTCTACCTATGTTTTGAGCGAAATAGACTGCGCTCTGGAACAAAAGAAAAAGATAGTGCCGCTATTGCTCGAAGAGTGTCGTGTCCCTTTATTGCTTCGAAGGGTACAGTACATTGATTGCAGCCAATCCTTAGAAGAAGGTTTTTTGGTATTGCTTGAGGATTTAAAGCAAAGCAGGGAGGTAGATACAGATCGTTTGGAAGGAACAGCGCAAGCCGTAAATCCCACTCCACAAAAGCATTTGAACCCTGATTTTTTAGAGGAACGGCTCATTTCACCGGAAGAGATCGCAAAAGCAAAAAGCCTTCACCTGTCCCGGGTAAAACGTTTGTATCATCTGCTCCTTGGTCTTGGCATACTGAGCCTTGGTGTTATTGGGATTTTTATGATTAATTTTTTCAATAAAAATCTTGATTTTCAGGATACACAGCAGCAGATTTTAATAAGCGTTCTTGCCATTTTAGCGATGCTCGGTTTATTTATCTACCGGAAAATAGGAGACCGGGACAGTCGCATTCAACTTATTGAACTTTTTGAACTCAAAAGAAACCGTCTGGAGCGCGCCATTTCAAAGCTTACTGAAGCTGATATCGAAAATATGAACTCCGATTTTATAAGACTAGCCAGCATATAACGTATGAAAACACTTGACCAGGCTATCGCCGAAGTAGAAAAGCGTGATAAGCGAAGTAAAATCTTCTACATCATAGCAGGCATCATCATCGCATTGCTTCTTGCGCTTACTTTTAGTTTAAATCATAAACTTTCAAGATCAAATGAACGCCTGGAGCGTACTAAAGACAGTCTGCAAATCATAGATAATCAGACCATAGGCTATGTGTCTATGATTGATACCATTTACGATTCAATAGGCGAAATGAAGCTAAACAATACCCGATTAACGCGTAGTCTCGATAACATTGGTTTGTATTTTGACAGCATTGCGCGACTGCGCCAATTGCCTTTAGATACCCTCTTAAAGCTGGATAGCTGGAAAATTAAAGCGAATGAACTGGGGTTAAACTTCGAAAAGGATCGGGATTTCAGGGTTGTTTTTTTATTTGATAAAAAGAATGCCTCAGAAGAACTGAAACTCTTAAATGCAGTAGAAGAAGATACTTTAATACGCGCCAACCCCGTGTATCTGGATAATCGAAACCGTACGCTTTATTACTACGACGACGGCTTAAAATCAAAAGCAGATAGTTTAGCAAATAGAATACGGAATATTATTGACCTAAAAGTGGAGCGAGGAAGCGATAGAAATCTGGCTAAAGAACACAGATCGAGTACGTTTGAGATTTACATCACGGGGGATTAATTCTCGTGGATTTGTCTAATTTGAATAGCAGGTTTTTTAGGAGCCGTAATTTCAATATCTGAGTTGCTGTATTTACGTTTGCGGTAGAAATAGCGCGCGATTGGGTAAGCAGAACCACTTAGAATAAGACTTAAAGCCAATACTAACAAACTTGATAAACTTGCAAATTGAGTTCCTGTTGCTAAAACTCCCAAAATAAGCAGTACCGAAAGCGGAAAGGATATCGCTAAAATATTGATCGCATAATTTTGATTGAAGGTTTTTCGCAAGTTATTCAGTTCCTTTTCCTGAGAAGCAAC
>CAXPQP010000031.1:0-2352 GCA_964219495.1 Leeuwenhoekiella sp. | reverse complement strand
GTATTTATGTGCCGAGTTCGAAAGTTCACTTCGTTGCCGAAATTCTGCAATCAAATCGATTTAAAACGAAACTGGTCGGCAATGATTTAATTGAATATAATCTTCCTTTTATAGAATCGGGGATCATAGAATATGTTATAGGTCAGCGTCCCGAAACTCAAGGCTATCTTTCTGTTGAAAATTTGTATAAAGTTTTAGTAACCAAACAATCTATTGAAGAAAAAAATTACTTGCCTTTAGATATCATTACCAAAGAAAATTTACAATATTATAATAAGCGTTCGTAGTAATGTTGAAAGGGTTATAGAATATCCTAATTTGTGTGTACGTACACATTTAATGTTAAAATTTTTTTATTTAAGATTTTCCTAACATATATTAGAGCCCATCAACAATTTACGAAAACGATTTAGCGCCTGCAGCGCATTTCTTTTTATCAATTAGCGTGTACGTACACATAAATTTAATTCTAATTCAAATAACTATGTCAAAAAAAAATTACTGGGCAAGTTTACATCTAAAGCAGGCATTTGTTTGCATGCTCTTTTTTGTCATGATGCTAAACAGTTCCTATGCTTTTAATTTTTATGAGCAAGATGTTCCAATAACTGGAACGGTTACCGATGAAAACGGTATGCCATTGCCTGGGGCGAATATCTTTGAAAAGGGAACTACCAATGGGGTTCAAACTGGATTTGATGGTGAATTCTCATTAGATGTTAGTTCTCGTGATGCAATAATCGTTGTAAGCTTCTTGGGATATAAAGAACAGGAGTTTCCTGTCGGTAATAAATCAGATTTTAACATTATTCTGGAGGAAGACCAGTCAAGCTTAAATGAAGTTGTGGTTGTTGGATATGGAACTCAAAAGAAAAAAGATCTTACCGGGGCAGTAACGAGTATAGATGTGGGGAATGACCTGAAATCACAACCGAACATTTCTATAGCTCAATCTCTTCAAGGTGCTGTGCCAGGTTTGAATGTAGGGCAGGTAAATGAGGCCGGGCAAGAACCAGATTTATCCATAAGGGGGCGAACATCGCTCTCAGGAGCCCAGAATCCGCTTATAGTCCTCGATCAAGTAATATTCAGAGGTAATCTTATTGATATTAATCCAAATGATATAAAATCTATAGATATTCTAAAAGATAATAGTGCTGCTGCGGTATATGGTTCTCAGGCTGCGAACGGGGTAATAATTATTACCACTAAGAGTTCCGGGAAAAGGGGAGAAGGTCCGCAAATTACTTTTTCTTCAAAATATTCACTTCAGTCTCCTACCAAGGAGCTTAGACCAGGAGACGGAGAATATTTTGTGGATATAATTAGTCAGCATGAATGGCGTGAGAGCAGAACTGAAGAATCAGGATTTATAGAACCTAATCCAGACTTTGATGTAACTTCTTTCTTCAAAACTAACGAAGAAAAAGAAAATTATCTAAATGGTGTAGATACAGACTGGTTCGATTTGCTTACCAATGAAAGCATGTTCGTAAATAATCAAAACTTGAGTATTTCGAATCGTACAGATGCGGCTAATTATTTTATCTCCCTAGGATACACTAATCAGGAGGGATATATGATCAATGAAGGGTATGAGCGATTAAACGGCCGTATAAATATAGATAGTGATATCGCTGATTGGTTGAAGGTAGGAGTGCAGGCATACGCAACATTAAGCGATTATTCTGGTCAATCCCCTTCTCCAGATAGTAGGTATATTATGCCTTTTGAAGCTGCTTATACCGAGGATGGAGAGCTGAATAAATTAATTGAAAACACCTTTGTGAATCCATTGGTTACTGCGCATTCTGATAATAAAGATCTTCGTCAAACTATATCCGGTAATATTTATGCAGAACTAAAATTGCCTTTTATAGAAGGTTTGAAATATAGAATCAATGCTGCAGACACTCAGGTGACGAATAGGTATTATTCATTCCAGCCTTATGCTAATAATTTTCAAGGATATGGAAGTAAGTATTCAGGATTTGAGAATAATTTCTCCATGGATAATAGGTTGAGCTTTACAAGAACCTTTAACAAGGTACATGATATAGATGTAACTGCGGTTTACGGAATAGAAAAAAGAAAATTTGATGGATTCACAGCTGCATCTTCTGTTTTCGTTAATGATGTGCTGGGATATAATGCCCTTGAATTAGGAGATAGTGAGCAACAATCTGCAGAGTCGAGTGCCTGGGAAGAAAGAAGTCTTTTTACTATGGCTCGGTTATTTTATAGTTTTAAAGACAGATATTTATTTACCGGAACTTTCAGAAGGGATGGTTTTTCAGGTTTTAGTGAAAAAAACAAATTTGGTAATTTTCCCTCAGCTTCAGTAGGATGGGT
>CAXPQP010000030.1:0-30944 GCA_964219495.1 Leeuwenhoekiella sp. | reverse complement strand
ACTTGAAGAGGCAAATGTTGCTACCGTAACTGGTGAAGCTTTTGGTAATCCTAACTGTATCAGAATTGCTTATGCAGCTAGTCAGGATCAGATCAAAGAAGCTTTAGCTCGCATCAAAAAAGCAGTTTCTTAATTAGAAACTTATCTAATAAAAAAAGCGACCTCAACAGGTCGCTTTTTTACTTTATTAACGCAACAAAGATTGTATTAAATCTTAGGAAGTAACACGGTATCTATTACGTGAATCACTCCATTGGATTGATTAACATCAGCAATAGTTACAGTCGCTACATTTCCTGCCTGGTCTTGAATTTTTACCATATCTCCATCAAGCATACCGTAAAGTGTTTGTCCATTTACAGTAGTCCATTCTGCTTTTCCTCCACCGGCTTTGATATCTTCAATAATATCTGCAGCGCTATGCTTACCTGCAATAACGTGATAGGTTAAAACACCTTGTAAGGCTTTCTTGTTTTCGGGTTTAAGTAAAGTAGCAACGGTACCTTCAGGTAATTTATCAAAAGCTTCGTTTATTGGCGCCAAAACTGTAAAAGGCCCATCGCTTTGCAAGGTTTCAACTAAATCTGCAGCCTGCACAGCGGCCACTAAAGTTGTGTGATCTTTAGAGTTTACTGCATTTTCTACAATATTTTTAGTTGGATACATTTCTGCTCCTCCTACCATTTTGGTGTCTTGAGCCTGAAGATTTGTAAGGCCAAATGTTACGAATACTGCTAAAATTGTTGCTAAAAAATTGATCTTTTTCATAGTGTAAGTTTTTTTAATTACACTAGATCTACGTTTCAAAATAGGACACCGGTTTTTCAGGATGTCACATTAGCAAAATATTAACAATTTAGACAGCCTGTACTTTTTTACTTTTAAGACTTTCCATAATCATATCAGCGTGAACTCGGGTATTTTCAATAAACAGCTTGCTAGTTCGCATCCCGCTATTAATCACTCCGGCTACATATACATTAGGCAATGGCGTTTCAAGAGTTTCGGGATCGTGAATTGGCTTTTTAGCATCTTCCTCATCAATTGGTAATCCCAGATTTTCAAAAAGCGAATAATTAGGTGTGTAACCTATCATCGCCAAAACAAAATCATTTTCCAACTCTACTTCCCCATCAGGGGTATTTAAAACAACCGAATGTGGTTTAATTTCGGTTACTGTTGTATTGAAATAAGCTTTAATGGCTCCTTCTTTGATTCGGTTTTCAATATTGGGTTTTATCCAATATTTGGTATTCTTATAAATTTCGTCACTTCTAATCGCCATAGTAACCTCAGCTCCTTTATAATAGGTTTCCAGAGCAACATCACAAGCCGAGTTTGCCGCTCCAATAACCAGAATTTTCTGATTTACATAAGGATGCGGACTATCATAAAAGTGTCTTACTTTTGGTAAACTTTCCCCGGGAATATTGAGCATTCGGGCAGTATCATAAAAGCCGGTAGAAACAATTACAGATTCTGTTTTATAATCAGTTTTTGGAGTGTGTAGTACATACCCATTTTCCGACTTTTCCATAGATTCTACGGGAGTGTATAGCTTTACCTTCAGTTTCCAACTATCGTAAACCCTACGGTAATATTCCAAAGCTTCTTTACGTGTAGGTTTATCATTATGAGCTACAAAAGGCACATCTCCTATTTCCAATAAATTAGAAGTTGAGAAAAAAGTCATCTGTTCCGGAAAATTATACAGCGAATTTACCAGCACTCCCTTTTCTAATACCAGGTAATTGAGATTTGCTTTTTTTGCAGCGATGGCACAGGCTAAACCTATAGGGCCTGCTCCAATGATAATAAGATCGTATTTTTTCAAAATGCTTCCTTTTTGCCTAAAAATTCAAAGTGACTTTCTACAAACCAGATTTAAATTCTTTTAAGCGTAAAGTTAACTGATACTAGCGATTACGCCAAAAGAACGGCGTTAACAGTATCAAAACAGTGAAGAGTTCGAGACGACCAATCAACATTAAAAAGGCACACCACCACTTCCCAACTGCCGGAAGCGCATCGAAGTTGTTTACTGGACTTAATATCCCAAAAGCAGGCCCCACATTACCCAGAGATGAAGCTGAGCCTCCTAATGCAGTAGGAAAATCAAGGCCCAGGGACGCCAGACCACAGGCACCAATAATCCAGGCGAGTAAATAAAGAATAAAGAAGCCTAGAATATTAAATACGATCTCCTTAGGGACTGCCTTACCGTTATGTCTCACAGGTAAAATTGCATTAGGGTGCAGCGTTCGCTTAAATTCTAAAAGTCCGTTACGAATAATCATTAAGTGTCTTACAACTTTAATACCACCCGAAGTTGAGCCAGCAGACCCCCCTAGAAACATTAAACCAAAGAATATAATTGTGGCAAAAGGCGCCCACATTGTAAAGTCTGCAGATACAAATCCCGTTGTAGTAATTACTGAAATAACCTGAAATAAACCGTGACGTAATGCACTTTCATAACGTCCCAAAACCATTGGATGATCTATAGAAGACACACTTACATCTGCCCTGATTAAGATAATTGCTACCACCAGAGCGGTAAAACCAATAGTAAAAGCGCAATATAATTTGAACTCTTCATCTTTCCATACATTGCGCAGTTTACCTTTAAAAGCAAAGTAACTGAGTACAAAATTTGTTCCCGCAAGGAACATAAAAATGATAATAATCCATTGAATTAATGGAGTATCATTCCAATATGCTACACTGGCATTTTTAGTACTAAATCCACCTGTTGACAAGGTACTCATCGCGTGATTTACAGCGTCCAAAAATGACATCCCTGCTAATTTGAGTAAAATAGTTTCGGCTACTGTATATCCAAAATAGATAAGCCAAAGTCGCTTAGCCGTATCGGTAATTCGTGGGTGAAGTTTATCTGCGTTAGGCCCTGGAGCTTCCGCAGCAAAAAGCTGCATTCCCCCTATTCCTAATAAAGGCAGGATAGCGATTGCAAGTACAATAATACCCATACCTCCTATCCAATGAGTGGTGCTTCGCCAAAATAAAATCCCGTTTGGGATGGCTTCAATATCATTCAAAATTGAAGCGCCTGTTGTTGTATAACCGCTTATGGTTTCAAAAAAAGCATTGGTAATTGAAGGTATAGAACCTGTAATTATATAGGGCAAACAGCCACTTAGCGACATGAAAATCCACCCGAAAGTTACTACAATATACCCCTCACGTTTTTGGATTTCCTTCTTATGATCGCGGGTAAAAAACATAAACATCAGCCCTACAAAAATGGTGATCAGACCTGATGTTATAATACCTAAAGCTATGGATGCATCATCATAAATATAACCCACAATAGCAGAAACAAGCATAAAGCCACCATTAAACAGCAGCAATAAGCCCATTAAATGAAAAATTATTCGATAATTAAGTCTGGGTCTGCTAGGCATTAGATAAACATACGTTCAACTTTATTAATAGAGCGCAACAAGCAACATACAACAATACGATCACCTACCTGAATTTTATTTTCTCCCAAAGCGATGATCCCCTCTCCATCACGCACAATACCTCCTATGGTTGCAGACCTTGGAAAATCAAGATCCTTAATGCGTTTACCAATAACCTTAGAATTTGGTTTAGCCACAAATTCAAGCAATTCGGCATTCATATTATTCAATTTGGTCATTGCAACTACATCTCCTTTTCTGATGTATCTGAAAATATTATTGGCCGCAAGTAATTTTTTATTTATCAGCGTATCAATACCAATACTGTGTGATAGTTGAAAGTAATCCATATTTTCAACCAAAGCGATGGTTTTCTTAACACCCTTGGATTTAGCCACCAGACAAGACATAATATTGGTCTCGCTATTTCCGGTAACAGCAATAAAAGCATCCATATCGTAGATATTCTCTTCTTCGAGCAACTCTACGTTTCTACCATCACCATTAATGACTAAGGCTTTTGGCAATTTTTCGGCAATATCAAATGCCTTATCATTGTCTTTTTCAACCAGTTTGACATGAAAACGCTCTGAACATAAATCCTTGGCGGTTTTAAAACCTATTTTACTTCCGCCCAAAATCATCACGTTTTTCATCTCTTCGTGAACCTTACCGGTTAGTTTATAGATCTCTTCTACCCCACCTTTCACAGTCATAAAATACACCTGATCACCTTCTTTAAAGATGGTATCACCACGAGGAATTAAAGTATACTGGGTCCCTTCGCGTTGAATGGCGATAGGCATGAAATGCAGTTTAGGAAAAATTCGGGCGGCCTCTTTTACACTTTTACCTACAAATGAGGCAGTGCGACTCAATGAAGTTCCCACCATAGTTAGCGCGCCATCTTCAAACTCATAACTATCGTTAAATGCAGACTGACTCAGTAGTAACTCAATTTCAGCTGCGGCAAGACTTTCAGGTGAAATCAGTTCGTCAATACCAAATTTTTTAAAACCTGCTACTTCCTGATTCTCTATAAATTCGGTATTTGAAATCCTCGCAATTGTACGCTTGGCTCCCATTTGTTTAGCCAATACACAAACCGTAATATTTGTTGTTTCACTAGCCGTAACCGCAATAATAAGATCGGTATTCTCTATACGAGCATCGGTAAGCGTTTGTATTGAGGTAGAATCCCCACGAATAGTTCTTATATCGAGATGCGTGTCTGCATAGGCTATACTTTCTTTATCAACATCGATTAAAGTGATGTCCTGTGATTCGAAAGAAAGAAGTTTGGCCAAGTGAAAGCCAACCTCTCCGGCGCCGGCAATTACGATTTTCATAGTTCTGGTTAAAATCTGAAAAATCCTGCGTCATGAACAATTATTATGCAAATGAAAAAGGATTTTGATTGAGACTAGCCTCTTATTTTTCAACCCGCTAGCAGGTAAGTTATGGCAAAGATACATTTTTCATAAGTATCGCTTCAAAAATTAAGAACTCTGTAAATTCTTAATGTCTTTAAATAGAAATCTCAACAAGCGCATCTGCTGACAAATACTATATTTGCTAAAAAATATGCGATGAGCAGCAATGTAAACCCCTATAAAAATTCGGATCAGTCCAAACGCCAGCAGGTAGAACAGATGTTTGATACTATCTCGCAGGAATATGACGGGCTTAACCGTGTAATTTCCTTTGGAATCGATGTAAAATGGCGCAATAAAGTTGTAAAAATGGTTGGCGACACACAACCTCAACGTATTCTTGACGTTGCCACCGGGACCGGAGATCTGGCTATCAACCTGGTAAAAACAGGTGCGAAAGAAATTACGGGGCTTGATATTTCTGCAGGTATGCTCAATGTTGGAAAAGCCAAAATCAAACAAAAAGGTCTTGATTCTCAAATCGAAATGGTACAGGGCGATTCTGAAAACCTTCCGTTTGAAGAAAATCATTTTGACGCTATAACGGTTGCTTTTGGTATACGCAATTTCGAAACCCTTGAAAAAGGTCTTGCCGAAATTTTACGAGTACTTAAACCCGGTGGAATTTTTGTAATTCTGGAAACTTCAGTTCCTACCAAAACTCCATTTAAACAAGGTTATAATTTATATTCTCGTAGAATTTTACCACTTATAGGTCGTGTATTCTCTAAAGATCGTGATGCATACGCTTACCTTAGCGAGAGCGCTTCTGTTTTCCCTTATGGTGAGCGACTTAACAATATTTTGCGCAAAATTGGGTTTAGTAAAGTTAAGGACCACCCGCAAACTTTTGGAGTGGCCACCATTTACACAGCTTCAAAATAAATTTATGCGCAGGTTATTACTTTCTGTCTTATTTATCATTGCTCTTGCGCCAACTCTTCAGTCGCAGTTTTTAACGCGTGAACGCGTTCTTAACGATGAGAATTTTGACAAAAAGCCCTGGAGTTGGGGTTATTATTTTGGTCTTAACCGCTACGATTTCAATTTTGATTATTACGAGCAACGTCCTGATATTTTTGTAGAACAGAGCTACGGCTTTAATGTTGGACTTCTCGGAAACAAGCGCATCAATGAATATCTGGATTTACGCCTAGAACCCGGACTAGTATACAACGCACGCACCCTATTTTTTGTAGATATTCCGGGAGAAGATAATGATCAGATGCGCGAGCTCAACTCAACTTATATACACATTCCACTGCTTTTGAAGTTTTCGACAAAAAGACTTAATAACTTCAAACCTTTTGTGGTTGGTGGGTTAAGCTATTCTTACAACTTGTCGAGTAATCAGGAAAATCCAGACGACAACAGTGCGGGTCAATTCCGAATGACCAACAATACTTTTTATTACGAAGTAGGTTTTGGCATTGATTTTTACCTGCCCTATTTTAAATTTTCACCAAGTATTCGCGGTGTGTTTGCGTTAAGTGACGAACTTGTACGTGATGAAAACCCCAACAGCCTCTACACCTCAAATATTGAAGTGATGCAGTCTCGTGGTATTTTTTTAAACTTTACCTTTCAATAATGTGGCAAACAGATTTATACCGGGAGAAACACGGTTTTGTATTTAATTACGGCAAAGACCTTATAAGTATGCTTAATCCGCAATCTGGGGAGCGCATTCTTGATCTGGGATGTGGCACAGGCGAACTTACTGCCGAAATTGCCAAAAGCGGTGCCCAACTCGTGGGTATGGATGCTTCAGAGAAAATGATCGAAGCAGCCAAAGCAAAATTTCCTGAGATTCAATTTATTAAAGCAAAAGGCGAAAGTTTTATAGATTCAGACCCTTACGATGCTGTTTTCAGTAATGCGACTTTACACTGGATTTTAAATCCTGAAGCCGTAATATCATGTATGTACAGCAACCTAAAACCTAATGGCAGGCTTCTACTGGAGATGGGTGGTAATGGAAACATCAGCACTATAACTTCAGCTTTAAGAGACGTACTTAAAGAACACGGTTACCTGAAGCAATCTCGCATAACAAACTGGTATTTTCCAAAACTGGGCACTTATTGTCATTTTCTGGAGCAACGAGGTTTTAAGGTTACTTTTGCACACCTGTATGACAGACCCACAAAACTTCAGGACCCAGAAAACGGAATTACAGACTGGTTGACTATGTTTGGCGGTAGTTATTTTAAAGACATTCCGCAGGAAGAGGCAGACAATATTAAACTACAGGTACAGGAAAAACTGAAGCCTGTGTTATTTAGAGATGGGCATTACTATGCAGATTATAAGCGTTTGCGCATTTGCGCAATCAAATAGCTTAATTTCCGCGCTTAAATTCACTTACTAAAATAGCTCCGGCAATAGCCACATTCAAACTTTCGGTTTGACTGGTTCCAAATCTCGGTATAGCTATGCGGTTATCTACCAAGATACCAATTTCAGAAGAAATGCCGTTAGCTTCATTTCCCAGGACTAAAATTGCATCTTTTGGTAATTGCTGCTCATAAACGGAAACTCCATCCATAAACGCTCCAAATACGGGCCGATTTTGATCATTAAGATAATCTTTCAAATCTTTGTATGTGATTGCAACACGAGTTAAAGAACCCATAGTCGCCTGTATGACCTTAGGATTGTAACAATCTACAGTTTGATTACTACAAACAAGTTCTTTGATGCCATACCAATCGCAATACCTGATAATTGTTCCCAAATTCCCTGGATCACGGACTTCATCGAGAATTAGCGTTAAACCAGAGTTTGACACCTCAGCAGATTTTGGCATTTGAAAAACAGCTACAGCTTTTTGCGGAGTCTTAAGAAAGCTAATCTTCTTTAGTTCGCGTTCGTTGATTTCAACCCGCGATTCTTCCGTTTCAAAATATCCCGGCAAGGCATATAAACTGTGCAGTTTTAAATTAGAATCTAAAAACTCTTCAATGCCTTTTATACCTTCCACAACAAAAAGACCATGCTGCTGCCGGTACTTTTTTTGAGCCAGGCTCGTTATTAATTTTATTTGGCTTTTGCTAACCACGCCTAATGTGTATTTTTGGAGTTATTTTGAAAAAACGCCCTTGCAACATATTCCCGCAAAAATAGGATTTATATTCATTCTTCTGCTTTTATTAGCAGGTTGCAACGCGGTAAAACGAGTACCCGAAGGTAAACTTCTGCTTACTAAAAATGAAATCATCGTTAACGACGAAATTGAAGATAGCTACTCGATTAACAATATACCCTACCAGCAACCTAATACGCAACTGCCTTTATTTGGTGCGCCGATACGGCTTTACATATATAATTGGGCACGTCCTAATATAGACTCGTTAATGCAGGCGCGTTTCATTGAAAATGATAGTAAACGAGAGTTTTACACCGGTTTGTTATCTCGAAAACAACTAGATAAGTACCTTGAATTTCGGGTGAATTTCAATAAAGCGATTAAGAATTTTGGAGAAGAACCTTCCATAATATCTGAAAATCTCACCAAACGCTCGGCCAACAGGCTTACCGAGTATTACAATTCTAAAGGTTGGTTTCAGGCAGAGACTACCTATGAAATTTCCGCAGACAGCTCTGCAAAAAAAGGAAGTGTTACATATAAGGTTAACACCGGGCGACCTTATTTTATTGATTCATTAAAGACATTCATCAAATCTCCGGCGGCAGATTCTATTTACCGCGAGCACAAAAATGCTTCTTTTATACAAAGTGGGGCACAATATGAATTACTTGACATCAATGCTGAAACAGCACGCCTCACCGATTTGATGCGTAATAATGGTTTGTTCTATTTTGATCGGGAATACATCAGTTTTATTGGAGATTCGGTAAAGACAGATCATAAGGTCAATCTCGAATTATACATTAAAAACCGGGATATACGCACCAGAGATTCTGTTTATGAAAAACCTTTGAAAGTACACCGCATTAGCCGGGTTAATGTAGTAACCGATTACGGTTTCAATCTGCGAAACAACCAAATTCAGGATAGCACTTCTCTAAATGATTACCACCTGTACGCCTACGATAAAATAAGATATAAACCACGCTATCTTACAGATGCTATTTTTATTAGACCTGGCGACACCTACAGTGATGAGTCTAGAAACAAGTCGTTAATCAGGCTTAGTCAACTGGGGACTTTCAGGTATCCCGACCTGCGATATTCAGAAGACCCTGCAGATCCCGATGGCACAGATCTTATTGCGAACGTCTATCTCACTCCGCTACCTAAATTTAACCTTCGAGCAGATTTTGATGTTTCAACATCCAACATTCAGCGTTTTGGTATTGCTGGTGGTGGTTCATTACGCATACGTAATATTTTAGGCGGAATGGAAACTCTGCAAATATCTGGTCGCGCAAGCATTGGTGATTCAAGAACAACTGCTGGCAGCAACAGTCCGGAATTATTTGACATTACCGAAATCGGTGCTGATGTGAGTCTGACAATTCCGCGTATATTTTTCCCGGTGCGTACACCTTTTATCACTCCAGATATGTCGCCATCTACCAGTTTTACAACCGGTATTGGTATTCAACAAAATATAGGTCTAGACAAACAGAATGTGACCGGCGGCATTAATTATAAATGGTCACCAACAGCAAAGCTGAATTACCGATTTGATTTATTCGACATACAATATGTGCGCAATCTGAATATCCCAAATTATTTTAGGGTATATGAAAACTCGTACCGGGAGTTAAATGATATCGCTCAAAATTATCCATCGCGCATTCAGGATTACATTAATGAAAATGGAGATTTAACAATTCCAGATGGGTCGCTTTCGTTTATAAATGACGTAAGAAATAGAAATTTTACTGTTACCACAGCTGAGTTTAATGATGTATTGAATATTGAAGAACGCCGCAGACGTCTTACAGAAGACAACCTGATATTAGCGAGTTCATTTACCTATTTCAGAAATACACGCGAAACACTTTTTGATGATGAATTCTCAAGTTTTAGAGCAAAACTGGAACTTGCGGGTAATACACTGAGCGCACTGAGTGACATCATTGGCTTACCTAAAAATGAAGATGGATCATCACGTATTCTTGGTGTGCGCTTTTCTCAATATGTAAAAACAGAGTTGGATTTTATCAAACACTGGGATTTTGGTAATGATAATATTCTTGCTGTTCGTGCCTATGGAGGCATCGCCATCCCTTACGGAAATTCAAACAGCATCCCGTTCATCCGAAGTTTTTTTGGGGGTGGTTCTAACGACAACCGCGCCTGGCAAGCCTACCGCCTTGGACCGGGAAGTACAGACAGCCCCAATGATTTTAATGAAGCAAACATGAAGCTAGCCTTTAATGTGGAACAGCGTTTCAAAATTTTTGGAGATCTTAAAGGAGCCGTATTCACTGATGTAGGTAACATCTGGAATGCGCTTGATAATGTTGATGACCCACAGGCTACTTTTACCGGACTTTCGAGCCTTAGGGATATCGCAGTTGGTACGGGAATTGGCTTCAGATACGACTTCAGCTTTTTTGTGATTCGATTTGATATAGGATTTAAGACTTATGACCCTGCATTGCCCCTTGGCGAACGCTGGTTTAAGAACACCAACCTCAATAATGCGGTATTTAACGTGGGTATCAACTATCCTTTCTAATTTAGAATGGCATAAGCCCCAATAATTTATTAATTTTGCCAACTAATCTAAGAAACCAAAATTTATGAGTCATACGATCAAACCGGGAGTTGCAACCGGAAAAGAAGTTCAGGCAATTTTTAAACACGCTAAAGAAAACGGTTATGCACTACCTGCGGTAAACGTAATCGGCTCAAACACCATCAACGGAGTTTTAGAAACGGCTGCAAAATTAAATTCCCCTGTAATTCTTCAGTTTTCTAACGGAGGCGCCCAGTTTAATGCTGGTAAAGGATATTCTAACAAAGATCAGCAAGCGGCTATCGCTGGCGGTATTGCAGGAGCAAAACACGTTCACGAATTGGCAAAGCGCTACGGTGCAACTGTAATTTTACATACAGACCACTGTGCTAAAAACTTACTTCCGTGGATCGATGGTCTTCTTGATGCTTCTGAGGAATATTACAAAGAGCATGGTCATTCTTTATTCAGCTCGCACATGATCGATTTGAGTGAGGAGCCTATTGAAGAAAACATCGAGCTTTGCAAAAAGTATCTTGAGCGTATGAGCAAAATGGATATGACTTTGGAAATCGAACTTGGAATCACAGGTGGTGAGGAAGATGGTGTAGATAACTCTGATGTAGATGTTTCAAAACTTTATACACAGCCAGAAGAAGTAGCTTACGCTTACGAAGAATTAAGCAAAGTAAGTGATCAGTTTACTATTGCTGCTGCTTTTGGTAACGTTCACGGGGTATACAAACCAGGTAACGTAAAGCTTACTCCAAAAATCCTTAAAAACTCTCAGGAGTATATCACTGAAAAATACGGTGTAGAAGAAAATCATATTGACTTCGTTTTCCACGGTGGAAGTGGTTCTACTGTAGAAGAAATTCGTGAGGCAATAGGTTATGGTGTTATTAAAATGAACATCGATACCGATTTACAATGGGCATTTACTGAAGGTATCCGCAAATATTTTGACGCTAATGCAGATTACCTGCAAGGTCAGATCGGGAACCCAACCGGTGACGATAGTCCAAACAAAAAATATTATGATCCACGCGTATGGTTACGCAAAGGAGAAGAGTCATTCATTGCGCGTCTTGAAAAAGCCTTTGAAGACTTGAATAACGTAAATACTTTATAATTTTTGCTCTGCGAAAAGCAAATTCTAAAAACCTCGGAATTTTAATTCCGGGGTTTTTCACCCTTAACATCTACGGTATAAAGTAGATAAACTCAAGGCTTACACATTTAAAAGCACAAATTTATGGCTTGGTTTAAACGGAAAGAAAAAGGAATTCAAACAGCTACCGAAAATAAAAAAGACGTCCCTAAAGGTCTTTGGTACAAATCCCCAACGGGAAAAATTATTGATTCAGACGAGCTTGCAAAAAACTTCTATGTAAGTCCAGAAGATGATTACCACGTACGTATAGGTAGTGAAGAATATTTTTCAATCCTATTTGATGAAGGTAAATATAAAGAACTGGATAAAGGCCTCTCATCAAAAGATCCATTGAATTTTGAAGACACTAAAAAGTACGTAGATCGTCTAAAGGATGCAGAAAATAAAACTGGTCTTAAAGATGCAGTGCGTACAGCGGTAGGGAAAAGTATGGGCAAAGATCTGGTTGTTGCTGCGATGGATTTTAAATTCATTGGAGGTTCGATGGGATCTGTTGTAGGTGAGAAAATCGCTCGTGCTGCAGATTATTCATTAAAAAACAACGTGCCACTACTTATCATTTCAAAATCTGGTGGTGCTCGTATGATGGAAGCAGCATTATCACTTATGCAGCTTGCTAAAACATCAGCAAAACTTGCGCAATTGGCAGATGCACAAATACCGTATATCTCTCTTTGTACCGATCCTACAACGGGAGGTACAACAGCATCCTTCGCAATGCTTGGTGACATCAACATATCAGAACCGGGTGCACTTATAGGTTTTGCAGGTCCACGTGTGGTGCGTGATACAACAGGTCAGGAATTACCCGAAGATTTTCAAACTGCTGAGTTTTTAAAAGAACACGGTTTCCTTGATTTTATAGCTCACCGTAAAGAACTTAAGGCTAAAATAAATCTGTATTTAGATCTAATTCTAAATCAACCAGTTAGAAATTAAACCGACTTAGATTCACCTAATTTTGAAAAAGCAAAAAATCGCTTAACATCTCAAAATTAATTGTATCTTTGCCGGCTCAACGGGAAAAGCCCGTTATACATAAAAACTATTTAAACAATATTGGCATGTATCTTACACAAGAAAAGAAAGATGAAATTTTCAGCACTTACGGAAAAGGTAAAAATGATACCGGTTCTGCTGAAGGACAGATTGCGTTATTCACATTCCGCATCAACCACTTAACTGAGCATTTAAAAAACAACCGTAAAGATTTTAACACGGAGCGTTCATTGGTAAAGTTAGTAGGTAAGCGTAGAGCTTTACTTGATTATTTAACCAAGAAGGATATTAACAGATATCGTGCTATCGTTAAAGAATTAGGTTTAAGAAAATAATTCTCAAAAAGGGGCTGTTTTTACAGCCCCTTTTAGTTTTTACTTAAAGTATATTTCCTTATACTTACGTTGCTTAAACAGCAATACAAAGTCCCGCAAGGGCAAAGAAAGCTATTCTTAGGTTTTTCATTGGTCAAACACTACACACAACACAACAGACCTTGCTCTTAACCTTGATGGTTAACAGCTTATGTTTAACCGCATCTTTATAAAGATGCAGATGAAAAATCAAATTATGATTCCAAAGACTTTTAAAGAGGTCATTGACCTTGGTGACGGTAGAGAAATATCTATCGAAACAGGAAAACTTGCAAAGCAAGCTCACGGTTCTGTAGTAGTACAGTCGGGTAAATGTATGTTGCTATGTACAGTAGTTTCAAACTACCAACAAAGCGATGTAGATTTTCTCCCATTAACAGTAGACTACCGTGAGAAATTTGCTGCTGCAGGTCGTTATCCAGGCGGTTTTTTCAAGAGAGAAGCGCGCCCAAGTGATGGTGAAGTATTAACTATGCGTCTTGTAGACCGTGTACTTAGACCGTTATTCCCAAAAGATTATCACGCCGAAACTCAGGTGATGATTCAGTTAATGTCTCACGATGATGAGGTTATGCCAGATGCTATGGCAGGTCTTGCTGCTTCAGCTGCAATTCAGTTATCAGACATTCCATTTGAATGCCCAATTTCTGAAGTTCGCGTAGGTCGTATCAATGGCGAGATCATCATCAACCCATCTCGCCAGCAGCTGGAAGAATCTGATATCGATATGGTAATCGGAGCTTCAGAAGATTCTGTAATGATGGTTGAAGGTGAGATGAACGAGATTTCTGAAGAAGAAATGACGGAGGCAATCAAAGCCGCTCACGAAGCTATTAAAGTACAGTGTGCTGCACAGGTACGCCTTGCTGAAGCATTCGGTAAAAAAGAAACTCGTGAGTACGAGCCAGAACGTGAAGATGCAGATCTTGAGAAAAAGGTGCGTGATTTGGTATACGACAAAGTATATGAAGTTGCCAGAGCTGGTTCTGCGAAACACGAGCGTAGTGCTGCTTTCCAACAAATTAAAGAAGAAATTACCGCTACTTTCTCTGAAGAAGAATTAGAGGATTATGGCTCTTTAGTTTCAAAATATTTCTACAAAGCTGAGAAAGCTGCAGTACGAGATCTTACACTTAATGAAGGTCTTCGTCTTGATGGTCGTAAGACTACCGAGATTCGCCCAATTTGGTGTGAAGTAGATTATTTACCATCTGTACATGGTTCTTCAATCTTTACCCGTGGAGAAACTCAGGCACTGGCAACAGTTACTTTGGGTACCTCAAGAGAAGCTAACCAAATTGATATGCCATCTTATGAAGGAGAAGAAAAATTTTATTTACACTACAACTTCCCTCCTTTCTCAACCGGAGAAGCTCGCCCAATTCGTGGTACTTCCCGTCGTGAGGTAGGTCACGGTAACCTGGCACAACGTGCATTAAAAGGCATGGTTCCTGCAGACTGCCCTTATACTGTTCGTGTAGTTTCAGAAGTATTAGAATCTAATGGTTCTTCATCTATGGCAACTGTATGTGCGGGCACAATGGCACTTATGGATGCTGGTGTTCAGCTTAAAAAACCAGTTTCTGGTATTGCTATGGGTCTTATTTCTGATGGAGACAGCGGTAAATATGCAGTTCTTTCTGATATTTTAGGTGATGAAGATCACTTGGGAGATATGGACTTCAAAGTAACCGGTACTGCAGATGGTATTACGGCTTGCCAGATGGATATCAAGGTAAAAGGCCTTTCTTATGAAATTCTTGTAAAGGCTTTAAAGCAGGCACGAGATGGTCGTTTACATATCCTAGAAAAACTTACCGATACGATTTCAGAACCTCGTGAGGATGTGAAAGACTACGCTCCTAAAATGGTTACTACCCGCATCGCTAATGAATATATTGGTGCGCTTATTGGCCCAGGAGGTAAAGTTATTCAGGAATTACAAAAAGAGACCAATACTACAATTGTAATCAATGAAGACCCTGTTACTGAAGAAGGTATTGTTGAAATTCTAGGTACTGGTACTGAAGGTATCAATGCAGTACTTGCCAAGATTGACTCAATCACTTTTAAGCCAAAAGTTGGCGAGTCTTATAAAGTAAGAGTGATCAAGATGCTTGATTTTGGTGCAGTTGTAGAATATCTTGATGCACCGGGTAATGAAGTATTACTTCACGTATCTGAATTAGCCTGGGAACGTACTGAAAATGTAAGTGACGTGGTTAATATGGGAGACGAGTTTGAGGTGAAATATTTCGGTATCGATTCAAGAACCAAGAAAGAGAAAGTTTCTCGTAAGGCATTGCTTGAAAAGCCAGAAGGCTATAAAGAACGTGCTCCACGTACCGACAACAAAGATCGAGGCGGTCGTGACAACCGTGGCGGCGGTAGAGATAATAATCGCAATAAAGATCGTAGAAGAGATTAATTTCTTCTAATCTGAATTATTAAAAGGAGTCCAAATGGGCTCCTTTTTTTGTTTTATAGGTTTTTAAAAATCAGAACGTTATAGTTTTAAATTATATCAATCAATTATCGATAGTATTGAATAATCAACTATTACATACAAAATCCTGACAGAACTACAGGATTTGTCAGTAAACCTGCCAAAATGGAAATTTGATTTTTCAATCCTATTTTTAACATATACTTAGCAAAGCAGGCTTAGCCTACACTATAGCTACAACAACAGCCGATAATTTTTCAGATAATGAGCATGTTAGCTATTTTCCAGACTCTCGTATGGTCCTTGCACTAAATAGAGCGAACTAATTAATAAAAACTTATCTAATGAAAGTATTAGTATTGGGTGCAGGCAACATGGGTCTTACCTATGCAGAGGGAATGGCAACATCGCCTTTTCTTGGAAAACGTAAATTAATGATTTACGATGTCTCCCCACAAAAAACAGAAGCTTTATCTACAATGGCTCAATTCAATGCATTTGATAGTGTTGAAGAATGTGTACCTCAGGCTGATGTTATCTTTTTGGCTGTAAAGCCATACCATAAAGAATCCTTATTTGATTCTATCAAACCTTATATAAATGAGGAACAAGTATTTGTTTCTCTTATGGCCGGTGTAACTATAGAGACTATTCAGAATGGTCTTGGTATTAAAAAAGTAATACGCACCATGCCAAATCTCCCAGCAAAAGTGGGTAAAGGAGTTACTTCGTTTACAGAATCAAAAGAAGTAAGTCGTATTGAATTATTGACGGTACGTAGCTTACTCGATACAACAGGTGCTTCTATCCACGTAGAAACAGAGAATTTTATTGATGCCTCAACTGGTATTTCTGGTAGTGGACCAGCTTACATTTTTTATTTCATGCAATCTATGCTTGAAGCAGCTTTGAAAATGGGATTCAGTAGCAATGACTCTAAAGTTTTAGTTTCACAAACATTCGAAGGTGCAGTTGCATTATTTAATGACTCTGACCTATCACCAGAAACCTGGATGGATCGCGTAGCTTCTAAAGGAGGTACAACACGTGCCGCTTTAGATTCTATGGAAGATAACAATGTAAAAGAATTAATTAAAGAAGCTGCTTATGCAGCATTTAACCGTGCAACAGAACTCGGTAAAGAAAAATAAAATGAAGAAAAGAAAACGCGTAGTTATAAAAGTAGGAACTAACGTAATGACAAACAGGAACAACAGAATTGTTGGTCCCGTACTTCACGAACTTGTACGTCAAATTGCAGAACTATATGAGAAAGGCTATCAGCCAGTGCTGGTATCTTCAGGTTCAGCAATTGCAGGTAAAGAAGTTTTGGGAGAATGCAGTTATGAAGATCCTTCAACAAGAAGACAGATTTTTTCTTCGGTTGGTCAACCGCGTATGATGCGCCACTATTACACGCTGTTTAACAGCTTTGGTATGCATTGCGCGCAGCTATTAGCAACTAAAAGAGATTTTGCTCCTGGTAAGCATCGGGAAAACATGATAAACTGCTATGAAGGTTTATTAAACGAAGGTATTGTTCCTATTGCAAATGAAGATGATGCGGTATCACTTACCATGTCGATGTTTACCGATAATGATGAGTTGGCAAGTTTAGTAGCAGAATTAATCGATGCTGATGCTCTAATTCTCCTAACAGATACAGATGGACTGTATACTGGTCATCCCGATGATGATGATACAGAAAAAATAAATACGGTACACCCTGAGCAAAATGTTGAAAAATACGTTCAGGAAAGTCGAAAAGCTGAAGGTGAAGGCCGTGGCGGAATGAAGTCGAAATTGAAAATAGCTAAAGAAACCGCTCGTAAAAATATTACCTGCTACATCGCAAATGGTAAACGACCAAATGTAATTGTCGACTTATTAGAAGGTAAAGAGATCGGAACTAAATTTTCAGAGTCTCTATAAATCCTACTGCTTAAGTTCAACAGAAAAAACAGATAGAATGCAATTATTAAATACAGATATAAAAAATAAAGTGCTTGACTCTATGATTTCGATTATAGACAAGCGCAGATCAGAAATATTAGAAGCAAATAAAAAAGATCTTGAAGCTTTTAATCGTGACGATCAGGCTCTATATGACCGCCTGGTTGTTAATGATAAAAAGATTCAGGGTATGATTCAGGCAATACAGGAAGTTCGTAATCAGGACGATCCTGTAAGTCAGGAAATTTCAAATGTCACGCTAGATAGTGGTTTAAATATTATCAATAAGACAGCTCCTTTTGGAACTATTCTTATCATATATGAATCTAGACCTGATGTCACCATTGAAGCAGCCGTTTTAGCCTTTAAAGCAAATAATAAAATTTTGCTTAAAGGTGGTAAAGAAGCTTATCATAGTAATGTGGTATTAGTTGATTGCTGGAAACAAGCACTTCGAGAAAATGGTCTTGATGAAGACTGGATTACCATGCTTCAGCTTAATCGTGAAGAAACTCAGGAATTTCTGAGAAATCCCGATCAACCTTTAGACTTAATTGTACCGCGTGGTGGCGAAAGACTTATTGCTTTTGTAAAACAACACGCACAGTGTGCTGTGCTTGTAAGTGGCAGAGGAAATAATTTCTTATACATACATCCGGAAGCCGAATGGAAAAAGACCGTTGAAGTAATTATTAATGCTAAGACAGATAAGATTTCAGGATGTAATGCTTTGGATAAAGTTTTGGTAGATAAAAATTTACCAAATTATGAATCTCGAATCGCAGAACTTAGAGATATTCTGGAAGCTAAAGGCGTAGAGGTTTTAGCCGATTCCAAGTCTAAAGAAGTACTTTCTTCAAATGCTGAAATACCAAATGAAGATACCTGGTATGAAGAGTTTTTAGCGATGAAAATTGTTCTTGGTGCAGTTGATTCTATGGATGAAGCTATGAATAAGATCAATACCTATAGTGGGGGTCATTCTAGTGCAATTCTTACAGAGAATGCTAGTGTAGCACAGGTATTTATGGAAAATATAGATACTGCTGCAGTATATCATAATGCCTCAACACGCTTTACAGATGGTGGACAAATGGGCGTTGGGGCAGAGCTAGCAATCAGTACCGATAAATTACACCATAGAGGTCCGCTTGGTCTTAAACAACTTGTTACAAACAAGTATTATGTTTATGGAAATGGACATGTAAGAGTATAATTAATAAAAATACATCAGATATATAATACTTCTGATATCTATTCAATTCAAAAAAGAGCCTAATGTATTTAGGCTCTTTTTGTGTTTAAAAAAAAACATTATCAATCATAATACACTTATCCGCAAATATTTAGAGATTCAATCTTGTTTAACAAATGTTGTTTCAACCGTTAAAAAGACTATTTTTACTGTAGTAGAATTTTCCCCAAACTTCAATGAGTACATTTATAGATCGCTTATTTAACCACAGGGTTAAAAGTATAAATCAGGATTTTTCTGGGGAAAAACAAAAACCTGGCTTTTTAGACTACCTCCTAAACTTAGGAACCGAAAGTGCCCGGCTGACAATTCTAAAATCAAAAATTGAAAACTTTCAGTATCCTGAAGAAAGCTATCTTACAAATCTCTGTAATCTCCAATTTTATCTTGAAATAGAGCGATATCTTATCGCATACGATGCGCGCTATATAACTTCTGAAGATAAACTTAGACAGGATATTAAGAATAAATATAGTGAGGTAGCAACTTCTGATGCTTTTATCCCTTTGTATCGATCTGGCAAGGCTCAGGAGATTAGTCTTGTACAACTCTATCTTCTAGTAATTTTGAAAAAGTTTAGAGATGAAGATTTGGACAACGGGTCAACAAATTCGCGAATAGATCAATTAGAACAGAGACTGAAAGAGGATGCTTCAGGCAAAACGCTTGTTGAACAGATCAACTGTTTTCGACGTTTAAAAGAAGACTCCATTAGCATTCACAAGGAATATGGCTCTGCCTTTGGACAGGACTTTGTAGATCTTGCATTTTCAGAAACTCAAAGTGATTTTATTAAATATTTTGACGGAATTGATACTGTTGCCTGTATTGCTGATGTTGTTCCCCAGCTATATGCATCTCTTTTGGAGGAAACCAACTCTGCTTCAATACAATTTCTGGGAAGTACTGAAGAACGCGCAGATATTCCATTAAAGCCAGTAGATAATTTGGCTATAAGTGGTCAAAATGACGTTTTAGAAAACATTCTCGATGGCTACATTCTCTTTGATGAAAACGGGAACATTTTAGAATGCAATTCCCGAGGAGCGAGAATATTTGGATTGTCAAAATCAGAGATTTTAAATAAAAATATTTTTGATTTATTTCCAGAGTATGTCTCTCAAACCATTAAACAAGATATTACCCACCTCTATGCCAATACAAAAAAAAGTGTCATAGGACGTCGTATTGAGATCGATTTGATAAATAGAGCCGGGAAGAAAGAGACTTATGAAGTCTCTACGAGCAATAATTATTCAAGTCCTGTAGAAAGTTTTACAGTATTGCTGCGTAATATTTCAAAACGACAGGATACTTTAAAAGCTCGAATAAGTGCAGAAAAAGCAGCAGAGGCAAAATCTACGTTTCTCTCCAACATGAGCCACGAGATACGCACTCCTTTAAATGTGATTTTGGGGCTTTCAGAAATAATAAGCAAATCCGGAATAAAAGATCCGGAAATCCTTAAAAAAAACATCGATGGCATCTCATTTTCAGCAAAAAACCTGCTATCAATAGTAAATGATATTCTTGATTTCTCTAAAATAGAAGCCGGAAAACTAACACTTCAGGCTTTGGATTTTAATCTGCGCGAAGTATTAAGAAATCTGGCAAATGGATTTGAAATTAAGGCTCAAAAAAAAGGATTAGAACTTACAGCGACGATTAGTGAAGCTGTACCAGAAATGGTAGTTGGAGATCAGTATAGACTAAATCAGATATTGACCAATTTGATAGGCAATGCCATAAAATTTACAAATGAAGGTTCAATCGACCTACAAGTTAGTATAGAGGGAGAAACAGAAGATGAGATCCGATTGAATTTTAAAGTTAAAGACACCGGGATTGGTATTCCTTCAGAAAAAATTAAAAACATTTTTGATAGTTTTTACCAGGTTCAAAGTCGGGAAAATGCAAAAATAAATGGAACAGGTTTAGGTCTCGCTATTACCAAAGAACTTATAAACTTAAAAAAAGGAGAACTCCGAGCTAAAAGTGAATTAGGTAAAGGTTCAGAATTTTACTTTACTATAAGTTTAGGAAAGAGTAAGCTTAAAAAAATTCAAAGTGACCATCTACAAAACGGCTCGAAAGAAAAGTCATTAAAGGGTCTTAAAATTCTGGTCGCTGAAGACAATAAAATGAATCAATTTTACATCAAGCAACTCTTAAAAAATATGGGAGTTCAAGCTGATATCGCCAATAACGGTGCAGAGGCTGTACAAATTCATCAGAGTGGTAAAACCGAGTATGACCTAATTTTAATGGATATGCATATGCCTATAATGAATGGTCTAGAGGCCATTTCGCATATTAGACAATCTAATAAAGATGCTATCAAAAAAGTACCTATTGTAGCCTGCACTGCAGACGTTTTTCCTGAGTCGCGAAAAAAAGCGATCAATGCGGGAATTGATTTTTATCTTACAAAGCCATTAAAAGAAGAAGCGCTAAAAGAAGTTTTATTTTGGTTAGTTAATGACATCAACCACAATGACACGACTGAGTCAAAACAGGCAGAAACAAAATCTGAAATAGAAAAAAAACCTTCATCTCTAGATTTAGCACATTTGCTGGAGATTTTTGACAATGACAAAGAGTTTGTTATTTCATTACTTGAAGTCTTTATCCAGGAAACTCCAGACGACCTACGAAGTTTACGTCAATGTGTAGAACGTGAATATTATTTGCAAGCCAGTACCACAGCTCATAAAATGAAATCCAGTTTTATGAATCTGGGAATGACCAAACACGGATATCATCTACAACAAATTGAAAGCCTAATCAAAGATCCTTCTACGTTAACAGAAGCAAATAAACACCTAAAAGCATTTGAAGGTCTATATACACATGCACTTACAGAAGTAAATATGAAACTTATCGAACTTAAAACCAAAGGACGATAGGTCAAAAAATGCACTGATTATCAACAAAATACAAGTTGATCCAAAAATTCCAAGCACCTCTTGTTAAATTTTTCTAAAAAAAAATCACTTCTCCTGTAACCTTTTGAGAGCTCTCTACGTATAATGGGTATAAAAGCACAACTAATACGTAAACGTCAATGAGACAACTTAAGATTACTAAACAGGTTACCAACAGAGAAACCGCATCTTTAGACAAATACCTTCAAGAAATTGGAAAGGTAGATCTTATCACCGCTGAGGACGAGGTAGAACTAGCTCAGCGTATTAAAGCTGGTGATCAGCGCGCATTAGAAAAATTAACCAAAGCCAATTTACGTTTTGTGGTTTCGGTTGCCAAGCAATATCAAAACCAGGGCTTAACATTACCAGACCTTATTAATGAAGGTAACCTGGGTTTAATTAAAGCTGCAAGACGATTTGATGAAACCCGTGGTTTCAAATTTATCTCGTATGCTGTATGGTGGATTAGACAATCTATCCTTCAGGCATTAGCAGAGCAATCACGTATTGTACGTTTACCGCTTAACAAAATTGGTTCGATCAATAAGATCAATAAGACTTATGCATTTTTAGAGCAGGCTAACCAAAGACCTCCTAGCCCTGAGGAAATTGCGAAAGAGCTTGATATGACTATCAACGACGTTAAAGAGTCATTGAAAAATGCCGGGAGACACGTAAGTATGGATGCTCCTCTTATTGACGGAGAAGATTCTAACCTTTATGATGTATTACGTTCTGGCGAGTCACCAAACCCAGATCGCGAACTGATCACTGAATCTTTACGTACTGAAATTGAACGTGCATTGGAAACTCTCACCCCACGTGAAGCAGATGTTGTTCGTCTTTATTTTGGACTAGGAAATCAACAGCCTATGACTCTTGAAGAAATAGGGGAAACCTTTGAACTTACTCGCGAACGTGTACGTCAAATTAAAGAAAAAGCGATTCGTCGTTTGAAGCACACTTCTCGTAGTAAAATTCTAAAAACATACTTAGGATAAGCTCAGAATAACAAGAATTCGTTAAAAGTAAGGAGATAAGCAGGATTTTTTTTAAATTGCTTCAATCCCAAATGAAAAATATTTAACGCAACAACAGTTCATCATAACTGTTCGTTTTTTGATTGATGAATGAATCCCCGGCTGATTACCGGGGATTTTTATTTCTAAACACCTTCATTATCAGAAACATAAATCACACTAAGGAAATCTTAGACTCTCCCTTTCAATTTATTGAACTCATCTATAAACCTGATGAATTCGATAAGTTTTATTAGTTTTTCCTATTCTCTATGCTTAAACTTTACTCCTATATTTGACTTAAAGTCTTAGAGCTCTTTGCAGATTATCTTAAATTGCTTTAGAATTTTGAGACATTTGAAGTGTGAATAATTTCAATTATAAACTCAAAATTAATTTTCACCTATTATAAAATATCTCCTATGAAAACCAATTACCTGGCCCCTTCCCTACTGGCAGCTGATTTTGCAAATCTGGAACGCGATATAAACATGGTAAATGCTAGTGAAGCAGATTGGTTTCACGTTGATATTATGGATGGAGTTTTCGTTCCGAATATCTCTTTTGGAATGCCGGTTGTTCAGGCGATTACCAAGCACGCTACTAAAGTAATTGATGTACATCTAATGATTGTCAATCCCGATAAATACATTCAAACTTTTGCAGATCTAGGAGCAACGCACCTCACCGTTCATTATGAAGCCTGCACCCACCTTCACAGAACACTTCAAGCTATAAAAGATGCCGGGATGAAAGCAGGTGTTGCATTAAACCCGCATACTCCTGTTGAATTATTGAAAGATATAATAGCCGATATTGATATTGTTATTATTATGAGTGTAAACCCAGGTTTTGGAGGTCAAAGCTTTATTGAAAATACCTACCGAAAAATAAGAGCACTTAAAGAGCTTATCATAACCCATAATGCTCGAACACTCATCGAAATTGATGGAGGTGTTACAGATAAAAATGCGGTTGAACTAATCAATTGCGGAGCAGATGTTTTAGTAGCAGGAAGCTTTGTCTTTAAAGCCGAAAACCCTACCGAAACAATAGCAAACCTCAAGGCACTAATATCAACGAACTAAAAGTCGCAAAGTACCTTTCATTTCCTGATTAAGTTTTTAAAGATTAACTTACTAATTCTTAAATTCTTTTGAAGTGAATGTTCTCATTGCTCCAGATTCGTATAAAGAAAGTTTAAGTGCTAAACAGGTTGCTGAGGCAATGGCACTTGGAGTTCAGGAAGCAATTCCCGAAGCCAACTGCTCACTTCTTCCCTTTTCGGATGGTGGTGAAGGAGCGTTTGAAGTTTTAGAAACTCTAAATCTTGGTAAAACTATACAAGTAAAAGCTCAAGATCCACTGGGAAGAACTCTTGTCGCACCGTATTTTGATTTTACAAACTCAGACACCGTTTGGATTGAACTTTCACAGGCTTCGGGATTAGCTCTTCTCAAACCACAAGAACAAAATCCGCTATACACCTCTACATTTGGTACAGGACTTCAAATCAAACATGCAATTGAAGCCGGAAAACGATCAATTATTCTAGGTATCGGAGGAAGTGCTACTCACGACGTCGCTTCCGGAATTTTCACCGCTTTAGGTGGGAAATTATTTGATATAAACGAAAGTGAGCTAAAAGCCTGTGGTTTAGCATTACAATCCTGTGTGAAAATTGACACACGTGAATTATTACCGCAATTAGAGCAAACGACATTTACAGTTGCCTGCGATGTGAGCAATCCACTTACAGGGCCCAATGGGGCTGCTCACATTTATGCTAAACAAAAAGGTGCTAATCCTGATACAATTATACTATTAGAAAAAGCTACTCAGGATTTTGGCAATCTGCTTGAACGACATTCCAAAAAACATATCATCACTGTTGAAGGTGCTGGTGCTGCTGGTGGCACTGCAGCAGGAATGCTAGCATTTACACATGCTGAACTTAAAAACGGATTTGATATCCTGGCCGATTTGACGAACATTACCGAAAAGATTAAACAGGCCGATCTTATTATTACAGGAGAAGGTCGAACCGATGAACAAAGTCAATTTGGTAAGGTGCCATTTAGAATTGCAGAATTAGCTGAAAGGCATCAAAAACCGGTATTGCTTTACTCTGGCGGACTTACAGCTTCAGAAGTTACGCTTAGGAAAGCTGGCTTTAAAGCAGCATTTGCTCTTAAAACAGGAGCTATTTCGCTAGAATATGCAAAATCGCATGCTTTTGCATTATTGCAAGAAAAAGTGGCCTCTACAATAAACGCATATATATGACATGGGAATAGATCTATTCTTTATAGCTCTGGTAATTGTATGGATAATTCTAGGGACAAGCTATCTGAAGTGGCACCCCTTTTTTGTTCTTCTCATCAGTGCCATTGGTCTGGCTCTCCTTTTGCAAACTCCTATTATTGAAATACCTCAATTAATATCAAAGGGATTTGGTTCGATGTTTCAGAGTATAGGTCTCCTTATATTATTTGGTGCGTTTATAGGATCTGCACTCGAATTAAGCAATGCAACACAGGTTATAGCCCACACCATCATCAAGCGACTAAGTGTTCTACCCTTACCTTTTGTGGTAAGTGGATTGGGCTATATGGTTTCTATCCCGGTATTTTGTGATGCTGCATTTGTTATTTTGGCTCCGCTCACGAAAAAACTTGCACTGGGAAATCGCTTAAAACGAAATGGTCTTACAATAGCATTATCGACCGGTTTATTCTCGGCACATGTGTTGGTCCCTCCAACTCCCGGACCTTTAGCTGCCGCAGCCAATCTACAATTGAATAATATCTCCATTTTATTAGTTGCTGGAGGACTATTTGCTTTGGTATTAATGTTTATAGGGGCTATTTATGCATATTACCTGTATAGAAAAGCAGATACAAAAAGTATTGAAGCCAATTCAGAAACTGAACCTAAAGAAAATCCAAAGAAATATCCAGGATTTGGATTAGCGATAATCCCGCTCGCTTTACCAATAATCTTGATGGCAGCTGCAGCAATAGTCCCTTATCTTTTTAATTCTGAAAGAGGTAGGTTAATTATTGAGATTTTTGAATTTCTTGGCGAACCTATAATAGCATTATTGGCTGGAGTGGCTGCTGCATTTTATTTATGTTTTAAACAGCAAGTAATTCTTAAACAAGTCATCGAGACTGGCATTCGACAGGCAGCTCCTATACTATTTATTACCGCTATGGGTGGAGCTTTGGGCACTATAATTCAACAGGCAGATTTAACTCAAGGCCTTTCTACAATTGAATTTAATACCGGAATAAGTTTACTCATCCCATTTTTACTGGCCGCTGTACTTAAGTCAGCACAAGGATCTTCGACTGTTGCATTAATTACTGTTTCTTCAATAATGCTTCCATTATTAGGTCCGTTAGGATTAGATTCTGAAGCAGGAAAAGTCTGGGCTATACTTGCTATAGGAGCCGGGTCGGTAACGGTATCTCATGCTAACGATTCCTATTTCTGGATAGTAAGTCAAATGGGAGAAATGACCGTAAAAGAAGCATATCGTACGCATACCTTTGCGACTTTTTTGCAAGGAGTTGTTGGTATGATAATATTATTAATCGCTTTTACGATTTGGTCGGCGATTTAATTGTATGAAAAAGGCAGATTATCCACCTTATTAAAAATTCGATACGCCCCCTACAGCTTACGAATTGATTTAATTTAAGGATTCAAACCTGCCGTCCTTTTGAAATCAAATAATTGAAAATTTTTACTAGACTAACTTTTTCAATTCAGTTAAAGCAAATAACTAAAATGTCTCGGAATAATTTTTACGGGATTCCGTATTTTTTTCAAAATTTAACATTTCAATCGCTATTTAACAATCTTGGCTACAAAAAAAAGATAAATATTTCTCATTTCTGTTTGGTAAAAATACAAAAGCCGAATGCACATATGCACCCGGCTTTTCCCCCTAAATGAAACTAAAAATGTTAATTATTTCAGATTACAATAGTTAACGTTTAATAACTATAAATTCTGATCGCCTGTTTTCTGAATATTGTACTTCGGTACAATCTGTACCTTCTTCATTGCAAATATTGATAGGTCTACTTTCCCCATAGCCAATGGCACTTTCAATGCGCTCGGGACTTATTCCATTACTTATCAACCAGTCACGGGTTGATTCTGCACGATTGGTAGATAAAACTTTATTGAAATAATCTGTACCTCGCTGATCAGTATGGGATTCTATTTTTATGACCATTTCAGGATAAGCTTTCATTACATCAATAACTTTTTGTAATTGAATCGCAGCCGTAGAGTTTATATTATAGCGGTAATATTCGAAATAAATGGGTTCAACTTTTATCTTCTCAACATCACCATCTGTTGTAAAGATTTCTGAAAGGTCCTTGATTTTGAAATCGAGCATTGTCATATTTCTTCCCGGAGAAACATCTGTGCTTAGATTTAATCCATCCTTACTATATCCTGCTTTACTGGCTTCGATAAAATAATCGGTTTCACAAAGCACCTTTATAGTATATGTACCATCTTCAGCAGTACGTACATCATAAGACTTTTGATTTTCATTTACATAAACAGTCACCAGTGCATTTGCAAGTGGCTGTTGTGTATCAAAATCAAAAACAGTTCCTGATATATACTGCTCGCATTGCTCCAAATTGTAGGTAAATGCATAGATATCATCATCGCCCTGACCATCTGCCCGGTCTGATGAGAAAAAACCAGTATTTGGAGTTTTTCCTTCTACATATGCAAAATCATCGGCATTGGTATTGATCACCGGACCTAAATTTATTGGGGTACCAAAAATACCATCCTGGTAATACGATTTGTAATTATCTAAGCCACCATAACCCACGTGACCAGCAGAGCTGAAATACAATACGTTATCTTTAAAAAATGGAAAGAAATCATCAACAATCGTATTAATTTCCGGACCTAAATTGCGCGGTTTTGAAGTTGTTCCATCCTCATAAACATCACAAACGTAGATATCTGCCTTACCATAACCCCCAGGCATATCTGAGGCAAAATAGAGTTTTTTACCATCTGGTGTTATATAGGGTTGACCTGTAGAGTAATCGTCTCCA
Source organism: Leeuwenhoekiella sp. (assembly GCA_964219495.1). Taxonomy (GTDB): domain Bacteria; phylum Bacteroidota; class Bacteroidia; order Flavobacteriales; family Flavobacteriaceae; genus Leeuwenhoekiella. Next base: position 3,180 of record CAXPQP010000030.1, on the reverse strand, counting down.
TTAAATTCAAGAAGTTCCTTTTTCAATTTTTTCTGGGTCATATCAACCCGATAAATTTTAAAATAATTGCGCTTTTCATTGCTAAAAACTTTCTTATTACCACTCTGATAACTGGAAGCGAAATACATATAATGACCGTCAGCAGTAAATGTCGAAGTACCATCATGAAAAGGAGTCTCTAGTTCTTCACTAAAGAGACTCACTTTTCCGCTATCAGTATTAGGATTTGGGGTTTTAAAAATAGAAAGGTATGGGGTTTTATTACGCTCGTAAATACGGTTATCTTCCTTATTACGGGCAGAAGTAAACACAAAATTTTCTTTATAAAAACTGCCGGCAAAATCAGCATATTGTGAATTGATAGGTAAATCTGTCACGGTGTAAAGTGTATCTGACTGTAACAATTCTTCGAAACGAGCCTGCTCTTCTTCATAATTGATAAATTCCTTTCTAAGATTATACTTATTGAAGTAATTCTCTATCAATTGACTGGCCAGTGTATATTCTTTTAATCTTCGAAGCGTATCATAGTAATAATAATTTTTACGCATATCTTCTTCAGGATCATCAATATTATACCATTTACTATAGGCTTTCCGGGCATTCACATAATCCTTTAAATTATAGTAGGTATATCCTAAACGCCTCCAGGTTTCAGGAGAAACGTCATCAGTGCTTTGCACATAACTTTCATATGCTAGCGCTGCATCGGCATAGGCATAGTGTTCATAATGATCATCTGCCTCCTTCAGCTTCTTTTGGCTAAAGCCTGAAAAACTGAAAGTTATAAGTACTATTAAGATAGTAGTTTGTTTCATAGCTAAATTGTTAGAAGAATCTGGGCGAATAGGTAGCTCCGCGTTTGCGGGCCAGAGAGAATTTTATAAGTAGTTCATGACTTCCGTCGTTGTATTGATTAAAGTCTGAAGTATTATACTCATAGGCATATCCTATAAAAATGGAATCTGTAATTTGAAATCCGGCTAGTGCACCGACTGATGCATCCATACTATACGCTAAGCCAAGAGTAAGTCGCTCGTAAAGCAGAAAGTTTCCGGAAAGGTTGGTACGCAAAGGAGCTCCCTGAACGTAATCAAATAAAACGGCAGGTTTAAATTTGGTCTTGGGGCTTATATCAAATATATATCCTCCTATCAAGAAGATACTCATCTCTTCAGTCTCTACCTGAGTATTCTCCTCATTAAAATATTCCTGAGAAAAGAAGTTTGGTGTTGACAATCCTAAATACCATCTATCTGTATATAGATAGGTGCCCGCACCAAGAATTCCTAAAAATTCATTATCAATATTGTTCATAAAGGCGGGGTCATTTTGATTATCGTAAACCCCTTTGGTAAAGTCAACATTTAAAACTCTAAAACCAGCTTTTAAACCAAATGCCAAATAGGTAGTTGCACCTAATTGCAAGGAATATGAAAAATTACCATCTAGTTTTAATTCCTGAATAGGGCCAAGTACATCCCGGGTGATATTCACACCAAGACCCAGGTTATAAGTCACCGGACTTTCAATCCCCACATTATTAGTTTCTGGAGCACCATCTATACCCGTAAGCTGAGCTTTGTAATCTGCAGTTATATTTAAATAATCTGTAGACCCTACGTAGGCTGGATTAATTGTCATCGTATTGTACATATACTGAGTATAATTTGGATTCTGCTGGGCAGAAACCTTATACAACACGTTGAGCATTGCAACCAATAAGAATAGTATAAGTTTATTTTTAATAATCATAATATCAGCTTTTTTGAAGTTTTAGTTAGCCATATATAACCATCCGGTAAGTGTACGCCCCTCATTAATTTCAAGTGCGTAATAATACGTACCACTAGGTAAGCCTTTGGTAGTATTAAAACCGGTTATAACATTGGCTTTTCCATCCCAATTATTTTCATAATTGGTAGTAGAATAAACCAGTTGTCCAATTCGGTTATAGACTTTTAAAGTATTGATTGGATATTGCTCAATACAACGGATTTTGAATAGATCATTTATACCATCACCATTTGGAGAGAACTCATTAAATACCATTAGACAATCTGGATTAAGCATCACTTCAGCCAAATTGTTATTTAGATCTAAATCTAATGGATACGAATTAGTTATAATCGCTCTATTGAGGTAGTCTTCACCATCATTTACCTTAGCGGAAACCGTAAGAACGGCACTTGCATTAGCTTGAAGCTCGGGTATTGACCACATTCCTGTAGCTGACACATAAACACCTGTAGATGTTTGAAAGCTTACAAGTTCAAGATCTGAAGGTAATCTATCTTCTACTTCGATAAGACTTACAGTAACAGATCCGTTATTTTGAACTGTTATAGTGTAAACTACAGTTTCTCCAATTACTGGTGTAGGATTATCAACAGTTTTTGTTATAGTTAAATCAGAACATGCAACCGCATTTACTTCAAGTACAGCTGGGGTATCAATTACACAAGAAGCATTGGCATCATAACTAACAGAAACGGTCTCTGCTTCTGGGATATCCCAAACCACAATAATAAAGTTATCGTTAGCACTTCCTCCAGCAATAACAGTACCTCCGCTGGAGATAGCCCAATTGTAATTGCTCATTCCAGTCTGCGTAGTATAGGTCACTTCAGTTCCCAAGCAGGGAGCAGTAAATTCTGCCGTAATTGTCGGCGTAATAGCTGCTGTTATAAGTACTCGTACAGCATATCTGGCTTGTACTTCGTTACCATCTAAAACTAGAGCAGCATAATAAGTTTTGCCATTTTCCAGTAAGGTATTCTCACTTAACATATTACCTCCTGTTGCAGCATCATACCAAACAACAGATTCCTGATCAAGTATGATATCACCTACTACAGCAGCATCTGATTCACAGAAAATCTGTTCTGGATCACCTGTCGCGATATTGGTTTGAACTGTTAGTTCGTTTGTAGTTACATCAGAACTGGAATCTCCCATATCATCAGTAGCGGTTGCCATCACATCATACGTGCCATCTGCAAGCGGAGTTGGAATTACCAAAGTCCAGGTGTCGTCGCCGTTATCGGTAAGATTTCCATCACCTTCAGTATACGTCACACCATCAACAGTCACCGTGAGCATATCTGCTGAATCTGCAGTACCCGTGATTGTTGGTGTATTGTCATTTGTTACCAGCGGAGTTACCGTTGGAATAGTTGG
>CAXPQP010000029.1:0-151749 GCA_964219495.1 Leeuwenhoekiella sp. | reverse complement strand
TCCTGCTGCAGATCTTCAATTGGGGTTTGAAACTGACGATAACGAAGAACATAGTTTTACTTATAACAATACGCGATCTCTAATTTTTCAGGGTGGATTAGGTAAAAACCTGAATTTTTATACCGTTGTATATGAAAGTCAGGGCACGTTTGCTGGTTATTTCAATCGTTTTGCACGGTCTATAAGGCCAGATGGCGGTAATCCTGCAATTGTACCTGGAAGGGGTGTTGCGGCTGAAGCGGCTTCGGGAGATTTTGATTATCCTGTTGCCGAAGGTTATTTGTCATACACACCCAATAAATATTTCAACCTACAGTTTGGTCACGGTAAGAATTTTATCGGAGATGGGTATCGGTCATTGTTGCTTTCAGATAATGTGAGTCCGTATCCATTTTTTAAGTTAAACACATCATTCTGGAAGCTGAAATATACCAACACCTGGATGTCTTTACGTGATGTACGATCAGATGTGGTTGCTGATGGATCGTTTAAAACCAAATATATGGCTAATCATTATTTGAGTTTAAATGTTACCAAGCGTCTCAATATTGGACTTTTTGAGAATGTGATTTGGACCAATGATAACGATCGCGGCTTTGATCTGAATTACCTGAATCCGGTGATATTTTACAGGGCAATTGAATTCTCCACCGGTTCGCGAGGAGGTAATGCATTAATTGGGTTGAGTGGAAAATATAAATTTAGTGATCGATTTAATGCCTATGCTCAGGTAATTATAGATGAGTTTTCAACTGGTGCAGTTTTTAGTAGCGATAAGTCTTTCCAAAATAAGCAGGGAGTTCAGCTGGGCTTTAAATATTATGATGCTTTCAATGTAGAAAATCTTCAATTGCAGTTTGAGTTTAATCAGGTGCGTCCTTATGTCTATTCAAACAATGAGATTGAATTGAATTACGGTCATAATAACCAGTCGATGGCACATTTATGGGGCGCTAATTTTAGAGAACTTATCGCGATTGCGCGTTATAGAAATGATCGCTGGTTTGGAGCTGCTAAAGTTATTTACGGCGAACGTGGTTTTGAGATTGGTGATATTAATCAGGTGTATTATGGAGGAAGTATCTACGGAAATGATGAAAATATTCCAAGTGAATTGGGCATCGAGATAGGGCAGGGTAACAGAGCGAATACTTTTTTAGGAAATGTTGAAGTAGGTTACCTATTGAACCCTTCCACAAATCTGAAACTTTACACATCTGTTTTGTACAGAGATAATCGCATTGAGCAATTTGATCCGGTTAATCTAGCTGAGCGTACGGTTTGGGTGAATTTTGGCTTTAGAACCGATTTATTCAATTGGTATTTTGACTATTAAAATTTAAAAAATGACAATAAAAATCCTTAAGAATCTGGGGGTAGTTCTATTGATAGCGCTATTTAGTTCCTGTGAATCGAAAACTACTAAGTCTGATTTAGAATTTGATTCCAATTTTGCTCACGTAGTGTATTTCTGGTTAAACAATCCTGATAGTGACGAGGATCGCGCGGCATTTGAAGATGCGCTGAAGCGATTCTTAAATACCAGTGCATATGCGAAGACTAAATTTATAGCGACACCTGCAAATACACCGAGAGAAGTGGTTGATAATAGTTGGACCTATTCAATCATCTTGACCTTTCCATCTAAAGAAATTCAGGATAAGTATCAAAACGAGCCTGTGCATTTAAAATTTATTGAAGAAGCTTCTCATTTGTGGGAACGAGTGCAGGTTTATGATGCTGTGGGATTGAGGTAGATAAGATGGGTGAATTTTTCGACTAAAATGACCTGTGAATTATAAGGCTCACTTTATTTGTGCAGATGCCTTGCGTGTGGTATCTTTGCCCGACTTTTTAAAGCCCTTTAAAACACGCTTTTGAGCCGTAAAAAATCCCATAATTTGACACCTTCCGTTTGGCAGGATTTTAAAGAAATCACCAAGATGCGACTCGCGATAAGTGTGGTTTTTTCGAGCATGGCGGGCTATCTACTTGGGGCTTATACTATAGACTGGTTAACTGTTTTGCTTCTTGCTGTTGGTGGATATCTAATGGTGGGAGCTTCTAATGCCTATAATCAGATTATTGAAAAGGATCTGGACGCTTTAATGGATCGCACCAAAAATCGTCCGGTGGCAGCTGGTCGAATGACTAAGCGTACTGCTTTTATTATTGCCACCACTTTTACAATTTTGGGACTAATTGTACTTTATATAATTAACCCGATAACAGCTGTTTTTGGAGCAATTTCTATTTTTTTATATGTGTGTGTTTACACCCCATTAAAGACAAAAACACCACTTTCAGTTTTTGTAGGAGCCTTTCCAGGAGCTATACCATTTATGATGGGATGGATAGCTGCAACAGGTGATTTTGGGATTGAAGCGGGTACTTTATTTATGTTGCAGTTTTTCTGGCAGTTTCCGCATTTCTGGGCAATAGGTTGGTTTTTATATGAGGACTATAAAAAGGGTGGGTTTTTTATGCTGCCTACCGGTGAGAGAGATCGCGGTACTGCAATTCAGGTGATACTGTATACTATCTGGACCATTTTGGTTTCGCTAATTCCGGTTTTTGGAGTTACTGGCAGACTATATCTTACTCCAATTTCTGCAGTTTTGGTGGGATTGTTAGGTCTGGTTTTACTGTATTATGCATTTCGATTATACAAATTCAAAAACAACCTTACCGCCAAAAGACTTATGCTTTCTAGTGTAAGTTATATCACCCTAATACAAATCATTTACGTAGCAGATAAATTTATAAGGTAATGGATTATACATCACAATCAGAGCAGGTTAAAATCGCACGTTCCAAAAAAATGATGTTGTGGTTTGGGATTGTAAGTCTTTCAATGATGTTTGGAGGACTCACCAGCGCTTATATAGTAAGTAGCGAGCGTAAAGACTGGTTGCGCGATTTTGAACTTCCACAGGCATTTTACATCAGTACACTGGTAATAATATTAAGCAGCCTGAGCATGCTCGTTGCTAAACGAGCAATTAAAAAAGAAAACAAGACGTTAGGAACTCTGGCGCTAGTTGTGACAGCGGTTTTGGGTGTTGCATTTGTGGCTTTCCAGTTTAAAGGTTTTGGGGAAATTGTAGAACAGGGTTATTTTTTTACAGGAAGTCAAAGTAATGTGACAACGTCATTTATTTATGCATTTGTGATTAGTCACGTTGCGCACGTAGCTGCAGGCATCATTGTCTTGCTGGTTGTATTAGTACAACAAATACGAGGTAAATATGCTAATGGTCAGACTCTTGGTTTAGAATTGGGAGCTACCTTTTGGCATTTTGTAGATATACTTTGGATTTATCTTTTCTTGTTTTTCATGTTTGCAGAAGATATCATTCATTAGATTAAGGGCTACGTTTATTAAAAAACCTTTAAAGAATCTTTTTTTTGAATGGTTATAAATACCGATTATTGCTTTGAAAAGCATTTTTAAAATACCTATTTTTGCAACGCTTATAAATTGATATTAAAATATGAACGCTACAGCTGTTAAAACTGGCACAGAAGGCAAAATCTGGGGAGGCGGAGATGAACAACCTCTAAAAGCGAGTTATGGTAAAATGATGATGTGGTTTTTCATCCTTTCGGATGCGCTTACATTTTCTGCCTTTCTTGCTGCATACGGGTTTTCCCGTTTTAAATTTATCGATACCTGGCCTATTGCCGATGAAGTGTTTACGCACTTCCCGTTTTTACATGGTGTTGATGCTCCTATGTATTATGTAGCTTTAATGACCTTTATTCTTATTTTCTCTTCTGTAACTATGGTTCTTGCTGTAGATGCAGGTCATCAGATGAAAAAGAACAAAGTGATTTGGTATATGTTCTTTACCATTATTGGTGGTGTTGTTTTCGTAGGTTCTCAAGCCTGGGAGTGGGCAAACTTCATTTCTGGTGAATATGGAGCTGTAGAAACTAAAGGTGGTAAAATCATTCAGTTTGTAAATGCTGAAGGTGAGCAGGTAGCGATCGAATCTTTTGCAGTAGATCTTCCAACAGAAAGAACTCGTCTTACACGTAGTGAGGCTTTATGGTATGAGTCTGAAAGCAGCATGCCAGAATACCAACTAGCTGAAGTTATTGAAGGATTTAAAGCAAATCCAAATTTGTTAGTTCGTACTCAAATCATTGATGAGAGCGGTCATAAAACGATCCTTTCCCGTGAAGAGTCTCTTGCAAAATTAGAAAACGATGGTATGCAGGTTGTTGAAGGAGCTAACCTGGTTCACAATGAGTATGGCCCACCACTTTTTGCAGATTTCTTTTTCTTTATCACTGGTTTCCACGGTTTCCACGTATTCTCTGGAGTTATCATTAACATCATCATTTTTATCAATGTGATACTTGGTACTTACGAGCGAAGAGGAAGTTATGAAATGGTTGAGAAAGTAGGTCTTTACTGGCACTTTGTTGACTTGGTTTGGGTATTTGTATTTACATTCTTTTACCTGGTTTAATCTTAAAATAGTATTCCGCAAAGCGGAAATTTTAAAACATATATAATGGCACACGATTCTGCACATCACGGTTCTGCAACCAAAAGAATCTGGACGGTATTTGGAATACTGTCTGTAGTAACTATTGTTGAAGTAATTTTAGGTATTGTAAGACCTGGATTTTTAATCGGGACCGATTTCCTGAGAATGAATTTGCTTAACTGGATATTTATAATCCTTACGCTTTACAAGGCTTATTTAATTACCTGGGCGTTTATGCATATGGAGCATGAGACAAAAGGTCTAAGACGTTCTGTTGTCTGGACGGCGATTTTCCTTATTTGCTATCTGGTATTTATACTGTTAACAGAGGGTGATTATATCTTTGATGTGTATCATGAAGGTTTTGTTGCCTGGGATTTTTAATCCAAAATAAACGAATTTAAAAGACGACTTTAGGTCGTCTTTTTTTATGTCTTGTTTTATTGCAAACATTCTGTGATGTACCTTTGTGAAAGCAATTTTAAGATTGCTTAATTCTCAAGAGAAGGCATTAAATACGAGTGCTTCAGAAGATTAAATTATGAAGAAATATGTTGTCTTAGGTGTTCTGTTTATACTGCCCATAGTGGCTTACCTCTTTTTTGCTTCTGGCATTCATAACTTTGCTAAATTACCTATTTTACAAACTGATCTGCCAGAACTTAAAACTTCAACCGGAGTACAGTTTCAGAATAAGATAACCGTATTGGGATTTTTGGGCAGCACTATTGAACGAGATGGTGGTGATCTGTTTAACCTCAATCAAAAGATATTTAAGCCTTTCCGTGAGTTTGATGATTTTCAATTTGTGTATCTCGTTCCCGAAACTGTAGATTCTGAAGCTCTCGAGAAAGTTAGGACTGAATTGGGGCGCCTTACCGACATTTCAAACTGGTATTTCGTAGGCCTTCCACAGGAAGAAATCAATACTGTTTTTAATGCTATAAAAGCACCTTATGATCAAATGGCAGATGGCGGCTCTCAGTATATTTTTATCATAGACAAAGATCGCAATTTGCGCGGTCGGGATGATGATGAAGATTATGGAACCTTATACGGCTATGACAGTTCAGATATTGCAGAATTATCAAATAAGATGAAAGATGATGTGAAAATCATTTTGGCTGAATATCGATTGGCGCTGAAAAAGAATAATGCAGAACGTTAGTTCATATGAATAGAAAGAAAACTTATATAGGTATTGCTGTAATCGTTTTAATCTTTGGATTTATAGTTATTCCTAAAATTATTGATCGAATAATGCGCGGAGATGTGGTAGAAAATGACCGCATGAATGTCGTCACACTCGATACAGAAGAAGATTCTGGTGAATTGTCTTATATCAATATCAATGGCAAGGATCGAAAAGTGCCACATTTTGAATTTGTGAATCAAAATAATGATACGATTACCGAAGAAACCTATAAGGGAAAGGTTTTTCTTGTGGAGTTTTTCTTTACGCGTTGTCCTACCATTTGTATCCCAATGAACAAGAATTTGGTTTTGATTCAGAACACATTTAAAGACAATCCAGATTTTGGAATCGCCAGTTTTAGTATAGATCCTGAGCACGATACTTCAGAAGTTTTAAAAGAGTATGCAGATCGCTACGGTGTTACCGATCCCGACTGGAATATGATGACAGGAGACCGCGAGACGATTTATGAACTGGCGAATGTTGGTTTCAATCTTCTTGCGCAGGAAAACTCAAATATCGAAGGCAACTTTCAACATTCCGGTTTATTTGCGCTGGTAGATCAAAATGGTTTTATACGATCGCGTAAGGATGAATTTGGAAATCCGCTTATCTATTACCGCGGTTTTATTCCACAGGGAGCAGAAGTTGCAGAAGGTGAAGAGACTTCGCAGATAGATATACTTATTGAAGACATTAATAAATTGCTGAATAAGAACAAGAGTTAAATGACTGATCTTGCTAAAAAAGAAAAAATGTATAACAAATGGATTGTTATACTTTCAATTGCCATCCCGGTAGCTGTTGCATTATTATTTATGGTGCGTATTCCAAATGTTGAACGACTTGGGTTTTTGCCACCGGTTTATGCGGGGATCAATGCCCTCACAGCAATCTTATTGATAACTGCCGTTATTCAGATCAAAAAAGGAAATCGCAGTTTGCATGAAAAGTTGATGAAAGTTTGTATTATTCTTTCAGTAATATTTTTGGTGCTGTATGTGCTTTATCACGCAACTTCAGATTCAACCAAATTTGGAGATACCAACCTGGATGGTGTGATTTCAGATGCTGAAAATGCAGCTGTGGGAATGTTTAAATATGTGTATTATTTCATTTTAATCACGCATATTCTACTTTCAATAGGTGTCATCCCATTTGTGTTGATTACATATGTAAGAGCAACGCTTGGTAAATTTGAACTGCACCGTAAAATAGCACGTATCACGTTCCCGTTATGGTTGTATGTTGCGGTGACTGGAGTGGTTGTTTATTTTATGATTTTCCCGTATTATCCTGTTTAAATAGTTATGCTAAAGCGTCTGTTTTTTACTTTTCTTTTTTTTACTGTGAGCTTTGCAATACAGGCTCAGTGCGCGATGTGTCGCGCCGTACTAGAAAGTGAAACAGACAACAACATGGCTGAAGGTGTTAATAATGGTATTGTTTATCTTGCAGCTATACCCTATCTCTTAATGGGAGGTCTTATCTGGTTTATTTATCGCAGCCGTAGAAAGTCTTCTTAGATACTAATCAGAGACGCATCAGTTGAGCGTTAAGAAATGTTAAAAAAACTCAGCTTTATCTGTAACATTTATGGCTGTTGCTAGTCTATATGGTGGGGTTACGTTATCGTTTTCATTCCATTATATAAGCCATCACTATGATTACTATTAAAGATCTTCATAAGTCCTATACTATGGGCTCAAATTCCCTGCACGTTTTAAAGGGAATTAATTTTAGTGTAGAAGAAGGCGAGTTGGTAAGTATAATGGGCTCTTCCGGTTCGGGAAAATCTACCTTGCTTAACATTTTGGGTATGCTTGATGAAGCCGATGAAGGTACCTACACACTCGATGGCACTCCAATTAAGAATTTAAACGAAACAATTGCAGCTATATACCGCAATAAATTTTTAGGTTTCATCTTTCAATCCTTCAATCTTATCAATTATAAAAGTGCCCTGGATAATGTGTCTATGCCTTTGTATTATCAGGGAATGAAACGTGCTGAGCGTACAGACCGTGCAATGTCTTATCTCGAAAAAGTGGGTCTTGCAAACTGGGCACATCATATGCCTAGCGAACTTTCGGGAGGGCAAAAGCAGCGTGTGGCAATTGCCCGGGCTCTGGCGTCTGATCCTAAAGTTTTGCTCGCCGATGAGCCTACAGGTGCTTTAGATACCAAAACCAGTTATGAGGTGATGGAACTTATTCAGGGAATAAATGATGAGGGTAAAACCATTCTTGTGGTAACGCATGAAGATGATATTGCACATATGACCAAGCGTATCGTAAACCTAAAAGATGGTTTGATTATAGACGACACGCGTATTAATCAAGTAAGGGCATCTGCACATGTTTAGTCTCGAGAGATGGCAGGAAATATTTGAAACTATTCGGAAAAATAAACTCCGTACTTTTCTCACGGGGCTATCTGTAGCTTCGGGAATATTCATTCTTGTTGTTCTTTTGGCATTAGGACAGGGGATGCAGAATGGGATTTCTCATGAGTTTGAGCGCGATGCTACAAACCGTATTTCAGTTTATACCGGGATGACATCAGTAGGGTATAAAGGCCTTAATCCCGGTCGTTTTGTAGAGATGACAAACGACGACTACAATTATCTGATTGAAAAATATGAAGATAACCTGGAGTTCAAATCGGCTGTTTATCGTATTTGGAGCGGTATTTTAACCTACGGAAAAGAATCGGGTAGTTATAGAGTTGAAGGAGTATACCCGGATTATCAATTCCTTGAAAATGAAACTCTTGTAAGCGGGCGCTACATCAATTATTCTGACCAGGAAGCTAAAACCAAGGTCGTTGTAATTGGCAATAAGGTAAAACAGGATTTATTTGGTACAGAAGATGCACTGGGTAAGCTCCTTCAGATTAACGGAATCAATTTTTTTGTGGTAGGAGTTTATAGTGACCCCGGTGGCGAGCGCGAGGAAACCCGTGTTTTTGTACCAATTTCTACATCACAACGTGTTTTTGGTGGAGCCGATAAGGTTCGTAACCTGGGATTTACTCTAAAACCAAAAGCGACTTTTGAAGCAACTCTGGCGCAGTCTGTAAGTTTTTCAAACGAAATTTTAAATTTCCTCAAAGAACGGCATTTAGTAGCTCCAGAAGATACGAGCGCTATAAATGTGAATAATACCTTAGAAGATACCAAGAGGTTTTATGACCTAATCGGAATGATTAAATTGTTTTTCTGGGTAGTAGGCATATTTACAATAATTGCAGGTGTGGTTGGGGTAAGCAATATTATGCTCATTATCGTGAAAGAGCGAACTAAAGAAATCGGAATTCGAAAGGCTTTAGGAGCAGAGCCCTGGTCTATCATAAGTATGATTTTACACGAGTCAATTTTTGTTACGGCGTTAGCCGGTTTTACCGGACTTCTATTCAGTATGGGACTTCTGGAAATTCTAGGTCCTAATCTACAGATGGACTATATACGTAACCCAACCGTAAATTTTAATGTCGCGATAACAACCGTTTTTATTTTGGTTTTAGCTGGAGCTTTAGCGGGTTTTGTACCCGCCTGGAGAGCTGCTCGTATAAAGCCAATTGCAGCCTTGCGCGAAGAATAAAAAAATATAACCAGAATCTATGTTTAGTAAAGACAGTTGGGATGAGATTATTGAAGCCCTAAGCCGCAATTGGTTTAGAACAGCCCTGACTGCTTTTGGCGTGCTCTGGGGGATATTTATTCTTGTGATTTTACTCGCTGCAGGCAAAGGTCTGGAAAACGGGGTTAAGAAGGACTTTGGCAATATAGCTACGAATAGCATGTTTATGTGGACGCAGACCATCTCAAAACCCTACAAAGGACTTCCGAAAGGTCGGCGATTTAGCTATGATCTGGATGATGTTGCTGCAATCAGACAAAATATTCCCGAACTCCGCTTTATTTCTCCGCGTAATCAACTTGGCGGATTTGGTGGAGCTAATAATGTGGTTCGCGGTATAAATACAGGAGCATTCAATGTATATGGTGATTATCCAGAATATATTGAACAGCAACCTATGAATATTACATCCGGTCGCTTTATCAATTATGGAGATATTGAAGCAAAGCGAAAAATTGCAGTAATTGGAGAAGGAGTGCGTAGCGCGCTTTATGATAAAAATGAAGAAGTTATTGGGTCTTATATCAAGATTAATGGAGTAAACTTTATGGTTGTAGGTACCTACGCGATGGTTGCCAGTAATGGAGATTCTGAAGAAAATCAAAAGCAGATTTACGTTCCTTTTACTGCCTTTTCTCAGGCATTTAACATGGGTAATCGCGTGGGTTGGATGGCTATTACCGCAAAAGATGGGTATTCGATCACCAAATTGAAAACTCGTGTTTTTGATTTATTAAAAGTTAGGCATAACATACATCCGGAAGACGATCGTGCCATTGGTAATTTTGATCTTTATGAGCAATATCAAAAGGTTGACGGACTTTTCATTGCCCTTAAAGTAGTAGCTTATTTTGTGGGAATTCTAGTGCTCTTGTCGGGTATAATCGGGATTAGTAATATTATGCTTATTGTGGTAAAAGAGCGCACCAAAGAAATAGGGATTCGTCGTGCACTCGGGGCTAGTCCGTGGGCCATACGCAGTCAGATTTTAACTGAATCGGTGTTTTTAACACTCATTTCGGGTATGGCTGGGATTTCATTAGGAGCTTTGGTTATTTATGTGCTTAATATGATACTCGATGCAAATGGTCCCGTCGAGATGTTTGCCAATCCCAGTGTTGAATTATCAACGATACTGATCGCTTTACTTATCCTTATTACTTCAGGTCTTTTGGCTGGATTCATTCCGGCTCAAAATGCTATAAAAGTTAAACCTATTGACGCATTACGCGACGAATAACACATCAACAAAAAACGAATCTTTTTATGAAAAAATCTGCTACTATCATCATACTCGCTGTTATAGGTGTTGTATTTGTAGGCTCTCTGTATTATTTCTACCAGAAAAATCAGCAAGATCCTGTGGTTTACACCACCGAAAAACCCAGTCGTCAAACCATAATAAAAAAGACAGTTGCTACAGGAAGTATAGTTCCAAATGAGGAGATATTGATCAAGCCCAATATTTCAGGAATTATTTCTGAAATTTTTGTGGAAGCCGGTCAGGTTGTGAAACAGGGAGACTTAATTGCAAAAATTGATGTGGTTCCCAATGTTTCTTCGTTGGTAAGTGCAAAAAACAATATTCAGAGTGCTCGGAATCAATTGGAAACTGCAAAACTGGCCTATGAAAATCAGAAAAGTATTTTCGAAAGACAAAATTCGCTTTACGAGCGTGGAGTGATTTCTGCAAATGAATTTGATATCAGTAAAAGGGAATTTGACCGTGCCTTGCAAGACTGGAGACAGCAACAGGTAAGTTTAAATTCTGCAGTGCAGAATTACGATATTGTGCGTACCGGGACAACGGCTGGTTTAGGAAATGCTGCTACCACTCAGGTTAAGGCAACCATAGACGGGATGATTCTTGAAATTCCGGTAAAAGAAGGTAATCAGGTTATAGAAGCAAATAACTTTAATGACGGTACCACCATTGCTTCTTTGGCAAATGTGAGCGATATGATTTTTGAAGGTAAGGTCGATGAAAGTGAAGTTGGTAAAATTAAAGAAGGCCTTCCGCTTGAAATTACAGTTGGCGCTATAGAGAATACGAGTTTTGACGCTGTTTTGGATTATATAGCTCCAAAAGGGATTGCCGAAAACGGTGCGATTCAATTTGAGATCAAGGGGACGCTGGAAAAGATAGATTCTACTTTTATTAGAGCAGGTCTTAGCGCAAACGCTTCGATTATTTTAGATAAGGCTGAGGATGTGCTGGCCGTAAAAGAAGCTCTTATTCAATATGATCCTAAAACCCAACAGCCATTTGTAGAAATTGAGGTTGGTGACCAGCAATTTGAGAGAAGAGATGTGAAACTTGGTGTTAGCGATGGTATTTATGTTGAAATACTAGATGGTATAAGCCCTGAAGATTCTATCAAAGTATGGAATGCTATCGTTCCTGTTCAATCTTTTTAAGACAATTTAAAATCAGTTGTAACATTTCTGATAAAACAAATACTTATCAAACAGAATTTCAGTTATGAAGAATTATTTATTCATTTTTCTTTTGGTTTTTACAGGGGTGTCTGGTTTTGCTCAGCAAAAATGGACATTGCAAGAGTGCATTCAGCGTGCTCTTGATGAGAATATTCAAATTCGCCAGGCTTTACTAGATCGTGAAGCGGCAGAATTAGATAAACTAGATGCGACGGGTAACTTTTTACCTTCATTAAATGGTAGCGCTAGTGTTTCTGAAAATACCGGTTTGAGCTTTAACCCGGTTACCAATAATGCACAAACAACTACATTCCTGTCGGCAACTGGTAGATTGAATGTAGGCTATACCCTGTTTGATGGCTTACGTAATTTTAGACAGGTACAACGAGCTAAATTTTCGGCCTTGGCAGCACAATATAATCTGGAAAAGCTGGAAGATGATATCGCACTTATTGTTGCTAATGGATATCTTCAGGTTATCTTAAATAAAGAAAACCTTAAAGTGCTTCAGTCTCAAAACGAAGTTACAAAAGGACAGATTCGTCAAACGCAGGAGCTGGTTGATGGCGGTGTTTCTCCTAGAGGAGATTTGCTAGAAGTTCAGGCTCAGAATGCAACCGAATTACAAAATATAGCTGCTGCAGAAAATGCTGTGCAGATTTCACTTATCAGTCTTGCTCAAACACTACTCATCCGTGATTATAAGAGTTTTGATATTGCTGAAGGTGATTTCAATATTTATGGAGAAGAAATTTTAGCCTTAAATCCAGAGCAGATTACCAATGCTGCGAAAGAAGAGCGCTACGAAATCAAAATAGCAGAAAACAATCTGGATATCGCAGAGAAAGATGTTCAGATCGCAAAGGGTGCTCAGTTGCCTACGCTTTCCGCTTTCTTTGGGTATGATACGCGTTATTCTGATGCCGCTTCTTTTTCTCAAAGTATAGATCCAAATAACCCTACGATTACACAACAGATTGGTGTAGTAGAGGCTACCGGTCAATCGGTGGTTGGTCAATCGCCAAACTTTATTACCAGTCTTTCAAAACCAGATCCATTTTTTGATCAATTGTATCAGAATGACGGTATTGGTTATGGTTTGTCACTTAATGTGCCTATACTTAATGGATTTCAAGCGCGAAACAATGTGAAGCGTAGTAAGATAGCTGCAGAGCGCGCTGCGATTAATTTAGAACAGGCTCAACTTGATTTAGAGTCTAATGTTTATCAGGCCTATCTTGATGCTCAGGGGGCGTTAAAAACCTTTCAGGCTGCAGAAGCTGCGGTTGAATCTCAGGAGCTGGCCTATTCTTATGCGAAAGATCGCTACGATGTGGGATTGATTAATGCATTTGATTTTAGTCAGGCAAAACAGCGCTACGACAATACACAAATAGACCTTAACCGGGCTAAGTACGATTATATTTTTAAACTGAAGGTATTAGAACTTTATTTTGGAGTCCCAGTAGATCAATTAAAGTTTTAATTTTTAAAAACATTTGATTTATTCCTTACACAATGACTAAAAAGACTTTACTTATAATTATTGGTAGTTTAGCAGTGCTTGTTATTGCAATGGTTGGTGCAAAAAAAGCAGGATGGTTTGGCAATTCGGGCAATTTTAAGCCTGTAGAAGTGCAGGAAATTGCACTGGAAGATGTCGTTGAAACAGTTGCGGCAACCGGTAAAATTCAGCCGGAGGTTGAGGTGAAAATTTCTTCTGAAGTTTCTGGTGAAATTATAGAACTGCCGGTAGTTGAAGGTCAGCAGGTAGAAAAGGGTGATCTTTTAGTACGAATCAATCCAGATTTGATTCAGTCTGCTTTAACGCAGGCACAGGCTTCGTTGCAAAATATTAGAGCAAGTCTTTCCCAGGCAGAAGCAACTTTAAAGAATGCTAAGGCTAACTACGATCGTAATAAAACCTTGTATGAGAAGGGGGTGATTTCAAAATCGGCCTGGGATCAATCGGTTTCAGATTATGAAGTAGCACAGGCAAATGTTAAATCTGCTTATTATAGTGTTCAGAGCGCTGCTGCAAACGTAAATCAGTCTCGCGACAATTTATCGCGTACTACGATTTATGCACCTATAAGTGGAACCATTTCTAGACTTGATGTCGAGCTGGGAGAACGTGTGGTAGGAACTCAACAAATGGCGGGTACCGAAATTATGCGCGTTGCCGACCTTGGTAATATGGAGGTTGAGGTTGATGTAAACGAGAATGATATTGTTAAAATCAATATTGGTGATTCAACCCGCGTTGAAGTTGATGCCTATTTGAAAAAAACATTTAAAGGGGAAGTAACCGAAATCGCAAACTCTGCGGAAAGTAATCTTACGGCAGATCAGGTAACCAACTTTAAAGTAAAGGTTAGAATTCTTGAAGAATCGTATTTAGACTTGCTTGAAGGTAGATCAGAAAGTTATTCGCCTTTTAGACCGGGTATGACTGCCACAGTTGATATTATTACCAAGAGCGAAAAAAATGCGATCGCAGTGCCTATTAGTGCGGTGGTCATTAAAAGTGATACTACTCAAACTAATGTCGCCTTTGGTGAGAATCAATACGAAGCTGTGTTCGTAAAAGATGGCGATAAGGCTATTTTAAGACGAATCACAACAGGTATTCAGGATGATTCAGACATTGTAGTTACTACTGGGTTGAAAACCGGTGAAACGGTAATTACAGGGCCTTACAACACGGTGACCAAATTACTTAAGGATGGCGATCAGGTTGAGGTGAAAAAAGATGCTAAATTTGGTGCTTCAGAAGAAGACTAGATTATGGCATTACTCCTGTGTTTAGAAACAACAACCACCAACTGTTCTGTAGCTCTGGCAAATGACGGTGAGATTTTGTCCCTTAAAGAAGATATGGGGCTTAATTATTCACACGCTGAGCGTTTACATATCTATATTGCTGAAGTACTTGAGCAGGCTAAGGTTTCTAAAACAGATATTGATGCCGTTGCTGTAAGTGAAGGTCCGGGTTCTTATACGGGTCTGCGCATAAGTGTAAGTGCCGCAAAAGGGTTGTGTTTTGCTCTAAATATTCCCTTAATAGCTACTAACACCCTTAAAGCTTTGGCTATGCAGGCCAAAGAGGAATACGCATTTGTTATTCCGGTACTTGATGCGCGTCGTATGGAAGTTTATAGTACCGTTTTTGATAATCAGCTGGGGGAAATACGCGGCATAGAAGCTCAGGTAGTTGAAGAAGATTCATTTTTATCCTATTTGGAGGAAGGCAGTGTGTTGTTTATCGGTAATGGCGCAACAAAGCTGAAGGATCTCATCAAGCATCCTAACGCTCATTTTGAAACGGAAGCATTGCCTTCAGCCCGGGAAATGGTGATTCTAGCTGAAGCTAAAAATAAAATAAGCGACACCGTTGATGTCGCTTATTTCGAGCCTTTTTATCTGAAAGACTTTTACGTTACTACTAAGAAATAGCTATTATTTTCCACTGAAGCTTGCGCCGCTCTCGTTGAAAACGTGAACGTCTCGTTGCGGGAATGGGATCACGATACCTTGTTCTTCAAGTCTGCGTTTACCTTCTTCAAGTACAAACCAGTGTAAAGCCCAGTAATCATCATTGGTTGCCCAGAAGCGTAATGACATATTAACAGAGCTGTCGGCAAGTTCGGTAACTACAATCATTGGTTCTGGATGTGGATCGTGCAATACGGTTTCCTGCTCATTTACCAGATTCAATAGAATTTCTTTGGCAAGTTTGATATCACTATCATAAGAAATTCCCCAGGTTTGCGCATTTCGACGAATTCCTTGAGAAGTGTAATTGATGATGTTGTCATTAGAAAGTTTTCCGTTAGGGATTATTGCCTCCTGATTTCCAAAAGTGATTAATCGCGTATTAAAAATTGAAATTTCTTTTACCGAGCCGTCTACTCCCTGCGCAGAAATCCAATCACCAACTTTAAAAGGTCTTAAAAGTAGAATAAGGACGCCACCAGCAAAGTTTGCTAATGAACCCTGTAAGGCTAAACCAATTGCTAAACCGGCAGCACCTATCACTGCAATTAATGACGAAGATTCAACACCTAGCTGAGTGATTACAACTACAAAAAGAAGGATTTTTAAAGACCAGTTGATTAGGTCTGCAATAAATTTTTCTAAGGTGAGATCGTAATCTTTTTTGTCAAAAAACTTTTTAACCAGTTTATTGATCACTCTAATAATCCAAAAACCAATTACCAGTGTTAGGATTGCTCCTATAAGACTGGGTAAAAAGTCTATAATTTTCTCACCAAATTTGTTGGCGTAATCTTCTAAGCTATTGATGTCAAATTCCATATAAATGAGTTTTTTGCAAAGTTCTTGGATAGCGATCAGAAATAAAAAAGTACACTGTTTAAATTACGTTAATTCTCAGCCTATATAAGAGGTTGCGGAGGCTGAGTATAGTTTTAAGTCATAGTGGTTTATTTAAAATAAAAAAGCCGGTCTGGATTTCCAGACCGGCTTGTATTTAGTAGTATAAAAACTATTTAACTTCGAAAGTGATTTTCACATTTACTCTAAATTCTGAAACGGTATCACCGGTTACTACAGCGCTTTGCTCATGCACATAAACCGAACGAATATTCTTTATAGTTTTTGAAGCTTCTTTAACTGCATTTGCAGTGGCTTGTTCCCAACTTTTGTTTGAACTTGCTAGTACTTCTATTACTTTTAAAACTGCCATAATTATCTATTTTGGTTATTTAATTTGTTGATTTCTCAATTTACGATAATTTGAACAGTTTAGCTTTAATGATTTGTTAATCTAACTAACCATTAATTGCCTCTACGCTGTTGATGCGACCTTTCAGCATTTCTTTCAGCATCGTTTCAATTCCATTTTTAAGTGTAAAAGTTGAAGAAGGGCATCCACTACAAGCTCCTTGCAAAACAACCTGAACATTCTTTGTTTCTGGATCGTAATTCTTAAACAGAATATTTCCACCATCGCTAGCAACCGCAGGCTTTACATATTCTTCAATAATGTTTGCGATTTCTTTTGAAGTATCATCCATACTTTCAAAATCCTGCTCCTTTTCAGCTTCTACCGCTTGTGGAGTTTTTTTGAAGTTTTCAGAAATGATTTCTTTCCCGTCTTCAATCCAGTTTTTGATAAACTCGCGTACTTCCTGAAACACAGAATCCCACTCTGCAACTTCATATTTTTGGATACTCACATAGTTTGAATCCATAAAAACTTCCTTTACAAAAGGAAAGTGGAAAAGCTGTAATGCAAGCGGGGCGTTTTTAGCCTCGTCAATATTCTTAAACTCTAAGATCTCCGTTACGATTTTCTTATTGGTAACAAACTTTAAAACTGCCGGGTTTGGCGTACTTTCAGCATAAACGGTTACCGGGATCTTTTTTGAACTGGCATCATCGATAATTACCACGCCATTATCATTAAGGAAGTTTTCAAGTTGGCCGGCAAGTTCGTCCTGAACATCTATCCATTCTACAATATTATACTTTTCAACCGCGATAAAATTTTGAGAAATGTAAACGGTTTTTACAAAAGGAAGGTAGAATAGTTGTTGTGCGATTGGCGAATTTTTTGCCTCATCGATATTGTGAAATTCATAGCTGTTGTGGTCTACCAAAAACTTATTTGCCTGAAACTTTTTGATTGCAGGATTCGAGGTAGGTTCTATAGTGATTGCAAAAGTGCTCATAAGTAATAATTTTGATGCAAATTTAGCCATTTTACGCGGGATGCGTATTTTTTTGTGACGCTAACTCGCTTGCCTGTTATAATTTATTTAGATTTACAACGTTAGGCGTAAATAGCACTAACAGCATATTTTGATAAGCTTCATGTTGAATAAAAAATTACTTTTCACTTTACTGCTTTTATGGGGCTTATCAGTCCGGGCACAAGAAGGAATCCCTGTGTACTGGGATTATCTCACAGAGAATCTTTATTTACTTCACCCTTCGATGGCGGGAGCAGCAAATTCAAATCAAATACGACTTACCGGAAGACAACAGTGGTTTGATGTAGAAGATGCGCCAAATCTTTATACAGCTTCTGTAAATGGGCGTGTAGGTGAGAAGGTAGGCCTTGGCGCAATACTCTTTTCAGATGAGAATGGTAATTTTTCACAGCGCGGGGTTTTTGGGACTTTTGCTTACCATTTACTGCTTTCTCGCAACTATGTAGATCTCAATCAGCTTTCGTTTGGAGTTAATGTAGGTGTGATGCAGAATACACTAGATGAAAGTGCCTTTGATTTAACCGATTTTGATCCTATTATTTCAGGGGGAAGTCAAACTGATAATTACTTCAATGTAGATATCGGTATGTCTTATTATTTTCTGGATTTCTGGGCGCATGCCACAGTAAAGAATGTTTTACCCAGACAGCGTGCTATGTTTACTCCAGAGCTTGAATCTACCAATCAAAGACGTTATTTAGCCTCTGTAGGTTATGTATTTGGGAAGTTTAATAGCCCCTGGAGTTATGAGCCCTCGCTTATGCTCCAGGCAACTGATGAAACTCAGGAAGTGAGTATTGACGTCAATGGAAAGGTTTACCGCAAGTTTGATTGGGGTAAATTATGGGGAGGTCTATCTTACAGACGTAATCTTGATGGTGCAGAATATTTAAATAGCGATGGAAGTGTTAGCAGTCAGCGCTCTCAATATCTAAGTCCGTTTTTAGGAGTTACGTATAACCGATTTTTAGTGGGATATACGTACAGTTACCAGCGTAATGATATTGTGCTAAGCGACGGCTTTCATCAAATAACCCTGGGTTATGATTTTGGCGAGCGCAGAGAGCCTTATGAATGTAACTGCCCGGCGATCAACTAAAAATCCAGGAACGCTACTTCTTTTTTAAACTGAACTTCTTCCGTGAGGGCAGACAGCGTCTTGATGTCTGCATTAGTATAGAGCTTGTGTTTTCCTTTTTCTGCTGAAGCATTCAGTATAGAATTCAATTCCAAAATCTTCCGAGTTTGAATAGCTACAGCACGACCGCTGTCTATGATTTGAACTTCTCCCGGGAGCATCTCTTTCAATACCGGAATTAAATACGGGTAGTGACTGCATCCTAAAACGAGATAGTCAATATTTTGATCTATCATGGGAGTGAGGTATGTTTTTAGCAAATTATGGGTCTCAGAAGTGTTTATTAGGCCATTTTCTATACGTTCTACCAGACCTGTTCCAATTACTTCAATAACATTTAAATCACTTGCATATAAGCTTGATGTACGGGCAAACAGCGAACTGCTGAGCGTTCCTTTAGTAGCTAATATGCCTATGGACTTGCTTTTTGAGGCTAATGCTGCAGGTTTTATGGCAGGTTCGATACCTATGAATGGTACTTCGAAGTTTTTTCTAAGATAGTCTATTGCATTTGTAGTAGCCGTATTGCATGCTATCACAATAAGTTTGCAATTAACTTGGAGTAATTTTTCGGTATTTTTTACTGAAAGCGCCAGAATTTCATCAGCTGATTTTTCTCCATAAGGCGCATTGCGACTATCAGCAAGGTAAATAGTATTTTCATATGGTAAAAGGTTTAACACTTCTTTCCAGATAGAGGTGCCTCCTACGCCACTGTCAAAAAAACCTATGGGTTGTTTATTCATTTTTCAAAAATAAAAAACTGCCCTTTCGATTGCTCAAAAGGGCAGTGGTTTATTTTAGATCATCTGTAAATTAGATGCCTAGTTCTTTCTTTACATCTGGCATTAAGTCATAACCATCAGCTAAGATTAAGCCTGTTCCTGTAGTGCTGTCAAGTACATATTTAAAGCCTTTTGCACGAGCTACTTTTTGAATAGCAGTACGAGCTTTTTCGATGATAGGCTGTAATGCTTCAGCTTCTTTCTTTTGAAGATCTCTCAAAGCATTCTGACGGTACTCCATAATTTTATTACGAGTTTGTTCTACTTCAGCCTGGCGCTGTAAGTTAGTTTCGTCAGTTTGATTAGGAGCTTCATTGCCATAACGCGTCATCGTTTTCTTAAGCTCTTCAGCCATTGTGTTCATCTCTGCGTCATAAGAACTTTGCAATTTTTCTAAGTCAGCCTGTGCCTGCTTGTATTGTGGCATAGATGTAAGCAAATCCTGGGTTGCAATGTGAGCAACTTTTAAGTCTTGAGCTTGCATAAATCCTGTCGTTCCTAAAATTAGGGCTAAGGCTACAACTAGGGTTTTAACGTGTTTCATTGTTCTGATATTAAGTGTTATAATTATTTAAAATTTAATTGGTCTTTTAAACTCAGTTCCGGAGTAATTTTTATTTAATCGAATCTTTCTGTTTCTTTCTACTTTCAAGTATGCTATCCCGTCTGCGTTGACGCTCTTGCAAAATTTGCTGTCTGCGTTGCTCTGGCGTAAGCGTTCCTGGTGGTTGTTCTCCTACAGGCATTCCCGGAGGATTATTTGTGGTGTTTCCACCTGCTCGTGCTGCCTCTATTGAATCCTTTCTTCGCTCGCGCGCTTCTAGTATTTCACGTCTGCGTCTTTCAAATTCTTCTTTTTTAGCATTCTGTATCGAGTCTCTGGTCGCACGTCTTGCTTCTATAAGCTGTTCACGTTCGGTTTGCTTGGCTGCATCTGCTGCATCGCGCGCTTCGCGTTCTTTTACTTCATCAACGGTTAACGCTTCTGATCGTTCCAGGTCATCTTTATCTGAACGTGATTGTACCTGATTACGCTTTGATGATCGTTTAATACTTAATAAGACCTGTTCACTTACATCGTGACGCTTATCTGCATATAGCATAACCAAATCTGACGATTTATCGAGTACAAAGTCATATTGTCGTGCATTACCTATTTCCTGAACGGCATTGAAAACCTGATCCTGAATAGGCTCAATCAACACACTACGTTGTTTCATTAAATCACCTTCGGGCCCAAAGCGTTTTTGCTGATACTCCAGTATCTCATTTTGCATAAAGCGAATTTCATCTTCACGCTCTTTAATGAGTTCCTGAGTAAGTAACACGCGCTCGTTATCCAAAGCCTGCTTCATCTGCTCAATCTCTTTGTTTCGCTTTTCAATCTCGGTCTTCCAATCGGCAACGCGTTTGTCGAGTTGAGTCTGAGCTTCCTGATACTCGGGTACATTTTCTAAAATGTAATTCATATCTACGTAACCTATGCGAATACTACGCTGAGCTTTAGAATCGGTTGCAAAGAAACTCAATGCGAGACTAAAAATTAAAACGTGTGTTCTCATAGATATAAGTACTTTAGAAAATATCGTGCCAAATTTAAAACTGCTGACCGATAATGAAGTGCGTTTCCCATCCATTAGGACCACCAACAGTCCCAGGAATTGGGTCAAACCCATATCCAAAATCGATACCCAGTAAACCAAATGCTGGCATAAATATACGAATACCTGCGCCGGCAGAACGGTTCATTAAGAACGGGTTATAGCTTCTAAAATTGTCAAAGGAAGATCCTGCTTCTGCAAACATCAATGCATAGATAGATGCTGAAGGTTTAAGCGTGATTGGGTAGCGCAATTCAAACTCAAATTTGTTGTAAATCGTCGCGCCATCATTAGCATCTAAGTTTGGATTTTCAGAACGATCCTGTGGTAATACAGACTGGTTAGGATATCCTCTTAATCGAATAACCTCACGACCATCTAACGCAAAACCACCTAGACCATCACCCCCAAGGAAGAAGCGATCAAATGGAGGGATACCTCTGTCATTGTTGTAAGCACCTAAGAAGCCATATTCGACCTTGCTGCTCAATACAAATTTACCAACCAGGGAGGTGAACCATTGTCCTTCAAATTTAACTTTATAGTATTCTAACCAGTTAAAGCGTTCCTGATCAATTGCTGCAACAGCCTGGCTGTCTCCGTCTGCAACTGCGGTGGCTCGATCTTCAGCTAATTGCTTATAATCGGTTCCATTCCATAATGAATAAGGAGGAGCAAGTTTGGCAGTTAAATTAAATTTAGATCCAGATCTTGGGAAAATAGGGTTAACATCGGTCTCGTTTCTTGAAATACCGATGGTGTAAGCCAGGTTTTCTGAAGAACCATTACCGAAAGTAAATAGACCCACATTGTAATTTTTCAAGTCGAAGTGCTGAAAACTTATCGCATGTGAAATCGTAAAGTAGTTATCTGGAACTTCAAGACGCTTAGCAAGCCCGAGAGATCCACCTGTAATTAAGAATCTTTGGTCTTTATCTGGTCTAGCTCTTCCTGAACTAAAATCATAACGATACTGAATACTGTGTGAGAAGCTAAGCTGTAATTGTACGGGCTTTTTACCACCTAACCATGGCTCAACAAGGGATGCACTATAAGTTTGATAGAAGGTACTTGCCTGAGCTCGTAAACTAAATTTCTGACCATCACCCATTGGTAAAGGTTGGTATGCTTCCTTATTAAATAGGTTTTGGATTGAAAAGTTATTAAACGATAGTCCCAAAGTTCCTACGAAACCTCCACCTCCGTAACCACCTTGTAGTTCAATTTGGCTAGCCCCTTGTTCTTCGAGTGCGTAATTGATATCGATGGTACCATCGTATGGATTAGCATTCAGGAATTGTGGATTAAGCGTTTCCGGATTAAAGAAACCGGTTTGACCAAGTTCTCTAGTAGTTTGTAAAACTGCCGCCTGGCTGTATCGTTGACCAGGTCTAGTACGCAGATTACGGTAAATTACGCGGTCTTTGGTTTTATCATTACCTGTCACAGTAATTCGATCAAAATAGGCGAGTTTACCTTCTGTAATACGTATTTCAAAATCGATAGTGTCGTTCTCAACATTGGTTTCAACCGGGTTGATAGAGGAGAATAAATATCCACTGTTTTTATACAGGTTAGAAAGGTCATCTGCGTTGGGATCACCATCTTTTGAGATGCGTTCTTTTAGAAGAACTCCGTTGTAAACATCTCCTTTCTCAAGACCAAGCTGTCTGCTCAATTCACGATCTGTATAAACCGTATTTCCTAAGAAATCAATATCACCAATGTAATATTTGTTTCCTTCTTCTACACTGATTTTTAAGGTGATTAAATCTTCACCACTTTTAATAAGTGTGTCAGAAACTATACGCGCATCTCTAAAGCCTTTTTCTTTGTATTTGTCAATGACAGCAACTTTGTCTTCTGCATAATTCTCTGCGATATACTTAGATCTCTTCCAAAAACGAATAGGATTTTTCTGCTTCGTTTTCTTCATTTGCTTGCGCAGCTTGGCATCAGAAAGTTGCTCGTTACCAATGAAGTCTATTTCTTCAATTTTAATGCGGTCGCTGAGGGCTACATTAACAAGCATATCTACTTTTTGAGAAGCTGTTGAATCTGTCACCGGGCGTGTTACAATGGTAACTTTTGAATTAAGGTAACCTTCTTTCTTGTATTTATTCTCAATATAGAATTTGGTTTTAGTAATAAGGTTTTCTGTAACCTTGGTGCCTTTTTTAAGGTCGTTATCTTTAATGATATCTTTGGCTTTCTTTTCCTTAATACCCGTGATGGTCACCTCGTTTAGTTCAGGTACCTCTTCGATTTCAACTTTAAGATCTACAACATCTCCGTTAATGGTTGCGTATAAATTGATGTCACTAAAAAGATCAAGATCCCATAGTTTTTTAATCACATTACTTATGCGGTCACCGGGAAGATAAACCTGTTCCCCTGGTCTAAGACGTGTAAATGCAATTACTGTTTGCTCATTGTACTGCTTTGCACCCACAACCGATATTTCACCAATGGTATATTGCTTACCATTAGATACGGGTAAATCTTGTTGTGCAAAAAGGGAGGTAAACGTAAAACAGCTTACTAAAAGGGACATTAAAAGGCGCTGTTTCACAGGCATCTGTTTAATTAATTTGTTCACTCGTCTTTCCAAATCTTCGTTCTCTTTTCTGATAGTTATAAATTGCTTCGTACAGATGTTCTCTTGTAAAATCGGGCCATAAAACCGGTGTGAAATACAACTCGGCATATGCGATTTGCCACAATAAAAAATTACTTATACGTTGCTCACCGCTGGTGCGTATAAGTAAGTCTACGTCAGGCAAATCGTGGGTGTACAAATGCTCCTTAATGACTGACTCGTTTATGGATTGTGGCGAAATTAAGTTTTTTTTAACTTTTTGACTTATTTCCTGAACAGTTTTTACCAGCTCCTCCCGGGCACCATAACTCAGTGCCAGCGTGAGCTTTAATCTACTGTTTGATTTCGTTTTTTCAATAACCTCGCTAAGCTCAGCCTGTGCTTTTTTAGGTAAACTACTTAAATTTCCTATTGCAGATAGTGCGATATTGTTATCCTGTAATGTTTTAATCTCCTTTTTTAATGAGGAAACCAAAAGATTCATTAGCGTATCTACCTCAAGCTTGGGTCTGTTCCAATTTTCGGTAGAGAAGGCATAAAGCGTCACATACGGAACTCCAAGTTCTGCACATGCTTCAATAGTCTCACGTACAGCTTTAGTACCTTTTTTATGACCTTTTACCCGTAATAATCCCTGATTTTTAGCCCATCTACCGTTGCCATCCATAATAACAGCAATGTGAACAGGCAATCTTTCAGAGTCAATTTGGTTTAAAAATTCCATCTAATTCGTTTTAAAAACCGCAATAGCATGGTTGCCTGCCAAAGGTATAGGTTATTGTTAATCCTGAAAACATATACCAGTCATTATTATTTATATTCCCAAAACTTATCCCGCCCAGATATTCATCTCCGGGAAAACTTCCGTCTAAATTATCGATAAAGGTATAGCGCGCGCCCACTTCAATCGCCAATACAAAACTATTGCTAACCTGAGCTTTAAAGCCTAAAACCATTGGTATAGCGAGGTCTAATTCACGATCTGTTTTCACTAATGCGTCATCAACAGCGTCGAGCGCGAAAGAATCGTGGTAAAAACCCGTTAGCCCGGTATACATGTAAGGACTGGCTGGTCTATTAAAACTGGCGTGCATATCAAAATCCCAAAAGGTATATTCAATACCAAGAGAACCTTCGATAAATGAACTGCTAAAATGATAACCCCTGTTTTGTCTTCTCAAATCATCGCTATCCAAATCTGATGCCTGAAGATTTGCAAAAAGTATGCTGGCTCTAAATGCGTGTCTGGGACTACGATTCCATTTTGCGATACCTCCTAACACCAGGGCATTTGGGTCAATATAGTTGGTTTTACCTACATCTCCTATAAAATTACTGCCCCCTGCATAGATCCCCACTTCGTAGGTTTGGCTGTAAGCCTGTGCTCCAAAAAGCAGCGTTAGAATAAGAACTGTAAAATACCTCATCGATTTTTAAAAGTTTGCAAATATAGCAATATTGTTTCGTGTCGCTATAATGCGACCTTTTTCTTCCTCATTAACAGGAAATGTGCAGATTTTATTGTCTAGTTGCGCTTGTCTTCACCCCAAAGAAGTTTTTTACGGAGTGTTGTTAAAAACGTGTCTTCTTCAAGTAAAACAAGTTTGATGTTGAAAGGTGCCTTTGTGAGTGTCATTTCAGTTTCTACCGGTAATGTGGCAATACGTGAGTCTAAAGAAACTAAATGATCTGCCTCGCGACCGCTAACTTTAAGTTTGATCACCGTAGAATCTGGTACTACAATAGGTCTGGCATTCAAATTATGTGGAGCAATTGGAGTCAGGATAAAACTGGATGTTTTGGGCATTATAACAGGTCCGCCGCAACTCAGGCTATATCCGGTTGAGCCTGTTGGGGTTGAAATGATTAAGCCGTCTGCCCAGTAATTTGTTAATCGCTCTCCATTAAGTGAAGTTTCTACGGAAATCATCGAAGTCGAGTTTTTGCGACTTACGGTGATCTCATTCAATGCAAAATTGAGTTCTTCTAAGGTTGCATTTGGTGTTGACGCTTTAATACTGATTAGCGAGCGCTCGGTAATGCTGTAATTGTTTTTCAATATTTCTTCTACTGAAGTAACCAGCTTTTCCTTACTTACGGTGGCTAAAAAGCCAAGTCTACCGGTATTGATACCTACAATTGGAATATCGAGATCACGCACATAAGTGATGGTCTGTAATATGGTGCCATCGCCACCGATGCTAAAAAAAAGATCGTACGAATTATCTAATTCTTCAAAAGTGCTGAAATGAGAATAGGTTTTATTGATGTCTTCATTTTCATGAATGAGTTTTAAGAAATGCTCTTCAATAATAACTTCAACGCCTTTCTGATCTAATAGGTCCAGCAATTGCTGTACATATATTCCAGAGTTTTCGTGATAGAATTGGCCGTAAATACCTACTTTCATAAATGGAGGTTGCTAGATGTTGAGGTACTTTTCAAGATATTGCGATCGCTCTCTTAAATCTTTTATGAATGCATCTTCCTGATGTTGTGAGACAATTGCATAACCATATCTCCTTAATGCCTGAAGAATATTGTTGAAGCTTGTATTTGCTCCGATTTTTATAGAAATCTGCGCAACATCATTGGCAATGCGAGAGATGAACGCTCCCAGAATTTTACCGTCGTTAGATTCTACAATCTGGCTTATTTCGCTAAAGCTATAGTCATGAATACCATGCTCTATTACAATAATATTTCCGGTCTCGTTGAGAAATGGCGTGTTGTTAAAATAAGTCATTACATCTGCTAACTCATAATAACCCAGGTATGTTGCGGTTTCAGCATCAAGAACCGGCATCAGATTGGTGCTGTTTTGAGCAAAAACTTCAACTACATTAAGCCAATTGGTTTCTGTAGTTACAAAAAAAACTTCAAGCATATGCGCCTGCTCTGCTATTTTAGATTCGGCTTCCAGACAATGCACATCATTTTCATTAAGACAGCCTACATATACTCCATCGCGTGTTACGGGAATATGAGAATAGGTAGTTTGAGAAAACAATTCCTGTACATCGCCCACAGGTCTTGATTCCTCAAGAGGGTCGATGTCTTTTAAGATGTAATCGGTAATTTCCATAGCAGGTCTTTAGCAATTTAATCAAAAAAGTAAGGGGCAGCGCCCGGTTACTTTGTATTTTTGCTTACAAAGTTACAATTATTGAAATGACTAAATTAAGCGTAAATGTTAATAAGATCGCAACTCTTCGCAATGCGCGTGGAGGTAATGTGCCAGATCTGGTTAAAACATCTTTAGATATTGAATCTTTTGGGGCTCAGGGAATTACTATTCATCCGCGTCCCGATGAGCGTCATATTCGTTATCAGGATGCTTTCGATTTAAAAAAGGTGGTTAAAACCGAATTAAACATTGAAGGTAACCCGGTTGAAAAGTTCATAAACCTGGTACTTGAGGTAAAACCTGAACAGGTGACGCTGGTGCCAGATGCAGTTGATGCCATTACTTCAAATGCAGGTTGGGATACCGTTGCGCACCGTTCCTTTTTACAGGAGGTTATTGCGGAATTTAAGTCGAACGGAATTCGCACATCCATATTTGTTGACCCGGTTTTAGAAATGGTTGAAGGCGCCAAGGAGACTGGGACAGATCGTATTGAATTGTACACAGAAGCTTTTGCTGAAGGATTTAAAAAAGGTGACCCAAATGCTGTAAAGCCTTACGTAGAGGCTGCGCTACTGGCGCAGGATCTAAATCTTGGTTTAAATGCTGGGCATGATTTGTCGCTAGATAACATAAAATTCTTTGCTGATAGTATTCCGGGTTTACTTGAAGTTTCTATTGGGCATGCTCTTATCGCAGAGGCCTTATATATGGGTCTTGAAAAGACTATTGACTCCTATTTAAAAGTACTCTCGTAATGGGATTATATAGTACAATTACGGGAGAAGGAAAGGCCTTTGTTATTCTGCACGGTTTTCTGGGTATGGGTGATAACTGGAAAACTATGGCAAATCAATTTGCTGAGTCAGGTTATCAAGTACACCTTGTAGATCAGCGTAACCACGGGCGTAGTTTTCATAGCGAAATTTTTAACTACGATGTATTGGCTGAAGATTTGAAAGACTATTGCGATGAGCATAGCCTGCAAGATATAGTCTTGTTAGGTCATTCTATGGGTGGTAAAACAGCAATGTTTTTTGCGATGAAATATCCGGAATTACTTAGTAAATTAATTGTTGCTGATATAGGTCCTCAATATTACCCACCACATCATCAGCAAATTTTAGCCGGACTCCAGGCTTTGTCTGAAAATGAGTCGGCACGCAAGTCAAGAGGAGAGGCTGATGAGTTTCTGGGAACTTATATTTCTGATTGGGGAACGCGTCAGTTTTTATTGAAGAATTTGTATTGGCAGAAGGACAAGATTCTTGCATTACGGGTAAATCTTCCTGTTTTAACTCAGGAGGTGGAAAATATCGGCGAAGCCTTGCCGACTCAAACTGTATATGAAGGGGAGGTGCTTTTTTTGAACGGTTTAAAATCAGATTATATCACTCCAGAAGATAAACCTTTAATACAAGCGCATTTTCCCAATTCGCAAATAATCGGAATTAAAAATGCTGGGCATTGGCTTCACGCAGAGAATCCTGAAGGTTTCTTTAAAGAGGTTATGCAGTTTTTGGACAGTAACTAGTTCTTAGAAAATAGTTATGGAATTAAGAAAATAATGATTTATGTTATTGTATTCCGCAAGTAACTAATGACCTAAATGGATTTAACTCAGCCATCTTATTGTAGTATTCATAAAAATCGCTTAATTATTCTAAGAACTCAGGAAATTTTTATAACATTGTTTTAGAAATTTATTATGCATACATAACAACTGAGATTGCTTGTGTATTGCGGTTTCACTCTTTATTCATCAATATTTTAATCCTTATCATGAGAAAAATTTTACTAGTTTCCTTGCTTCTCCTGGCCTCTGCTACAACGTTTGCGGGTGGATACAGAGTGGGACTTCAGGGACAACGGGCACTTGCAATGGGGCATACTGGTGTAGCTTACGTTAACACTGCAGAGCTTGCCTTTTTTAACCCGGCCGGTTTGGTTTATTTAGAAAATAAAATCAATGTTTCTGCCGGGGGTTTTGGCGTGTTTTCTAACGTAGCCTGGCAAAACGAAGATACCGGTCAATATGCTAAGACAGATAGTCCTATGGGAACTCCATTTTATCTTTACGGTTCTTATGCTATCAATGAGTGGATGAGCGCAGGACTTGCGGTTTATACACCTTATGGTAGTACGGTTGAATGGCCTACAGACTGGGCTGGTTCTCATTTAGTAAATAACATTGAGTTGGCGGCAATTTTTGTGCAGCCTATGCTTTCGTTTAAAATTAACGATGTAATGAGTATTGGGGGTGGTCCTATTTTCGTTACTGGTAATGTAAATTTTAACCGTAACGCAAACCGAACCTTAACCGATTTGGATGGTAACCGTTCAAATATTACCGTTGACGACAGTGGTGTTACCAGTTGGGGTTGGTCTTTAGGAACTTTATTTAACGTGACCGATAATTTCAGAATTGGAGCGCATTACCGCTCAGAAATTATTTTAGAATCTACTGAAGGTACTGCTACATTTGCAGATTTCCCTAATTCACCACTTACACCTGCTAATGGCGAAACGTCATTTGAAGCTTCATTGCCATTACCAGCAGAACTTACTGTTGGTCTTTCTTATGACTGTGCAAAATGGGTGTTTAACTTTGACTTCACCAGAACCTTCTGGGATGTGTACACTGATTTGGATATCACTTTTGGGAACGGAAGAGAGTCTATCAATCCTAGAAATTACCAAAATTCTTCAATCTATAAATTTGGATTGGCTTATGCTCCCAGCGAGAAGTTTACGTTGAGAGCGGGTTATTATTTTGATGAAACTCCTATACAGTCCGGATATTTTGCGCCTGAAACTCCACGTAACGATTCAAATGGTTTTACTGCAGGTTTGTCATTCGATGTTTCAAGCAGTTTTGCAATTGATGCATCATTCTTGTATGTGCGATTTAAAGAAATCAATGAATCTTATGATTATGTAGACGACGGTTCTTCTTTTGGAGGAACTTATAAATCTAGCGCCTTTATTCCGGGTATTGGTCTTACTTATAAAATGTAAAAAAGCAGCTATAGCATTATGAAAAATTATATAAAAATACTTGCTCTGTCATCCGTTTTTCTAGCGGCCTGTGAGGCAGAACTCGACAATCCAATTGAAGATGGTGGTGTTTACACCAGCGGATCTGCAGACTTTTCAAACTACGTAGCTGTAGGAAACTCTTTGACTTCTGGCTATGCAGATGGCGCATTGTATATTACAGGTCAACAAAACAGTTTTCCTAATATTCTTGCCGGTCAATTTGCTTTAGCAGGAGGAGGTGAATTTACACAACCTTTAGTAAATGATAATTTAGGTGGACTTCTTGCAAACGGAACACAGATTACTGAAAATCGATTTGTACTTGCAGTTGATGCTCAGGGTAATCCTGGTCCGGTGCGATTGAGTGGTACTCCAACAACTGAAATAGGAAATGTTTTAAGTGGTCCTTTTAATAATATGGGTGTTCCTGGCGCGAAGAGTTTTCATCTGGTTGCTCCAGGTTACGGAAATATTGCCGGTGTGGCTGCAGGAGCTTCTAATCCTTACTTTGTGAGATTTGCCAGCAGTGCAAATGCTACAGTTATTGCCGATGCTGTGGCTCAGAGTCCTAGCTTCTTTTCACTATGGATAGGTAACAACGACATTTTGAGCTACGCGACTAGTGGTGGTGTAGGAGTTGATCAAACCGGAAATTTAAATCCTGCTACTTACGGAAGCAATGATATTACAGATCCTAATGTGTTTGCAGGTGTATACAGCCAGGAAGTGAATGCGTTAAATGCTTCAGCTTCTGGAGGTGTGTTGTTTAATATTCCAGATGTAACTTCAATTCCATTTTTTACCACTGTGCCTAATAACGCATTAGTGCTTACGGCAGAACAAGCTGCAAGTCTTACTGGATTTTTTAGAGCGGTAAGTGGAATTTTTATTCAGGGAGCTGTGATGCAGGGCGTGCCATTGGCACAGGCTCAGGCATTAGGTGCGCAATATGCAATCACTTTTAATGCCGGTCCTAACCGCTTTATTATTGATGTTCCGGTTACGCAAACCAATCCGCTTGGTTTTAGACAAATGACCGAATCTGAGTTGCTTTTATTGACAATCAATCAGGCTGCATTACGTACTCAGGGTTACGGTTCAGTGGCATTAACTCCAGATGTGCTACAGGTATTAGGTAAGTTGCAAATGGGAGGTACTCCGACTCAGCAGGAAGCTGGTCTGGTATTGGCTGCGGTTAATGGCATTGATGATAAAGATGCATTAGATGCTTCAGAATTGAATGCTATTGTAACAGCCCAAGCTGCTTATAATGCTACCATTGCTGGTGTTGCTCAGGCAAACGGACTTGCTTTGGTAGACGCTCAGGCTACGCTTCAGCAACTTGCAAATGGCGGAATCAGTCATGATGCGGGTACATTGACCTCAACTTTTGCGACTGGTGGAGCTTTCTCACTTGATGGGGTGCATCCTACTCCAAGAGGCTATGCGTATTTGGCTAACCTTGCGATAGATGCAATTAACTCAACTTATGGATCAACAGTTCCTAAAGTTAATATTGGAGATTATCCTACAATTACAGTAAGTCAGGCTAACTAAAGATTTAAGTTGGTTTTATGATACAACGCCGTCAGTCACTGACGGCGTTTTTTTATTTTTAGAAGTAAATAAATACACTTAAATCGTATCCTATGAAAACACTTGTTAAACTTCTACTTACCGCGTTGGCAGTAATTATTTTGGGTTATTTGCTTCCGGGTATCAGCGTGACCTCTTTTATAACTGCACTGGTAGTGGCGGTGGTAATTGCTTTACTCCGATTAATCGTTAAGCCCATACTAGTTATACTTACTTTGCCTATTACAATTATTACTTTTGGAATTTTTCTGCTGTTTATCAATGCGATTATCATAATGCTTGCAGGATATTTTGTAAGCGGATTTGTAGTTGATGGTATCTGGTGGGCGTTGATTTTTAGTCTGTTGCTTTCGCTCTTTCAGTCTATACTTTTCGCATTAATTAAAGAGGAATAGAACGATGCTGAATGCTAAGTGGTTATAAACTTTGCGGGCATCTAAAAAAGATGTACTTTTGCACTCCAAATTTTATAGGAAAATTTCACTAGAAGATGAATATTACACGAGAGAATATTGATGAGCTCAATGCAGTACTCAAAGTAGATATTGCTAAAGATGACTACAGCGAGAAAGTGCAAAAAGTGCTGAAGGATTACCGAAAGTCTGCTAACATCCCTGGATTTAGAAAGGGACACGTGCCTATGGGCCTTGTGCAAAAGCAGTATGGTAAAGCAGTTAAGGTTGATGAAGTAAACAAATTACTTCAGGATAACTTACAAAAGTACCTTACCGAAGAAAAGCTGGATGTTTTAGGCAACCCGCTTCCAAAAGGGCAGGAAGGTCTTAACTGGGATGAGGATGATTATACTTTTGAGTTTGAATTGGGATTGTCTCCTAAATTTGAAGTAGATCTACAGCCTAAAGAAGCTATCTCAAGCTACAAAATCGTAGTTGATGATAAAATGCTTGACAACCAGATCAAAACTATACAGAAACAGTATGGTAAAATTACCAGCAAGCAGGAAGTTGAAGCTGGTGATGAAGTAAGCGGAAGCTTTGTAAACGAAGAAGCTGATCTTGATAAGAAAACTACTTTTGAAGTTGATAAACTTAAAGGAAAAGCAAATACTTCTGCATTCGTAGGAGCTAAGGTTGGCGATGTTGTTACTGTTTCTACAAAAGGTTTATTCTCTGAAGCCGGTGACTACCGTGCTTATTTAGGTCTTTCTGAAGAAGAAGCTAAAGAGCAAAATCTTGAAGTGTCTTTTACCATTACTGAAGTGAATCACAGAGAGCCTGCAGATTTGGATCAGGAGCTTTTTGATAAGCTTTATGGTAAAGGTGTGGTTACATCTGCAACCGAGTTGCGTGAGAAGATTAAAGAAGAAGGTGAAGCTCAGTTTCAACAACAAAGCGATCAGCAGTTATTAAATGACGTGACTGAAACGCTTATTGAAAACACTTCATTTGAACTTCCTGCAGAATTCTTAAAGAAATGGATTCAGCAGAGTGGTGAGAAAGAATTGACTTTTGAAGAAGCAGCTGAGGAGTATGAGCGTTCAGAAAAAGGTCTTCGTTATCAGTTGATCGAAGGAAAGATCATTGCAGACAACAATTTGCAAATCACTTTTGAAGAGATCAAAACTTACGCTAAGGATATGATCAAAGCTCAGATGGCTCAATACGGCCAGATGAGTCCTGAAGAGGAGGAATTAGAAGGTATCGCAGCTCGCATTTTGAGCAATCAGGATGAGGTACGTCGTCTTTCTGAGCAGTTGATGAATAAAAAACTTCTTGATTTCTTTAAAGAGAACGTAAAGTTAAAAGAGAAAGAAGTGACCTTTGACGAGTTTGTCAAAGAAGTTTACAACTAGTAATTCTATAATTTATATAGTATCTTTAAGGCGTTTTAACTTCTGGTTGAAACGCCTTTTTGCTTACAGATTTAAAGGTGTGTCAGCACCTTTTTTAATGAAATTAATTTTTGAGAAGTTGTTTCTCAAAACATTCAAAAAAAACACTATGAATTACGCAGAAGAATTTAAAAAGTATGCTATAAAAGATCAGGGTATCAGCAGTACATATTATGATAAAATCATGAGCAGTATGTATCCTGTGGGGCTTACCCCAAACATTATTGAAGAGCGCCAAATGAACGCTGTTGCGATGGACGTTTTCTCACGTTTAATGATGGACCGCATTATATTTCTGGGAACAGGTATTAACGATCAGGTTGCAAATATTGTACAGGCTCAGTTGTTGTTTTTAGAAAGTACCGATGCTTCTAAAGATATTCAAATCTATATCAACTCTCCAGGCGGTAGTGTTTATGCAGGTTTGGGTATTTATGATACCATGCAGTTTATCAAGCCAGACGTTGCTACTATTTGTACTGGTATGGCGGCTTCTATGGGAGCAGTTTTACTTTGTGCAGGTGCTAAAGGTAAACGCAGTGGTTTAACGCACTCACGCGTGATGATTCACCAGCCATTAGGTGGTGCTCAGGGTCAGGCAAGTGATATAGAAATCACAGCACGTGAAATCCTTACTTTAAAAGAGGAATTGTATAAAATCATTTCTAAGCATTCAGGTCAGCCTTATGAGAAGGTTTATGAAGACAGTGATCGTGATTACTGGATGAAAGCAGATAAGGCGCTTGAGTACGGTATGATTGACGAAATATTGGCAAGAGAATAACTTGAAAGCAGGTTTGTTCCTGTATTGATGATTTGAAAGCTCTGCTTTTAAATCCTAAAGATTGAATTATGGCGAAAGAAGAATTAGAATGTTCCTTTTGTGGGCGTAAAAAACCTGAAACCAATTTATTGATTGCTGGTCTTGATGCTCACATTTGTGATCGTTGTATTGAGCAGGCTCACGGTATTGTGCTAGAGGAGGCTAAAGACATCAATAAAAATAATCTCAACAGTGATCTTACGCTTAAAAAGCCGATGGAAATCAAAAGCTTTTTAGACGAGTACATTATTGGGCAGGATTTTACCAAAAAGGTAATGTCTGTAGCGGTATATAACCACTACAAGCGCTTATTACAACCCGATAGCGAAGATGATATCGATATCCAGAAAAGTAATATTGTTATGGTTGGGCAAACCGGTACCGGTAAAACCCTTATGGCTAAAACAATTGCACGTATGCTTAATGTGCCTTTGGCTATAGTTGATGCTACAGTATTGACTGAAGCAGGTTATGTAGGTGAAGATGTTGAAAGCATTTTAACGCGCTTGTTGCAGGCGGCAGATTATAATCTGGAAAAAGCACAGCGAGGTATCGTATTTATAGACGAGATTGATAAAATCGCTCGTAAAAGTGATAATCCATCAATTACTCGAGATGTTAGTGGAGAAGGAGTGCAACAGGCATTATTAAAATTGCTTGAGGGAACAACAGTAAATGTTCCGCCAAAAGGTGGGCGCAAACACCCCGATCAAAAGTTTATCGAAGTAAATACAGAACATATCTTATTTATTGCGGGTGGAGCATTTGATGGTATTGAGCGTGTTATAAGCAAGCGACTTAATATGCAGGCTGTAGGCTTTAGTGCCAGTATGAGTGATGAAGTTATCGACCGTGAAAACCTATTAAAATACATCATTCCAAAAGATTTGAAAGACTTTGGATTGATCCCTGAAATCATTGGTCGCCTACCGGTTTTGACCCATATGGATCCATTAGATGCAGCGACACTGAGAGCTATTTTAACTGAACCGAAGAATGCAATTATCAAACAGTATGAAAAACTGTTTGATATGGATGATATCGAATTTGAAATCACTCCTGAAGCTTTAGATTACATTGTTCAGAAAGCGATTGAATATAAGCTTGGGGCGCGTGGATTGCGTTCGCTTTGCGAAGCAATTTTTACTGATGCAATGTTTGAATTACCAAGTTCTGATGAGTCAGAATTTAAGGTGGATAAAGAATATGCGGAGTTTAAACTTGAAAAGTCAACGATTAAAAAACTGAAAGCGGTTTCTTAATTGTGAATTGTACTTATATCAAAAAGCCTGGTAATTTTTACCGGGCTTTTTGATTGGTACAATCGAAGTTAACCTTCCTTAAAACTTGCCTTCAAATGTATAGGTAGCCAGAATATTATCGCGCTTCGTAGCTGTATATATTTAATGTATTTGTGCCAAGAGCATCCTTATCTGAGCTGAAATATCCCGCGCTTTCTGAAGCAGGTATTAAGCCGAGTTCATTGGCTTTAGAGTTAATCGTATTGCCTAGATTTTCTGCAATGCTATAATTTCCCTGATTCGTATAACTTTGGTACAAATCGTAACCTCCAAAACCTCCTGTTTTATTAGAAGCAAAATAGAAATGGGTGCCATATGCATTTAAACTGGGGAAATTTTCGTCTGCAGTGGTATTGATTTGCGGTCCCAGATTTTTTGGATTCCCAAGACTTCCGTCGGTAAATACCTGTGATACATAAAGATCATAACCTCCATAGCCCCCCGGTTTATTACTGGCAAAAAACAACAAATTACCACCCGCTGAAAGCCAGGGATTTTCTACTGAATAAGGAGCTTCAAGAATAAGTGCTTTTTTAGGGTTTCTCCATAAATGATTCAATTTTGAACTGCGCTCTGCAGTATACAACTCAAATCTATAGGTATTTGGAATTGCTTTGGTATAATAAACCCGCTTCATATCTGATGAAAAGGTTAGTCCGCCATGATCTTCCTTGCCGGTAAAAATGCCAGGCAACAAGTGTGGGTGCGACCAGTTGTCCTGGTTTCTTCTGATGCCGATTAGTTTATAATCACTCTGATCAAAAAGATTGTTTTTCGCAGCGTTTACTTTCCTCTTACTTACAATGATTAATTCATCGTCGTGATAACCCGTAGCATATTCATAAGCAGGGGTATTGAAGGGCAATTCTTCAATATGAAATTGAATAGCTGCGTAATTTTCTGAAACTGATTTTATGGGATTTTCTTTACGGAGAGCTAAATCACGCTCACTTAGTTTGCCTTGTGCCAGCAGTAATCCTGAATTAAGGATTACTGCCAGAGTCAAAGCGAGTAACTTTGAGTAAAAGTAATGTGAGTTTTGATTTGTTACGTCCAATTTAGGGGAGAGGGGGGACATAAAGTAATATTTTAGTTTAAGGGTTCTAAAATTCGTTGAAAGGTTTAGTTAATTGGTTTTGGTTTCAGAACTTATTTGGTTGAGAATGTATAATTCTTCAAGCATATCACGCTTGTTGCTTAATCGAGGTACCTTGTGTTGGCCACCCAGTTTATTTTTTGATTTTAACCAATCATAAAACAAATCGGTACGGGCGAAATGTATTTTAGGGGGATTTAGTGTCATATTGTTTTTTCGCTTTGCTTCATAATCGCTGTTGATTTCCTGCAGCGCTTTATCAAAAACGAGTTCAAATTCTTTTTTATTCTGTGGTACTACTTTAAATTCTATAAACCACTCGTGTGCCCCTTTTTTGGTACCATCCATAAAAATAGGAGCAGCTGTATAATCTACAATTTCAGAATTTGTTATCGCTGTTGCTTTTTTAAGCGCCTGCTCTGCATTCTCAATAATGAGCTCTTCACCAAAAGCATTGATATGATGTTTTGTGCGCCCGCTTACTCGAATTCTATAGGGGTTAATAGATGTAAATCGAACAGTGTCGCCTACTTTATAGCGCCATAATCCTGAATTTGTTGTAATGACAATGGCATAATTTTTACCAACTTCTACTTCTGAAAGGGATATGATTTGTTGTTCGGGCAGACCATAAGCATCCATCGGGATAAATTCATAAAAAATGCCATAATCAAGCATTAGGAGTAAATCACTCGAACCATTTTGATCCTGAATGGCAAAAAATCCTTCAGAGGCATTGTAGATCTCGTAGTACTTAAAATTGTAGCGCGGTAATACTTTTTGATACTGCTCTCTATAGGGTTCAAAACTTACCCCGCCGTGAAAGTACACCTCAAGATTAGGCCATATTTCAAAAAGCTGATTTTTTCCGGTAGTTTCAAGAATATTATTGATCAGGACCAGCATCCAGGATGGTACTCCAGCTAGACTGGTCACATTTTCTTGAATGGTTTCCTGTACGATGGCTTGCATTTTCACTTCCCAATCACTCATCAATGAAACTTCATTACCCGGCGTACTGCTAAATTCTGCCCAAAAAGGCATATTATCAATTAGTATTGCCGAAAGATCGCCATAAGAAGTGCCATTACTTTCATAAAGTCGCTTGCTGCCTCCCAAACGTAAACTCTTACCCGTAAATAATTGCGAATCGGGGTTATTATTGAGGTAAACACAAAGAAGGTCTTTGCTGGCGGCATAATGACAATCTTCGAGAGACTCGGGGCTTACCGGGATGTATTTGCTTTTGGCATTAGTTGTGCCGCTGCTTTGAGCAAAAAGCTTTACTGGTGAGGGCCAGAAAATATTGCTTTCGCCCTGGCGTCCCCGCTCGATCATCTCACTAACCTGTTCGTAATTAGTAACAGGTACCCGGTCTGTAAAATCCCTATAGGAGCGAATGTCTTTAAAACCGTATTGTTTGCCGATTTCAGTATTTCGTGCTTTTTGAATAAGCTTATGTAAAAGCTCGTGCTGCACATCGTGTGGATATTTCAGAAACAACTCCATCTGATGAATCCTTTTTTTGAGGAACCAGCTGGCGATAGAATTGACTAAAGGTATCGGCATTTTTGTTAGTATATTTGAGCTTTGAATTGTAAAAATCGATAAAAAAGAGCGTCTAAAATAGCTTTTTTTTAACTGAAATCTTCAACATCACATATTTTTATGCAATACCAGGGCGTACTTACCAAGATGCAAACCGAGCTTGATCAACCCGTGCAATATTATCTGGTTTTTGAGAATGATTTTATACACGTCAACCAGCTTTTAGACAGAGAAATACGCATTGAATTTTTAAAATATCAATGTCTGGCCTGCGGAAAAAATAAGAAGATATTTCGTCAGGGATATTGCTATGATGATTTCTATAAAGTACCTCAGGCAGCCGATTGGATTATGCGACCCGAACTAAGTAAAGCGCATTTAGATGAAGAAGACCGGGATCTCGAGTATGAGAAGAAGGTTCAGTTGCAACCACATATCGTTTATTTAGCCAATAGTAGTA
Organism: Leeuwenhoekiella sp.; assembly: GCA_964219495.1. GTDB lineage: Bacteria > Bacteroidota > Bacteroidia > Flavobacteriales > Flavobacteriaceae > Leeuwenhoekiella. The sequence continues at coordinate 113,272 of CAXPQP010000029.1, read as the reverse complement.
ATGTGAAAGTGGGTGTTACCCGTAAAGCTCAGGTTCCTACCCGTTGGATAGACCAGGGTGCTCACGAAGCAATTGAGATTGTAGAAGTGCCTAACCGTTACCTTGCTGGTATCACCGAGGTTGCCCTTAAAGATCATATCGCCGATAAGACCAACTGGCGTAAGATGCTTAAGAATGATATAGACGATGAAGATCTTGTTGCAACACGCGAGTCCTTAAAAAAATACATTCCGGAAGAAGCATTGGAATACTACATCGCTAGTAATTCTGAAACTAATATCGAATTTCCCGTTTTACAATATCCTACAAAACTTAAAAGTCTGAATCTTGATAAAACTCCCGAATATCAGGGCACACTTAAAGGTATTAAAGGACAGTATTTGCTGTTTGAAGATGGCACAGTCTTTAATGTGCGCAATTATGAAGGCTATGTAGTGAGCCTTTCTGTCTCTGCTTAAAATACACGGATAAACCGTATTATTTCTAACTTTTTAGACTTAATTCAAGTCTATAGCGAACTTATTTTCAAAATTTATTAAACTAATTTGTTAGTTAAACTAATATTTTAGTTATATTTGAAATGTTCAAGAACAAAAAACTAATCCCTAACTAGTTAGAAATTATGAAACAACTTACCAAAGCAGAAGAAGAAATCATGCAAATCCTTTGGGATTTGGGAGAAGGAAACGTGGCAACCATTTTAGAGGAAATGCCCGATCCAAAACCAGCTTACAACACCGTATCTACCATTGTACGCATTTTAGAAACCAAAGAATTTGTAGGCTACAAAAAACAGGGAAGAGGGCACATCTACTTTCCACTCGTGGCCAAGTCAGACTACAGCAGCGCTTCGATGTCAAAAATGGTCAACGATTACTTCAACGGCAGTTTTAAAAGTATGGTTTCCTTTTTCGTCAAGAAAAAAGAGATGAGCGCCAGCGAACTAGAATCTATTTTAAAGGAAATCAATAAAAAAGACGATTAATTATGGTACGGTATCTACTCGAGGTTTTCGTGATTCAGGCATTGTTTCTGGCGGTATATGAATTTTGGTTGCGCAAGGAAACCTTCTTCAACCTAAATCGAATTTATTTGGTGGGAAGTATGCTTCTGGCTTTCGCTTTGCCCTTTATGCAATTTGAAATTTTTCAGAATCAGATTCCGCTTCGCGAAAACATCACGTTTTTACCAGAAGTAATCGTACAGGCTGATAATGGCGGAGTAGTAGATGCTAATCAGCCAAAGACCGACTGGAGTATTTACTGGTTTCTATATGCAGCCGGCGTGTTTTTTAGCACCGGAATGTTATTCAGAAAATACCTCGAGGTCAAGCGCTACTTTAGATTTAAAAAGTCTGCTGATCGCAGCAAAAAAATAATCGAGATTCCCAATAGCGATGCGGCGTTTACCTTTCTTGGGACCATTTTTATGGGAGAGAAAATCAATGCCAAAGCACGCCAGCATATTCTGGCACACGAAGAAGTGCATCTTAAACACTGGCACGGTCTCGATCTGATGTTATTTGAGATTCTGCGTGTGGTGTTTTGGTTCAATCCGTTGGTGTATATCTATCAAAACAAGGTTGCCGAGCTGCATGAATATATCGCAGATTCTTACGCAATGCGTAAAACCGAAATTAAATCCTATTACAACCAATTGCTCAATACCGCTTTTGGTACACAGGAAATATCATTCATCAATACATTTTTCAATCATTCATTAATCAAAAAACGAATCGTTATGTTACAAAAACAATCAAAAAAGCATGCAAAATGGAAGTATCTATTCCTCATTCCCCTTATCGCCGGTATCCTAACTTATGTAGGTTGTACCGATGACAACGGAGTAGCAGAAAATAAAATGGTACTTACACTTGAAGAGCAAATTCAGGATTTAAAAACTACGCTAGACACTAAAGAGGAAATTACTGAGTCAGAGCTCAATTCGCTTAAGGAATTGGAAGTGCAGTACAAAGCCAAAGCTGAATCCATTACAGGGGTAGAAGAGGTAGTAATGGTTGAAGAGCAACCCATTGCTACCAAAGAAGAGGTTATAATGGTGACTGAGGTAAATACGAACGAACAAGAAATCACCGATGTGCCATTTGCTGTTATCGATGAGGTTCCTACATTTCCTGGTTGCGAATCCTATGGTCAAAAGGCTAAAAAGGAATGTATGTCTAACCTGGTTAATGAATTTGTCAGCAAAAATTTCAATACCGCTTTAGGAAAAGAACTTGGACTTACCGGTATCAAGCGCGTTTATGTGCGTTTTAAAATTGATGATCAGGGTAATGTTGTAAATGTTGAATCGCGAGGGCCACATCCTAAACTGGAAGAAGAAGCCGTACGTGTTGTGAGCAAGTTGCCTAAAATGCAACCCGGAAAGCAGCGAGGCAAAGCTGTAGGAACCTTGTATGCGTTGCCTATAACTTTTCAGGCAAATTAGGTAAAGCTTCTTTGCAGCGCTTTAGCAAGTTAGCGTGCAAAAATCAATGGCAACTTAAGGAATTTAATAAATCACAGTAAACAAAGTTAAATATGGTACGGTATCTACTCGAGGTTTTTGCTTTCCAGGTGGTTTTTCTGGTGGTGTATCAAATGTGGTTGCGTAAGGAGACCTTCTTCGATTTGAATCGTGCGTATTTGATAGGTAGTGCGCTGCTGGCATTTATACTGCCGTTTATGCAGTTTGAATTGTTTCAAAATCAGATAGCATTCCGCGAGAATATAAATTTATTGCCTGAGGTCTTTATCAATACAACGGGTGCAAAGTTGGAAGAGTTTTCGCCTAAAGCCGAAACAGACTGGAGTATTTACTGGCTTCTATATGCAGCCGGCGTGTTCTTTAGTACCGGAATGTTATTCAGAAAATACCTCGAGGTCAAACGTTACTTTAGATTTCGAAATGCAAATTCAGTTTCTGGAAATATAATCGAAATACCCAATAGTGACGCAGCATTCACCTTTTTGGGCACCATATTTATAGGTAAAGATATTTCTACAGAAGCACGGAAGCATATCCTGGCACACGAAGAAGTGCATCTAAAGCAACATCACGGTCTAGACCTGATCTTGTTTGAAATACTTCGAGTGGTGTTTTGGTTCAATCCGTTAGTTTATATCTACCAGCGTAAAGTAGCCGAACTGCATGAGTTTATCGCAGATTCTTACGCAACGCGTAAAACTGAAGTTAAATCCTATTACAACCAATTGCTCAATACCGCTTTTGGAACACAGGAAATATCATTCATCAATACCTTTTTTAATCAATCTTTAATCAAAAAACGAATCATTATGTTGACTAAAAAATCAAAAAGTAAAGCAAAATGGAAGTATCTGTTTCTGATACCCGTGATTGCAGGTATACTCACCTATGTGGGTTGCTCAGACGAGAGCGCTCCAGCAGAAATCGATGAAGAACTACTCCTTCAGGAAATACTCGATACTAAAGATAACCTGAGTGAGAAGGATATAAGTATGATCCGAACGATGCTCTTTACAAAGGCATCCGAAACACCTGAAGGTTCAACACCACCGCCACCGCCACCACCGCCTGCAGATTGGCCAGTTGCATATAATACAGAAGCAATTTTTGAAGTTGTAGACGCTTACCGAAAGCAGCATTTTAAAATTGAAGCGAAAACTAATAAAGCGCTTTTAGAAAATGTGCCTTATGCGTATGTTGAAGAAGTGCCAACATATCCCGGTTGTGAATCGCTTTCAGGAGATGAAAAAAAGAAGTGCATGTCTCAGCAGATAAGCGCATTTGTAAATAAAAATTACAATACAGATCTGGGGAAAGAGTTAGGTCTAACTGGTATTAACCGAATCTATGTGCGATTTAAAATCAACAAAAATGGTGAAATAGTTGATGTTAAATCCCGCGCCAGTCATCCTAAACTTGAAGAAGAAGCTATTCGCGTTATCGAGCAACTTCCTTTAGTCACTCCAGGAAAACAAAATGGAGAAGCTGTTGATGTAATGTACTCACTTCCTATTGTCTTTCAAACCACTTAGAAATGCATAAATACATTCTAATTCTTTTAATTCTACTAGCCAGCCGGGCCGAAGCACAATCTGTTTCGGCCTCGGCTGTTGCAGATAGTTTGTATGCTGTGGGTAACTACAGCGAGGCCATAGCCGAGTATGAGGCTTTGGACCAAAAAAACACGTCTATCTATCTTAAACTCGCTCGCGCACATCAGGCCAAAGGAACACTTGATGATGCTCTCAAGTATTATGCGCAGGCTGCCTCCGGTACCGATGAAGTCATTGCGATGAATGAATACGGTAAACTGCTCATATCCAAACGAAAATTCAAGGAAGCTGATTCGGTTTTTACCGAATTGATCGACGTCTATGTAACCAATCCCGATTTCTATTACCAGCGCGGAAGGGCAAAAGAAATGATCCCTCGTAATATTAGGGTTGACGCTACAGATTCTACCACAACTTCAGCACAAAAGCTTATTCCGCATATCCTGGATTATAAGAAAGCTGTTGCTCTAGACAGTACCCATCAAAAAGCCTTAGGCGAACTCGCGGTATTTTATTTAAAGCGTAAGGACTATCCTGTGGTTGAAAAACTAGCTTTCAAAGCTCTGGAAAGTTACCCCACCAATGTAGAAATCATTGGGACGCTTGCTCAAAGCTATTACCACAAAGGCTGGAATGAAGAGGCGATTACCTGGTTTGAAAAGTTAATCGAGCTGGGTCAAAGTACACAGTTTATTCATGAGAAATTAGGAAATTGCTATTATAAGGATCGCATGTATGAGTTGGCAATCGAGCAATACCTAGAAGCAGCAAAATTTTCGCCTGAAGATGATTATGTACACGCTACCCTGGCAAAGTTGTATAATCACGTAGAAAATCTCGAGGCTGCAGAAATGCATGGTCTCCTAGCCGTGCTTTATAAAGATCAGTCTATAGAGGAAGAGTATTATACCCTTTCCCGTACGTATGAGATGAAAAAAGACTGGAAAAACGCCATGAAATATGCCAATCGTGCTTTAGAAGAAAATCCTAATCATAAAAATGCAGCATACACCAAAGTCATTGTAGCCGATAATTACTACGAAGATCGCAGAGCAGTTTTAAAACTTTACGAAGATTTTATAAAGAAATACAGCGATAGCGAGTATGCAAAATACGACCCGGTATTGCGCCTCGCCCGCGATCGTCGTGATAAACTCAATCGCGAGATTTTTATGGCAGACGGTGAACAAGAGTAACAACCCCCTTCTTTGGAATAGGTTTTCTGAGTGATGCGCCCCAAGGTGCATCGTATCGAAGGAGGGATGGGTGTTTTGGATTTGAAAATAATAATAACTCTTAACGAAAAATTTAAAGCAAAACCAAATAATGCAAAGACTTCTACTTACCGCAGTGTTTCTTTCAATTCCATTTTTTAATGTGTTTTCTCAAACCGTTTTAATCGGTAAGGGAGAGGACGCAAAAATCATTCAGGCTAAAGATTTTGAGGCTGAAACTATTAATCTTGAAGAGATTCTTGAAGAAACAAAGAATAGTATAAGATTTAAGCCTCAAGATTTAGATCATACTGCTTCTACTAAATCTTGCTTAAAAGAGAAATCCAGAAAAGAACAGAATGTGTGTTTTTCAAATTTTCTGGCATCGGGAGTATCAAAATATTTTGATGACAGCACTATATCTACAAAAGGGAAATATAAAATAAGTCTACGCTGTAAAATTGATGCAGATGGAGATATCGTATTTGTATTTGCTGAAGGACCCTCACTGGACGCTGAATTATCAGCAATAAATGCGTTAAGAAAGCTTAAAGGTATTATTCCCGCAAACTACAAAGGGGAACGCGTAGATGCTTTAGTGTCATTTCCCATAATTGGCTTAAAACGCTAAACTAAAATCGAACCGCCCTTCAAATAATAATAGCAATAACGATAACAATACTTGCAGCAGTTGCTTATTTTTAGCCTTCCTAATAAAAGGCTTTGAAAAACTACCTCATTTTACTTTTCGGATTTTTGATTTTATCCTGCGATTCAGACAAGGGTTTGAACTGTTTTCAGTCGCCGGGAGAAGCGGTTTCTATAGCATATACCGTTGATACCTTTTCTAAAATTGTTGTCGAAGAGCGCCTGCAACTCATCCTAAAACAAGGCGCCGAGCAAAAAGTAGTTTTGGAAACCGGTGAAAATCTGGTAAACGATATTGAAATCAGTGTTTCTGACGGAGTGCTCACACTTTTTAACGACAACGGCTGTAATCTCGTACGCGATTACAACATCAGCAAGGTCTATGTGACTACACCAGATCTAACTGAGATTCGTAATGCTTCAGGCTACGAGGTGCAAAGTGAGGGTGTTCTTACCTTCAATGCGCTCACACTCACCAGCGAAGACGTGGAAGAAGGAGATTTTAATCATAAAGACGGTGACTTCAGATTGGAACTTGATGTAAACACGCTAAACATCACAGCAAACGGACTCTCTAATTTTTTCCTTTCCGGCAAAGCCGAAAATGCCAACCTCGAATTTCTGGAAGGCGATATTCGCTTTGAGGGTGCCGATCTTGAAATTCAAAATCTGGATGTTTACCATCGCGGAACCAATAAAGTAATTGTGAATCCCATTCAATCGCTCCGCGGAAAAGTTCTCAGTACAGGAGATTTGATTTCTGTCAATCGCCCGCCAATTGTTGAGGTTGAGGAGACGTATACCGGACGCTTGATTTTCCAGTAGGAAAATCATTGTAGTCACTCATAAGCTCCTCCCCTTAAAAAGGGGAGGAGTTTTCAGCTTTGCTGAAAACGCAGGGGTCTTAATTCCGCCAAGGCGGAAATCTCATTCCCTAATTTTTAAGCGTATCTTTGCAGCCTATTTTAAAACTTAAGTTGCTTGGAATCTCAACATAACAATCCGTTACAGCCCGAATCTCGCGAAAACAAAACGCATAAAGCCGGTTTTGTAAACATTATTGGTAATCCTAACGTGGGGAAATCAACCCTGATGAATGCGCTGGTAGGCGAGCGGCTTTCTATCATTACCTCAAAAGCGCAAACCACCAGACACCGTATTTTGGGTATTGTAAATGGAGATGATTTTCAGGTCATATTGAGCGATACGCCCGGTATCATCAAGCCAGCCTACGAGTTACAGGCTTCGATGATGGACTTTGTAAAGTCGGCTTTTGAAGACGCCGATGTTTTGCTGTATATGGTCGAATTGGGCGAAAAGGAACTCAAAGACGAGGAGTTTTTTAAGAAAATACGCAATACCGATATTCCGGTTTTGTTATTGATCAACAAGATAGATCAGGGAAATGAAGAATTGCTTGAAGCCAGCCGTAGGCACTGGCAGGAGCAGGTGCCTAATGCAGAGATTTTTGCGATTTCGGCCTTGGAGAATTTTGGTGTAACACAGGTATTTAACCGCATTCTTGAGGCTTTACCTGTTTCTCCGCCCTTTTATCCCAAAGACGCCCTTACCGATAAGCCCGAACGCTTTTTTGTAAATGAAATCATTCGCGAAAAGATTTTGGTGCATTACAAAAAGGAGATTCCGTATTCGGTTGAGATCGAGACTGAAGAGTTTTTTGAAGAAGAAAACATCATTAGAATGCGCAGCGTCATTATGGTAGAGCGCGACAGCCAGAAGGGTATTATCATCGGTCATAAAGGTGCAGCCCTAAAACGCGTTGGTATCGAAGCTCGCAAGGATCTCGAAATTTTCTTCGGCAAGCAGGTGCATCTGGAACTTTACGTAAAGGTCAACAAAAACTGGAGAAGCAGCGAGCGCGAGTTGCGTCGCTTTGGGTATAACGGGAAGTAGTTGGCAGCGCCACAGGTAATTTTTAAAAAATATTCTTTTTGAAAGAAAGTGAAACAATAAAGTATATTGATTTAATCTTCCAGAAGATAGAGGATTTTGAGTTATTCAGTGTCAATAATATACTCTTCAATATTATTGAACCAAAGTCAGAAGATGAAAAGGATGAATTTTTTGACATTGTCGAGGCCGTAAAATTATTTGGTAGAAACAATGATTTATTTATCTCTAGAAACAAAGATGGTTGGTGTAAACTAACGGAAAAGGGAAAATCATTAAAGCTTTCTAATAAAAACTTCACAAAATTTTCAAATCTTGAAAATAGAAATGATTGGTATAATAAACCAATCATTGGTTATTTGATAGCTTTTTTCGCATTGCTTTTTAGTGTGTATCAATGGAATGATAGTCGAGTCTTAAGTAGAGAGAACCAATTATTAATATCGAAACAAAAAATTTATGAAGACTCAATTTCAATATTGAATGAGAAATTGCAGTCTTTTAAGGAAGTTGATTCATTTCCAATTATCAACTAAAAAAGCCCCCGTACTGCGGGGCTTTTTTATTTAATGGTTTTAAGTTAACTTATTGATTCTGTTAAAAATAACTATACTTCCAGCAGTGGCTACGTTTAACGAACTTTCACCGGGCAGCCGAACCATCTCATTACATTTATTTTTCAGCTCTTTAGTTAAGCCGTGATTTTCAGAACCAAGTAAAGAGACTGCTCTTTGCGGATGAACAAAATTTTGAATAGGAGTAGCCTTTTCGTCTATTTCAACACCTATTATTTTGCAGCTATAGGGAACGGTTTCCAGAAAAGCTTCAACTGTTTGATACTGGAATAACGGGATCCGTGACCAAACCTTTAACACGTCACTGCTTTTCTTTTGATATTTGGAATCGATAATAAATATGAATTGAGCCCCAAAGACAAAAGCAGTTCTCCATAAAGACCCGACATTTTCTTCAGTTTTTGGTCTGAAAATACCAATGCCAAAATAGCTTTCTTCACTCTTTGCCCATTTCCGCTTCATGTTGTGACAATTAAATTATAAAGTTTCAAAATAGCATAATTTGATAATATGTAAAGTATCAAAAAAAGCTTCTTCGACAGAAGAGTTTTATCCTATAATACCTGTTTTTTTATTTCAATTAATTATCTACTATTGCAGAGAGTTAACTTTATTTTAAGATTCCTACTGCAATGAAGAAAATTTTGTTTTTTGCATTCGTGTTTTCAGGTTTTGTGACCTTTTCGCAAAGCGAAAGCACAACCCATTTAAGCGTTACCGAAAGTGCACCTTTTGAAGATGAAAGTAATACCTATGAGGTCATCGCGCTAAAAACTACAGATGATAATCAAACGGGGCTCGTGCGTCAGGGTAAGCGTGATTTGGCTTTTGAGATATTTGATGAAAATCAAAAGCGTGTTTTTTCAGAAATTGTAGATATTGATCGTAAAGAAGAATACATTGATAATGTATTTGCCGGTGATGAAATGAAAATCATCACGGTATTTGAAGCCAGTAAATCAGAACGTATTGTAAACTGCTACCGTTTTAATCTAAAAGACCGTACACGTACAAAACAACAGTTATTTGTTGCGGAAGTTGATGATAAAAGACCTTTGTTTGCAGGTAAAGCCAAGCGTGGTACGGCTGCAGCTATATCACCTTCAGGCAACTATTTTGTTATTTCTACAGACAATATTAAGCGCAATCTAAATTCATACGATGTTCGTGTATTTGACGCGCAGAGTTTAGAATTGGCGTATCGCAAATCCTATCAGGAACATCCTGAGCGATTTTTTCAACCTAATGACATTTCAATTGATGATGATGCTACGGTTTATGCTTTAGGTAAACTCTTTAAAGATGGAAAAGCTTTTAAAAAGAAAGGTGAGGCCAACTATGAATTTGTGCTGAATAAAATAACTGAAGACCAACTGGATGAAACTTTGATAGGTCTCGAAAATGAACACATTCAATCGCTGAGTATTTCAGAAACTGAAGATAAATTGTTTTTACTGGGATTTTATAGTGAAAAGAATATATCCCGTCTAAAAGGCGGTTGCAATTTTGAAATCAACAAAAACAGCCTTGAAGTTGTACGTAAAAAAGTAAGTCCGTTACCCATTGAAGTATTTGAGGATTTGTACGGCGAAGACCGTGCTGAGAATAAGAAAGATCAGGAGCTTCGTAATTTTTATATAGATCACGTTCTTAAGGATGGTAAAGGCAACACTTATATTCTTGCTGAGGAGTTTTATGTAACCTACACTTATGCCGGTTATGGTATTGTAATTACCACGTATCATTATGATGATATTGTTATTCTAAAATACAATGCAGAGGGTGAACTGGCCTGGGGAAGGAGCATTTTTAAACGGGAAACCTTCCCCTCGTATAGCGCATTCATTAAAGATGACAATCTGCACGTATTGCTAAACACAGGTAAGAGTTTAACCGAGAAAAGTGACGGTCGAACCAAAGCTTCAAAAGGCTGGTTTGAGTCTTCAGCTCTCTATGATTTTGAGTATAGTGCAGATGGTGAAGTGGAGTACAACAAGATCCAAGATAATAAAGGAAATACGAAATACTTTCCTGCAAATGGCACTTATGAAAACGGCACTTTCCTGATGATGAGCGGCGGTGGCAGGGAGCGTCAGTTTATGTTATTGAAGTAATAAAATGAAATCAAAAAGCCCCGCACTGCGGGGCTTTTTATTTTTGCCTTCGGCTGCAAGCCGGTTAGCAGCATCCACCACCGTCGTAATGGAAAGTACTTTCGCTGATAAAAATATCGTCGCGACCTAAAGCTGCAAGTGCACCGGCCGTTTTATCACAAACTGCCAGCGGCTGATTTTTCAATAGAATGTGCCCCTTTTTATCATCAAAATGATTTTCAGAACCGTAATAAATCGCGGCTTTTCCGGTGAAAATACACGGGCCATCTTCGGGCATAGGATCTTTGATAGCAGCTACTTCGATAGATTCGATATAGATAAGTTCGTCTGTAGGATAGTTTTTAGGATCAAGAATACGATAAGGCTTGCGGGCACGAATTTCGATAGTTCCAAAACCGGCATCGGTAAGTGCCTTTACATATTCTTTTATAGGAAGGCTTCCGCTGAGGCAGAGCGCTCGTAAACGTTCATCGTTACGCAGCGTTTCATTCATTTCCTGTTCGCAGGTAGGATCGCTCATCACGAGTCTTCCGTGAGGTTTTAGCACGCGGTACATCTCATCAATCGCTTTTTTTAGCTCTTCGGCTTTAAAAATATTGAAGAGGCAGTTTTGAGCAGCAACGTCGATGCTGTTGTCTTCAACAGGTAGATGGAGAGCATCACCTTTTTTAAGATCGACAAATTCACTTTTAAACCAGGGATTCAGTTCTTCAGCTTCTTTAAAGTTTTTACGTGAAGCTTCGAGCATCTCATCAATCACATCAACGCCAACTACGCCGCTTTTTTGACGCGAGAAATAGGCAAATTGCAGCAGCTCCATTCCGCCGCCCACGCCTACATACAGCACCCGCGGATTGTTAGTGAGGTCGCGTGCGTTTACCGTGCTACCGCAGCCGTAATTCATTTCCTGCATGATTTTCGGGATTTTCAGACCCGGTAATTCCCAGATGGGATTGGTGGTGCAGCAAAGCCCAACGTCGGGTGTTAAAGCGGCATCGCGATAAACATTTTTAGTAGTTTCTAAGTAACTCATAATTTCGTTTTTTAGATTAATACATTTTAAAGTTGAATCCCAAATCCTTGCAACCCGCTTTCATATGGTGGAAGGATTTCGGTGTTATCCCAAATTCCGGTGATCAGGGTTCGGGCGTATTCCTGCGGTAGAAACTCGTTTTGCATCTGTTCGTTGGCGAGTTTATGATTGTACTGCATCGTGTGATGGGTATAGTTGAAGCTATTATTGAAATCATCAAGAATTGCATACCACACGTGGGGTTGGCCATCATTAGCGGGCATCCCGATAACTCCGGGATTTAACCAGAGCTTTTCATTTTCAGAATGATTAAAAGGCAAGCCGCAATGCCCTCCTAAAATCACATCAGTTTTAACCTCGTCAAAGTTTTCCTGCTTTTTCTCCCAGGGAGTTGATTTATAAACAAATTCTGATACGTTGAAATAATCCCCGTGAACTACAAAAACTTCCTTTTCCGCAAAGCGGAAAGTAATATGGTCGGGAAGTGTGGCGATAAAATCCAGTGAGTTTTTACTCAGTTTGCTCTGCGCATACGGAAACCACATTTGGCTAAAACCGTCGCAACGCGATCCTTTCCTAAAATCACAACCGCAATCTTCGGCACCATCCCGCAACTGAATTTCCACATTACCCAGAATGCTTTGGGCACCCCAGATTTTAAAGAGCTGCACCACTTCTTCCGGCTGGCCACAATAGCCCACAATGTCACCGGTGCAAATGCAATTTTCGGGAGGAATGCCTTGTTTTTCGGCAATACTCTTTAGTTTTTCCAACGCTTGCAAATTGCTGTAGACGCCTCCAAAAAGCAGCACTTTTCCGCTTAGCGAACCCAGATTTACCACAATTTTATCCATGCGGGTATCATATATAAAATTAAACAAGATCCCGCTGCCCAGATGTTTGCCCATAGAAGCTCGGCATAACGGCCTTCGGTTAAAATCCACGAATTTGGGATGAGGTTGAAAACGAGTAAAAGTCCGAAACCAATCCCACAAAAAACACTGAGGTAAAAACTTAGTTTGGGGGCGGGAAGTTTCCAAAAGAAAAAAATTGGAGTAAGACCAATCACCATAGTACCAGAAATGGTGGTAGCCGATAAAATTTCGGCATCTAAAAAAATAGGAATGGTTCCCAAAATTACGAGTACACACATAGCCAAACGACCAAAACTGATGCTTTCACCCAGTTTTAAATCTACCGCTGCCAGTTTAGAAAATGATGAGAAGGTAGAATCTAAGGTTGAAGCTGCCGAGGTGATCATAATGAAATTGATCACCAATAAAATTACACTACCAAAGGCTTTCCCAACTTCTACCGCTGCCTGTCCCTGCATTCCCATCTCTTTTGCATACACGCCAATAACGCTGAAAAGAATAATGCAAAGCGCTCCTAAAACACCTGCCCATAAAAAACTTTTGAGCGTGACTTTAGGCGAACTTAAAAAGCCCCGGTCTGTAAGAACAGGATCGTGAAAGGGGTAACTTAAACTCTGTATAAGTGCTGCAAATAGTAAATTGAGTCCGGTGTCAAAACGCCACACTCCCGATTGAAGCGTGTCTGCTACGGTAAAATCACTGGTTGAATAAATACTTCCTAAAATCACAAAAAGCAATATCCCAAAAAGCCCCATCTGTAAGACATCAGTAAATATAGAACTGCTCAGTCCGCCTTTTAAGGAATATGCCAAAGTCAATAACGTAAACATAATGATAGAAGCGTAGTAGGCGGTACTCCCAACGTCGCCAAAATAACTACCAATAACCATCGTATTACTCCACACTTCATTAAACAGGCGTATCGCAATCAAAATCGAAAAAACACGCATAGCGTTTTTGCCAAATCGTGACGTAAGAAACTGATGCAGGCTGGTAAAACCTCCCCGGGTACGCAGCGAGTATATGAGTATCCCAGCCATGACAAATGACAGATAATAGGCGGCATAAGCGACACCGCCTACGATACCAAATTCCAACCCCAGATTGGCTGCATTGGTAATGCTCTTGGCAAAAATCCACGAGATGATGAGGCTACCGGTTAGCATAAAAGCGTTGGGTGCCTTCTTGCGATGGGTCGCTTTAAAAAAATCATCTGTTGTTTTAGCGAGTGGAGAAAGGAAAAACAGGATCAGGCTAGACCCGATTACTAAAAACCATTGCCATAATTGTGTGCTCAAATTTTATTTTTTTAGTTATCCCACCATACCGGTGTGTCAAGGCTGTTATTGTTAGTTGCCTGAGCGGCGATTTTATAATTGTCTGCATTTAAGGCTTCTTCTTCTGCCGGGTAGGGCATACGAACCGGTATTTTCCCGTCATTCAAACTGGCAGCAACCGGTTTAAATTCAGGTAAACCGGTGCGGCGCCATTCAATCCAACCTTCATAACCGTTAATGACGCTTGCAATCCATTTTTGGGTGATGATTTGCTGTAGCGGTGTGGTGCCTGAGGCATCATATGCTGCAGGACCAGTAAGATAATCTGCAGGCAAATCGGTCATCCAGTATTCAAATGCTAAAGTCACCCCAATATTATAAAGGCTTGCTCCATCTGCGCTTATGTATCCTTTTTGAGCGGCTTCAGCGAGGATTAACTGTGTTTCCCAGGCCGTCATAAAGTTGGCATCGAGATCTGCTGTACTTTCTCTGAAAAGAGTTCCCGCAAGCGAAAAATTTGCCGGTTCAATAGAAGTTTGAGAAGCATTTATTCCATTTATCAATCCGTTGAAATCTCCGGAAGTCGAATTTGCAAAGGGGCGAAAGAATACCGCAATGCGATCGTCATTCAATTCTTTTAAAATGTCTTCCATAGTTTCTGAAAGGACAAAGTTGTTAAAATCCCCTGCACGCAATTGTGCAAAGCGGAAGCTGTTTGGAGCGCTTGCAGTAAAGTCAAACGTAGCATTGTCTGCATTGCTCGCGATAAAGTTTCCTTCAGTGTAAATGGCCGCGATTTGAGCCGCCACATCTTCACGCCCGGAAATACGCATCAGGGCTTTCAGCTTTAGGGAATTTGCAAATTGCACCCAGTTTTCCAGATTACCCGAAAACAACAGGTCGCCTTCTAAAGCAACCGCTCCCTGATAGGCTTCAAGAGCAGCAATACCTTTGTCGAGATTGTCCAAAATTCCGCCTTCAGCGAGATAGATGTCTTCCTGTGCGTCGTAGGCAGCAGTCACCGTCCCGTCAATGCCGTTGAAGGCTTCAAAATAAGGTACGTCGCCAAATAAATCGGTAAGCCCCTGAGCCATGTAGGCTTTTAAAATCAGAGCCGGACCTTCATAAATTCTGAAAGTTTCCACATTTCGAGCCTGCTTGAGTAAAATCTCATTATCCCGCAAATTGGTGTAAAAAACCGGCCAGGGATTGCCACCCAGTTGAGGCGACTTCAGCGCGTGACGGTCAAACAGGTTAAAATCGAGCGCGGTGCGATGCTGAGACAGTAAATCACCGGCGGCAAAACCTTCGTAGCTCATTTGTTCACCAAAATCATAAATCACCTGCCGCAATAGCAAGCCCGGCTGCACGTTTACCGGCGCGTTGGGGTTGGTGTTGAGGTCTTCAAAATCTGTGGTGCAGGCTGTGAAAAGCGTCAGACCCAGAATCAATATGCTGTATAGTTTTTTCATCTTCTAAATGTTTTTGAGCCTTCAGGCCTTAAAAATTAAAGCCCGCTTTTAAGCCGATGCTGCGGCTGGTGGCATAACTCATATCTTCAACCCCGCTTACAAAAGTGTTGCCCTGTACCGCAAGTTGTTCGGGATCAAAATGAGGTATTTCTGAAATTGCAAAGAGGTTACGGCCTACTAAAGCCAGGTCGATTTGCATTCCTTTTGAAAGTCCCAGAAAACCATCTTTTAGATCAAATGTATATCCCACTGAAAACTGACGGAGTTTTAAGAAAGATGCGTCGTAAATGTTGTTTTCCTCGTGATTGCGATCGTAAAACTGGCGATAATAAGTCTCTGCAGAAACCGCAGTTGTATTAAGTACGTACTGCGGATTTTCTGCGGTGCCGGTATTCACAACGCCTTGGGGTACAATTCCTCCTTCAGGACGGTTTGCCGTCTCGGCAAGCTGACCGCCTACAGTACCTAAAGCACGGGTACGCGAGACGAGTTCGCCTCCCTGACGCCAGTCAAACAGGAAACTCAGGTTCCAGTTTTTGTAGGTAAAATTGTTATTCCAGCCCAGCATAAAATCGGGATTGTAATTGCCAATTTTCTTTAGAGTGTTGTCTGCGATATAGCTTCCGGAAGGTGTGAGAATAAACTGCCCATCTTCGGTTTTGCGGTAACCGGTACCGTAGATATCGCCTATTCTTCCGCCTTCTTCCACCTGAAACCACACGGTTTGATTGGCGCTGTCGTAGATTCGGCTGTAAGCCAAAGTCAAACGCCCGTCTGCCTGCGGCAGGCTTTCAACCTCAGAACGGGAAGTGCTGAAGTTAAAAGTGGTGTTCCATTTAAAGTTTGAGTTCAATACCGGCGTGGCGTTAAGAATGAGTTCGACTCCGCGGGTGCGTACCTCGCCACCGTTAACCACCTGCTGGTTGTAGCCCGAAGAAATCGCGATAGGCAGCGAGATGATCTGATCTTGAGTCAAGTTGTTATAATAGGTTGCGTCAAGCCTTATGCGGTCTTTTAAAAACCGAATATCAGCGCCTACTTCGTACGAGGTGGTTTGTTCAGGCTTAAGGTTTGCATTGGGAATGAAATTTTGATTGCTGAAGGTAGGCTGCCCGTTGTAAGGGGTCTGCGAAATAAAAGCACCACTGGTTTGATACGGCTGGGTATCGTTACCCACCTGAGCCACACTGGCACGCATTTGCACATACGAGAAGGTTTCCGGAAGCTTTGCCACTTCAGAGAGTATAAAACTCGCAGAGGCCGAAGGATAGAAAAATGAAGTCCCATCTACCGAAAACGGCGTGGCAAGCGCGCTTGACCAGTCGTTACGCCCGGTGATGTCGAGAAACAGAAAATCCCGGTAGCCCAGTTTGGCTATGCCATAAAACGAATTGATGCGTTTGCGTGATTCGAATTGAAACACATCTATGGGAGAAGCCGCGTTGTTAAGGTTGAAAATCCCGGGTTGTGCGAGATTTACGGTCTGACTTTGTTTGGTAGATGCTTTTTGATCGAGTCGGTTTCCACCTAGCGAAATATCTACAGATACGTTACCAAAAATCTTCTTGTAATTCAGCAGGAAGTCGGTATTTACCTCACGATACAACACATCGTGCTCGGCATAACCCCCGTTTTTAAAGCGGTTGGAGCTGAAGGCGCGACGCAGCTGGCGGGTTTCGGAAGAGTAATCCATGCCGCTACGTACGGCGAGGCTTAGATTCTCGGTAAATTGGTGTTTAAGCGACAGGTTTCCAAAAACGCGATCGCGATTGAAGGAATTTCGGTTTTCATACATAATGAAAAACGGATTGTCAAAATAGGTGTAGTTAAATGAAAACTGTTGCACACCCTCAAGTCCGGGTTGCCAGTAGCGGCGCAGGCTGTTCATATCGAGCGAGCGCGGACCCCAGGCAACGAGGGAGTAATTTACGTTTTCACTACCATAACCATTAGATGGGCGGTTGTCACTTCCCGAATTCACATAATTGACCGTCGCATTAAAGCTGGTTTTATCGGTAGGCTTAAAGTTGAGTTTGGCGGCTACGGTCTGGCGGTCGAGATTCACGCCGGGAATTATAGCTTCGCTGCGCAAATCGGTAAAGGAAAGGCGGTAATTGCCTTTTTCAAAACCGCTGCCTATGGCTATGTTGTTGATGGTGGTGACTCCGGTTTGGTAAAAATCTTTTAGATTGTCCGGGTGCGAGTTAAACGGAGTAGGCGTGATCGGTAGTCCGTCATAAAGCGCTGTGTCGCCCCCGCGTACTACACTTCCGTCAGATAAGGTAACTGGAGAATCAAATTGGGCAATTAGCGTACCCTGATCTAAACGCGGACCCCAGGAATAGGTAATGAGGTCGTTTACACCGCCACCCAAGCCGTCAACAAACTCAAATTGACCCGAGTTGCCCTGCCCGTATTGATTTTGAAATTCAGGCAGTTTAAAAGGCGTATCTACAAATACCGAGGTATTAACGCTGATTCCTAAACCTTTACTTTGGCTTCCGTTTTTGGTTTCGATAATGATCACGCCATTTGACGCCCGGGTTCCGTAAAGGGCAGCTGCACTGGGACCTTTCAATACACTTACCGAAGCGATATCATCAGGATTGACTTCCATCGCGCCGTTACCAAAATCTACTTCCTGAAAACCGGCTGCGGCCTCATTGGTGTTGTTGAAAACGGTGTTGTTGTTTATAGGCGTTCCGTCAACAATAAACAGCGGATTGTTGTTAGAAAACGATGCTTCTCCACGAATGGTGATTTTTGAAGACGAACCTACACCTGTTGCTCCCTGAGATACAGAAACCCCTGCCAGTTTACCCGCGAGATTATCCAGGAAGTTTGGTGCTTTTACTTCAGATACTTCTTCGGCTTCAATGGTTTGAACCACATAGCCCAGTTCTTTGGTTTCGCGCTCCAGTCCCAAGGCCGTGATTACGACTTCATCAAGATCTGTAGTAGATTCCTGCAAAACGATATTGATGGTTTGCTGGCCGTTTATAGTGACGGTTTGCGTGATAAAACCAATTGCCGAAAATCGCAATTGGGCCGCTTTCGCAGAAAGGCTTAAGCTGTAATAACCGTTTTCATCTGTGATGGTGTTGGCATCGGCATCTACGGCGACAACATTTACAAAAGGGACTGTAGAACCGTCACTAGAAGTGGTTACGGTACCCGAAATTAGAGTCTGGCCGTTTGCAAATGCACAAAGCAAGAGCATAAGCCCAAAATAAAGGTGTTTCATTAAATAAAGGTAGGATTAGTACTTGTAAGGCTTCGGTATGGAAGCCCTGCTTGAAATAGCGTTTTAAGCGATACTAAGGGGCGAACCTTTATTGAAATAAACCGGATGGGAAAAAAGCCAGGCGGTAAGGGATTTAAAGCTGAATAGGTGAATGTTCTGGATAACAGATTTCACCAAAAGTTTCCGTAACTGAAACGAAATCTTTTTGGCACTGCTCAATAGCAAAGCGACATCTGACGAATTATCCAGATCGCAAAGCGCCGGAAGCAATTCGGCATGTATTTTTTTAGCCTGAACCAAACGTAGTATGCTGCGTGTAAGCGAGGCTGTTTGCCAGGGTAAATTTAAAAAGGCATCCCGATCAAAATGCTCCTTGCTGAGTCCCATCAGGTAAAAGCCACCGTCTTGAGAAGGGCCTAATACAAGCGGACAAGTCTCAAGTTTACTTATAGCGGCAAGCAAATGCGTTTTAGTGAGTTGAGGGGTGTCATTCCCAACGCTTATAACTTTCTCAAAACCTAAATTGTAGATGTCTTGAAGTGCATTAGTAAACCGGATTGCAAAGTCGGCTCCGCGTTGTTGTTCTTCGGTATAAATAAAATAAGGAAGTCCGGTTTGAATAACGCTGTTTTCAATACGAGCGTTGAGTTCGTTGAATACTGAAACGCCATTGCGCAACCGCTTATGAGCGGCATCTGCCCGGGCAGAACGAGCAAAAATTAATATGGCGGTTTTAGTAGACATCTTGTTTTATCTAAGCAACAGTTCCCTGGCAGCTACTACCTGCTCCGGCAGTACAGCCATAGCAATGTTGGGAAATGATGATATTGCGGTCGTTTAATAAATCTTCGTTGTATTTTGAAATGTGCTTCACCTTGCTGTTGACTTTTAAATCAAGCATCTGGTTGAAGTCACAATCGTACAGCCAGCCGTCCCAGCTTATCGAAATGGTATTGGTGCACATCACGTTTGCAACAGCGGCGGGGTTATACGCCTCCACAAGCTGATACATATAGTCTTCATAATTTTCGGAAGCGATGAGGTAATCGAGAAAGCGCGCGATGGGCAGATTGGTAATCGCAAACAGGTTGTGAAACTGAATGCCAAAATCTTCCATCAGGGCTTTTTTGAAGTCTTTTTCCATCCCGGCCTGGTCTGAAGGCAGGTAAGCTCCGTTAGGATTGTAAACCAGGTCTAGGCGTAAATCGCTGTCTGGCATTCCATAACCAACTGCGTTGAGTTCCTGCAAAGCTTTGATCGACTTGTCAAAAACCCCTTCACCACGTTGCTTATCGGTTTTACCGCGCGTCCAGTGAGGCATAGAGCTCACCACGTGTACATTGTGCTTTTTGAAAAACTCAGGCAAATCGTGGTATTTCTTATTGGCGCGAATGATTGTGAGGTTACTACGTACGATAAAATCTTTGATTCCCGCTTTGCTGGCTTCTTCTACAAAGCGTCTGAAATTAGGATTCATTTCAGGTGCGCCACCGGTTAAATCTAGTGTATGAGCCCCGGTGTTTTTAATAACTTCCAGGCACTGCTCCATCGTTTCCCAGGTCATAATTTCTTTACGATCGGGACCTGCATCTACGTGGCAGTGTTCGCAAACCTGGTTGCACATATATCCTACATTTATTTGTAGGATTTCGAGCTTTTTAGGTCTTAGAGGGAACTGTCCGGTTTCCTTGATCTTCTTGGCAAAGGTTGGCAATTCTCCATCGGCAAAAATACCTCCCGAGAGAATCTCGAGTTGCTTATTGGCCTGGGCCAGATCGTCGTGACGTTTATGTAAAGATTTTTTTGTTGTGGTAACAGACATAGAAGTTTTAATTTTTCTTTTTCAGCGGTAGCTAATATAGGATTAAGTTGATAGAAATACCGTTTAAAACTTACATTTCCAGTTTATTAACCTTATTCATCATCATCGTACCGTGTACGAGGGTAGCTCCACTTTTGATGGCCGCACCTACGTGTATGGCCTCCATCATTTGCTCTTTGGTCACTCCGCGCTGCAGGGTGTCTTTGGTATAGGCATCAATACAATAAGGGCATTGCTCAGTATGGGCAACAGCTAATGCAATTAAAGCCTTTTCACGGGCTGTAAGAGCACCTTCTTCGAAAACTTTTCCGTAATAATCAAAAAATTTAGTCCCGAGTTCTTCGCTCCATTCGGTAATCTTTCCAAATTTTCTAAGGTCTGCGGGATCATAATAATTGTTACTGGCCATAGTACAGGTTTGTTTTTGGGTTATTTGTAATAAACCAACACTTACAAATACGGTATTTGTTGGTCTTTGGTTTTAATTCTTAAGAAAAATAGACTAAAACCCCCGTAAAGATGCAGGGGTTTTAAAGTTTAAAGTCCTGACTCAATAGTCTTTAAGTTAAGGCTTAAATTTTCTCAATGAGTTTGGTAAATAGCAACACCATATTGGGTTCTGCAACCGCTGCAGCATTCATTATATCTTGAATGTCTACCGGCTCCAAATGATCTGGGTCACATTCATCTGTAATTACTGAAACTGCAGCAACGGGTAAATCGAGATGGTTGGCAACAATTACTTCAGGAACCGTGCTCATCCCTACCGTGTCGGTACCGATGATTTTTAGGTATCTGTATTCAGCACGAGTCTCAAGTTGAGGTCCTACTACTGAAGTGTACACTCCTTCGTGTAGGGTTATATTATTTTCTGCAGCGATTTCTTTTAAAATTGTACCCATTTGAGCATCATAAGGAGCACTCATATCTGTAAAACGAGTTCCCAAAAGTTCCACTCCTTTAAAGGCTAAAGGAGAACCGCCCTGTAGATTGATGTGATCTTCAATAAGCATAATCTCTCCTTTCTTATAGTTGAGATTTATAGCTCCGGCAGCATTGCTGATGAGAAGTTTAGAAATACCCAATTCACGCATCACACGTACGGGATAGCTAACATCCTGCAAAGTGTACCCTTCATAGATGTGAAAGCGTCCTTGCATTACCACAACCTTTTTACCTCCAAGTGTGCCGTAAATTAGTTTCCCGGTATGAAATTCAACCGTAGCGGTGGGGAAATTGGGAATGTGATTGTAGCTCACTGAACTAATAACTTCAACTTTATCTACAAATTGTCCTAAACCTGTACCGAGTATGATACCTATTTCAGGAGCTTCAAAGCCGCGCTCTTTTAAAAACTGCGCAGATTCTTCAATAAATCGTTTCATATAAATCGTTTTTCAAAAAAATATAATGGGTCTAAAAGCTTAATAATTCAGACCTTATTTGTTTAGTTGATTGGGAATGAATGGGGCGAAATCATCGATGTCTTTAATATCCTCATAATAATCGACATCGTTACGTACAGGAAGCAATTTAACGGATTCTTCCCGTAAATCGTTCAATGTATTTTCCAGAACGGTCTTTGTTCCCCAGTTTTTGGCTTCAAAAACTTCAGGTTTTAAAAATTTCATCCCCAGAAGGTAATAACCGCCATCCTCGGCAGGACCAATTACAAAATCGTGGGAATCCAAAGCATGGAATGCTGCTTCCAAATCTTCCTGTGACAAGTCATACATATCGCTGCCAATGATGATCGCCTTGCGATAACCATTATCAAATGCCTGAGAAAAAGCCAGCTTCATACGCACTCCCAGGTCCTCACCGTGCTGCAGCTTTTTAATGTATTTTGAAGTGTCCCAAAGATCTTCACTCCGTATTTTTTCAGAATAGAAAACCTGTTTATCAACGCGAAGATCTTGAGTGATGGAAACGGTATGCTTCAGTAAGAATTTATAAATCTCAAGTGCTGCTTCATCACCTACACCAGCAGCAAGCCTGGTTTTAACCTTGCCCAATTCAGGATTTCTTGTGAAGATTAATAAGGTTTTGTCTGAAGTAGGAAAGTGAAAATTAGTTTCAAAATCAGATTCAGAATCGGTGTCTTTTTTACTTAACAGACCCATAGTTTGGTTTTAAAGATTGCTTAAAAATTAATAAACAGCTATCCCGGTTTTTAAATAATCTTTCCATGTTTTTGAAAAGGTATGTACCCGCTGTGTGGGTTTATTGTTGTGATCGAGAATGGGGAAGCCTGCATCTTTCCAGGCAAAAATCCCACCATAAAGATTAAAAACAGGCAAGTTTGTTTTCTTTTGAAGCTTCTCTCCAAAATCTTCACTGCGTACTCCCACGCTACAGTAGATCACAATTTTTTTATTGGATTTCAAAATCGTTTTAAGATTTTCATCAGAGGGAATTTCGTCAACGCGAATAGCGCCCGGCAAGTGACTTACTTCAAATTCTTCTGGCTTACGCGAATCCAGAATGATGAATTCGTCTTGTTTCATACGTAGTTCTTCCACAGAAATATAAGGCACACTATGCGCATTGTAACTGTCCAGCAATTCTGTGATTGATTTTTTTTGGGCTACGCCCGAAAAGCAAATCAACAAAAATAAAAGAGTAATTTTTAAAGCGTAGGACACGTATCAATAATTTTTGAAACGCCAAGTTAAGGCGGTTCGATCAAATATTTGTTAATATAAATACAAGAGGCAACTTCTTGTTTACAACAATTACGTAAAAGATGGGCTGTAAGGTTTATTCTGTAGGATGAAGCAAAAAGGAATTACTTAATTTCAATAAATGTTAAAAGTTGATGATTTCATTGAAAGGCGTGGCGCATGTATTTTCTATCTTTAAAGTTTAAAAATTATTCTTTTGATTACAATCCAACCTTTTTCTGAAACGCAGGATGGCCAGGCTGTTTATAGCGTAATACTAAAAAACAAATCGGGCATGGAGGCCCATTTTTTAACTTATGGAGCCATTTTACAACGTTTAATTGTTCCTGCGGGTTCCACAACCAAAGATGTGGTTTTAGGATATGAAGATTTTAATTCCTACGAAAATGACCCTTATTTTATAGGTCCCCTCGTGGGTCGAAATGCCAACCGAATTGCCAATGCTGAGGTAATTCTGAATGGAGAAAAAGTAAAGCTTACTGCAAATGAAGGCGACAATCAACTTCATGGCGGTTTTGAGTCTTTTGGTAAAAAGCTGTGGGCAGTGACAGATCTTGGCGACGCAGTGTTGTTTACCTACGCCAGCCCTGATGGTGATGAAGGTTATCCAGGAAATCTAAAAGTGAAATTTTACGCAAAACTTGAAGAAGATAACAGTTTACGAATGCGTTATGAGGCCACTACAGATAAAGAAACCATTGTTAACCTTACCCGTCACGAGTATTTTAATTTAAATGCAGAATCAGGCAATGGGATTCTGGATCACAGTTTGCAAATTGAAGCTGAGGCCTATTTACCTAAAAATTCTAAAAATGTTCCCACAGGAGAATTGAAAAGTGTTGCTGAAACTCCTTTTGATTTGCGTGAGGCAGTTCATCTAAAAGAAGCTGTTGCCTCTATTGAGGGTGGTTTTGATCACAATTTTGTGTTGAATGAGGGGCGTAGTGATACTCCGGCAGCTGTAGTCATCGCACCTGATGCTAAATTAAAAATGAAACTGTTTTGTACGCAGCCGGGGATTCAGTTTTACAGTGCAAACGGCATCTTACAATTCAAAGGCAAGCACGGTACAATCACAGGAGGTTGTCCTGGTTTGTGTCTGGAGCCTCAGCATTTTCCAGATACACCCAATCACGATCATTTTCCCACGACGGTTTTAAAGCCGGGGGAACTTTATGCTCACGATATAATCTATACCTTTAGTTATGAGTAAATCCTATATTATCGCATTTGACCAGGGAACCACCAGTACCCGTGCTATCCTTTTTGATGAGCAGGGGAGTATTGTAAAGGTTTCTCAGAAGGAACTTACCCAGCATTATCCACAATCGGGATGGGTAGAGCATGAGCCTCTTGAAATTTATGCGGATCAAAAAGCTGCCTTTGAACAGGTGGTTGCTGAAGCCGGCGTAGCACTAGATGCGATAAAAGCTATAGGAATAACCAATCAGCGTGAAACAACAGTTGTTTGGGACAAAACTACGGGTGAGCCTGTTTATAACGCGATTGTTTGGCTCGATAAACGAACTGAGCCTATTTGTCAGGGTTTGCGCGAGCGCGATTTGGAACGTTATATTTCAAAAAATACCGGACTCGTTATTGATAGTTATTTTTCGGCAACCAAGATAAAATGGATTTTAGATAATGTTGAGGGGGCTCGAGAGAAAGCAGAAGCCGGCGACTTACTATTTGGAACCATCGATAGTTGGCTCATCTATAAATTCACAGGAAAACACATTACCGATCAAACCAATGCCAGCCGAACGATGTTATACAACATCAAAAAGCTGAAATGGGATGAAGAACTGCTTGAAATACTAGAAATCCCAAAAACGATGTTACCCAAAGTGCAACCATCTTCTTCAGATTTTGGAAGCATTACACATAATGGTCATACCTACCCAATTTATGGAGTGGCAGGAGACCAGCAGGCTGCTCTTTTCGGACAGGGCGGTTACAAATCTGGGATGGCAAAAAATACTTATGGGACAGGTTGTTTTATGCTGTTAAATACGGGTAAAAAGCCCTCGTTTTCTAAAAACGGACTCATCACGACCGTTTGTTGCACCCTTGAAGACAAAAAGCCAAAATATGCACTTGAAGGTAGCGTCTTTGTGGGTGGAGCTTCCGTACAATGGCTTCGCGATTCGCTGAAAATTATTGACAATGCTGCGGAGACTAATGAGATTTGCACCAGTATTCCGCCTTTAAAAGACCTGTATATGGTGCCGGCTTTCAACGGTTTGGGTGCGCCTTATTGGGATGGTAACGCCAAGGGAAGTATTCAGGGATTGACGTTCAATACCGGTAGAAAAGAGCTTATTAAAGCAACTA
Source organism: Leeuwenhoekiella sp. (assembly GCA_964219495.1). GTDB lineage: Bacteria > Bacteroidota > Bacteroidia > Flavobacteriales > Flavobacteriaceae > Leeuwenhoekiella. The sequence goes on along the minus strand of CAXPQP010000029.1, from coordinate 88,029 downwards.
TTGAGGCTTTGGCCTATCAGGTTGCCGATTTGATAACGGCAATGACCGAAGATAGTGGTAACCAAATCAAAAGTTTAAAAGTTGATGGTGGTGCCTGTGCAAATGATTACCTGATGCAGTTTCAATCAGATATTCTGGATGCTGAGGTTGATCGCCCAGAGATGCTTGAGGTAACTGCGCTGGGAGCAGCTTTGCTTGCAGGTATTAAAGCTGAAGTTTGGTCTCAAAAAGATATCGCATCCTTACGTACAGTCGATACCGTGTTTAAACCCAAAATGGGCATTCGCGAACGCAATCATAAGAAAGAAGGCTGGGAGCTGGCCGTATTACGCACCCGTTCTGGTTATGCCGAAAGTTTGGTGAAAGAAAAGCGTCCGTTGCGTTTTAGTATTATAGATCGCAAACGCTACATCAAAAAAGCCAAAAAGAAAAAATTTGATCTTGTGATCATTGGTGGGGGAGTTACCGGTGCGGGAATTGCGCTTGATGCTATTACCCGGGGAATGAGTGTATGCCTAGTTGAGAAAAATGATTTTGCAAGCGGTACGAGTAATAAAAGTACCAAACTGGTTCATGGCGGTTTGCGCTATTTAAAACAGATGGAAATTGGTCTCGTTAAAGAAACCGGAACCGAACGAGCTATTGTACACAAATTGGCGCCACACTTAGTGGTTCCCGAGAAGATGTTGTTGCCATTAATTGAAGGCGGACAATACGGTAAATTCCTTACTTCAATCGGTTTAAAAGTCTATGACTTATTGGCTAATGTAGAAGGAGACGACAAACGCCAGATGCTTTCAAAAGAAGATACCTTGAAACGCGAACCAATCCTGGATGAATCCAAAGTACTGGGAGGAGGTTTTTATGCGGAATATCGTACCGATGATGCTCGTTTGACTATTGAACTTCTAAAGAAAGCGGCAGGTTTTGGAGCAGTATGCCTTAATTATTGCGAGATGGAAGATTTCGTTTACGATTATAAAGGCCGCATAACTTCGGTACGTTGTAAAGACCATAATTCGGATAGTGTTTTTGAAATCGATTCACGAACTTTCGTTTCGGCAGCCGGTCCCTGGGTAGATAAACTTCGGGCTAAGGACGAGTCGATGAATAACAAACACCTGCATCTTACTAAAGGTGTTCACCTGGTTTTTGAGCGTAAAAAATTGCCGGTACATCAATCTTTATATTTTGATGTGCCAGACGGCCGTATGATTTTTGCTATTCCGCGAGGAAGAGTAACCTATGTGGGAACCACAGATACCAATTACTCCGGAGATTTGGATCGGGTAGTGGCGACAAAAGCCGATATCCATTATTTGCTCGATGCAGTTAATGCCACGTTTCCCGATATCAATCTCACCGAAGAGGATATAGAATCGAGCTGGGCAGGCTTAAGACCTTTGATTCACGAGGACGAAAAAGACCCTTCAGAACTTTCTCGTAAAGACGAAATTTTCATTAGTGATAGCGGGTTGATTTCAATAGCTGGAGGAAAACTCACCGGTTACCGAAAAATGGCGCAACGAGTAAATGAAACAGTATTGAAGCGTCTTAAAGATGATTATGCAGAGCAGTTTGAAGAGTCGCGTACCGAGCATATCGCGCTTACATCTCACGCCCTACGAAATAGTAAAGAAGTAGAAACTTATCAAAAGGAATTAGAAGCTGCACTCGAGTATTTTAAAGTTGAAAAACCAGGATACAAAGCCTGGTACCTTACTTCTACTTATGGTAAACAGGCAGATTTGATCAAGAATAAAATCAATTACTTCAGAAATAATGATGTTAATGAGCGCTTGATCAGAGCAGAATTGTGGTATTCGGTAAACTTTGAAATGACAAATAGCCTTGCCGATTTCTTTGTGCGTCGTACTGGCCGACTTTATTTTGACATAAAAACGGTTAATGCGTATCGTGATCTGGTCATAGAAGATTTTGTAGATTATCTCGATTGGGATGAATCACGAGTAAAGCAGGAAAATGAGAAGCTTGACGAACTTTTATACGACGCAACTCATTTTTATGACACCGAGTTTTCTGCCTAAAAATAAGCAGATTAAAAGCCGGTTTTGAAAATTAAATGTTAGATTTACGTTTAAAATCAAATCATTATGGATAAGGGCTTTTTAATCGATATGGATGGTGTTATTTACAGTGGTAATGATCTCATCCCCGGGGCAGATACGTTTATAAAAACATTGCAGGATCGTGGTATTCCGTTTTTGTTTATGACCAATAACAGTCAGCGTAGTCCTATCGATGTAGTTAACAAACTGCGGCCAATGGGTATTAAAATCACCGAGGATAATGTCTATACAAGTGCGATGGCTACAGCCTGGTTTTTAGGATTCACAAAGCCTAATGGTACAGCTTATGTTTTGGGAGAAGGTGGTTTGCTAAGCAGTTTACATCAACATGGCTACAGCCTGGTTACTCAGGATCCTGACTATGTAGTTGTGGGTGAAGGCCGAAACTTTACACTTGAGATGGCAAACAATGCTGTTGATATGATCTTAGGAGGTGCAAAATTAATTGCGACCAACCTTGATCCGTCTCCAATGAAAAAAGGATGGGCCAATCTCGGTATTAAGGCAATTGTGAAAATGATTGAAGAGGCTAGTGGACGTAAAGCATTTTCTGTTGGTAAGCCAAGTCCGGTAATGATGCGGGCGGCACGTAAAAAACTCGGACTAACAACAGATCAAACCATCGTTATTGGAGATACCATGGATACCGATATTCTGGGTTCTATTCAAATGGGGTATAAAACCATTTTGACTTTGTCTGGTGTTTCCAAGCAAAACGATCTTGCTTCTTATGCTTACGGTCCTGATATGGTGATCGAATCTCTTAAGAGATTTGATATCGATGCTGCATTAGAAAAACTTTCGGTAGTGAATAATTATTCAGAATTTTAGAAACTCCGATTTAAGAATTTAAACTTGAGATTAAAGAATTAAAATATATGAAAATACTCGTTACAGGAGGACTCGGCTTTATTGGGTCTCACACCGTAGTAGAATTACAGAACGCGGGCTATGAAGTGGTAATCATCGATGATCTTTCTAATGCTTCAGAGTCTGTTTTAGATGGAATAGAAGCAATCACTTCTGTTAAACCTGAATTTGAAAAGCTTGATTTACGCGATCGTACTGCGGTTTCAGATTTTTTCAAAAGGCATGATGATGTTTCCGGAGTTATTCATTTTGCAGCCTCAAAAGCAGTAGGTGAGAGTGTTCATAAACCTTTACTGTATTACGAAAACAATCTGAGTTCACTGGTTTACTTGCTTCAGGAACTATCAGCAAAGCCGGAAGCCAGCTTTATTTTTAGTTCGTCCTGTACCGTTTACGGGCAGGCAGATGAGTTACCAATTACTGAAAATGCTCCTGTAAAACCTGCTGAGTCTCCTTATGGAAATACCAAGCAGATCGGAGAAGAAATTATACGCGATACTGCCCATAAATACGAAAACTTTAAAGCGATTGCACTGCGCTATTTTAACCCAATTGGAGCACATGAAAGTGCTGAAATAGGAGAGTTGCCATTAGGAGTGCCACAAAATTTGGTTCCATTTATTACTCAAACAGCAGCAGGCTTGCGTGAAGAACTTTCAGTTTTTGGAGATGATTATCCTACTCGTGATGGTACTTGTGTACGCGACTATATTCACGTGGTTGATCTAGCTCAGGCTCACGTAATGGCATTAACTCGGCTTATTGAGGGTAAAAATAAATCAAATTACGAAGTATTCAATTTAGGAACCGGCACCGGTAGCACCGTATTAGAGGTGATAAATACCTTCGAAAGAGTCTCGGGTGTAAAGCTTGCTTATAAACTTGTCGATCGTCGTGAAGGAGATGTGGTTGCTGCCTATGCAGATACCGAAAAAGCCAATAATGAATTGGGTTGGAAATCAAAATTAGACCTTGCAGATGCGTTAAGCGCTGCCTGGAAATGGGAAAAAAAGGTGCGTGGTTTAAATTAATCCGCACCTTAATAGCTTAAAGCTTCCGTGTACTGTTACGGATAACAAGTTCAGTCTCAAGAACCTCCTTTAAGGGGGTTATTTTTGTTTTAGACTCGATGCTTTCTATGGCCATTTCGATGGTACGCTTGCCCATCATTTCAGCTTGTTGCTTTACGGTTGTAACCGAGGGGAAGTAGTTGCGAGCAAGGTTTCCATCGGTAAATCCTATCACACTCACCTCATTAGGTATATCTATATTTTTACTGCGCAGTGTGTTCATTGTATAGATTGCACTTGCCTCGTCTGTCGTAACAATCCCATCAACCTGGTGCTCCTTTAGGTAAGCACTAAGGTCAGCATCCAGATTTTCAAGACTGGTATTGATGATTTTGGATTCGGTTCCCAGTTCATTTATGGCAAACTCATATCCTTCAGCACGTTTTTTGCCAACCGAAATATTACTTAAGATCGAAAGCAATACGATATTTCTGCAGCCTGTATTGTATAAATATTTGGTGGCGTCATAGGCACCTTTAAAATCATTGATAACTACGCTGTGTGAATCAACATTATCGTGAACCCGATCAAATTGGACTAGCGGAATATCAAAATAAAGCACATCATTAAGATGAGCTAAATCTGCAGTTTGCTGTGTTTCTGAACTAAGGCTTATCACAATCGCATCTACCGAAACATCACTAAGCATATGAATGCTTTGCTGTTCTTTCTGAAGCGATTCATTTGAAATACAGGTAACCAGCGAATACCCATTTTTGGTAGCTTCCTCTTCCATACCCACAATTGCTTTAGCGAAAAAGTTATGGGTTATGTTTGGGATCACCACGCCTATAGTTTTGGTACGACTGCTTTTAAGGCTTCGCGCCATTACATTGGGGCGGTACTTTAGTTGGCGTGCGGCTGTCTTCACCACCAGTTTTGTAGCATCACTAATCTCGGGGCTATCTGCCAGAGCTTTAGAAACTGTAGAGATAGAAAGATTTAGATGTTCAGCGATTGCTTTAAGGGTGGTTTTATGTGCCATGATTAGGTTTTACTGTAATGCACATCAGATAAATTACGTAAGGTCTCTGCTGCCATCTCTGCGGTAATATCGCGTTGAGGTGTAGCAAACATCTCATAGCCTACCATAAATTTCTTTACCGTAGCCGATCGTAAAAGTGGAGGATAGAATGACATATGAAAATGCCAGCTTTCCCAATCTCTACCATCTGTTGGGGCCTGATGTATTCCCGAACTGTATGGAAAAGATACCTTAAACAGATTGTCATACTTAATGGTCACTGCCTTAATGATCTTCGCATAATCTTTACGTTCTTCTACAGATAAACTTAAGATTGAACGGTGCTGATTGCGTGGTATGATCATAACCTCGTAAGGCCAGACTGCCCAGTATGGAATTAAAGCTACAAAATATTCGGTTTCAACAATGATGCGTTCTTTTGCCTGTAGCTCCTGTTTTAAATAATCGCCTAAAAGGCTCGTTTTATTGTTCTCAAAGTATTCGCTTAAGTTTTGACATTTCTTGCTCACTTCCTGGGGAATGGTACGTTGAGCCCAGATTTGCCCGTGCGGATGCGGGTTGCTACATCCCATTATCGCACCTTTATTTTCAAAAATTTGAATGTGGTTGATGTCCTCTTTAGCTCCCAATTCTTTATACTCGCGTTGCCAAAGTGCAATCACTTTTTCGATTGCTTCAACTTCCATCACCGGAAGTGTTAACGAGTGATCTGGAGAAAAACATACCACTTTACAGGTACCACTTTCAGATTCGGCTTTAAGCAACCCAGATTTAAATTTTTCCTGGGGTACATCTGTTTTTAATGCAGCAAAATCATTGGTAAACGCCCAGGGTTCTTCATAATTTTCATTAGTATGACCACCGGCACGCTCATTTCCCGGGCATAAATAACACGATGGATCATAAGAGGGGCGCTCATCTTTAACAACATCTTCTTCTTTACCTTGCCATGGTCTCTTGGTTCTATGAGGAGAAACGAGCACCCACTCACCTGTTAGGATATTATATCTTCTATGTGAATTATCATTAAAATCAAGCATGGTAATTGGTTTTATAAAATTGAAAACGAAGTATTTATTAAATTACTTTTCCTCCGTCTGATGGCATAGCGGTAAAGGCAGTTAAGTTGATGCCAAACTTCGCCTTATAGGCTTGTTTTGCTAAAACTATATATTCTTTTAAGAAATCCTGATGAATAAGATTAATGGTGCAACCTCCAAAGCCGCCACCCATCATTCTGCATCCTAATATAGCTTCATAATCTCGTGAAAAATCGGTTAGGAAGTCAAGTTCTTTACAGCTAACCTCATATTTATTTTGAAGACCTTCGTGAGAACCATACATGAGTTTGCCAACGGTTTTCAGGTCATTTTGCTTTAAGGCTTCAGCAGCACAAAGTACCCGGTTATTTTCTTCAATTACAAATGAACAACGGTCGTAAATTACCGCAGGAAAATCATCTTTATGAGTCTCTATTTGCTCGAATGTAACATCACGTAACGACTTAATCTCAGGATACCAGGTTTGTAAAAGTTTCACTCCCTCTTCACATTCTCTGCGGCGTACATTATATTCACTGGTAGATAAACTGTGCGATACGTTGGTGTTGAGCAGAAGTAGAGCATAAGGTTCAATATTGAAAGGAACCAATTCAAAATCCAGACTTTCACAATCAAGCTGAATCACATGATTTTCCTTACTCATTACTGAAGCGAACTGGTCCATAATGCCGCACATGGTGCCTACGTAATTATGTTCAGCTTTTTGAGATAACTCAACTATTTCCAGTTTAGTAAGATTCAATTCAAAAAGTTCGTTAAGTCCTTCCGCTAAACCGCATTCCAATGCGGCAGATGAACTAATGCCGGCACCCATAGGTAAATTGCTGTACATTAAACAATCAAAACCCTGGAGTTTGCGTCCTCTCTTTTTTATTTCTTCGGTTACCCCAGTGATATAGCGTGTCCATTCTTCACCTTCCTCATCGGGATTGTTAAGGTCGAAGTTATAAGTGCTTTCAAAATTTAAGCTGGTAACGCTGCATTTTGAATCAGAATCATTTTTTTTAAAATAAAAGATGATTGATTTATCAATAGCCGTAGGCATTACAAAACCGTTGTTATAGTCAGTATGCTCTCCTATCAAATTAACCCGACCGGGAGAATTGACAGTTACTTCTGCTTTAAATTTTCCAATCTGGGCCAGATGTTCTGGGGAGTACGAAATGATATTGTTGTCTTGCAAAACCTAAACGTGCTAATTAATACTTCATTTAATTAAGCAAATATAGTAAAAGTTTTATTAAACGTATTTTTTACATTTAAAAATTAAATTATTGTAATATCAATATTCAAATAGGGCTATAACGGGGTAGCTTCTAAAACTTCCGTTTATTTCCATCAATCTGTCAAAAAATGATGCTTATTTATAGAATTATGACACATTTTAAACCCGATTGCTTCGTCATAAAATGTTTATTGTGTTACTTTAGTGCCTTTCAAAAAAATGTGGAAATTCGTTTTCTACATCTAATTAATACCTCAGCAAATGGCAATAATTTCCTTTTTAGCATTTACAATTCTAGTAGCGCTCATCTCGTGGTGGTCGGTGCGCAATTCAGACGAATCTACCTCAGATGGATATTTCCTGGGTGGTAGAAGTCTTACTGCCGGTGTAATCGCCGGTTCTTTACTTTTAACCAACTTGTCAACCGAGCAAATTGTAGGTCTTAATGGTAGTGCCTATAAGGATGGATTATCGGTTATGGCCTGGGAAACTCTTGCTGCCCTCGCAATCGTGGTAACAGCAGTTTTCTTGCTTCCACGTTATTTAAAAGGCGGACTTACAACAGTGCCTCAATTTTTGGCTGAACGATTTGATACGTCAACTAAAACGATAACTTCAGCGCTCTTTCTTACCGGTTATGTAGTGGTTTTACTTCCTGTAATTTTATATTCAGGTTCAGTTGCCGTAAGCGGAATGTTCAACATACCGGAAAAACTGGGTGTTTCAGATATGACTGCTTTGATAATCTGCATTTGGGGAATAGGAATAATCGGTTCGATTTATGCCGTATTTGGAGGTCTCAAAGCGGTGGCAGTTTCAGATAGTATCAATGCAATTGGTCTTATTATAGGAGGTGTTTTGATTCCAGTTTTTGGTCTTATGGCTATTGGCGATGGTGGAATTCTTGACGGATTGAGTACACTTGTAGATTCTGATCCTTCTCGTTTTGACTCTACCGGCGAGCCTGGCCAGGAAGTGCCTTTTGCAACAATTTTTACAGGAATGATGTTGGTTCAGTTATTTTACTGGGGTACCAACCAACAAATTATTCAGCGTGCTTTAGGTGCCAAAAGTCTTGCCGAAGGTCAAAAAGGTCTTCTATTAGCTGCTTTTCTAAAAATTCTTGGTCCCGTGATTTTGGTGCTTCCGGGAATGATCGCTTTCTATTATTTTGAAGGAGGTCTGGATAGTAGTGACCTTGCTTACCCTGAACTGGTGCGCGCCGTATTGCCAAAACCTTTAGTAGGTTTCTTTGCGGCGGTATTGTTTGGTGCGATTTTGAGTTCGTTTAATAGTGTGCTTAACAGCTCGGTTACGCTATTTGGTATCGATATTTATAAGCAACACATCAACAAAGATGCTTCTGAAGCAACCATCGTAAAATATGGGAAAATCTTCGGGGTGTGCTTGGCGCTTGCTGCGATGTTTATCGCTCCGTTGATTTCAAATGCGGGAAGTTTATTTAGTTACCTTCAGGAGATTAACGGTATTTATAGTATTCCAATCTTTACCATTATTGTAATTGGTTATGCTACGAAACGTGTTCCTGCGATTGCTGCTAAAATTGGAATTATCAGTGGTTCTTTGATGTATATCATCAGTCAATTCTGGTTAGGCCCTATGATGCGTGAAAATGCTATCGCTGCTGCAGAAGCAAGCGGTATTACAGATCCTGAAGCCTTACGAATGGTAGGTGTAGATGCATACCCGCACTATTTGCACGTAATGGCAATTTTATTTGTTGCCAATATTATTATTATGCTAATCATCGGTAAGCTTTATCCTAGAGATGAGCCTTTTGAACTACAATACACCAAGAAAGTTTCTATCGAGCCTTATAAATATGTGAAGCCTGTGGGAGCTGTAATTTGTGTGATTGTTGTGGCTATATATGTGTATTTCGCCAAATAATTCAGCACAACTATAAGAGATTGGAAGCCCCATTTTGGGGCTTTTTTTATGGATATGAATTCCGGATAATCGCTTTAATTTCTGATTTGAAGCACATAATTTAGGGTGTGAAAATTCACTTGTAGATATCAATTTTTCAAAGTAAAATTGCGGCCTCGTTTAATTTAACCCCAAATTCATGAAACGATTATTTATTTTGAGCCTATTGCTCTGTGTTACTTTTTCCTCTAAAGCACAGGAAAACAAACCTCAATCAGCTTCTGTTGAACAATCTTTATGGAGTGCACAAGCCACTTTGTTTAGTTTATGGATAACCAATGAAGTTCGTCTTAGCGACGAAGTTGCGCTGCGTAGTCAGGTAGGATTATCTGGTGGTTACACGCAGACTTATGCTACAGATTACAGTTTCCTTTATATGTTGATTCCGGAGATTGAAGTAGAATCACGCTGGTATCACAGCATTGCCCGTCGTGCTTCTAAAGGACGTAATACAGCAAACAATTCTGCCGACTATGTAAGTCTTAAATCAACTTATCAACCTGACTGGTTTAGCATTGGTAATGATCATAAAGATGATATTTTTTCTAGCTTGGCATTAACAGCAAACGCTGGGATGCGCCGTGAGATCTGGAGCAACTTTAGTTTTGAATTGGCAACCGGAGTAGGAGTGGCTTATGATCTAGAAAATGTAAATCAAAAAGACTTTTTCGTTTTTCCTGACTTCCATTTCAATCTGGGATATTCTTTCTAAGAAAATAACCTATAAATAAAAAGAGTCCCCAAAGTGGAGGCTCTTTTATTTTTTTTGAATGTCAATTACATATCCAATACAGCTCTTGAAATTACAATCTTTTGAATTTCAGAAGTTCCTTCGTATATCTGAGTGATTTTGGCATCTCGCATTAATCGCTCTACATGGTATTCTTTAACAAAACCATTACCGCCGTGTATCTGTACTGCTTCGACCGTAACATCCATAGCCACTTTTGAGGCATATAATTTAGCCATTGAGCTGGCCAGATCGTAATTCTGTTTCTGGTCTTTTTGCCAGGCAGCTTTCATTATGAGGTGACGTGCAGCTTCAATTTCTGTATACATATCTGCCAGTTTAAAGGCAATAGCCTGATGGTTGCAGATTTCAGTACCAAAAGCTTTACGTTGTTTTGAGTAGTCGCGAGCCATTTCAAAAGCCCCTGAAGCAATTCCCAAAGCTTGAGCAGCAATCCCAATTCGACCACCACTTAAGGTTTTCATCGCAAACTTAAATCCGAAACCGTCTTCTCCAATGCGATTTTCCTTAGGTACCTTTACATCATTGAAAATTAAAGAGTGCGTGTCACTACCTCGTATTCCTAGTTTTTGTTCTTTGGGACCCACTTCAAAACCTTCCCAGTCTTTTTCAACAATAAAGGCATTAATACCACGGTGTTTTTTTTCCTTATCGGTTTGAGCGATTACCAGGTAATAATCGGCAGACCCACCATTTGTTATCCAGTTTTTGGTGCCATTCAGCACATAATGGTCTCCCATATCAATCGCTGTGGTACGTTGGGAGGTCGCATCGCTTCCGGCTTCGGGCTCACTAAGGCAAAATGCGCCCAGTTTCTCACCGGTTGTTAATTTAGAAAGGTATTTTTCCTTTTGTGCCTGACTTCCATATTCCGCAAGACCATAATTTACGAGACTGTTATTTACTGAAACAATCACAGATGCAGAGGCATCAATTTTAGAAAGCTCTTCCATAACAAGCACATACGAAATGGTATCCATCCCACCACCGCCAAACTCTGTTGGTGCCATCATTCCTAAAAACCCCATATCGCCCATTTTCTTTATAAGCTCCTTCGGGAAATGTTGCTTTTCATCCCGCTCAATAACTCCTGGGAGTAACTCATTTTGTGCAAACTCGCGAGCGGCATCGCGTATCATTTCATGCTCTTCACTCAAACTAAAATCCATAACCAATTTTTAATTTTAAATAAGATTATATGTCATATTAATAATACCTTTCCTTTTCGGTCGGGTTTTAACCACAGAAACTTTGTTTTGAAACCTTTTAAAACAAAATTCTTGAGGCGTTTTAACATCTGCGAAATCGTTATATACGAAAATACAAAATTTACTATGCTTGCATAATAAATAATGACATTCGGTTTGATAATTTAACGAATGTCTAAAAATATGAATTATTTTGACTCAAAATTTAATTATTCGTATTTTAAACTAAATTTCACAAGATTTTATATAATTACATAAATGCATCAAACTTCATATATACTTCTTGGCGTTATGAGTGGTACTTCTTTAGATGGGGTAGATTTGGCCTATGTAGAATTTTCTAAAGATGAGAAATGGAAGTATACTATTCTGGATTGTGAAACCATTCCTTATCCTGATGAATGGGTAGCGCGGTTGAAGCATGCCGTTTCCTTATCTGCCGATAAATTAAAAGCTTTAGATGAAGATTATACTCAATATCTCGGGTCGGTTATAAAACAATTCATAGAAAATCATCCAATAGCGCATCTAGATGCTGTCGCCTCTCATGGTCACACAATTTTACACCGGCCAGAAGCTGGAGTAACCTACCAGATTGGTAATTTGCCCGAACTGTCGACTTATGTCAATAAACTTGTTATTTGTGATTTCAGAGTTGAGGATGTGGCATTGGGAGGTCAGGGAGCGCCATTAGTACCAATAGGTGATGCCCTCTTGTTTGAGGAATATGCAGCTTGTGTAAATATTGGTGGTTTTGCCAACGTGTCTTTTGATAAAGATGGCCGTCGTATTGCCTATGATATTTGTCCGGTAAATATAGTGCTCAATAGTTATGCCCATGAATTGGGATATAAATACGATGACCAGGGTAAAATGGCACGTAAAGGTCAGGTAAATCATGAGGTTTTAGAGCTCTTGAATCAGCTGGAATTTTATCAAAAAACGGCTCCCAAGTCCTTGGGTTTAGAATGGGTGCAGCAGTTTGTTTTGCCAATTCTTAAGGATTCAGAATTGTCACCTGAAGATTGTATTGCCACTTTTACAGAGCATAGTGCTGCTCAAATTGCACAGCAGTTACGATTGAATGTGGGGGATAAAAACTTCAGAAAAATACTTATTACAGGTGGTGGAGCATACAATACGTTCTTAATTGAGCGTATTGCAGAATTGTCAGGTTTAGCTCTTGCCAATGCCGATACTCAAACTATTGAATTTAAAGAGGCGCTTATTTTTGCATTTATGGGAGCCTTACGCTTACGCAATACGCCAAACATATTGAGTTGTGTTACAGGCGCTCCGCAAGACCATTGTGCAGGAATGCTGTATTCACCTTAAAATAATATCAAAAACATAGGGAAAACAGGCGAAGTCGTTATATTTGTCAACCTTCTAAATTATTTAATGAAAGATTTACTACAACGTTACGAGAATAAAGAACCCGAAATTGTATTTCATTGGAATGATCCCGAGACCGAAGCAGAGGGCTGGACGGTGATCAATTCCTTACGTGGAGGAGCAGCCGGTGGAGGTACCCGAATGCGTAAAGGACTCGATCGCAATGAGGTTTTATCTCTGGCAAAAACAATGGAAATCAAATTTACCGTTTCAGGGCCTGCAATAGGTGGTGCCAAAAGCGGAATTAATTTTGATCCTTCCGATCCCCGAAAGAAAGGTGTGCTTGAGCGCTGGTATGCAGCTGTTTCCCCCTTGCTTAAAAGTTACTATGGTACTGGTGGAGATCTCAATGTTGATGAAATACACGAAGTAATTCCTATTACTGAAGAAAGCGGCGTATGGCATCCTCAGGAAGGTGTTTTTAACGGGCATTTCAATCCTACTGAAGCAGATAAGATCAATCGAATTGGTCAGCTGCGCCAGGGTGTAATTAAAGTATTAGAAAACCCAGCCTATTCTCCAGATGTTTCCAGAAAATATACGGTCGCCGATATGATTACCGGTTACGGTGTTGCTGAAGCTGCGCGTCATTTCTACGAAATTTATGGTGGAGAATTAAAGGGGAAACGAGCAGTGATTCAAGGTTTTGGCAACGTTGGTTCTGCAGCGGCTTACTACCTTTCTCACGAAGGTGTTAAGATTGTAGGAATCATTGATGCTGCCGGCGGACTCATTAATGAAGAGGGTTTCAGCTTTGAAGAAATTAAAAATTTATTTTTAGCCAAGCAGGGGAATAAGCTTTCAGCAAATGATTTAATTCCTTTTGAAGAAGCAAACGAGCGTATTTGGAATTTAAAAACAGAATTGTTTCTGCCTTGTGCAGCTTCAAGATTGGTAACTAAAGAGCAGGTAGATTCTATGATAGAGAACGGACTAGAAGTAATTTCTTGCGGAGCAAATGTTCCTTTTGCAGATAAAGAGATTTTCTTTGGTCCTATAATGGAACATACCGATGGTCGTGTATCGCTTATCCCCGATTTTATCTCAAATTGCGGAATGGCGCGTGTTTTTGCTTATTTTATGGAGCGTCGCGTGCAAATGACCGATGAAGCTATTTTTAATGATACTTCGCTAATCATTAAAAATGCAATAGAAAAAACGTATAATCACAATAGCAGCAGGCAAAATATTAGCCGAACTGCATTTGAGTTGGCATTAAAGCAACTCGTATAATTAGATAATTAACCAACAACAATACACATGTTAAAATACTTTTTAGGCAGTAGCCCAAGATGGTTTAAGACAGCGATGATCGCTTTCTTAGTTTTCAATGTTTTCTCTTACTATATTTTAGGACCAATGGTAACCGCTTGGTTATTTATTGGTGAATTCATTTTCACGCTTGCAATGGCACTTAAATGCTATCCATTACAATCTGGAGGTATTCTTGCTTTAGAAGCTTTAATATTGGGCTTAACCAGTCCGGAAGCGGCTTATGAAGAAGTAGATCAAAACCTGGAAGTGGTATTGCTTCTGGTATTCATGGTTGCGGGTATTTACTTTATGAAGCCTATGCTTATGTATATCTTCTCCAAAGTATTTACCAAAATCAAGTCTAAGGTAGTGCTGTCTATGCTGTTTGTATTTTTAGCAGCAGTTCTTTCAGCATTTCTGGATGCGTTAACCGTAACTGCGGTATTAATTAGTGTTGCTGTAGGTTTCTATGGTGTTTATCACAAGATACACTCAATGGAAACTGCAGATTATGATAAAGATGCGGTTCCAGATCGCGAAGCTTTAAGTGGCGAAACTTTAGAGCAATTTAGAAGTTTTTTGAGAAGTTTGATTATGCACGGTGTTGTAGGTACTGCACTCGGTGGGGTTTGTACACTGGTTGGGGAGCCTCAAAACTTATTGATTGGTGAAAAAATGGGTTGGGAGTTTGTAGAATTCTTCCAACGTATGGCTCCTATTACAATGCCAGTATTGTTTGCAGGTTTATTAACCACATTTATCCTTGAGAAAACTAAGATTTTCGGTTTTGGTGCAAAACTTCCTGATGTAGCTCGAGGTATTATCGAGAATTACACCTTAGAAGTTGATGCCAAGCGAACTAAAAAAGAAACTTTCGGACTTTGGGTTCAGGGTATCTCTGCAATTCTATTGATTTTAAGTTTAGCATTGCACCTTGCGCCGGTAGGATTTATAGGTCTATTCTTGATCGTAGTGCAAACTGCATTTATGGGTATCACCGATGAGCACAGCTTAGGTAAGGCTTTTGAAGAAGCTCTTCCTTTCACGGGTCTTTTAGTTGTATTCTTTGTAATAGTGGCTATGATTCATGATCAGCATTTGTTTACTCCAATTATTGATTATGTATTAACGCTTCCGGTAGAGACGCAACCATCTATGTTTTACCTGGCTAACGGTATTCTGTCGATGATTAGTGATAACGTGTTTGTTGCAACTGTCTATATTAATGAGGTACAGGTGGCTTTTGACGCTGGTAATATAACCCGCGAACAGTTTAATCATTTGGCAGTAGCAATTAATACGGGAACAAACTTACCTAGTGTGGCTACGCCAAACGGGCAGGCAGCATTTCTGTTTTTATTAACCTCATCACTGGCGCCGCTCATCAACCTGTCTTATGGTAAAATGGTGAAGATGGCCCTGCCTTATACCATCGTACTGGGTGGAGTAGGACTGTTGGGTGTATATTTAGTTCTATAAGTAAAATAAATCCAAAAAGCAGCTTATACTTTTATGCTGCTTTTTGCGTTAACCACATATCTAATCCCAAACACTATGTTAACAACCTTGTTGCAGGAAGGTGCAGAAAACTTGCCTTCACTTGCTGCCGAAGAAGAACCGGTAGAGAAAACCCTTTCTTTGTTTGATTTATTGATGAGCGGAGGTATTTCTGGTCAGATTATTATCATTGTACTTTTTGTATTGCTGTTTGTAGCAATTTATATCTACTTTGAACGCTTATTTGCAATCAAAGCGGCTAGTGGCGTAGATAGTAATTTTATGAATCAAATTAAAGATCACGTGGCTCACGGTAATATTGAAGCTGCAAAAATCTTATGTGCTCAGCAAAACACTCCGGTTTCACGTCTTACTGCAAAAGGAATCAGCCGTATTGGGAGTCCTTTAGAAGATATCAATACTGCGATTGAGAACTCTGGCCGACTAGAAGTATATCGCTTGGAGAAAAACGTAAGTGTACTTGCAACAATCGCAGGTGCTGCGCCTATGATTGGATTCTTAGGTACGGTAATCGGTATGGTACTCGCATTCCATCAACTTGCAACCAGTAGTGGTCAGGCAGAGATGGGTAACCTTGCAGAAGGTATCTATACAGCGATGACTACTACAGTAGCGGGTTTGATTGTGGGTATTGTAGCTTATATTGGTTATAACCACCTTGTTGTGCGTACCGATAAAGTTGTACACCAGATGGAAGCCACTGCTGTAGATTTCCTTGACCTCTTAAACGAGCCCGCTTAATATGAATCTCCGCGGAAGAAATAAAGTGAGCCCTGAGTTTAGCATGAGTTCCATGACAGACATTGTGTTTTTGTTATTGGTATTCTTTCTGCTAACATCACCGGCAATCACGCCAGATGCGCTTGATTTGATTTTACCAAAGGCTAAAGGGAAGACCAGCAATCAGCAGAATCTTTCGGTGAGTATTACGAAGGATCTTGACTTTTATGTAAATAAAGAGCGTGTGACTGAAGATAACCTGGAGGCTTTTATTCAAAGTGAACTTTCAGGTGTAGAAGAGCCGGTAATTATACTAAGGGCTGAAGAGGGTGTGCCTATTGAAGAGGCGGTTTCTGTGATGGATATTGCAAACCGTAATAAGTACAAAATTGTATTAGCAGTTCGTCCTAATTAAGTTTTGGGCGTTACGGCTATCGCCGTCAGGCTTTCAGCTGTATCCCCGTTAATAAAAACGGGGGATGTCGCTTCAATCCCTAACGCATAAATAATTTGGACCAGATTTTGTGATTGTCACTATAAAAAACGAATGGCTTTGAGTTTCTTAGATACAAAACATAAGCGAAAATCATTTACACTTACGACAGTGATTTACGCCCTATTTCTCATTTTGCTATTTTTTGCTGGCCTCAAATATTTAGATCCGCCACCAGAAAGTGGTATAGCTATTAACTTTGGAACATCTGATGTTGGTTCGGGAAACATTCAGCCTACAGCTCCAATTCAGTCTGCTCCGCGTAATACCACTCCAGAGCCTCAGGTACAAAAATCTACTGATATCAAAGAGGAAGTGGTTACTCAGGATGCAGAAGAAGCGCCAGTAATTAAAAACGAACCTAAAAAGGATATCAAGAAAGAAGTTACCGAGCAACCCAAGCAAACCACTACAAAACCTGTAGAAGCCAAAAAGCCAGATCCAAAACCCGATAAATCGACTACAGATGCCTTGTCAAGTATATTAAATGGCCCTAAAAGTTCGGGTACTGCAAGTGGAGGCGAAGGAGATACCAATCAGGCTGGAGATAAGGGTGATCCTAATGGCGACCCCAATGCTTCAAGCTACTACGGGAGTGGTAAAGGGCTTGATGGTGACGGAAATTATCAATTGGGAGGTCGTAAGGCTTTGAGTAAGCCTAAGCGCGTACAGGATTGTAATGAAGCCGGTATTGTTGTGGTAAGTATTGAAGTAGATCGTAATGGGAATGTTATAAAAGCAGTTCCGGGAGTTCGTGGTACCACAAACAACAGCCGTTGCTTATTAGACCCTGCTAAAGCTGCAGCGATGGCGACCAAATTCAATAGTGATAGTGATGCACCCTCACGTCAAATAGGTAAGATCGTATACAAGTTTAGCCTTTCTGAATAATGACTTACGAGCAAACGGTGCACTGGATGTTTAACCGTCTTCCTATGTATCAACGTCAGGGAGCTACTGCTTTTAGAAAAGATTTAGTAAATACGCTTCTGCTTGATGAGCATTTAGAACATCCGCATCAAAATTTCAAAACCATACACGTAGCCGGGACCAACGGTAAAGGTTCTACCAGTCATATGCTGGCTTCTATATTGCAACAAGCAGGCTATAAAGTTGGATTATACACTTCGCCTCATTTGAAGGATTTTAGGGAGCGCATTCGCATTAATGGCGAAATGGCCTCTGAAGAGTACGTTGTAAGCTTTATAGAAGCGCATAAGCCCTTTTTAGAGCAACATCAGCTTTCTTTCTTTGAGTTGACCGTAGGGATGGCATTTCAATATTTCAAAGAACAGCACGTAGATGTTGCTGTGATTGAAGTGGGAATGGGTGGCAGGTTAGATTCTACCAATATAATTACACCTGTACTTTCGGTTATTACTAATATTGGTTTAGATCATACAGCATTTCTGGGTGATACGTTAGAAGCTATAGCTGGTGAAAAAGCCGGAGTTATCAAGCCTTTGATTCCTGTTGTTGTAGGCGAGCGACAGTCTGAAACTACTGCTGTTTTTAAAGCAAAAGCAAAAGAAGAAAATGCGCCTTTGTTTTTTGCAAGTGATGATGAATTTCCAATATTAGAGAGTGAGTTAAAAGGCAGCTATCAAAAGCATAATATTAGGACTGTTCAGAAAGCTGTAGAAGTCTTGCAGCTGTTCAGTGATTTTCAAATTAGTGAGCAACAGGTTGTTGACGGAGTGGCGCAAGTTATTACCAATACAGGCTTGATGGGAAGATGGCAGGTTTTACAGGCTTCAGGGCCAAAAATAATATGTGATACCGGTCACAACAAAGAAGGTTTAGAGCAGGTATTTAATCAGTTAAAAAAGGAAACCTTTAAAACTCTTCATATTGTAGTGGGAGTAGTTTCAGACAAAGATTTAGCTAGTGTGCTTCCCTTGTTTCCAAAAAATGCGATCTATTACTTTTGCAAACCTGATGTGCCTCGTGGACTAGACTCGGCTATTTTAATGGAAAAGGCTTCGGAATTTGGTTTGATTGGAAAAAACTTTAAAAAAGTTTCAGATGCTTTAGAGGCTTCAAAATTGGCTTCAAGTACTGAAGATCTGATATTTATAGGAGGGAGTACATTTGTTGTTGCAGAAATAATTTAATTATTTTTCAAAAAGTGTTTTGCAGTCTTAAATATTGGTTTATATTTGCATCCGCTAACGAGAAGGGCAATTAGCTCAGTTGGTTCAGAGCACCTCGTTTACACCGAGGGGGTCGGGGGTTCGAATCCCTCATTGCCCACAAAGGCTTCCAGAAATGGAGGCCTTTTTTTTTGCGCTTCTTTTTTTGCTGCGCTGATGAAATTAGATGTTTTGGAGGTTTCCCCGAATCTTCGGGACCTCATTGCCCACAAAGGCTTCCAAAAATGGAAGCCTTTTTTATGCTTTAGATTTCGTATAGTTGAAGATTAAGAAAATTATTCTGAAGTATTCCCTGTCTTGCTATTTAGGTAACTTCAGGTATTTGAAACTTATCCATTTGCTTAGAGAAAATATAATTCAAATTCACCTAGTGTATTCGCCTGTTTGTCCCATAATTCTATCGATGAGTTATAATTGATATCAAAATCGATTACGCGTTTGTGCTTTCAATTCTGACTTCAATTGTTAAACTTTAAGATTTTAACCCATCTTAAATACTAAAAATCACCTTTTTGTGTTTGAGTAGTGAAAATCAATTTTAAAGTTTTTTTAAGAAAAACGTATCTTGAGCATTTTTGCTGCTAAACGCAGGTAGAATCTGGATATTCTGAACTTTAATATCTAGATTTTCCAAAATGGAATCTAAAATTTAGAATCAAAAACTCTTAAATATATGTTAAAAGATTTTCATAAAACGCATTTAAACGGTTTTATTTGTTTTTTATCGTATATTTGAAGTGTTTAACATAACCCCCAACTTCAAAATGATTATTAAAAAGCCTATTGTATTCAGTACAGTACTTGTATTGATGTCATTTTTTGCAATCTTTAGTTCCGATCAGTATTCATCTCCTAAACCAGCTCTACCTTCAGCAGAGTTCGTAAATCCGCTTAAAGCAAAAGAAGAAAAGCGTGCCTCTCAGGCTTATGAGACCCGTAAAAAATTAGTGCAAGAAGCCGTAACTGCCTATTTTGAAGATGCTATAAAAAAGCGTCTGATTATTGGTGCTGGTGTAAATATCGTTGCTGGCGATTCAGTTATGTATCAAGGTGGCTTTGGAATGCGCAATGCTTTTAAAGATACAGACACGGTAAATGAAGAAACTGTTTTTAGACTTGGATCCTTATCGAAGGGCTTTACTGGTGTTTTAGCAGGTATTGAAGTTAAAGAGGGTGTTATCAACTGGGACGATAAGTTAATTGATGCGGTTCCTCAGTTTGATCTTAAGAATAAAAATAATGCTCGTGCCATAACACTGCGTGAAGTATTATCGCATACTACTGGCGTACCGTACCATTGCTATACCAATCTCGTAGAAGATGGTCTTACGCTAACTGAAATTGCTTCTCGTTTTCGCATTATAAATACATATGCAAAACCGGGACAGGAGTATAACTACCAGAATGCTATGTTTGCCTACAGCGGTAGTATTATGGAGGCGGCAACAGGAAGCACCATTCAGCAGTTGCTTCAGAACAAATTATTCACGCCTTTAAATATGAAAACCATTTCTACCGATTATGACGGGATGGTAAATACAGGAAACTATGCATTTCCACATAAAAGCACCTGGAAAGGATGGCAGAGACTACAGGTGAACAAAAAGTATTTTAATGCAGTGCCAGCTGGCGGAATAAATGCAAGTGCTGATGACATGGGTAAGTGGATGCGTTTCCTGTTAGGTCATAAAGAAGATGTGTTGGATAAAGAGGGCTTGGCTGAAGTTTTTAAACCTCAAATTGAATTGCCAGATGAGCATAAGTATTATCAGCGTTGGAAAGGTCACCTGCGTTCTTCGTATGCCTATGGATGGCGAGTGCATGAGTTTATTGATGCAAAGTCGGGTGCCGAAAGCACAATGATTCATCATGGAGGAAGTGTTAGTAATTTTAGAAATGAGATTGCATTATTTCCGGGAGAAGATTTAGGGATCTGTGTTTTGTTTAATAGTCTTACACCACTTGCAAGCCAAGTTATACCAGATTTACACGAGATTGTCAAAGAAATTATGGCAATGCCGGTTAATGAGATAGAGCTTGATCGTATCGCGAGTCTTTAGATTAATTTTTTTTTAGAATACAAGCCCTATGAATAGGGCTTTTTTTATGCTATAAATCTGCTGATCTTTCAGAATCTCTGGAGCAAATTTCGATATTCACAATAACCCTTTTTTAAAGAATTAAAATTCGTTAAGTATTTGCTATACTTCAATAAGTTGAATTATATTGAAGACAATACAAGACCAACTAACTAAAGAATTATGCAAAAACCTAACGAACGCTTAAAGGGTCAAACTGCCATTGTAACCGGCTCAAGCACAGGAATAGGAGCTGCTGTGGCTCTAGCACTAGGGCGTGATGGAGCAAATGTTGTTGTTAATTACCATTCATCAAAAGAAGAGGCAGAAGATGTTGCCTCGCAAATAAATAATGATGATACTTGCGGTGAGGCAATTGTAGTGCAGTGTGATGTGAGTAAAGAAGATCAGGTGCAGGCGATGTTTAAGCAAACAATAGATAAGTTTGGAACCGTAGATATACTGGTCGCAAATTCAGGTTTGCAAAAAGATGCTCCATTGCATGAGATGAGTCTTAAAGATTGGCAACTGGTAATCGATGTGAATCTCACCGGTCAATTTTTATGCGCACGAGAAGCTTTGCGAGAATTTATGCGGAGAGGAATGCGCGAAGGTGTTTCCAAATCACTAGGAAAAATCATTCATATGAGTTCAGTTCATCAAATTATTCCCTGGGCAGGTCATACCAATTATGCAGCTTCAAAAGGGGCTTTGGTTATGTTGATGGAAAGCATCTGTCAGGAATACGCACCTTTAAAAGTGCGTTGTAATAGCATTGCGCCGGGAGCAATTAAAACTGATATAAACCGTGATGCCTGGGAAACTCCTGAGGCTCTCAATAAATTAAACAAACTCATCCCCTACAAACGTATTGGTATTCCTGAAGACATTGGTAGCGCTGCTGCCTGGCTGGCTTCAGATGAATCTGAATATATAAATGGAACCACCATCTTTGTAGATGGAGGGATGACTTGTTACCCAGGATTTACAACAAATGGTTAAAAAAAGTACGATAGAGCAAAAGCGCTTAGATGCGCATTATGTACATGAAGAAGATTGGTTACACTGGGGGCCTTACCTAAGTGAAAGGCAATGGGGTACCGTGCGGGAAGATTACAGCGTACATGGTGATGCCTGGAGTTATTTTCCACACGATCACGCACGCAGTAGAATGTACCGTTGGGGCGAAGATGGCCTTGCTGGTTTTACAGATCGCTATTGCAACGTATGCTTTGGAGTTGCACTTTGGAATGGAAAGGATAATATTCTAAAGGAGCGCTTGTTTGGTCTTACAGGACCAGAGGGCAATCACGGGGAAGACGTTAAGGAACTCTATTATTACCTCGAAAATACGCCTACGCACTCATACATGAAGCATTTGTATAAGTATCCGCAAAATGCATTTCCGTATGGGGATTTGGTTGCAAAAAATCGGGGTTTAAACCGAAAGCAGCAGGAATATGAATTGATCGATACTGGATTGTTTGATAACAACGAGTATTTTGATGTGGTTACAGAATATGCAAAAGGCAGTCCTGAAGATATTTGCATTAAAATTTCGGTTACCAACCGTAATTTAAAGAAGGCTGAAATTCACGTGTTACCCACATTATGGATTCGTAATTTCTGGAGTATTCGTGAAATGCCATTTAAGCCGCAAATCACCCAAAATAAACGCAGTAAAACTCCTTCGGTACACGTTCATCATCCCTACACCGGCGAGTATAATATGTACTTTGAAGCACCAGATCATCTGCTTTTTACTGAGAATGAAACAAATGATCAGCGTTTGTATGGTCAACCTAACGATCATCCTTATAAGAAAGACTTCTTTCACGATACGGTCATTAACGATAATTACAAGCTTGCCAAAAAGAAAAAGGAAGGAACCAAGTTTTCCCCGCATTACCGTAGGGAAGTTCCTGCTGGTGGAACCGTAGTTTTCAAGCTTCGTTTGACTAAAGAAGTATTGACAAATGCTTTTGATGAGGAATATGATACCATTTTTGCCAATCGTGTACAGGAATGTATGGATTTCTACGAGGGAATTAATGAGATTAAAAATCCGGAAGCAAAAGCCATACAGCGCCAGGCATTTGCAGGTTTACTTTGGACCAAACAGTATTATAATTATGAGGTAGAACAGTGGCTTAAAGGAGACCCTAAAGTTTCAACACCGCCTCAAAGTAGAAGAAATGGTCGTAATCACAACTGGACAACTTTAAGAAACCACGATATACATCTAATGCCCGATAAGTGGGAATACCCCTGGTATGCTGCCTGGGATAGTGCTTTTCACTGTATAACCATGGCATATATTGATCATGAGTTTGCCAAAAACCAGTTACTTCTGTTTACCAAAGAATGGTATATGGCACCCAACGGTCAGATTCCTGCTTATGAATGGAATTTTAGTGATGTAAATCCGCCTACGCAGGCATTTGCAGCACTTCAGATCTATAAAATTGAGCGGGATAGTACCGGTCATGAGGATATTGATTTTCTCAAGCGCATTTTTAATAAGCTTTCGCTAAACTTTACCTGGTGGGTAAACCAGGAGGATAAGCGTCAAAACAACGTTTTTCAGGGTGGATTTTTAGGTCTTGATAATATTGGGGTTTTTGATCGAAGTAGCGGTATACCAGGAAATGCAACTCTTGAGCAGGTAGATGGTACCTCGTGGATGGCTTTATATTGTCTTAATATGCTTGAAATAGCTATTAAAATAGCTTTAGTTGACCCTTCCTATGAAGAGATGGCAACAAAGTTCTTTGGGCACTTTATTTTCATTGCTGAAGCTTTAAATCAACTTAATGAAGATTATGAAGGTACCTGGGATGAGAAAGAAGGATTCTTTTACGATAAACTGGTGTTTGAAAATGGAACATTTCAGCCTATAAAAGTTCGCTCAATTGTGGGGTTAATGTCACTGGTAGCAGTGCTTCACATAAGTAAAAACACTTTAGATCGTTTGCCTAATTTTAAATACAGTATAAACTGGTTTAGAAAATATCGAAAGGCAAATCTTAAATACCCGGTTATTCAGGAGTATTCTGATGATTCAGATTTGTTGCTTGCTTTGGTACCTAAAGACCGTGTCAAAATTTTGCTGAATGCTGTATTTGATGAGAATGAATTTCTGAGCAAACACGGTTTGAGATCATTATCAAAGGTTCACGAAAAAACGTACACGATTGATATTGACGGGATTAATTACGATATTAAATATGAGCCGGCGGAGTCAGAGTCGTCTATGTTTGGAGGTAATTCAAACTGGCGTGGACCTGTATGGATGCCTTTTAATTATCTTTTTATTACTGCTATTAAAGAATTTCGGGATTATTATGGCAAAGATCTAGAGGTTGAATATCCTAAGGGAAGCGGTAAAACAATGGGACTTAACGACATTCGTAATGATCTGATGAAGCGATTACTTACGCTTTTTCAGGAAGATGAAGATGGAAACAGGCCGGTTAATGAAAATCACCAAAAGCTGTATCGTGATCCGAATTTTAAAGATTTGGTTTTATTTTATGAGTATTTTCACGGAGATACGGGAAGAGGGCTTGGAGCTTCTCATCAAACCGGTTGGACAGCGCTTATAGCAAATATGATACACGAAATTTATTAATATGAAAACCCTAAAAATTCTGGCTTTTACAGCTCTAGTACTTTTAACTATGCAATCAGGAAACGCTCAAAAATTTACCTTCACTAAAGATCACGATGCATTATTGGTAAAAGACCTTGATGCAGCTGCTGCTTTTTACAGCGAAATTTTGGGTCTTGAAGAGATCTATAATGCAGGTTTGGGACCAAAATTCCGATGGTTTGCTCTTGATAACAAAGTGCAGATTCACTTGATTGAAAGTGAAGACGATTTTACTCCGCATAAGGGTGTGCATTTAGCTTTAAACGTTGATGACCTAGATGGTTTTATGGAATTTCTAAAATCTAAAAACGTGCCCTTTGAAAATTGGCCGGGCGATGCAAATACCACAAACACCCGGCCAGATGGCGTAAGACAAATCTATCTTACAGATCCAGATGGCTATTGGATTGAAGTAAACACCAACAAACTTTAAGATTTTTATGATATGGACTTTTACCTGATTTGTACTATTCTAATCGTTCTTGCTGCCCTTTTTGGCTATGTAAATGTTCGTTTTTTGAAACTTCCCAACACCATTGGTTTAATGGTAATTACGCTGCTCTTTACATTGGGTGCGGTTGGGCTAAGTCATTTTAACGACACCTTGCTTGAGGCAGAAAAAGAATTGATTACGAGTATAAATTTTGAAAAGGTTCTATTAGATGGAATGCTTAGTTTTCTACTATTTGCCGGAGCGCTCCATACTAATTTTGAACAGTTGAAGGTTCAGCGAGGTCCGGTATTAGCTTTTGCAACCATCGGAGTATTGACATCAACTTTTTTGGTGGGTGGAGCGCTGTATCTTATTCTGATGCTACTTGAAATCCCTGTAGATTTTATTTATTGCCTTCTATTTGGAGCTTTGATTTCACCTACAGATCCCATCGCAGTTTTAGGAATCTTGAAAAAAGCGGGAGCTCCAAAACAGCTTGAGACAAAGATTGTAGGGGAATCACTTTTTAACGATGGAGTAGGTGTAGTTATATTCTTGACGCTATTTCGCATTGCTGGTTCAACCGAGCCCGTCACCGCTGTAGATGTGCTGAAATTATTCGGTGTAGAGGTAATTGGCGGGATAGTTTTAGGTCTTATTATTGGTTTTATAACTTATAAGCTACTCAAGAGTATTGACGATTATGATATTGAAGTGATCATAACTCTGGCAGCGGTAATGGGTGGTACGGTAATCGCTCAGCAATTGCACACTTCGGCTCCACTGGCAATGGTAACAGCAGGGTTACTTGTTGGTAATGACACATCTCGCAAACACACGATGTCTCATTTAACCGAAACCTATGTAGATAAATTCTGGGAGCTTCTCGATATTTTACTCAATACGATTCTATTTGTGCTGATTGGGATGGAATTACTAATACTTACTTTCGAACTTGATGCTACAATAGCCGGACTCATTGCAATCCCAGTGGTACTGGCTTGTAGATATATAGCTTTGCTATTGCCAATTTCTTATTTCTCAAAGAAGCTCAATTTTGTACCACATACCAATACTATTATGACTTGGGGAGGCTTGCGGGGAGGAATCTCAATTGCTCTTGCGCTTAGTTTGACCCAGGAAATGCACCGGGATTTGTTTTTAATAATAACCTACATCATCGTTGTATTTTCTATCATTGTTCAGGGGCTTACAGTAGGGTCTGTTATTAAGAAATTTGGGTTAAGTACTTCAGCAGAAACCTCTGAGCAAAAAACTGAAATATCGGCTAAAAGTTAATTTTACCGTTTAACTGTATGATTTTGGTATCTTTGAGGCTTTTATAAAAGTCCTCAAATGCGTTATTTAATACCTTTTGTTGTTACATTTTTAATGATTGGCTGTGCTGTTGAGCCTATAACAAAGTCTGAGGAGAAGCTTGTGACTTATTTTGAACAGAGTTCTGCGCTGCGCATTACTCTTGGGCATATATCAAGGAATGAAGCTAAGAGCAGTGTGACTAAAAGCAGGCTAAATGAGTTGTGCTTTCAATTTGAGTATCCTATAACGGTTAAATACAATACAGATAAAGAAGTGGTAATTTCAGATTTTGATGAATTACTGCAGCAGGTATTGTCAGAAACTCTGGAGAGTCATATTACGTCTATTGCTTTTCCTTTTAATGTAAATATTCAAACTTCTGGAACTACAAATACCATAATTGATGAGGCTGAATTTATGCAGCTTGTTCAGGATTGTGGATATGATGCTATTGAATATGTTGATGTAATCGCTAAAGCCGAAAGCTGTTTTGAGATCAATTATCCGATCGATTTTACAATTACTAACAGTTTGGTTTCGTTTGACTCTGAAGAGGAAGCTCAAAATTATTTTATCGCAAATTATGCAAATCTTGAAATAATTGCTTTGAGTTATCCCGTAAGTATTACTTTAAATGGAGAGCTTAATGAGCAGATTATTGGTGATGATTATGAGCTAATTCATTTAATAACAGAGATCTGTGGGTTTCAATGATTTGTAGTTTTTTAGATATGAATATTTCATACAAGTAATTTGTCTAAAAAATATATTATTTTTGAAAATATAATTAAAATTAGTTTAGTATCTTTGTGCTTCTCAAGAAATTCTGACTACGATAGTTCTATAATTTGGTTTTGAAGTGTTTAATCTAGTAGTCTTAAGATAATGTCAGATTGGGTTTAGGGACTAGTTCAGCAATGAACGCTTAATTCTGACAATCAAGCCTCCGAAAGGAGGCTTTCTTTTTAGATACCCTAAATAAATTCAGATTACTCATTGATATTTAATTACTTAGAAGAATTTGAATTGGTTCATTCTGCACGTTCAATTCCTTCTTGAATGCGTTCTTCTACTTCCTCTTCGGTTTCCTTATCGATTTCTGGGGTTTCAGCTTTTTTAAATTCTTCAAGCCAAAATGTGAAGTACATAGGAAAGTGATCACTACCTACATAACTCAATCGCTTCATATTATCTACAGTAATATTTTTAGAATGAAATAGATGATCAATTGGGAATCTCAAATACCAATAATCTGCGTGAAAGGTTGGGAAAAGTCCGCGACCGATACGGGGATCAATCAATCCGGTAATACGTGCAAATAATTTGCTTACCCGTGACCAGACAACGTCATTAAGGTCTCCACATACAATTACCTGAGCATCGTCTTCTAGTTCTCGCACAGCTTTGCCAACAATCAATAACTCAGCATCACGCTCTTCGCTGGTTTCATTTTCGGTAGGACTAGGAGGTGCAGGATGTACGCAAAAAAGATGTACGGGTTTAAAACCGCCATAGTGCACTTTGGTAAAGATGGAAGGCACATCTTTTTCTACTAAATAATTGACCTGGGTTTCAGACAATTCAAGTTTGCTGTATAAATGCATTCCATACAAATTGTCAAGAGGTACTCGCACGACATTGGGATAATTTTTTTCAAATTGCTTTAATGCATTTTCCCATTTGCTATCTGTTTCCATTACCAGAAAAAGATCTGGATCTAGCTCTTTAATCTGATTAATTAATTTTTCGTAGTCTCTATTAGTTTGCAATACATTAGAGCTAAGCAAACTTATTTGTTTAAGCCTTTCGGGATTTTTTGGCTTTGCCTGCCTCAGTGGATAATATTTTGAGTATGGATACACTACTATAACCTGAAATGTAAAAGCAGCGATTAGACTAATAAGCGTGATATACTCCCAGGGGGCTTGTGGAAATTCGAGAGTTAGTATTAAAATGATAATAAGTAACTGCAGGAATGAAGTCTGAACCCGTATAAAATCCCATCCTCTAATAATCCAATGGGTGCCGCGAGTTAAAGGAAGAAGGGCAATGACTATCAGAAAAACGGCAAAACTATAGAGAATCATAGGCGGTGTTAGTTGCTTGTGAGTTCGTGAAATAATTGCTCAAGCGTCTGATTTTTACGATTAAGTTGTAAAGTCTTTAAACCATTGTCGTGGGCAAAGTCAAAAAGCGTTGGACGCATATCTTTAGAGGTGTTGAAAGTAATTTCGTAAACAAAACCCTTCGTGTTGCGTATAGATTTTACCTGCGGTAGTTTTTGAAGAGCGACCTCTTCTACGCGGTAATCAAATTCAACTTCAATAAGTTGTTGCGTGGTGTCTGTAAGTTCATCTAATCTACGATCAGCTACAATTTTACCTTTACTGATAACAATTACCCGGTCGCACATCGCTTCAACCTCCTGCATAATATGTGTAGAGAGCAAAACCGTTTTGTTTTTCCCAATGTGACGTATAAGCTGTCTGATTTCACGCAGTTGATTGGGGTCAAGTCCGGTAGTTGGCTCGTCAAGAATCAAAACTTCGGGATCGTGCAATAATGCAGCCGCAAGACCTACCCGCTGTTTATATCCCTTGCTGAGTTGTTTGATTTTTTTTGAAGATTCAGGGGTTAGGCCGGTCATTTCAATAACTTCATCAATGCGGCTGGTTTTGGCTTTACTGAGGTTAGCCATGAGTTTCAAATATTCCCTAACATACATTTCTGGGTAGAGCGGATTGCTCTCTGCCAGATATCCCACATTTTCCTGAACCTTGCTTGGAGCCTCTTCAACAGAATAATTGGTAACTGTTGCTGCTCCAGATGTTGGCTTTAGCAAAGTCGTCAATATTTTCATCAAAGTACTTTTTCCGGCACCATTGGGACCTAGAAAACCGGTAATCTCTCCTTTTTTGATTTCGAAGTTTACCATATCAAGCGCTTTTTGCGCTCCATAGTTTTTTGTGATATCCTTGACCTGTATTGACATAATGCTGTTTCTGCGTTGGCTAAAAGTACTCAATTAGAAAGGAGTCTGTTCTTTAATAAAACTTAAATTTAGCTGCTTATTTAAATGGGTTGAAAGTCAACGAGCTAAGCTGTAACGATATTTCTAAGAAACGCCTTAAAATCAATGAGATCATTGTAATTCATTTAAAAAAAGTAAAGGTTTGTTTGGATATGTGTAAAAGTTGCCTGTAGTTTGAGGTGTTCTTAATTATTTAAGTACTTTAGCAGCGTAAAAATCAAGATAATGATCAATCTAGGTTACTTTTTTAATCGCTATTACTTCTTTTTCTTCTGGAAAGAGACGGGACCGCTATAGAGTAACTTATTATATAACGCACAAAGGTCCCGATTTAAATAAATCGGGATTTTTTTTTGCCACATTGAAAGTAAATAAAACTAAAGCTAGAATTAAAACATTGAAACATACAGTCGCCATACAGGGAATACGCGGGTCCTTTCATCATAAAGTGGCTCAGGACTTTTTTGGTGAAGAAGTAGATGTTATTGCGTGTGGCAATTTTCAGGATTTAGTAAGCAATCTGTTGAAGGGAACCGCTACTGATGCGGTGATGGCGATTGAGAATTCAATTGCCGGAAGCATTATACCTAACTATGCACTTATTGACAAGAATAATTTGAATATTGAAGGAGAGCGTTATCTGGAAATCAGCCAGAATCTGATGGCGCTGCCTGGTCAGAAGTTATCTAACCTTAAGGAGGTTTGGTCCCACCCAATGGCATTGTTACAGTGTAATGATTTTTTTCTGAATCACGAGCATATACGCTTGGTGGAGCAAGATGATACTGCTGCTGCTGCGATGCGAATTGCCGAAAATAAAACGCAAGGTGTGGGTGCCATCGCCAGTAAAACAGCAGCTCAGATATATGGGCTTGAGTTGCTGGCAGAAGATATACAAACAATTAAGGCAAACTCCACACGTTTCTTTATTCTTAATACAAACGGACGTACAGAAACAGATGTGCCCGATAAAGCATCGGTAAAATTTTTGACCGATCATAAACGAGGAAGTCT
Organism: Leeuwenhoekiella sp.; assembly: GCA_964219495.1. Classification (GTDB taxonomy): domain Bacteria; phylum Bacteroidota; class Bacteroidia; order Flavobacteriales; family Flavobacteriaceae; genus Leeuwenhoekiella. The sequence goes on along the minus strand of CAXPQP010000029.1, from coordinate 57,758 downwards.
TGCGGCAGTACTTAATGTAATGAGTGATTGCAGATTGAATCTTACAAAAATTCAGTCGTTGCCGGTGATCGAAACACCCTGGAAATATGCCTTTTTTGTGGATGTGACCTTTGAACATTATGAAGATTTTGAAAAGGCAAAGAAATTACTAGATATTATGGCTCAGGAATTTAAAGTTCTGGGTGAATATAAAAACCGAAAATCATGATTATAGATTCGGCTAATCGTTTAAATCAAACTGCAGAATACTATTTTTCGCGTAAGCTGAAAGAAGTGCGCGCACTTGCAGCTCTGGGAAAGCCTATAATTAATATGGGTATTGGTAGTCCAGATTTGCCGCCACCCCCACATGTGATAGATGCACTAACGCAGGCATTGCAAGACGGACCGGCTCACCAATATCAGAGTTATAAAGGTTTGCCAGAACTTACAGCGGCGATGTCGACTTTCTATAAAGAGCAATATAATGTTGAGTTAGATTCTGAGACCGAGATTCTACCACTTATGGGCTCAAAAGAAGGAATTATGCACATTAGCATGGCCTTTCTAAATCCTGGCGATGAGGTTTTGATTCCAAATCCCGGATATCCCACCTATACTTCGGTTACTAGATTAGTAGAGGCAGAGCCTGTTTACTATAATCTGGATGCGTCAAAAAACTGGATGCCCGATTATGAAGCGCTTGAAAAATTAGATTTAAGTAAAGTAAAATTGATGTGGGTAAATTACCCGCACATGCCTACCGGCGCAAAAGCTTCAAAGGAAGATTTTGAAAAACTGGTTGCTTTCGCAAAAGCGAATGAGATCCTTTTGGTGAATGATAACCCGTATAGCTTTATTTTAAACGAAAACCCTCAAAGTATTCTTACCGTTGATGGAGCAAAAGAAGTGGTAATTGAACTGAACTCTCTTAGTAAATCATTCAATATGTCTGGTTGGCGTGTGGGTATGTTGTTAGGTGCTCCTGACTATATCAATACCGTTCTTACTGTAAAAAGTAATATGGATAGCGGTATGTTCTACGGAATTCAAAAAGGAGCCGCGGCAGTTTTAAAAGAAGGCAAACAATGGTTTGATTCACTAAATGAAGTGTACAAAAATAGACGCGAATTGATGTGGACGTTTGCAGACAAGCTGGGGTGCACTTACGACAAGGATGCTGCCGGAATGTTTATTTGGGCAAAATTGCCTGAAGGTGCAGCCGATGCAGAAGCTTTTATAGACGAAATTTTAATCGATAAGAGTGTATTTATTACTCCGGGGACCATTTTTGGTTCACAGGGAGCTGGTTACATACGCTTTTCGCTTTGCGTAACTGAAGAAAAAATTAAAGAAGCTATAAGCAGATTTTAACGTGAATAAGTTTAAAAACATACATATACTAGGGATTGGTCTTATTGGAGGATCACTATCACGTGATTTAAAACGCATTTTGCCGGAAGCTGTAATTTATGGTGTTGACAGCAATGAAGATCACCTCGACGAGGCAGTAGGCTTAGGAGTTATTGATCACTCATCGCGTTTTGAAGCTGTAAATCAGGCAGATTTGGTGATTTTATCTATTCCTGTAGATCAGGCAAATTTGTTTCTACCTCCAGTATTAGATGCTTTGAAGGAAGATGCTTTAGTGATAGATGTTGGTTCTACAAAGGGAAGTGTGTGCGATGCGGTACTCGATCATCCAAAAAGAGATCAGTTTTTAGCTGCGCACCCTATCGCAGGAACTGAATTTTCTGGTCCTTCTGCTGCAATCGAGAACTTATTTCAAGGAAAAACGATGATTCTTTGTGAGGTAGAAAAAACGCGTCACAATCTTTTGGAGCAGGCGATGCAAATATTTGAAGCTTTGGATATGAAGATCAGATATATGAACCCGCATTCACACGATAAGCATATCGCATATGTGTCGCACCTGTCACACATCAGTAGTTTTATGTTAGGTAAAACAGTGATTGAGAAGGAGAAGAATGAGAAGGATATTTTTGATATGGCTGGCAGTGGTTTTGCCTCTACCGTGCGCCTGGCAAAAAGTAATCCTGCTACCTGGATGCCCATTTTTAAAGAGAATAAAGCTAACGTACTCGAAAGCTTATCAGAATACATAACTAATTTAACGCATTTTAAAAACGTGCTCGAAGCAGATGATTACGAGGAGGTTTACAACGAGATGCACAATACAAACCACATAAAATCAATACTTAAAGGATTATCGTAATTGGCTTAAAGCTGTAAATTTGTTGAATATGGAAAATAAAAAAGAACTTAGAAACTGGTTAGACGCTTTCAACCTCGATCACCCATTGGTTATCGCAGGTCCTTGTAGCGCAGAAACAGAAGAGCAGGTGCTTAAAATCGCTCACGAACTTAAAGATACCGATGCAACTGTTTTTAGAGCAGGTATCTGGAAACCACGTACCCGTCCGGGAATGTTTGAAGGAGTGGGAGCACTAGGTCTGAAGTGGATGCAAAAGGCTAAAGAAGAAACCGGAATGCTTACCACAACTGAGGTAGCGAACCCAAATCATGTGGAGCTTGCATTGAAGCATGATATCGATATTTTATGGATAGGTGCTCGTACTACAGTTTCTCCATTCAATATTCAGGAAATTGCTGAGGCTTTGAAAGGAACAGATAAGGTAGTTCTTATCAAAAACCCGGTGAACCCAGATTTGGCACTTTGGCTAGGAGCTGTTGAGCGTTTCTATACTCAGGACGTTAAGAATCTAGGTGTGATTCATAGAGGTTTTTCAACTTATGAAAAAACAAAATACCGTAATAACCCAGAGTGGCAATTGGCAGTAGATCTTCAGAATAAATTTCCAGATTTACCATTGATTCTTGACCCGTCACACATTGCTGGGCGTCGGGATATTATTTTTGATTTGTGTCAAACTGGTCTTGACTTGAACTACGATGGTATTATGGTAGAGACCCACTACGATCCAGACAATGCCTGGAGTGATGCTAAACAGCAAATTACCCCATCTACATTGGTTCAGATTATGAAAGATCTGAAAATTCGTAAAGAAGAAGGTACAGCGGCAGAGTTCAACAACAAACTAAATACGTTGCGTACACAGATTGATGTGGTAGATCATCAATTGATCGAAAGCCTTGGGAAGCGTATGAAAATTGCTGATGCAATCGGTGAGTTAAAAACTCAGAACAACGTTGCAATTCTTCAATCTAAGCGTTGGAATGAAATTCTTGGCGCAATGATTTTGGAAGGTGAACAACACAACCTAAGTGAAGAGTTTATTCTACGCGTGTTTAAAGCGATTCACCAGGAATCAATTAACCACCAAAAGAAAATTTCAAGAATGGAAGAAGCTTAAGATTTAAGCTTGAAATAATAAAAAGGCGCTCATTGAGCGCCTTTTTTATTTGTACAACTAAAGGGATTAATTACCTAATCAGAATCAGGTAGTTTATTCCTGTACTTGTTTTAATCTTTTAAAAATGTATCGCGTTACATAAATTCCATTTTCATCACCATCGCCTCCATAACTTTCAACACCACTATTTACAAAGGCCAGTTCCCAGCCTTCTTCTGCCATAGCATTAATTTTAGAAGTAACAACCGCATCATTGGCAGCAATATTTTGAAAACGAATTCCACCCAGGTTGAAAAAGTTTAAAAGTTTAGTTTCTTCAAAATTTTTAAGGCGAATGTCATCCCGATCAGATTTGTTTCTAGAATTATCTTCTTCAGAGCGTTCTGAGGTAAATTCTTTGTAATCGCGGCTTTCTAGAGTGGAAATCATTCGGGATCTACCCAGTCCATTCGGAATAATAGATTCGATTACGGTTACCGTTTGGTACTCAAAAACCTGAGCAAATAGGCTTAGATTGCATCCTACAAAAAGTAAGAATAGAAAAGTAGTTTTTTTCATAATTCGGAAATTGAGGTTTAAGGATTTTGATTCATTTAAAATAAAGTAGTTTTACAATTCTAAAATAGGAAAAATACTTTTTGAAAGGAACTGTTTACAAATCAACCGGGAGCTGGTACAGCGTAAAGGCCGAAGATGGTACTTTTTACGATTGTCGTATAAAAGGGCGCTTTAGAATTCAGGGTATTAAAAGCACCAATCCGGTAGCGGTAGGAGATCGCGTGATTTTTGAATTGGAGCAAACCGGAGATGCCGTAACTGGTGTTATCAAAAAGATTGATGAGCGGGATAATTACATCATTCGCAAGTCGGTTAACCTTTCTAAACAAACTCACATCATTGCAGCCAATGTAGATTTGTGTTTTCTGGTAATTACACTAAACAATCCGCCGACGTTTACCGCTTTTATAGATCGTTTTTTAGTCACCTGTGAAGCCTATCATATTGAAGCTGTTCTCTTGTTTAATAAAGTAGATACGTTAAGTGATGAGGAATTTGGGGAAGTGAAATATCTGGCTGAGATGTACCGTGATATTGGCTACACCTGCATTGGAATTTCAGCAAAAACCGGAAAAAATGTTGATGAGGTAAAAGAATTGATGCGTGGTAAAACCAGTATTTTTTCAGGTCATAGTGGGGTAGGAAAGTCAACTCTGGTAAATGCGATCGAACCGGCACTCGACTTAAAAACCAAAGCTATTAGCGATCAGCATATGCAGGGGCAGCACACCACTACCTTTGCAGAAATGTTTGATCTGGAATTTGATGCCCGTATTGTCGATACCCCGGGAATTAAAGGCTTTGGCGTTGTTGATATGGAAAAAGAAGAGGTTGGAGATTATTTTCCTGAATTTTTTGAACTGAAGGAAGATTGTAAGTTCAACAATTGTCTGCATCTTGAAGAACCTCATTGCGCAGTAAAAGAAGCTTTAGAGGATGATAAATTGTATTGGTCTCGCTATCAGAGCTACCGGCAGATTCTGGAAGGTGACGATGAAAACTACCGAAGAACCAACTACGATCAAAATAGTTAAATTCTGTATCAATGAGAGTAATTATTCAGCGCGTAAGCGAAGCTTCTGTTACTATAGATAATGTTATTACGGGCAAAATAGCCAATGGCTACCTGGTGCTGCTAGGTATTGAAGATAGTGATACCGATGAGGACATTCAATGGTTAACGTCAAAAATTTGCGGGCTGCGCGTTTTTAGCGATGCAGAAGGTTTGATGAATGAAAGTATTCTCGATCAGGATGGAGAAATTCTATTAATCAGTCAGTTTACCCTTTTTGCATCCACTAAAAAAGGGAATCGCCCTTCTTTCTTAAGAGCTGCAAAACCTGATGTGGCAATACCGCTGTATGAGAAATTCCACAGCGAACTTTCCAAAAAGTTGCATAAGCAGGTTAAAACTGGAGTTTTTGGTGCAGATATGAAAGTTGCGCTCGTAAATGATGGGCCGGTTACTATTTATATCGATTCTAAAGATAAAGAATAAGTTTTAACAATATTTTTAGTATATTGGCGACTAGAATATGATTGCTAGAATAGTTGCCTTATTTCTGCTTGTTACCCCCCTACTAACATTTAGCCAGACACAAAAAGATTTTTCCGCCCTGGGCGTAGATTCTGCCTTATCAGAGGGAGCAGATAGTGTATTGCGTTACGAAGACGTTACACTCGACTTCACTGATGACGGTAAATTGAAAACGACCATTGACCGTATCGTGACAGTCTATAATAAGACAGGTCTTCGAGATGTACGTGCGATTGTCTATTATGATAACAACTCAAAAGTGACAGAAATTGAAGCTGTTATTTACGATTTGCTAGGTCAGGAACGGGAAAAAATTAAAAAACGCGATTTCAAAGATTATAGTGCTGTAGATGGCGGGACTCTGTATGCTGATAACCGCGTTATGGTCTTAGAATATACACCTACCCGATATCCATTTACCATACGATTTACTTCTGAGTCTATTTCTGAAACTACTGCGTTTGTAAGGCCCTGGATGCCGGTTTCAAGTTATGATAGTGGTACAGAATTCTCAAGTTTTACTATACTTCATAATCCTGAAGCTGAATTGCACGTAAAGCAAACCAACTTTGAAGGTTACGGTATTGAAGTGGCCGAAGAACCGGGTAAAACGGTCTGGACGGCTCGCAATATAGCTCCCGTAACTTACGAGTATAAATCCCCATCATTTGAAAAACGTTTTCCCCGTGTTAAAGCATTTTTCGACACGTTTTATCTGCAAGGAGTTCCTGGTGTAGCCGGCACTTGGGAGGCTTTTGGAAAATGGATGTATGAGGATTTAATTAAAGATACTCAGGAGCTTGATCCTTCGGTTATTGCAGAAGTTCAAAACCTGGTAAAAGATTTGCCTGATGATGAAGCTAAGGTAAGAGCTGTCTATCAATATCTTCAGGATAAGGTACGCTATATAAGCGTTCAAGTAGAGATTGGCGGGTGGAAACCCATGCCGGCTGCAGATGTGCATCGCCTGAGTTATGGTGATTGTAAAGCACTGAGTAATTACATGCAAAGTTTGCTTAACGCAGTTGGAGTTAAATCTTATTACACTGTGTTGTATGGTGATCCAGATAAAGAATCTCTGGATACTGATGTGGTTGCCATGCAGGGTAATCACGTGATTTTAGGAGTTCAAATAGGTGATGAAGTGAAGTTTCTAGAATGCACCAGTCAGCAGACTCCTTATGGCTATATGGGGACCTTCACAGATGATCGCGATGTGCTTTTGCTTACTCCTGAGGGCGGAAAACTTGCACGAACTACCAAATATGAACAGGAGGATAATCTGGAGAAAATAGTAGCTCATATTGAGATTGACGCTGAAGGTAATTTGATAGGAGATTATTCAGAAATGTCAAAAGGTATTTTCTATTCTCCTAAAATGTATTTGGAAACTAAAGATCAAAAGGATCTCAATGATCACTACTATGAAAATTTCAGTGGGGTTAAAAGCCTTGCTGTTTCAGATATTAAGTTGAACAACGACCGGGAACAGGTTATTTATGAAGAGCAACTTAAATTAAATGCCCGTAATTATGCTTCAAAAATTGGTGATGACTTTCTGGTAAAAATAAACCCCTTCTCCTGGTCTAATGATATAATTCCCCCTCGTTATAAAGACCGTAAATCAGATTTTGTCATCCTAAGAGGATTGATTCGTCAGTATGAAATCACCTTTAAAATTCCTGATGGTTATAAACTTGGCGCGATGGCCGAGCCGGCTTTATTGCAGGAAGATTTTGGAAGCTATCAAACCCAACTTGAACTAGTAGGCGATTCAATTGTTTACAAGCGCACCTTCAAATTAAATGAAGGTGTTTACCCAGTTGATGCTTACGAGGCTTATCGCGAATTCTATAAAAATGTTGTTCGCGAAGACAATCAGAAATTATTTATCGAAAAACTATAATTTATGCGAAAGATTTTACTCATTGCGCTTCTGGCAGGGAGCTCACTGGGCTATGCTCAGGATTTTAAATTTGGAAAAGTTTCAAAAGAAGAATTAGAAGAACAGGCACATCCTAAGGATCCAGATGCCAATGCAGCAATTCTTTATAAGGAGCAATATTCGCATATTGACTATTCTTCAAATGACGGTTTTACCTTAACAACTGAAGTTTTTCAGCGTATCAAAATCTATAATAAGGAAGGCTTTGACTGGGGTACCCATATGGTGTCACTTTATACCGGAGATGTTAAAGATGAAGATGTCACCAATTTAAAAGCGGTTACTTATGTTCTCGAAGATGGAAAAATAGAAGAGTATAAGCTTGAAAATGATGGTATTTTCAAGGAAGAAAGCAGTAAATTCTATTCCACTGAAAAGTTTACCATGCCCAACTTACAGCCGGGTTGTGTGATCGAATTTCGTTATAAATTCCATTCTCCCTATTTGTCGAATATTGATGAAATTAGATTGCAGGAAGATATCCCGTTAAACAAAGCAGATATATCTTTTGAAAGTCCGGAATGGCTGGTGTTTAAAATGCACCGTAAAGGTTTGTTCCCTTTTGTTGTAGATGAAACTAGCACATCAGATAAAATAAATTTCACCACTAGAGTGGGTGCTGATGCTACTAGTTATGTAGGTTCTGGTCGTGGGAGACTGCAAACTGAAAGTGTAAATTATACCAAGAAGGGTTATGACATACTTGTTGAAGATGTTCCTGCAATGCATGATGAGGCATTCTCTTCAAATATTGACAATTACAGAGCGGGATTAAGCTTTGAGCTTTCGTACACTAAATTCCCGGGAGAACCACTTCAAATGAAAGCTACAAGTTGGGAGGCGGTTTGTAAATCCATTTATGATTCAGCAAGTTTTGGAGGTCAGCTTAAAAATGACCGTTTCTTTGATGACGATTTAGATGAGGTTTTAGCTGGTGCGACCGATCCCAAAGAAAAGTTTATTCGTGTTTTTGAATATGCTAAACGCAGAATGACCTGGAATGGTTATCTGGGAATCTATGCCGATGAAGGGGTGAGAGATGCTTATAAACAAGGTTCTGGAAATAGTGCAGATATCAATCTGACTCTGGTAAATATGTTGCGTTATGCCGGCCTAAATGCCAACCCTGTGATTTTAAGTACGCGAAATAATGGGATTCCATTTTTCCCTACTCGTAATGGATTTAATCATGTTATCGCCGGTGTAAATATGGAGGGAAACATCCTTTTGATGGATGCAACAAATAAAATAGGTGCCATTAATTTACTGGAAGAAGGATTACTCAATTGGAATGGTAGACTTATTCAGGAAAATGGGATTTCGAGCTGGGTAAGTCTTAACCCTACCAGTCATGCAGAAGAGAGCACTATGGTAAGTGCAGAATTTGATGAAAACTTTAGTTTAGTTTCTAAAGCGAGAAGTCAATATACCGGGCACTATGGTTTGAATTTTCGTCAGCGGTTTGGAGGTAAAAATGAGCAGGAGCGATTTGATGCTTTTGAAGAACGCCATTCGGGTATTGAGTTAAACGAACTGACAATTGAAGGGCTTGATAATCCCTATGATGCGGTTAAGGTTAATTACGATTTTGATTTGGTGAATGGTGTAGAGCAGGTAGGAGATAAAGTTTTTATTAGTCCGCTAATCCACCTGGCTACTCAGGAATCACCGTTTAAGTCTGAAGAGCGCCAGCATCCTGTAGATTTTGGCTATCCATGGAAAGATCGATACATCGTTACCATTAAATTACCAGAAGGTTATACGGTTGAAAGTCTTCCGGAAAGTGGCGCATTTGCTTTAGGAGATAATTTGGGATCTTTTAAATATCTAGTATCTAATACCAATAACTTAATTCAGGTTTCTACAGAAATGGTAATTAACAGTTCGATTGTTTCGCCAGATATGTATCAAGGATTAAAGGAATTTTATGAGATGATCGTATCCAAAGAGAATGAAAAAATTGTTTTAGCTAAACTTTAAAAATGTTGAGAACATTGCGACTATCCCTATTCTTATTTTTCTGTTTATTAACTACAACTTCAACTGTTATTGCGCAAAAAAGTCCTTTAGATAAAGTGACTGAAGAAGACCTGGAGCTAAAAATCTATGCTAAAGATTCTGCCGCACCTGCAGTTTATTTAAATAAATACCGAGAGACTTATTTAGACTATGATAGTAACAGAGGTTGGTTATTTATTAATGAAATTACAGAGCGTATTAAAATCCTTACTAAAGAAGGACTTGATTATGCTACCGTAAAAATAAGAAGCTACAAGCGGGATGATGAGAAAGAGGAGGTTGATGATCTTGAAGGTTACACGTATCAATTAGTTAATGGAAAAGTAGAGAAAATTAAACTTCAGAAAGAAGCTATTTTTGAACAGGATCTTAGTGAATATTGGGACGAGACCGCGTTTACAATGCCAGATGTACAGGTGGGTAGTGTGATCGAATACAGTTATACAACTATCTCACCTTTTTACAAGATTGATGATTTAGTTCTACAGGAAGATATTCCGGTTGCAAGTTATTATGCTAAAGTGCGAACTCCGGGGATGTTTACTTTTCGACGGATTAAAAAAGGATACTTTGAAATTCAGCCTGAGGAGAAAATTGCGACACGAAGTATGGTAATCTCCCAGCGTGGTGATTTTGGGAATACAAGATCTGCCAATATCAACTTTAAAGAAATTGTTGCCGAATTCGCAAAGAAAGATGTGCCTGCTCTTAAAGAAGAGCCTTATGTAGATAACTATAGAAATTATAGAATGTCTATAGTTTATGAGTTGATTTCTACAGAATTTAATGAAGGAAATAAAAGAGAATATGCTACGACCTGGGAAGAGGTTGCAAAAAGTATATTTAAACATGAGGATTTTGGTGGCCAGCTGGAGAACACCAATTTTTTAAACGATGCTGCCAACAATATCATGGAGAATCATGAGACCGAAGAAAGTAGAATTGATGCTGCTCTCCAATTTGTAAAAAACAAACTAACCTGGAATGGTGATGATCGCCTGCTTGTAGAGAATGATCTAAAACAGGTATATAAAGAGGGTTCTGGTAACAGCGCAGAGATCAATCTCACTTTAATAGCTCTGTTACGAGCATGTGGGGTATATGCAAACCCAATAGTTATAAGTACAAAAGCTCATGGAATACCACTTTTTCCTACCCGGGAAGGCTTTAATTATGTTGTCGCCGGTTTAAGAAGAGATGAGAAGACCATTCTGATTGATGCGACAGATAAATATGCTACATTAAATATTCTTCCAAAGCGTATTTACAATTGGTCCGGTAGGATGATAAATAAAGAGGGTATTTCTCAGGAAATTGATTTGTTAGAAACCATTGCTCCTTCTTCTAACACTTATGTTAAAGGACAACTCGATGGAGATGGCCTTTTGACAGGTGAATACAAGCAGCGTTTAGTGAGTATAGAAGCCCTAGATTTTAGACATCTATATGCATCTAAGGCAGCTGGAGAATGGGAAGGGTATCAGGTAGAACAACTTGGTTTGTCTGAAATTGAAAATTATAGTGTAGAAGGTTTAAAAGATCTTGACAAACCTCTTGTGGTATCTTTTAACTTCAGTACAGATCAGGCGATTGAACAAGTTGGTAATAAGGTTTTTCTTTCTCCTTTGAGTTTTCTGAAAATGACTGAAAACCCATTTAAATCAGATGAGCGTCAGTTTCCAATTTCTTTTGATTATCCGTATTCAAGAGATGTGATGTTCAATATTCAGTTGCCTGAAAATTATAAAGTCACCTCACTTCCTGAAAGCGTTAATCTTGCTCTTCCTGATGAGGCAGGAAGTTTTATCTATTCTGTTGCAGAAAACAACGGAACACTGCAGGTGATTATGCGATATAAGCTTAATAAAAGCTTGATCGCTGCAGATTATTATCTCACGCTAAAGGAGTTTTTCAAACTCCGTGTAGATAAAGAAAATGAACGAGTAGTTTTAGAAAAGGTCTAAAAGCAGGGAAAAGCGGTATTTAGTCTTCTTAAAATGGGATAGTTGGGCGCTTTGCTTTAATTTAGCGCACCTATTCTTAGATTCCAATTTTATGAAGATTGACAATGCTCAGAAAGCCGTAGATGACTGGATAAAGGCACACGGTGTTCGCTATTTCAACGAACTTACCAATATGGCGCAGCTTACCGAAGAGGTAGGAGAGGTTGCTCGTATCATTGCCCGTCGTTATGGAGAGCAAAGCGAAAAGGAAAGCGATAAGAATAAAGACCTGGGCGAAGAACTCGCAGATGTACTCTTTGTAGTGCTTTGTCTCGCCAATCAAACTGGCATTGACCTACAGGAAGCTTTTGATAAAAAACTGGATCTTAAAACCAAAAGAGATCACGACAGGCATCACTCCAATGCAAAACTGAAATAACAACCAAGACCTTTAATACTGCATTTTGATTTTAAAACTTCAGCAAAAACAGCCCAATCTTAATGGAACCGTTCGTATCACTGGTTCAAAAAGTGAAAGTAATCGATTGCTATTGTTGCAAGCGATTTTTGGCAATTTTGAGATAAAAAACCTGTCAAACAGCGAAGACAGTGATATGATGCAGCAGGCACTTGCATCTAGTGAAAAAACGGTTGACATTCATCATGCCGGGACAGCAATGCGCTTTCTTACAGCTTATTTCGCTGCTTATGAGGGTAGGGAAACCATTCTTACAGGAAGCAGTCGTATGCAGGAGCGGCCAATTGGGTTATTGGTAAATGCTTTGAATAGTCTGGGTGCAGATATTACCTATTTAAAAAATGAAGGTTATGCTCCTTTGCTTATAAAAGGAAAATCGCTTGATAAACGCAAAGTTGCTCTGGAGGCTAATGTGAGCAGCCAATATATTTCTGCTTTGATGATGGTGGGAGCATCATTACCTAACGGTATCGAAATCGAACTTTTGGGTACAATTACCTCAGTTCCTTATATTGAAATGACACGTTCATTACTTACGCAGCTGGGAGTGGAAAGTAGTTTTGAAGGACAGGTTATAAAGATAGAACCAGCTCCTTCAACTGATGTTACCGAGATGACCGTAGAGTCAGACTGGAGTAGTGCTTCTTATTACTACGGTCTTGCAGCACTTTGCGATATCGCAGAGTTAAAACTTTCGAGCTACAAGAAAAATAGTTTGCAGGGAGATTCAGCGCTAGTTGAAATCTATCGCGAATTGGGCGTCGAAACCACTTTTCTACAACATGAAATTATTCTGAAGAAAGTAAATTATAAAAAGCCGAAAACCGTTCATTTCAACCTCGCAAACAGTCCAGACATTGCGCAAACTATTGCTGTAACTTGCTATGGAATGGGAATAGGTTGTGAACTTACCGGGTTACACACGCTTAAGATTAAAGAGACAGACAGACTTGAGGCACTTAAAGCTGAGTTAACCAAATTAGGAGCTGAGATATCCGTTACAAATGATTCGTTACATTTAAAACCTGGCAGTAATTATCAGCCCAATGTGACTATTAAAACCTATCAGGATCATCGCATGGCGATGGCATTTGCTCCCTTAGCCTTGCGAGTGCCTATAATTTTTGAAGATGCAGAAGTGGTTAATAAATCCTATCCCGATTTTTGGAAAGACTTTAAATCGCTGGGCTTTGAGATCGAAGAAGTGTAAAATTGAACTCATACATTTTATTTAAATCCTGAGCTTTTTAGCCTAAAACACTGCGTGACAAATTAAACGCTGTTTTACTTGACAACCCCTACCTTGAGGTTGTATATTTGCACGCTATTTTTAATACCTTAAAGAAGACTGCTCATGGGAATGAAACTTTCAAATTTCAACTTTGATTTGCCAAAAGAACTTCTGGCTGAGTATCCTGCCGAAAACAGAGATGAAGCTCGCTTAATGGTTCTTAACCGCAAAACCAAAACTATAGAACATAAGTTATTTAAAGACCTTATCGATTATTTTGAGCCCGAAGATGTGATGGTGCTTAACAATACCAAGGTTTTCCCAGCTCGTCTCTATGGTAATAAAGAGAAAACCGGAGCGCGTATTGAAGTGTTTTTACTTCGCGAATTAAATTCTGAAACCCGCCTGTGGGATGTTCTTGTAGATCCGGCTCGTAAAATACGTATTGGCAACAAACTGTATTTTGGTGATGATGAAAGTTTGGTTGCTGAAGTAATTGACAATACAACCAGTCGAGGTAGAACGCTTCGTTTCTTGTATGATGGTTCATATCAGGAATTCAGAAATAAATTGACAGAATTGGGTGAGACTCCACTTCCTAAATACATCAAGCGCGAGGTAGAGCCTGAAGATGCAGAGCGATATCAGACTATTTTTGCGAAAGAAGAAGGTGCCGTTGCTGCTCCTACCGCTGGTTTACACTTTAGCAAGCATTTGCTTAAGCGTCTTGAGATAAAAGGAGTAAATTTTGCTGAAGTAACCCTTCACGTTGGTTTAGGAACCTTCAGTCCTGTTGAGGTTGAAGATCTTTCTAAGCATAAGATGGATAGTGAAGAGGCTTTCATTCAGCAACCTGCAACTCAGGTAATCAACAAAGCGATCAATGAAAATCGTAAAGTATGTGCTGTAGGTACTACAGTTATGCGTGCTTTAGAGAGTGCTGTGAGTTCAAATCAAACCCTTAATGAGTTTAGTGGATGGACAAACAAGTTCATCTTCCCTCCATACGATTTTAGCATTGCAAACTGTATGATTACTAACTTTCATACGCCAAAGTCAACTTTAATGATGATGGTTTCTGCATTTGCTGGTCATGATTTTATGAAAGAAGCTTACGAGCTTGCTGTTAAGGAGAAATATAAGTTCTACAGCTACGGTGATGCAATGCTCATCATTTAATTAAGCTAATACGAGTTATAAAAATCCCCGGTAGTTTTGCTGGGGATTTTTTTTGGCTCCGCCAGAACGTGTAATGTTCAGTCCCGATTGTTTTCGGGTTACCTCTAAACCCGGTTTTTATTAATGTGGATGTTCTGTAGGATTGCCTGAAGATAGTTTATTACTAAAAGTTTGAAATGAATTTTATCTAACAGCCTCTTAATTGGTAACTTTGCAGGGTGAAAGACAGTAAGAAAGATATACGGGCATTAACACGCGAGGAATTGCGTGATTTTTTTGTGGAGCAGGGCGAAAAGGCATTTCGCGGCAATCAGGTTTATGAGTGGTTGTGGACCAAAGGTGCACACTCCTTTGATGATATGACCAACCTCTCTAAAGAAACCCGAAGCTTTCTCGACACCCATTTTGTGATCAACCACATCAAGGTAGATCAGATGCAACGCAGTAATGACGGGACTATCAAAAATGCGGTTAAATTACACGATGGTCTTACTGTAGAATCGGTATTGATTCCTACTGCATCACGTACTACCGCCTGCGTGTCTTCTCAGGTGGGCTGCAGTCTCAATTGTAAGTTTTGTGCCACTGCTCGTCTTAAGCGTATGCGCAACCTCAATCCCGATGAGATTTTTGATCAGGTAGTTGCTATCGATCAGCAAAGTCGTTTGTATCACAACCGGCCACTTTCTAACATTGTTTTCATGGGGATGGGTGAGCCACTTATGAACTATAAAAACGTGATTGCTTCTATTGAAAAAATTACTGATCCCGACGGACTCAATATGTCGCCTAAGCGTATTACCGTTTCTACCTCGGGAGTGCCTAAGATCATTAAAAAAATGGCAGATGATGGTGTCAAGTTTAAACTTGCGGTATCCTTACACTCGGCTCTTGATGAAGTGCGAACCGATATTATGCCTTTTAATGAGCACATGCCTTTAAAAGAATTAAAAGAAGCCTTGCAATATTGGTATGTAAAGACTAAAAAACGCATTACCTATGAGTATGTGGTTTGGCGTGGGATAAACGATCAGGATAAGGACATTGAAGCACTAATTGATTTTTGTCTGGCAGTACCAAGTAAGGTAAATTTGATTGAATATAATCCTATTGATGATGGTGAGTTTCAGCAGGCAGATCCTGAAGCAATAAATCGCTACGTCGCAAAGCTTGAAGATCGTGGCATAACCGTAACTGTACGTCGCTCACGCGGTAAAGATATCGATGCGGCTTGCGGTCAGCTTGCCAATAAAAACGGATAATACTTTTTAAAAAATACTAATTGAAATAGCAATTCCCGAAGTTGAAAGTAGTCGAACAAATTAAGCAGCCCATCGCGCACGAAATGGAACTTTTTGAACAAAAGTTCTCGCTTTCGATGAAATCAAAAGTGCCCCTTCTCAATCGTATCACTCATTTTATTGTAAACCGAAAAGGGAAGCAAATGCGTCCCATGTTTGTTTTTCTGGTTGCTAAAATGCTGGGAGACGAGCGTCTTAATGATCGTACATATCGGGGAGCTTCAGTTATAGAACTTATACATACTGCAACATTGGTTCACGATGATGTTGTAGATGATAGTTACCGCCGTCGCGGATTTTTCAGTCTTAATGCACTTTGGAAAAATAAGATTGCCGTTCTGGTAGGAGATTTTTTACTTTCAAAAGGACTTCTTCTCTCTATTGATAACGAAGATTTTGATTTGCTTCAAATTATTTCAGTTGCTGTACGCGAAATGAGTGAGGGCGAACTCCTTCAAATCGAAAAAGCCCGTAAACTCGATATCACCGAAGAAATCTACTTTGAAATCATTCGCCAAAAGACTGCTACTTTAATCGCCGCCTGTTGCGCTATGGGCGCATGCGCGGTTCACGCCGGTAAAAAAGATGTGGAAAATATGCGCAAGTTTGGAGAACTCATTGGTCTTGCTTTTCAGATTAAAGATGACCTTTTTGATTACGGCACCCAGCGTATAGGCAAACCTACTGGTATCGATATCAAAGAGCAAAAAATGACCTTGCCGTTAATTTATGCGGTAAATAATAGCACTCCAGAAAAGCGGAAATGGCTCATCAATTCGGTTAAGATTCACAATAAAGACAAGACCCGGGTAAATGAAGTGATCGCTTATGTGAAAGAAATAGGTGGTCTGGATTATGCTGTTACCAAAATGAAAGCGCTGCAGCAGGAAGCGCTTGATCTTCTTAAAAAATATCCTGAATCAGCTTATAAAGATTCGCTTATACTAATGGTGAATTATGTGATTGAACGTAAAAAGTAATTTTTTTGCAAATTCAAATTACTGATAATCAGTTTATTTTATATTTTTTCATACTTTTTATTTTCTTCAGGCAACCATTTTCAATTTTTCTGCGTCTTTATAAATGAAGGTAACTTTGAAAAGGTTTTAAAGAAGCTTTGAGTATTGTAAAACAGCTTTAGTGAAAGTCATTACATTTTTCAATAACGAGAAACAGCTTATCAAAAAAGCGGCAAGTGGGCATCGCGAGGCTCAACGCCGACTCTATGAGCTTCATGCACCAAAAATGCTGAGCGTTTGTCGCCGTTATCTAAATGACATTATGCAGGCTGAAGAAGCTATGTGTAACGGCTTTTTAAAGGTATTTCAGAATCTGGATTCCTTTCGCGATGAGGGTAGTTTTGAAGGTTGGGTGCGTCGCACTATGGTTAACGAGTCGATCTCCTACCTGCGCAAGACAAGCAAAATGCAGTTTACAGATTATGATCAGGAAGGTGATGATGCAACCTATAATCCGCAGGATAGTAATCTGGAAGTTGAAGAAATTCAGGCATTGATTGATGCCTTGCCAGATGGTTACCGGGCTGTTTTTGTGATGTACGCGGTAGAAGGTTATAAGCATCAGGAGATAGCTCAAAAACTGGATATTGCAGAAAGTACTTCAAAGAGTCAATTGTTTAAAGCCCGCAAGTTGCTTCAGCAAAAATTAAAAGAATTTAATACCTACAGCTATGGCACCGGTGAAGTTTGAAGAAAATATAAGAGAGCGATTGGAGCAACGGGAGCTAAAACCTTCGGTTGCTGCCTGGGAGCGTATTGAGCATGAACTGGATGCTTCCGCAAAGCGGAAATCTAAAAAAGGATATACAGCCTGGTTAGTAGCAGCAGGATTTATTGGGATTTTGATTCTTGCCGGAAAATTTCTGCTTCCTTCGACTGAAACCCTAGAAAACCCGGTTGTAAATGTTCCTGTTGAAGAACATAAACAGCAAATTTTGCCTCAAGATGAATTACTTCCGCTAGAAAATGAAAAATTAGTTGAGTCAACTCCGGTAACGGTTCCTAAAGAACAGGCTCAAAAGACAGCGTCTCAAAAAGATTTTGTTGAAACTCCTGAGACTAATCAAGAAGCTGTTGTTGTGCAGGAAAATACAGTAGAGTCTCTTGAAGAGCCGGTTCAGCAAAAAGTGGATGCCGAGGTTGAGAAGCTTTTAAATACAGTAACCCAACAACAAAATACGCGGATTGCTTATTCAGATGCTGAGATCGATAGATTACTGCGTGATGCGCAACGCGATATTTTGTCGGAACAGATTTTTGATAAAAACCAGAATAGGGTAAGTGCAGATGCATTGCTCTATGAGGTAGAAGAAGAGTTAGACCCCTCTTTTAAAGATCGCATTTTTGAAGCCCTTAAAGACGGTTTCTTAAAAGCTCGCGAGGCAGTAGCTTCCCGTAATAATTAAAATTCAAACATTCATTCATCAATCTTTTGGGAAACTGCTCTCCGTCAAAACCGGCGGAGGGAGGTGACCTGAAATTAAATCAAACACTATGAGATCAATTACTTTATTATTTATTGCTATGCTAAGCCTAGCATCGCATCAAATTCAGGCACAAACCGAAACAAAAACGGAAACTATCGAGCAACTTCAAGCGCAAAAGGAGCAGGTGGTTATTGACGAAAAGCAGGCTTTGAAGATTGAAGTTTTAGCAATCAACAAACGTTTCGAAAATGGAGAAATCACAGAAGATGAGGCCAGACAGTTGAAGAAAGAAGCAGCAACCAAGCATGCTCGTAATATTGAAGATAAACTGGCTATTATCGAAAGTAAAATCGATTTGTTGGAACGTAATGAAGAATCTATTGACGACGATTCATTCTTCGGAATTTTTGTGGGCGATGAGAAGCTGATTTTAGGAAAAGAGGATAAGGAAATTGCTTACGACATCCGCACTACGTCAGATCTTGTTCTGGGAATAGGATTCAACAATGCTCTTAGTGATGGTCGATCGCTTAACGATTCACCTTATAAAATAGGAGGAAGTCGCTTTTTCGAACTGGGTATTGCCTGGAAAACTCGCGTATTTAACAACTCTAATTTCCTAAGATTGAAATATGGTTTCAGCTTTATGTTTAATGGTTTAAAGCTAGATGACAATCAATACTTTGTAGAAGATGGCGATCAGACTGTTTTAGAAACCTATCCTGTAGATCTGGAGAAATCAAAATTTAGAATGGATCATTTGGTATTTCCAATGCATCTAGAGTTCGGTCCTTCAACCAAGCGCACGGGTGACAATTATGTAAGATATTCAACCAAAGATCAGTTTAAACTTGGTTTAGGAGGTTATGCTGGTTTCAATTTATTAACCATTCAAAAATTGAAATATGAAGAGAATGGCGATGAACGAAAGGATAAATTCAAGCAGAACTTTAATACCAATAATTTTATTTATGGATTGAGCGGTTATCTGGCATTTGGAGATACGGCATTATATGTAAAATACGACCTGAACCCAATATTCAAGAATAATCCTATAGAAGAACGCAATTTTTCAGTGGGGCTTCGATTTGATATGGACTAGTGGTTGCAAAACACTCAACAGAAATTCATTTATACACCTGTTCGGCTAATTTCGTTCAGGTGTTTTTATTATAGTAAATTTGCAGCCCTGTTTTATCTTTAGAAGATTGAACTTCGACTAACTTGTAACTGATAAATTTGTTTAATACTTGATTTCTAAAACCACCATAGATGCTGTTTTTGAAACTGCTCGCGTAGAGGAAGTGATTGGTGATTTTGTTCAGCTAAAAAAGTCGGGTTCAAACTTTAAAGGTCTGAGTCCGTTTTCAGACGAGCGTACACCTAGTTTTATGGTTTCCCCGGTTAAGCAAATCTGGAAGGATTTCTCAAGTGGAAAAGGAGGCAATGCCGTGGCATTTTTGATGGAACATGAGCATTTTACCTATCCTGAAGCTATAAAATACCTCGCGAAGAAATACAATATAGAAATTGAGGAAACCGAGCAGACCGATGAGCAAAAGGAGCTCGCAGGTGAGCGCGAGAGTATGTATGTGGTTTCTGAATTTGCCAGAGACTGGTTTCATAAAACGCTTTTAAACTCTCAGCAGGGTAAAGCTATCGGTCTTACTTATTTCAAAGAGCGCGGTTTTAGTGATGAAACCATCACTAAATTTCAGCTCGGTTACTCTCCTGACGAGTGGGAAGCTTTTACTTCTGAAGCTTTGCGTAAAGGCTATAAGCTGGAGTTTTTAGAAAAAACAGGATTAACTATTGTTAAGGAAGAAAAGCAATTTGATCGCTTCAAGGGGCGGGTGATGTTTCCTATACATTCGCTAAGTGGAAGGGTTTTAGGTTTCGGTGGCCGAATCCTGACAAATGATAAAAAAGCTGCAAAATACCTGAATAGTCCTGAAAGTGATATTTACCACAAATCTAAAGTGCTTTACGGTATTTATTACGCCAAGCAGTCTATCGCCAAGGAGGATAACTGTTATTTGGTTGAAGGATATACCGATGTGATCCAGATGCATCAGTTGGGTATTGAAAACGTAGTATCTTCATCAGGTACTGCCTTAACACCAGAGCAAATACGACTCATCAATCGTCTTACGCCAAATATCACGGTACTTTTTGATGGGGACGCAGCTGGTCAGCGCGCCTCTTTGAGAGGTATAGATCTTATTCTTGAGCAGGGAATGAATGTAAAGGTCTGTACCTTCCCGGAAGGGGAAGATCCTGATAGCTTTTCGCGAAAGCATACCCTGACAGAGGTTGAAGATTTTTTAAAGGAAAACGCTAAAGACTTTATACAATACAAAGCATCCTTGCTGGTTGAAGAAGCAGCTGGCGATCCTATAAAAAAGGCGGGTCTTGTTCGCGATATGGTCGAGAGTATTTCAAAAATACCAGATGTTATCAAACGCGAAATCTATGTGCAGGAATGTGCCCGCATAATGGATATTAAAGAGGATGTGCTTTTTAATACGCTCGCGCAACTGCGTAATTCGGGTAAAAAAGAAGCTGCCAAAGAGCAAAAACAGCCGGCACAACGAGAAATGCAGGTTGTTCAGAAAGAACAGGTAGAAAAGATTGATCGTCAGTTTGTTCTGGAACGCAAACTTATTGAGCTTTTATTGCTTTATGGGAATCACAAAGTAGCATTTGATGATGTTATCGTGAATGAGACCGAAGATGGAGATTTGGTGGAAGAGGCTGTGGTGCTGGATCTGGATGTGTACGAAAAGATTTATTTGGATCTTCAGGAAGATGAGACTGAGTTTGCTAATGAGCAATTTCGGGTTTTATACAAAAAGCTGATTGATGCGTTGATGCAGCAACAGGAAAGTTTTAAAATAGATCAATTTATCAATAGCGTTGAGCCTCACGAAGGTGCTTTGATTTCTGATATTGTTCTCGAAGAAGAAAAATACAGCCTGCATCGCTGGGATTCTCAGGAAATTTATGTTAAACTTAAAAGTCAGAGTATCCCTCAAATGGTATCTCAAACCATACTCTACCTGCGTCGGTTTTACATCACCCGGAAGATTGAAGAGTTGGCAGAATCTACAAAACAGCCAGGCGATGCCATACGTGATATTTTGGTAGAAATCAAAGACTATCAGGAATTGAATAAATTAATTGCCCAGCGTCTTAACCGGGTGGTTTAAAGGTCTGAAGTTTGTAACAAACGCGCCTGCTGAATAAGTTCTGCAAGGCTGCCTGCATCTAATTTCTTAAGTAAACGGGTTTTATAGGTGCTCACCGTTTTTTCATTGATATCCAGTGTTTCGGCGATATCCTTATTCCGTTTCCCGGCAGAAAGCATATTAAGTACTTCGGTTTCCCGGGTAGAAAGTTTCTTATATCGATATGCTAAAGAATTGTTCTTGGATGGGTCTGTATTCGAAAGCATTTCTACCAACGAATTGTTTAGATAAATACCTCCACGAGCAACCTGTAAAAGTGCTTTTAATACGACTGATGAATCTGCAGTCTTGCATATATAACCCATTGCACCAGCTTTAATGGCACTAAGTGCATACATCTCTTCCGGGTGAATACTCAATACCATAATCTTAATCCCTGGGAAAAGGCGACGTAATTCTTTAATCGCAGAAAGTCCCTGCAGGTTTGGCATGTCTATTTCCATTACGACAAGATCAGGAACTTGTTGTTCAAGTGCAGGTATTAGATCTTTACCTTCTGTAATGGTATCGATTATTTCGTGAGGAGTTTCACGTAAAATATGAGAAAGACCATCGATTATTATGGGGTGATGATCTGCAATAGTAAGTGTAATCATAGGGACTCGTTCAGTGTCTGATACCAAATGTAGGGCGTCTTACTAAATATACAAATCCTTTTCGCTGTAAGAATTAATTTACAGGATGAACGCAACTATTATTTCAAATCTTCCGGAATTAAGCATACAGGAATAGGCTCCATTTTATGTTTATTAGCATTATTGAAGCGTTTATAGATTTCAAAAACCTTAAGCTGGTGACCTTCAAAGTCAGCTGCAGTTTTACCTGCACTATCTTGTTTCATCGCCCATTCCAGATCGTCGTAACTAGCGCCAATTTGATCTTCATCACTGCGATCATCTCCCCAAAGGCCATCTGTAGGTTTGGCATTCTGAATACTTTCAGGTACTCCTAAAGCAGCTGCGAGATCATAAACTTCACTTTTCATAAGGTCAGCAATAGGACTAAGGTCAACACCGCCATCTCCATATTTGGTATAAAAGCCAACCCCAAAGTCTTCAACTTTGTTTCCCGTTCCTGCAACGAGATATTTATGTAGTCCGGCAAAGTAATACAATGTGCTCATGCGCAGTCGGGCACGGGTATTTGCAAGTGATAGAAATAAGTCATCACTTTCTGATGCTTGTGGAAATGCAGATTTCAAAGTTTCAAAAGTGTCGGTTAGATTTACGCGTACGTCAGAAACATTGGCAAAGCGCTGTTTTAGTTGAGCTATGTGTTCCTGAGCACGGGTAACGTGACTTGCGGGTTGATGTATTGGCATTTCTACACAAAGTACGCGTAAACCGGTTTTGGCACAAAGGCTAGAAGTAGTAGCGCTGTCAATACCACCGCTAATACCCACAACAAAGCCAGATATATTTGCGTTAACGGCATAGGTTTTTAACCAATCTACTATGTGGTCAATGACTTTTTCGGTTTGCATAAGTAACAGGATTTGTAATTTGTAAATAGTACCTTTGTGGCGCAATTTTAATGAATGTGAATTTACTAAAATTTAAACGGTTTACGAGTCGCCAGATGAGCATACAATATGTATTTAGCATATTTTTAGCGCTTCTACTTTGCTGTATGGTTTCATGTAAGAATGATGTAAAAATTCCGGATGAAATTTCAGAAATTCCTGTTTCCTTAAGTCTCAATCGTTTCGATCTTCAATTTGCGCAGGCAGATTCAACCTCTTTACCAGAACTAATTGAATCCTATCCCTATCTCTTTCCTGGAGATTATCCGCAAAGTTTCTGGCAGGATAAACTGAGGGATACCATTCAGCAGGAACTGAATACCGAAGTTCAAAAAGCTTTCCCTGATTTTGATAAGGAATTGAACGATTTAGATAATTTGTTTAAGCATATAAAATACTATTACCCCAAAACCTCTTTGCCTGAGGTGGTGACCATAACATCAGACGTGGCCTTTCGAACTCCGGTAATTCTCACCGATAGCCTTCTTATAATTGGACTTGATAATTACCTGGGGCCAGATCATCATTTTTATACGGGCATTCAAAAGTTCTATGCTCAGAATTTCAGAAAAGAGCAGATCGATGTTGATGTTGCTGATGCATTTGTAACTATATGGGTGAAGCGTCAGGGCAATCGACGTTTTATAGATGAAATGATCTATCACGGGAAGCGACTTTATATGATGGAGCAACTACTCACATTGAAAGTCAAAAATGAAATTATTGATTATACTCCCGAGCAGCTGGATTGGGCAATGGCAAATGAAGTAGATATCTGGACCTACTTTGTGGAAAATAAAATGCTGTTTGAAACTGATAGTAAACTCTTAAGCCGATTTATAAACCCGGCGCCGTTTTCAAAATTTTATTTAGAATTTGATAACGACAGTCCGCCTCGATTGGGTCGCTATATTGGGTGGCAAATTGTTAAAACTTATATGCAACGCAATAGCGTACCTTTGCAAATGCTACCTTCTAAAAGTGCAGACGAGATTTTTAAACTAGCAAACTACAAACCCCGTAGATAAATAATACAAATGAAGACCGAAATAAAACTTAGCGTAGAACTTGATACAAACCGGGTACCCGAAAAAATAAATTGGGATGCTCCTGATGGTGGTGTGAAAAATGAACCTGCAAAAGCACTTATGCTGGCTTTATGGGATCATAAAAAACAGGAAGCTGCGCGTATAGATTTATGGACGAAAGATATGCCGGTAGATGAAATGAAAGTGTTTTTTCATCAGACTCTTGTTAGTATGGCTCAGACTTTTAAGCGTGCTACAGATGACGAAAAAATGGCTGCTACCATGATGGATTTTTGCGATTATTTTGCTGAAAAACTCGAGCTAAAAAAATAGGGGTGAAGTTGATGCTCGTTTATAATGCCAATTCAGGAAAGCTGAATGCGGCATTAGACAGTCTTCATAAACTGGTAAGTCCGGCAACCTATTCCTGCGCTCTTTGTTCACTTACCCACGGCAATTATAAAATCAGGCGGAACTGGAAAGCGTTCCTGGATCGATCAGCTATTCCAATTGAGGTGATTCACAAAGATGAATTTCAAAAGGATTTCCCTAATGCGTACAAATCTATTGAGCTGCCAGTAATTTTAATTTGGCAACGGCAAGATGCTCAGGTATTTTTAACCGCAGCTGAAATCATTGGATTGAATGATGAGTGCGAACTAATCGAAGAAATTGAGTCTAGGTGGGATCAGTTTCAAGCTGATCGTTGATCTGCTCTATATAACTAATGATCTCATCTTTGCCGGTTCCGTTAGAAGCGCTGCTAATAAAATAGTTGGGCATTTCTGCCCAGGCCCCTTCTAAAAGAGCTTGTTTGTAATTTTCAATATTACGCTCCAAAGCTTTAGGTTTAAGCTTGTCTGCTTTCGTGAAAATGATTGAAAAAGGAATCTCGCGCTCACCCAAATATTGCATAAACTCCCGGTCGATGGGCTGTGGTTCGTGACGGCAATCGATAAGTACAAATGCTGAAATAAGTTGCTCACGCTCTTCGAAGTATTGCGTGATAAATTTCTGAAACTCTTTCTTAACCTTTTTTGAAACACGCGCATAACCGTAACCTGGTAAATCTACCAGATACCAGGATTGGTTAATTACAAAATGGTTGATGAGCTGTGTCTTACCAGGTCTTCCTGAAGTTTTTGCAAGATTTTTGCGATCGGTTAGCATGTTGATCAGACTCGACTTCCCTACATTTGATCTTCCTATAAATGCATACTCAGGCATTCTGTTTTTTGGGCACTTGGCCACATTAGAATTACTTACCAGAAATTCTGCAGTTTTTATAGACATGGTGAGTTGATTTTAGAAATTACGTTTACGCAACCAATCTATAAGAATTTGATTGAATTCATCAGGGCGCTCCATCATTGCAGCGTGACCACATTTATCAATCCAATACAGATCTGAGTCGGGTAATAATTTGTTGAAATCTTCAGCTACTTCCGGCGGAGTTACATTGTCATTACGTCCCCAGATGATGCAGGTTGGGGTAGGCATATGTGGTAAATCCTGGGCCATATTGTGACGTATAGCACTTTTTGCTATAGCCAGAGTTTTAATGAGCTTATTGCGGTCGTTTACCGTTTCATAAACTTCATCTACAAATTCTTTAGTGGCTACTGCCGGGTCGTAAAATACATCTTCTGCTTTCTTTTTAATGTACTCATAGTCTCCACGTTTGGGATAACTCTCACCCATAGCACTCTCGTATAGGCCAGAGCTACCTGTAATTACAAGAGCTTGCATCACTTTTGGATATAGCTTGGTGTGGTATAGTGCTATGTGGCCACCCAGAGAATTACCCAGTAAAATGACCTTCTCAAACTTCTTATGCTTGATAAAATCATTCAGGTATTTGGCAAATGTTTTAACCCCGGTTTTAATAAGAGGCATAGTGTAAAGCGGAAGTTCTGGAATGATGACTTTAAAGCCATTTTCTGAGAAATAATCAATAACGGCATCAAAGTTACTTAGCCCGCCCATAAGCCCGTGAAGAACTACTATTGGGGTGCCTTCGCCGGCTTCTATGTAGGTGAATTTCCCCTCTGTTTTTAATTGGTGCTTCATAATTGGAGGCAAGTCGCTTTGTGACAAATATAGACATTTAGCCTAAAAACAAAATCGAAAATTGCAAAGGGCTTTGAAGTGCTCGGGATTATAAGTAAACAACTGGTTTGAACACAAGGGTCTAGCGCTTTAATTTAGTGCAAAAAAATAAACAAGTGGGATGATTTATCAACAAAGTGGTAGAAAGTGGGAAAATGTGGTAATAAATTATATATATTTGAAGTTATAATATCTAAAACCTACTGTATTCGTGCTCAGCCTAATAGGGACATATGAGTGTAAAGTTGACGCTAAAGGGCGGCTCATGATGCCTGCTGCGTTGAAAAAACAGCTTGCAAAAGAGTTGCAGGAGGGCTTTGTTGTAAAGCGTTCTGTTTTTAATTCCTGTCTTGAGTTGTGGCCTATGTCTGAGTGGGAGGTAATGATGCAAAAATTGAATGGATTGAATCGTTTTGTGAAGAAAAATGTGGATTTCATTCGTCGTTTTACAGCAGGAGTTAAGGTAATTGAAGCAGATGCTTCCGGAAGGTTGCTGATCCCGAAAGATCTTATTGGGTTTGCGTCAATAAGTAAGGACATCGTTCTTACTTCAGGTGGAAATATAATTGAGATATGGGATTTAGAAGCTTACGAGGCTGCGGTGAGTAATGAAGAAGGAGATTTTGCCGCCTTGGCAGAAGAAGTGATGGGTGATCAAAACAGTATTCCAGATGGATTATCATGATCCCGTGTTACTCAAAGAGACTGTTGATGGTTTGGATATCAAACCGGGAGGGATCTATGTTGATGTCACTTTTGGTGGTGGAGGTCATTCGCGGGAGATTTTAAAGCGACTTGATGCGACAGGTAAATTATTTGCTTTTGATCAGGATCAGGATGCTCAGGCAAATGCTTTAGATGATGAGCGTTTTACGTTAATACCAGAGAATTTTCGCTTTGCGAAACGCTTTTTGAGATTTTATGGCGCGGCAAAGGTTGATGGTATTTTGGGAGATTTTGGAGTTTCATCGCATCAATTTGATGTTGCAGAGCGTGGTTTTTCAACCCGTTTTGATGCGAAGTTAGATATGCGGATGAATCAACAGGCTAAGCTTTCTGCACATCAGGTGGTGAATGAATATGAGGAGGCAGATTTAGGCCGTGTGTTGCTGGAGTATGGTGAATTACGCAATGCACCAAAAATTGCCAGAACGCTGGTTTCGGTTAGAAAAGATAAAACCATTGACACTACCGAAGATTTAAAGGAAGCGTTACAGTCTTTTTTGCCACGTGGTCGTGAACATAAAATATTGGCTCAGATCTATCAGGCGATTCGCATTGAGGTAAATCAGGAGCTTGAAGTTTTAAAGGAGTTTTTGTTGCAGACAGAAGATTTGCTTAAGCCGGGAGGAAGATTAAGTCTAATCTCGTATCACTCGCTTGAAGACAGACTTGTAAAGCGCTATATGCGTAACGGTTTGTTTCAGGGAGAACCGGAGAAAGATATGTTTGGAAACTTTAGTGTTCCATTCAAAAAAGTAGGCGGACTAATTGTTCCGTCAAGAGAAGAG
The DNA here is from genome assembly GCA_964219495.1 of Leeuwenhoekiella sp. GTDB lineage: Bacteria > Bacteroidota > Bacteroidia > Flavobacteriales > Flavobacteriaceae > Leeuwenhoekiella. The sequence goes on along the minus strand of CAXPQP010000029.1, from coordinate 30,368 downwards.
ATAAAGAAGAATAATCGTGCGCGCAGTGCCAAGCTGCGTGTGGCAGAAAAGTTATAGCAGGATTTGAAAGAAGGTATTTACAACATTCTTAAAGGTAAGTTTCTTTTTAGTGATGAGGCTATGAAGAACTGGAGGATGATCCTGTTCCTTTCATTTTTGGCAATCATTATGATTGGCAGCTCTCACCGAGCAGACAAAAAGGTGCATTATATCGCTCAGCTTAATGCAGAAGTAAAAGAGCTGCATAGTGAATTTGTAGATACACGTCTGGAGGCACGGAGGCTTAAAATGGAGACGGTTGTAACGCGTAAAGTAGAAGGTATGGGATTGGCGCCATCATTAACGCCGCCCAAAAAGATTAAAGTAGTAGAAACCCCTTAAGTTCAACATGGCGACTAGTGAAAAGAACATATTGAACCGGATGTATTTAGTGGCAGGAGGTATGTTTCTCTTCGCCCTGCTTGTTGCGTTTAAACTATGCAATATTCAGTTGGCAGAAGGGGAGAAATACCGGGCAATGGCCGAGGCTCGTACCGAGCGCATCTTTACAATACCTGCAAATCGGGGAAACCTATATGCAGGTGATGGCAGTTTGCTGGCTACATCTGTTCCTAAGTATACTATTCGCTTTGATGCACTGGCTCCCAAAGAAGAAGACTTTGAAGAAAATGTTCAGGCGCTTGCCCAGGGGCTTTCCGATCAGTTGGGGAAGCCTGCTTCTCATTATGTAAGCGAACTGCGTAGGGCGCGTGAAAATAAAAACCGCTATTTACTTCTTGCGCGTAATCTGGGGTATTCTAAATATCTGGCGATTAAAAAACTTCCGCTTTTTAATAAAGGACCTTACAAAGGTGGTATCATCACTGAGCAACGTACGGTGCGTGAGCATCCGCTAGATCAAATCGCAGAGCGTACTATTGGTTATGACAGACTTACTGAATACGGTAGATATAGCGAAGCAGGCCTCGAGGGAGCGTACGGTCCATATTTACGAGGAAAAGAAGGTCACCGCTTAAAGCAGCGAATCGCAAAAGGTCAATGGAAACCTTTAGGAGATGATAATATCGTTGAGCCTCAGGATGGTTATGATGTGATCTCAACTATCGATGTGGATATTCAGGATATAGCTCATCACGCTCTTTTAGGTTCGCTGGAAAAATTTGAGGCAGATCACGGTTGTGTAGTAGTGATGGATACCAAAACCGGAGAGGTTAAGGCCATTTCTAATTTAGGTCGCACTGAGGACGGAAATTATTATGAAGACCGAAATTATGCAGTTTATGAGTCGGCAGAACCAGGTTCTACCTTTAAGCTGATGGCTATGGTGGCTGCTCTTGAAGATCGCGTGATTGACAGCAGTACTGTGGTAGATACTGAAAATGGACGGGTTCGTTTTTACAACCGTACTGTTTACGATTCGCACTGGGGTGGATATGGGAAGATTTCTGCAGCTCGTGCATTTGAGCTTTCTTCCAATACGGCTTTTGCCAAGATGATCAATGAAAATTATAAAGATGATCCCAAACGTTTCTTGAAGCGTCTCTATAATATGGGGCTTAATGATAAGTTGGGGCTTGAGATTAAAGGAGAGGGAAATCCACGTTTTCCATATCCTGGCGATAAGAACTGGTATGGTACTACATTACCCTGGATGGCATTTGGCTATGGTGTTTCTTTAACTCCGCTACAAACACTCACCTTTTATAATGCGATTGCAAATAATGGTGAGATGGTAAAGCCTCGTTTTATCAAAGAGATAAAAAAGTGGGATGTTTCTGTAGAAAAATTTGATAAAGAAGTTATCAATCCTGCGATTTGCTCCCAAACTACGATTGATAAAGTAAAAGATATGATGCTACACGTGGTTGAACGTGGTACGGCACAAAATATTTATTCTAAAGACTTTTCAATGGCAGGTAAAACCGGAACCTGTCAAACCGAATATTGGTTAGAGGAAGGAAAGTACATCTCTTCATTTGCTGGATATTTTCCGGCAGATAACCCAAAATATTCCTGCATCGTCGTAATTCATAAACCTAATAAAAAATTAGGGTATTACGGTAATGTGGTTGCTGCTCCTGTATTCAGAAAAATCGCTCAAAAGATTTACAGTGATACACCTATAATTGATGAGGTTCAATTGGCGTCAGCAAATGTGACTCAGGTAGATCAGGATTTTGAAACCTATTATAAAAAAGCCCAACAGGCAGATGTTACGATGCCTAATGTAAAAGGAATGCCTGCAATGGATGCGGTAGCGCTCTTAGAAAACCTGGGTTTGAAAGTAGAGTTTAATGGTATAGGTAAAGTGAGAAATCAGTCTTTACAAGCCGGAAAGAAAATAGCTAAGAATCAAAAAGTAGTTCTCGAACTGTCGTGATCGTATTAAAAGACATATTATTCAAAGTAACGCTAGAGTCGGTAACTGGTAATCCCGGAGTGCCTGTTCAAGCCATTCATTTTGATTCTCGCAAAGTGGGACTTAATGATGTGTTTGTTGCATTACGCGGTACGCAGAGCGACGGTCACGCATTCATTAAAAAAGCAGTAGATCAAGGTGCGATTGCGGTTATTTGCGAGGAGCTTCCAGATGATTTTGTAAACGGAGTTACCTATGTGCAAACTTCAGATACAGCTCAGGCTCTTGCAATTATGGCGTCTAATTACTATGGTAATCCTTCGGCTAATTTAAAATTGGTCGGAATTACAGGTACAAATGGTAAAACAACCATTGCAACTCTGCTGCATCAGTTATTCACCAAGGCTGGTTTTAAAACCGGATTGCTTTCTACGGTCAAAGTTTTAGTGGGTGACCAGGAATATCCTGCAACACATACCACTCCAGATTCACTTACAATAAATAAGTTTTTGGCAGAAATGAATGAAGCCGGTGTAGAGTATTGCTTTATGGAAGTAAGTTCGCACGGTATTCATCAAAAGCGATCTGAAGGTTTGCAGTTCGCCGGTGGAATTTTTACCAACCTTACACACGATCACCTGGATTATCACGCGAGCTTCGCGGAGTATCGCGATGTGAAAAAGTCCTTCTTTGACAACCTGCCAAAGTCTGCCTTTGCACTCTCAAACCTGGATGATCGCAACGGGCAGGTGATGTTGCAAAACACAAAGGCAAAGAAAGTTACCTACGCGCTGAAATCGTATGCAGATTACCGTGCACAGATTCTGGAAAATCAGCTAAGTGGCTTATTGCTTAAGATTAACGATCAGGAAGTTTGGGTAAAATTAATAGGTTCTTTCAATGCCTATAACCTTTTGGCAATCTATGCAGCTGCAGAATTGCTTGGATTAAAACAAATGGAAGCGCTTCAGTATTTGTCTGAGTTAACCAGTGTAAGTGGTCGTTTTCAGTATTTAATTTCACCTCAAAAAAATACTGCGATTGTAGATTATTCGCATACTCCAGACGCGCTTAAAAATGTGCTCGAAACCATAAATGATATCCGTACTAAGAATGAGAAACTTATTACAGTAGTTGGATGTGGCGGAGACAGAGATCGTACTAAGCGTCCTAAAATGGGGAAAATCGCTGCGTCCTTAAGCACCCAGGTGATTTTTACAAGCGACAACCCAAGATCTGAAGATCCTGAGGCAATAATTGAAGAAATTGAAAAAGGTGTTGAGCCTGTAGATTATAAAAAAATGTTGTCAATCACCTCGCGCAAACAGGCTATCAAAACAGCTTGCCAAATGGCAGAGCCTAATGACATCATTCTCATTGCTGGTAAAGGTCACGAGACCTATCAGGAAATTAAAAGTGTTCGAAGTGATTTTGATGATTTTAAAATAGTAAACGAATTATTAACCCAACTGAATAAATAAACCAAATCCTAACCAAACAACCAGATGCTGTATTACCTTTTTGAATATTTAGAGCGTGCATACAACTTCCCGGGAGCAAGTCTTTTTGGCTTTATCACGTTCAGGGCGGCAGTTGCCGTTATCATGTCTCTTGCAATTTCTACCATCTGGGGGAAACGCATCATTTTGTATTTACAGAAAAAACAACTTGGAGAATCTATTCGTGATTTAGGTCTTGAAGGTCAGGTTGAAAAGGCAGGTACGCCTACAATGGGTGGATTGATTATAATACTCGCCACATTGGTTCCTGTATTTCTGGTTGCCAGATTAGAAAATATTTATGTGATCCTTCTTATTGTAACCACACTTTGGATGGGCGCGATAGGTTTTATGGATGATTACCTTAAAATCAAGAAGAAGAACAAGGAAGGTCTTCAGGGAAAATTTAAAATTTTTGGACAGGTTGGTCTGGGTATTATCGTGGGTGCGACTATGTTTTTCCATCCGGGAATCACAGTTAAAGAAGATAATACAGGTTCAGAAACACTTACTGAAGCTGTAGAAACCACGGAGCGCGAAGTGACCGTTGAGGAGAAGGCACTTACCACTACAATTCCGTTCGTAAAAAACAACGAGATCGACTATAGTATTCTCGTGAGCTGGTTGGGTAATGACTATGTAAAATATGCTTGGTTGCTCTTTATACCTATTGTGATTTTTATTGTTACAGCGGTGTCAAACGGAGCAAACCTTACAGATGGGATAGACGGTCTGGCGGCAGGTTCATCGGCAATAATAGTATTAACACTCGGGATTTTTGCCTGGGTATCAGGTAACATCATTTTTAGTGATTACCTCGATGTAATGTATATCCCACGATCGGGAGAGATGGTAATTTTTATTACCGCTTTTGTAGGAGCGTTAATCGGATTCTTATGGTACAACACCTATCCCGCTCAGGTATTTATGGGTGATACGGGGAGTTTAACAATAGGTGGGATTATAGCGGTTATCGCAATCGCTATTCGTAAAGAATTACTCATTCCACTTTTATGCGGAATCTTTTTTATGGAAACCTTGTCAGTAATGCTGCAGGTTAGCTGGTTTAAATATACCAAAAGCAAAACCGGAGAAGGAAGACGTATTTTTTTAATGTCGCCTTTACACCACCATTACCAGAAAAAGGGAATTCATGAAAGTAAAATCGTAACACGGTTTTGGATTATCGGCATTTTACTGGCGATCATCACTATTGTCACTTTAAAAGTAAGATAGATGAAACGCTTGGTGATTCTGGGAGGTGGAGAAAGCGGAGTCGGAACCGCGATTTTAGGTAAAAGACAGGGGTATGAGGTTTTTGTTTCCGATTTCGGAAGCATAAAACCAAAATACCAGGACGTTCTTAAAAATTATGGGATTGAATGGGAAGATGGCGGTCATACCGAAGCCAAAATTCTCAATGCAGACCTGGTGATGAAAAGTCCTGGGATTCCTGATAAAGCACTACTAATTCAAAAGTTGGTCGCTGCAGGAATTTCAGTCATTTCTGAAATTGAATTTGCATCGAGATTTACCAATGCTAAGCTGATAGGTATTACCGGTAGCAACGGTAAAACAACCACAACGCTTATGATTGCTCAGATCTTAGAACAAGCTGGTTTTAAGAGTGTGGCAGCCGGGAATATAGGTGACAGTTTTGCGAAATGGGTGGCACTTGATGATCAGGATTATTATGCTTTAGAAATCAGCAGTTTTCAGCTTGATGGGATTGTAGACTTTGCACCGCATATTGCGATTTTGACCAATATCACTCCAGATCATTTGGATCGCTACGAGTACAAGTTTGAAAACTATATTCGGTCAAAATTCCGCATTGCGGAAAATCAAAACGAGACAGATTACCTCATTTATGATGCAGATGACGAGGTGGTAACAAACTGGCTTGAAGAACACCCGGTAAAAGCACAGCTTATGCCTTTTTCAATCTCAAAAACAGTAAAACAGGGAGCATTTTATGCTCAGGATAAAATAACAATTATAACTGACGATACAAGCATGACGATGTCAACAAAAACAATGGCTATCAAAGGCCAGCACAACACTAAAAATGCAATGGCAGCTGCTACAGCGGCAAAACTTTTAAGCATTCGTAAAGCAACCATTAGAGAATCATTAGAAGGTTTTCAAGGTGCTGAACACCGTTTAGAGAATGTGCTTAAAATCAACCATGTATCGTACATAAACGATTCTAAAGCAACCAATGTGAATGCAACATTCTACGCTTTAGACAGTATGACCTCTCCTACAGTTTGGATTGTGGGTGGTGTTGACAAAGGAAATGATTACAAAGATTTGTTCCCGCTTGTAAATGAAAAAGTGAAGGCGATCATTTGCCTGGGTAAGGATAATGCCAAATTGCTTCAGGCATTTGGATCAATGGTTGAAACTATTGTAGAAACCCAGTTTATGACTGAAGCGGTAAAAATCGCGTATAAACTTACTGAAAAGGGAGATGCCGTTTTATTATCTCCAGCTTGCGCAAGTTTCGATCTGTTTGAGAATTACGAAGATCGTGGTCGTCAGTTTAAAGAAGCAGTTAGGAATTTATAAAATACGAAAACCGAAAACCAAGAAGTGAGCAGTACTAGAAACATATTTTCAACCCTTAAGGGAGATCGGGCAATTTGGGCGATAACAGCCTTTTTGGCTTTGTTTTCCTTTTTACCGGTGTTTAGTGCGAGCAGCAACCTTGCTTATCTGTATGGTAATGGGGAAACCTTACCCTATTTGATCAAACATTTTATGCATATGGTTTTGGGTTTTGCGATTATTTATGGGGTTCATAAAGTGCCTGCTCATTACTTTAAAGGACTTTCAATCATAGGAATCCCGATTATTCTGTTGTTATTGCTCATAACCTTAATTCAGGGTACGACTATAGATGGTGCTAACGCCAGCCGATGGATTAAAATCCCGTTTGTAGGGATTACGTTTCAAACTTCTACACTGGCTTCTGTGGTGTTGATGATTTACATCGCGCGTTACCTGTCGAGAATTAAAGATAAAGTCATCACATTTAAAGAAAGCATTCTGCCACTTTGGGTTCCGGTTGCTTTGGTTCTGGGTCTTATTCTTCCAGCAAATTTTTCTACAGCTGCAATCATCTTTGCGATGGTGCTTACGCTGGTTTTTATGGGTGGTTATCCATTTAAATATATAGCCATAATCGTTGCGGCGGGATTAGTATCGCTCACCTTATTCATTCTGGCAGCAAAGGCATTTCCGGGAGTTTTCCCCAACCGGGTTGATACCTGGATGAGCCGTATTGAGAACTTTGCAGGAGAAGAAGATGGTGAAGGTGATTATCAAATAGAGCACGCTAAAACTGCAATTGCAACCGGTGGACTATTCGGTACAGGACCTGGACAAAGTGTTCAGAAAAACTTTTTACCACAATCATCATCAGATTTTATTTATGCTATAGTGGTAGAAGAATTTGGCCTTGTTGGTGGGCTCGTATTATTATTGATGTATTTGCTTTTACTCTTCCGCATTTTGGTGGTTGCGAATAAGGCCACAACCGTTTTTGGAAAGCTCACCGCAATTGGAGTAGGCTTGCCCATCGTTTTTCAGGCATTAATCAATATGGCTGTTGCGGTCGAATTGTTCCCGGTAACCGGGCAAACCCTGCCATTGGTTAGTAGTGGGGGTACCTCAATTTGGATGACCTGTTTGGCTATCGGAGTGGTTCTTAGTGTAAGTGCCAAGCGTGAGGAAGCAAAAATTAAGGAAGAAGAAGATATGAATCCGCTCGATATTTTAAGCGAAGCGATTTAGAAAGGAGAAGTGAGATTGGAGATGTTAGACGTGAGAAAAGGGAGAAAGTAAAAAGTAGAAAGTAAGAAGTGAGAGAAAAGGCGATTCAATTTTTTTCACAGCTTAAGAAAACCGAAAATAACGAATTGAAAACATACAAATTCATACTATCTGGAGGAGGAACCGGGGGACATATTTACCCGGCGATTGCGATTGCAGATGCTTTAAAAGCAAAGTATCCTCATTCCGAATTCCTTTTTGTGGGTTCGCAAGATCGTATGGAAATGCAAAAGGTTCCACAAGCCGGTTATAAAATCAAGGGACTTTGGATCGCAGGAATACAGCGAAAGCTTACCTGGTCTAACCTCATGTTTCCGTTTAAATTGATAAGCAGTTTGTTTAAGTCGGCCCGTATTATAAAGAAGTTTCAGCCCGATGTAGTTATTGGTACCGGTGGTTTTGCCAGCGGACCTTTACTGGAAATGGCGACTCGCTATCGGGTACCGGCTCTTATTCAGGAGCAAAACAGTTTTGCAGGTATCACAAATAAGCTTTTGGCTAAAAAGGTTCAGAAGATTTGCGTTGCTTACGATAGTATGCAGCAGTTTTTTCCGGAAGAGAAAATTGTGAAAACCGGAAATCCGGTGCGTCTCGATTTACTTAATACCGAAGAAAATCGGGAAGTGGGTCTGGCTAAATTCAATTTAGATCTAACTAAAAAAACCTTACTCATTCTAGGTGGAAGCCTGGGAGCGCGAGCTATAAATAGATTAATCGATCGCGAGTTGCAGTTTATTCTCGATCAGGGATTGCAAATAATCTGGCAATGTGGGCAGTTGTATTATGAAGAATACAAAAAGCATAATGCTAATGAGCATGTTCAGGTTCTTTCCTTTATAGACACTATGAATTTGGCTTATGCTGCTGCAGATGTAATAATTAGCAGAGCAGGTGCAGGTTCGGTGTCAGAATTGGCGCTTGTGGGCAAGCCGGTGATTTTTATTCCTTCTCCCAACGTGGCAGAAGATCATCAGACCAAAAATGCTGAAGCCATTGTGGCTAAAAATGCAGCGGTATTGATGAAAGAAGCAGAGCTTGAAACGCAGTTTAAAACCCAGTTTGAAAAATTGGTGTCTGATGAAAATTGGCAGCAAGAGCTGGGATCAAATTTTAAAAAGTTGGCACTGCCTCAGGCAACGCAGCGAATTGTACGTGAAGTAGAAAGCCTTTTGAAATATAGTAAACAAGACAAAGAAGACTAGAAAAATTGAAAAACCTCGATAACATATCACATTTCTATTTCATCGGTATTGGTGGGATTGGTATGAGTGCGCTGGCTCGCTATTTTAAAGCGGCTGGTAAGGTTGTTGCAGGTTATGATAAAACCCCTTCAGACATTACCAATGCTTTGGAGGATTTGGGTATTTCTATTTCTTTTGAAGATTCAGATGCAGTAATTCCTACAGAATTCAAAAACAAGGAGATGACACTGGTGGTTTATACACCGGCTGTACCAAAGAGTCATAATGGCTATCAGTATTTTCTGCAAAATGCATTTGATATTCAGAAGCGGGCTGCAGTTTTAGGCTTTTTGACTAAAGAAAAGTTTTGTCTTGCAGTTGCGGGTACTCACGGTAAGACTACAACCAGTGCATTATTGGGGCACCTTATGGCTGGCTGTGATTTGCCGGTTACTGCTTTTTTAGGTGGCATAGCCGAAAATTATCAGAGTAATCTTATTCAACAGGGTGAGGAAATTGTTGTTGTTGAGGCCGATGAGTTTGATCGCTCATTCATGCAATTATTCCCCAATATTGCTGCAATCACATCTATGGATGCAGATCACCTGGATATTTATGGTGATGCAACTACACTTCAGCAAAGTTTCCGTGATTTTGCGGCTCAGGTAAAAGAAGATGGGGTGTTGTTTGTGAAAAACCGTCTTCCTCTTGACGGAATTACAGTTGGAGTTGAAGACGATGCAGCCTACACTGCATTAAATATTAAAATTGAAAACGGAGCTTATCATTTTGATTTAAAACATCCTGATGGGCTTATTAAAAACTTAGTGCTTAACCTGCCTGGTAGACATAATTTGTCTAATGCGATAACCGCTTTGGCGATGGCTTTAGAATACGGCTGCCCTGCCGAGAAGCTCGCCAAAGCACTATTCGCCTTCAAAGGGGTTAATCGAAGATTTACCTATAGAATTAAATCTGAGGATTACGTATTAATTGACGACTACGCACATCACCCTACCGAAATTGATGCGGTACACTCTGCTGTATGTGAGATGTATCCAAGTAAGTGTGTGCTTGCTGTATTTCAGCCTCATTTGTATAGTCGTACCCGTGATTTTATGGATGATTTTGCGGCAAGTTTGTCCCAATTTGATGAGGTGATTTTGCTGGATATCTATCCGGCAAGAGAAGAGCCTATCGACGGGGTCAATTCTAAAAAGTTATTGGAATTAGTAACCACACCACGAAAGGAACTGGTTTCTAAAACAGATTTGCAGGAGAAAATAGCAGATTCACAAGCTTCAGTTGTGGTAATGATGGGAGCGGGAGATATCGGAGAAGAAATAATGAAACTTTCTAAAACGCTAGCGGTATGAAAATCAATTGGTTTTACATAAGAATGGGGGTTTTGGTAGTGGTTACTTTATTTCTGGTGGCGTTTTCGCACAAGCGTAATGCTACGCGAAAAGTAAAGGATGTGGAAGTGCATTTTGAATCGGGTGCAAACCTCTTTATTACAGCAGAAACGGTTGATAAATTGTTGATACAAAATCAGAAAGCCCTTGAGGGACAGGCTAAAGAAATTCTAGATTTGAGAAGCTTAGAGCAAAAACTCGATGCGCACGCAATGATTTCTGATGCAGATGTTTACCTCACTTTAGATGGTGTGGTGGGCGCTTCTGTAAAACAAAGAAAGCCTCTTGCGCGTGTGCAGGCACAAGAACCATATTATATTGATGAAAGCGGAGCTGCAATGCCCCTGTCTTCAAATTACTCTGCCCGTGTACCAATGGTTACAGGTTTAACACGAGAACAGATTGATGAAGTGTTTCCTTTATTGAGTTTTTTACAGGAGGATGAATTATTGCAAAAGCAAATCATTGGTATTGTTCGCGAGCGTGGCGGAGACTATATTTTAACACCTCGGGTGCTAGACTATAAGATCAATTTGGGAAAGGTTGCAGGCTTGCAGGCTAAGTTTGCCAATTATAAAGCTTTTTACCAAAAGGCGATTAAAGACAACAGCCTTGCAGCCTATAAGACTGTTGATTTACGCTACAGAGGACAGGTCATAGGGACAAAAAAATAAGTTATGGAGCAGAAAGACATAGCAGTAGGACTGGATATTGGTACAACCAAGATTGTAGCAATGATTGGCCGTTATAATGAATACCATAAGCTGGAGATTCTGGGGATCGGAAAATCTAAAAGCCTGGGTGTACACCGTGGAGTTGTAAACAATATAACGCAAACCATTCAGTCTATACAGCAGGCGGTACAGGAAGCAGAAAGTGTTTCTGGGATGAAGATTGAAGATGTGGTTGTGGGAATCGCGGGTCAGCACATTCGTAGTTTACAACACAGCGATTACATCACGCGTCCCGATGCAGACGAGGTAATCGGAAATAAAGATATCGACACGTTGTGTAATCAGGTTCATAAACTGGTTATGCTACCTGGGGAAGAAATAATTCATGTACTTCCGCAGGAATATAAAGTAGATGGTCAGGCCGAAATCACTCAGCCAATCGGGATGTACGGTGGAAGACTGGAAGCTAATTTTCACGTAGTTGTAGGTCAGGTTAGCAGCATACGCAATATTGGTCGTTGTGTAAAAAGCGCCGGACTTAATCTTGATAAAATAACCTTAGAACCTCTTGCATCAGCAAATGCGGTTTTAAGTCAGGAAGAAAAAGAAGCTGGTGTAGCCCTCATTGACATAGGTGGTGGTACAACAGATCTTGCCATTTTTAAAGATGGAATCATCAGACATACGGCTGTAATTCCTTTTGGTGGTAATGTGATTACTGAAGATATCAAGGAAGGTTGCAGCATAATTGAGAAACAGGCTGAATTGCTGAAGATCAAATTTGGTTCTGCTTGGCCGGGAGAAAATAAAGATAACGAGATCGTTTCTATTCCAGGATTACGAGGAAGAGAGCCTAAGGAGATCACATTAAAAAATCTGTCTAAAATCATCCATGCTCGTGTGGTTGAGATTATTGAACAGGTGTATCTCGAAATCAAAAATTATGGTCACGAGGAACAAAAGAAAAAACTTATTGCAGGAATTGTTTTAACTGGTGGAGGTTCTCAGTTAAAACACCTGAAACAATTAGTAGAATACATAACTGGGATGGATACGCGTATTGGCTATCCAAACGAACATCTTGCAGGGGATAGTGATTCTGAAACTACGAGTCCGCTTTACGCGACCGCAGTAGGACTGGTGATGAACAGTCTGGAGCACCGTAAAGACGAAGTGGTTGAACAACAGGATACGGCTATAGTTGAAGAGGAGCCGCAGATTGAAGATACTGAGGTTGAAGATGAGATCGAAGAACCCCAACTTCAACAGTCCAAAGAGAAAAAGGCGCGTAAAAGCATTTTTGACAGCTGGGCAGAAAAGTTCAAAGACTTTTTAGATAACGCAGAATAAAAATTGACAAAAACCAACTAAAGTTTGCCGAAAGCTTGCTTTAGGAATGAAAAAGAAAACAACAAAAACCGGTAAAACGAAAATATTATGAGCAACACAGATTTCGAAAACATTTCGTTTGATTTACCCAAAAATCAAAGCAACGTGATCAAGGTAATTGGCGTAGGTGGTGGTGGTAGCAATGCCATTAACCATATGTTTAGCCAGGGTATTAAAGGAGTTGACTTTGTGGTCTGCAACACAGATTCACAAGCTCTTGAAAATAGCCCGGTACCCATTCGCATTCAATTAGGTGTTAGTTTAACAGAAGGTCTTGGTGCTGGCGCTAATCCTGAAGTGGGAGAGCAGGCAGCTATCGAAAGTCTTGAAGAAGTGAAACAAATGCTGGGAACCAATACCAAAATGGTATTTATCACTGCCGGTATGGGTGGTGGGACTGGTACAGGAGCCGCTCCGGTAATCGCCAAAATGGCGAAAGAAATGGATGTGCTTACTGTGGGTATTGTAACTATCCCGTTTCAGTTTGAAGGTAAAATGCGAAACGAGCAGGCTCAGCTCGGGGTAGAGCGTTTGCGTTCACATGTTGATTCACTTATCGTCATCAACAACAATAAATTACGTGAGGTTTACGGTAACCTGGGCTTTAAAGCTGGTTTCAGTAAAGCTGATGAAGTTTTAGCAACTGCCTCCAGAGGTATTGCTGAAGTGATAACGCATCACTATACGCAAAACATTGACCTTAGAGATGCTAAAACGGTTTTAAGTAATAGTGGAACCGCTATTATGGGAAGTGCAAGTGCAAGTGGTGGTAGTCGTGCTCAGGACGCCATTAGAAAAGCCTTAGATTCTCCGTTATTAAATGACAATAAAATTACCGGTGCTAAAAACGTATTGTTGTTTATCGTTTCGGGTACTGAAGAGATTACTATTGATGAGATCGGAGAAATCAACGATCACATTCAGGATGAGGCAGGTCACAGCGCAAATATTATTATGGGTGTTGGTGAAGAGGAAAGCCTTGGAGATGCAATTTCGGTAACCATTATAGCTACGGGTTTTAATGTTGAACAACAAAATGAAATTGTAAATACCGAAACCAAAAAAATTATACACACTCTTGAGGATGAGCAACGCGCACAGCACGATCTAACTCCAAAAAGTACAGGCAGAAGTTTAGATTTTACTGCACCAGCTAAAACTCAGGAGGTGCAGGCAGAGCCAAAGCAGGAAGTAAAAAAGCCAATCGTTCACACACTTGACGACAGCGATGATCCGATGGATTTAATGGTAAACAAGCCTAAGGCTGAAGCTCCTAAGAATTCAATGGATTTGATTCCTACTACAGATTTGATTAGAAATATTCAGGTAGTATATGAGGAGGTGATTGATTATACAACCGAAAGTGTAGAGGTTGAAGATAGTTTTGATGACGAACTCGAATTCAAAATCGTAAGTGTTGAAGAACCAAAACCAGAACCTGTTGTTAAACCAAGAGAAGAAGAGCAGTTTGCACTTTCGTTTGATCTTCCTTTAAATGAAGAAAAGCCAAATGCTCCAGAAGTTATAGAAGAGCCTCAGGAAATTGTATATACGTTAGATGATGATATCAACGATATTGAGGTAAATAGTCCTATTGAGATTGTATCTGTAACTGAAGTAAACGAGAATGGTGAAAAGCGTTACAGTCTTGATGATTATATGGAGATGGAAGAGCATTTGAATAATGCGCAACCTGTTCAGGCTAAAAAGCCAGAGCCAAAGATTATTCGAGAAGAACCTATGGAAGTAAAGCAGGTTGAAGCGAAAATTCAGCCTGAAGAAAAAGTATTTGAGGGAGATGAAGATCCTACAAATACACCAATTTCTCAGTTGCTTACCGAGCGTGCTGCAGAGCGCAGACGTATGATGAAGGAGTTTAATTATAAATTCAGAAGCAATCAATCACGTATTGACGAGATTGAAAAACAACCAGCGTATAAGCGAATGGGAGTTAATCTTGACGAGAATCCTTCAGCTAAGAGTTCGTTGTCTCGCACAACCTTAAGTACAGATGAGAATGAAGAAATGCAGTTGCGTAAAAACAACTCATTCTTACACGATAATGTCGATTAGTTAGTAAAAACCGATGTGAATGGGCCGGTAGTGTAAGCTACCGGCTTTTTTGTTTGTATTTTTAAGCGATAAGATCGGTAAAAGATCAAAATTAAGTATATTCGCAAACCCAAAAATAAACGCACTATGAGTTTACAGACTGAGGTAATGACGGCTATGAAAGCAGCAATGAAGGCTAAAGATCAAAATGCTTTAGCTTCCCTGAGAGCAATTAAGTCGGCAATTTTAACTGCTCAGACAGAGAGCGGTGCTTCTGGTGAACTTAGCGAGGAAGAAGAGATTAAAATGCTTCAGAAATTGGTAAAGCAACGCAAAGACAGCGCGGCTATTTATCAGGAACAGGGACGTGAGGAAATGGCTCAGGAAGAACTGGCGCAGGCAGAAGTAATTGAGCAATTTTTGCCTGAACAATTAAGTGAAGAGAAAATTGAAGCTGTTGTAGCCGAGATTATTGAAAAAACCGGTGCAAGTGGAATGCAGGATATGGGTAAAGTGATGGGATTAGCTTCAAAGGAGTTAGCTGGTCGTGCAGATGGGAAGACCATATCAAGTATCGTAAAAAAGAAATTAGCATAACAGGTTTTCAGTTCCTGTTCTAAAACTGAAAGGGCTCTGTGGCGCTCCCGATGCTTCGGGAGAATAGCGAGCAAGATTTACTGAATAGTTAAACAGTAAAATTAAAATACGTTTGAGAGTACGTTTAAACTTTCAAAGGGCTCCGTGGCGCAACTGAATAGCGCATCAGATTTCGGCTCTGAGGGTTGGGGGTTTGAATCCCTCCGGGGTCACAAGTAAAATCCGTAATTGAATAGATATTCGATTACGGATTTTTTAATGATTTGATTTTAAGTATATTGTGAAGTAGTTTGAAATATATTGTTTTTTAATCTTAAAAATCGAGTTGTAAAATTTTCCTTTTCTTTGTACTTATCAACTTTAGTTTTCTTCAAACTAAAAAGTTATGAAAGCAAATCATATAAAAGAAATACAGAACTTCCGCACGCTCCTGGCAGTTGCGATTTTTGCGATTTTTTTTAATGTAATTGCTGTGTTATACTTACCAGCATATGTTTCAAGGTCCTTTCGATTTATAGGTTCGACCATACTTATTAGTTCGTTTCTTATCTCGTTTCCAAAGCAACGTAATTCCTTGTTATTAGTATTGATAGCGTTCTGGATGCGGGATATTGCTGCTATATTTTATGGTACCGGCGCAGGTGGAATCGGTTATTTTGTATGTGGAGGAATAGGTTATTTAGGATTGTTTTTTAGAAAATTAAAACGAATGATGCGCTACAAGATCATTACTCCATCGTTCATAGTGACGACATTTTTTATCATAGCCTTCATTTTAATTTTATATACTCTGGAAAGCGTATTTGACGAGCGTGTTGTGGAGAATAGCATTATTTACTATTTCTACTTTCTTGGCACATCAATATTGCTGTTAGTACTGTTGGCCATCTACTATTATTATCGAATAGGTGGTATGCGGGCGCTTTTATTTTCATTCGCTGTTTTTAGCTTCACCCTTTCAGATATAGCTTCTTATTACGGAATTTTTCTGGAGGAAAGTTTATTCTTTATTGCAACGAGAATATTCTATTTCGTCGGATTACTTACTCTTATCAATTTTACAATTACCGAAGCAATTGATGATGAAGGGACTGTTGTGCGCTAAATAATACGTTTAGTCACTAAATCAATTTCACTATCAGCATTCCTTGGCTTATTTAACTGAATAAACCTTTATTTTTTACGTAAATTCGCGAGCAATTTAGAACCTATGTTAGAACGATTAAATTTTATTAAGCAGCGCTTTGACGAAGTAAGTGACCTTATCATTCAACCAGATATCATAAGCGATCAAAAGCGTTACATCGAGCTTAATAAAGAATATAAAGACCTTCGCGCCATTATGGATGAGCGTGAAAAATATATAGAGCTAACTCAGAATATTGAGGAGGCAGAAGAGATTATTTCAGACGGCAGCGATGCAGAAATGACTGAAATGGCCAAGCTTCAGCTCGAAGAAGCTAAAGATGCTATGCCAGCACTTGAGGAGAAAATTCGCTTTATGCTGGTTCCTAAAGATCCTGAAGATGCCAAGAATGCTGTGATGGAAATTCGTGCAGGAACCGGTGGTGATGAAGCCAGTATTTTTGCAGGAGATTTGTATCGTATGTATATGAAATACTGCGAAAGCAAAGGCTGGAAAACCAGTACCATAGATTATAGTGAAGGTACTAGTGGTGGTTTTAAAGAAATTCAGGTTGAAGTTACGGGTGAAGATGTGTACGGAACACTTCGTTTTGAAGCAGGAGTACATCGTGTACAACGTGTGCCACAGACTGAAACTCAGGGACGTGTGCATACCAGTGCGGCTACGGTAATGGTATTCCCTGAAGCGGAAGAATTTGATGTCGAAATCGATCCTAAAGAAGTACGTATAGATTATTTCTGTTCTTCAGGGCCAGGTGGGCAGTCGGTAAACACAACTTATTCTGCAGTACGACTTACGCACATTCCAACCGGACTTGTTGCGCAATGTCAGGATCAGAAGTCTCAGCATAAGAACAAAGAAAAGGCGTTTAAGGTTTTACGCTCGCGACTTTATGATATGGAGCTTGCCAAGCGCCAGGAAGAAGAAGCTGCTAAGCGTGGTTCGATGGTTACCAGTGGTGATCGTAGCGCCAAGATAAGAACATACAACTATCCACAAGGTCGTGTGACAGATCACCGTATCAATCTTACCCTTTACGATTTGTCAAACATTATCGATGGAGATATACAACGTATTATCGATGAGTTGCAATTGGTGAGTAATACCGAGAAATTAGCTGAAGGAGGAGATTCTATATAATTCTAAACAGTAAAGGCGTGACGCTAGATCATCTTAAGAAACAAATCAAAAAGAAAAAGTCGGTTTTATGTGTTGGCCTAGACACTGATCTAGATAAGATACCCCAACATTTACTGCAGGAAGATGATCCTATCTTTGCGTTTAATAAGGCGATAATTGATGCCACGCATCAATATGCAGTTGCCTATAAACCCAATACGGCTTTCTATGAAGCTTACGGTATTAAAGGATGGCAATCACTTGAAAAAACCATCAACTATTTGAATTCTGAATATCCCGATGTATTTACCATTGCAGATGCAAAACGTGGTGATATCGGTAATACTTCAAGCAGATATGCTAAAGCCTTCTTTGAAGATTTAGGGTTTGATTCAGTAACGGTAGCTCCATATATGGGTAAAGATTCTGTAGAGCCGTTTTTAGCTTTTGAAGATAAGTTTACAATTATGCTTGCCCTTACTTCTAACCCGGGAGCATTTGACTTTCAAACTCAAAAGATTGAAGGAGAAGAACTTTACAAGAAGGTTTTAGAAACATCAAAAGGATGGGCTCATAGTGAGCAATTGATGTATGTTGTGGGAGCAACAAAAGCTGAATACCTTGCTGAAATACGCCAAATTATTCCGGAGGCTTTTCTTCTGGTTCCCGGAGTTGGAGCTCAGGGAGGAAGTGTAGAAGAAGTCTTTAAATATGGAGCAACCAAAGACGCAGGTTTATTGATTAACTCGTCTAGAGGTATTTTATACGCTTCTAGAAATGAAGATTTTGCAACTGCTGCCGCATCAGAGGCTCATAAGTTACAGGTGCAGATGGCTGATTTTATATAGGAATTGTAGAATTCTGATTTTCCTTAAATGGAGTAATTCGATTCTCTAATAGCTTCCGTTTCTTCAGCACTTTTAAACACATCCCAACCTTTTCCTTGTGTACGTCGCGCTCCGAGAATATTGGCATATTGAGCAGCGCGAATAGGATCGTTGTATTTTGCAAAACCATAGGCTAGTCCGCCAGCAAAACTATCTCCGCATCCCGTTGTATCTACAACCTTATCAACTTTTACAGAAGCAATCCAGTCTTTACTGACACTGCCATCTTTCATTTGATATAGAATGCATCCTCTGGAGTCCATTGTTACATAAAAATAAGACACCCCTTTTTTCAAAACGTGTGCAGCGAGATCATCTAAGTGTTCTGTAGCGTTTTCGTCGTAAATAGAAGGGATTTCATGTTCGTACTCTCTTGCGAATGACATGCATTGCGATTCTTCAAGATTCATTTTAAGCACGTCGATATAAGGCAGCCACTCATCGCGATCAACCCAGAATTTCCTGTGTCGATGACCTCTTACATCCATAGCGGTTGTGGCACCATGAGCGTCAAATATGGTAATGCCTTTACTGTGTTTTTTGATATATTTTAAAGTGCTGAGGCTTATTTCAAAATCGGTAATGGGTACAAATACAAAAGCATCTGCATCCAGATGATCTTTAATATGTTTTGGCCTAATGGGATTCATACAAGCCAGTTGTTTTTCCTCCCGGTTATTTTGATCTTTAAAATCAAGTAAAATTACGGTTCCGCGGTCTTCTTTACTGTTTATGCCTTTCAGACTTACATTTGAAAAATCTGCAAATTCTGCTGCGATACCTTGCTGATCCTTTTTATGAATATTAGTTACAGGTACAACGCTGCCTTCCTCTTCAAGTAGTTTGGAAAGTGCGATTACGGGATGCGTAACACAGCCATAGCGCATGATAATATCATTTTCATAGGTTGAGATGGTATCTCTGGGTATGGGGCCTGCAACTACTATTTTTAATGCTTTATTCATGGTGTTAATCTTGAAGTGCAAAAACTCGTTTTAAAAGCGCAGTGGTACGCGCTGCAAGATTATTGCGTATATCTTTTTCCTCCACAGCAATCATCGTGTAAACCCCTTTTAAAGCTTCATTGGTAACATAATCAGTAAGGTCTGGGTTCACATCATTTGTGAGTGGCAAAGCATTGTAGCGGGTAATTAAATCGGTCCAGATTTTATCTGCTCCTACTTTATTAAATGAGTTTTGAATCACCGGATTGAACTTCGCGTAAAGAGCAGTTTCTGTACGTGATTGTAAGTAAGTAGTTGCTGACGTGTCATCACCCAACAGAATATTTTTAGCGTCAACAAAAGTGATTCCTATTACTGCATCAACAAAGATTGGAGTTGCCTCGCTCACGGCATCTTCGGCAGCTCGGTTAAGGACTTTTAAACCTTCATCGGCAAGGCTGCTCAAGCCTACACTTCTTAAAGTCTGATCTACTTTTTGAAGTTCTTCAGGCAGTAAAATTTTCACTAGAGGATTAGCATAAAACCCATCTTTTTGCGTGAGTTTACTCACTTGTTTATCGATTCCAAAATCAAGTGCCTGGCGTAAGCCACTGGCTATTGTAGCGTTGTCGACTCCTACCTGATTGGGTAAACTATCTACAACAGATTGCAATTCGGCGCAGCCGCTAAGTATTACAATGTAGAGAAGTGCAATTATTTTTTTCATGAAATTTATTCTAGGTGTTGATTGTGAGACTTTCAGGTTCCTGAAATTTGGGCAGAATTAAATCTGCCTATCCTGAGTTAAGTTAAGCTATTCTAGGAAGATTAGAAAACCTTATGCGAAAATCACGGTTTTGTTTCCGTAGACCAAAACCTTGTGCTCGATGTGCGCTTTTATAGCCCGGGCAAGCACAATTTTTTCCAGATCACGTCCTTTCAGAATAAAATCCTGAACAGAATGTACGTGTGAAACCCGTACAATTTCCTGTTCGATAATAGGGCCTTCATCCAAATCTGCGGTAACATAATGACTGGTAGCGCCAATGATTTTCACACCGCGCTCAAACGCAGCGTGATACGGTTTGGCTCCAATAAAAGCGGGTAAAAAGGAGTGGTGTATATTGATGATTTGATGTTTGAATTGTGATACAAAATCATCTGAAACAATCTGCATATAGCGGGCAAGAACGATAAGGTCTATTTGATGTTCTCGTATAATTCTAATTTGCTCGGCTTCAGCTTCAGCTTTAGTGTTTTTGGTTACCGAAATGTATTTGAACGGAATGTCAAAGCGTTGAGCAACAATCTCGAGATCGGGGTGGTTGCTTATAATGAGTGGAATTTCTACTTCTAACTCACCAGAAGCATTTCGGCCCAAAAGATCATACAAACAATGATCGTATTTGGAAACAAACAACGCCAATTTGGGTTTGTAAAGCGCGTCAAAAAGTTGATATTCGAGCTTGTAGTCGGCAACAAACTGCTCTGTAAATTGGTTCTCAAATTGGGCAAGGCTAAAATCTGGCTCATCAAATTCGGCTTCCACACGCATAAAAAAAACACTTTCCTGTCTGTCTACATGTTGATCGAGGTACACAATATTACCTTGTTTTTCGAGAATAAACTGTGTAATTGTAGTCACAATTCCCTTACGATCAGGGCAATTAATTAAAAGCGTAATTTTCTGCATAATTTGAAAATCTGGGTTTTTCAACCTGTATTTTTGAAATTTTTTAAGCTTAAAGCTAAGCTAGAAAATTAGCCTTCAAATGAGAATATTAATAATATAAAATAATCGCTATTTAGCTATCAATTATTTAATTTAGTAGTCTTTATAAAGCAAAATATTACGAATGAATCAAATCAAGCCCTATACACCTGTCAATAAAGTACGTATTGTTACCGCAGCCTCTCTTTTTGATGGTCACGATGCTGCAATAAATATAATGCGTCGTATCATTCAGGCAACTGGAGTTGAGGTTATTCACCTGGGGCACGACCGCAGTGTTGAAGAAGTGGTTAACACTGCTATTCAGGAAGATGTGCAGGCCATTGCAATGACTTCTTATCAGGGTGGTCACAATGAGTATTTCAAATATATGTACGACCTGCTTCAGGAAAAAGGAGCTGGTCACATCAAGATCTTTGGTGGTGGCGGTGGAGTAATACTTCCTGAAGAGATTGATGATCTAATGAATTATGGTATTACCCGTATTTACGCTCCAGACGATGGTCGTGAGATGGGCTTGCAAGGAATGATTAATGATTTGGTTGAAAAATCTGACTTTAAAACCGAAGCTTCTAAATTGGTTGAGCCGAAAGCAATTTCAGCAAAACTCAAGGCCAAAGATGTAAATACCATTGCACGCCTTATTTCCCTTGCCGAAAATGATCACGATGCTTTTCAAAATTATTTCCAGCCAGATTCTGAGAATCAAAACACGCCTGTTTTGGGAATTACGGGTACTGGTGGTGCCGGTAAATCATCATTGGTTGACGAACTCGTGCGCCGTTTCTTGAATGATTTTCCGGAGAAAACGCTGGGGATTGTTTCGGTAGATCCTTCTAAGCGTAAGACAGGCGGTGCGTTGTTAGGTGACCGTATTCGTATGAATGCTATCAACTCGCCACGTGTTTATATGCGTTCGCTAGCAACGCGTCAAAGCAATTTGGCTTTGTCAAAACACGTTCAGGAAGCTGTTGAAGTGTTGAAAGCAGCAGAATTTGATTTGATAATTCTCGAAACCAGTGGTATCGGTCAGAGTGATACCGAAATTCTGGATCACAGCGATGTTTCACTTTACGTGATGACCCCAGAGTTTGGTGCGGCTACGCAATTGGAGAAAATCGATATGCTCGACTTTGCAGATTTAGTGGCCATAAACAAATTCGATAAACGCGGTTCTCAGGATGCTTTAAGAGATGTCAAAAAGCAATATATGCGAAATCATCAGCTATGGGAAACTCCCCAGGATGATTTGCCTATTTATGGGACAATCGCTTCTCAATTTAACGACCCTGGGATGAATCGCCTGTATAAAGCGATTATGGACGAATTGGTTTCTAAAACGAATACGAGTTTGTCGAGTACGTTTGAAATAAGCGATGAGATGTCTGAAAAGATTTTTGTCATCCCACCGGCACGTACGCGATACTTGTCAGAAATTGCAGAAAATAACCGGGGTTATGATGATACAGCGGCTTCCCAACGTGTAGTTGCTCAAAAACTCTACGGGATTTATAAAACTATCGAAACTGTGACTGGTAAAGTGCCAGGTCTGGATAAGGCAGGATTGGTTTTAGAACAAGAATTGAATGATGGTGATCTGGCAAAACTGCTGCTCGCCGAATTTGATAAACTTAAAATGGATCTCGATCCTTATAATTGGGAGGTAATTACCGGCTGGGAAGAGAAGGTTAATCGCTATAAAAATCCGGTCTATACCTTTAAAGTTCGTGAGAAGGAAATTAAAATAGATACACATACAGAATCCCTGTCACATCTTCAGATTCCTAAAGTTGCTTTACCTAAATATGAGGCATGGGGTGATATTTTAAAGTGGGTATTGCAAGAGAATGTGCCTGGTGAATTTCCTTACACGGCAGGTTTATATCCATTTAAGCGTACCGGTGAAGATCCTACCCGAATGTTTGCCGGGGAGGGTGGTCCTGAGCGAACCAATCGTCGTTTTCATTATGTGAGTATGGGCTTGCCAGCCAAGCGACTTTCTACAGCATTTGACAGTGTAACCTTATACGGTAATGATCCCGATCACCGTCCTGATATTTATGGAAAAATAGGAAATGCAGGAGTTTCAATCTGTTGTCTGGATGATGCTAAAAAGCTGTATTCCGGTTTTGATCTGGCAGACCCTATGACTTCGGTAAGTATGACCATCAATGGGCCGGCGCCTATGTTGCTTGGCTTTTTTATGAATGCTGCGATCGATCAGGCTTGTGAAAAGTACATCAAGGCAAATGGTCTGGAGGCTGAAGTTGAAGCAAAGCTGAAAGAACGCTATGACGACAAGGGGCTGGAGCGTCCAAAATATCAGAAATTTTCTGCGGAAGCTAAAAAGGCCGAAGGAACCTTGCCTGAAGGAAATAATGGTCTGGGACTGATGTTGCTGGGTATTACCGGAGATCAGGTGTTGCCGGAAGATGTGTATGCTAAAATAAAAGCTGAAACAATAAGTCAGGTACGCGGAACCGTACAGGCTGATATTTTGAAAGAAGATCAGGCACAAAACACCTGTATTTTTTCTACGGAATTTGCACTGCGTCTTATGGGTGATGTGCAGGAATATTTTATTGAAAATCAGATTCGCAATTTCTACTCGGTCTCAATTTCTGGATATCACATTGCAGAAGCCGGGGCCAATCCTATTACGCAATTGGCGTTTACGCTATCAAACGGCTTTACATATGTAGAGTATTACTTAAGCCGGGGGATGGATATCAATAAGTTTGGTCCCAACCTCTCCTTTTTCTTCAGCAACGGGATTGACCCTGAGTATGCGGTGATTGGGCGTGTAGCACGCAGAATCTGGGCGAAAGCACTAAAGCAGAAATATGGCGCTAACCCAAGAGCACAAATGCTTAAATATCATATTCAGACTTCAGGGCGCTCACTGCATGCGCAGGAAATTGATTTCAATGATATACGAACTACCTTACAGGCTTTGTATGCAATTTATGATAACTGCAACTCTTTACATACGAATGCATATGATGAGGCAATTACTACGCCAACAGAAGAAAGCGTACGTCGCGCGATGGCAATTCAATTGATTATCAATAAAGAATTAGGACTGGCTAAAAATGAAAACCCCATACAAGGTGCATTTATTATTGAAGAGTTAACTGACCTGGTTGAAGAAGCTGTGTTGCTCGAATTTGATCGCATTACCGAAAGAGGTGGGGTGCTTGGTGCTATGGAAACCATGTACCAGCGCAGTAAAATTCAGGAAGAAAGTCTGTATTACGAGACCATGAAACACAACGGCGACTTCCCGATTATCGGGGTGAATACCTTTTTGAGCAGCACCGGTTCACCAACGGTAAAACCCATGGAAGTAATTAGAGCTACCGAAGCAGAAAAGCAGGCGCAAATCAAAACCTTAACACAATTGCATCAGGCTTACAAATCTGAAGCAGAGTACGGACTAGAGGCAATTCAAAATGCAGCAATTCAAAATGAAAATATTTTTGAGCATTTGATGGAAGCGACCAAAGTTTGTTCGTTAGGTCAAATCACCAGTGCATTGTTTGAAGTAGGAGGACAGTATAGACGGAATATGTAAGCAGAGAGCCGCAATTCGCAAGGCAATGCCGCAGCGAATTATTTCGGATCGCTTACCCTGAGCGAAGCCGAAGGGTTTTAAATTCTTACCTGAAATCCAGACCTCACAGGTTTTTAAAACCTGTGAGGTCTCTTTTTTTAACTAGAATCTCTCACTTCAACCCGAGTGAGGGATAGTAGCGTTAATCCTGTTTTTGCCGTCAGGCAAAAGCAGATTGCACCGGATAGCCCGACCCGAAGGGGCACGCCCAAATACGATAAATTAGATTTTATTCTCTTGTCTCTTGTCTCTTGTCTCTTGTCTCTTGTCTCTTGTCTCTTGTCTCTGGTCTCAGGTCTCAGGTCTCGAATCTAGTCAATCCTCAAAATCAAAATCATCGGGATCGAAAGGAATATCGTCATCGGGGTCGGGATCGTCGTAGTTCACTCCGGGCGGATTAAAAAGTCCCCAGCGGTCTATGATGTAATTCCAAGGGTCAAAGGTCTGCACCCATTCTGCAAAAAGAATTCGAAAATGCTCAATCTCATCACGTAACAGATTGAGGTATTCAGTTTCTCTGAAGCCGTACATCTCCAGACCGGTCATATGTGTCGCCAATTCGCGAGCGCATTGTCGAATGATTGCGGCCTTTTCCATCTTGATATCATAGAGGTCGCAGTTCCACGCGCCGGCAATTTTAGCAGGAATGATCGAGGCATCTTCACGTATATAGATTGCGTGGCTGCGTAAAATTTCCTGTTCTTCCGGAACGCCACTTTGTAATTCGTAGGTAGAAGCAATTTCTGCAATGCGATTAGCCAACTTTAAAATTTCGTTAGCCTTTAAGTATAGCAGGCTGTTGTGGTAATCCTCAATATGATTAGGATCGTCTGAAGACATGTTGAATTGGTTTTGTGCTGTTTCCCTAAAATAGAACTTTCTTAAGGAATAGCTTAGTAGCTAGAATGATTTATTCAAAATCTCCCTAAAGTGTCATCATCCACTTGCGCTGTAGTCTGCGGAATTTTCGCAATTCTAGTCTCAATATATTGAGAAAGTCTTTACCGTTGCTTTCTGCACGTTCCAGGCGTTCACAGTTATTGTACAGACGAGAAGTCAGACGTTCTAATGAAGCGGCATATCTTAATCGATCATCTTGAAAAATCTGACTTTCGGCTTTTAAAATTTCAGGGGCGAGGCAGTCTGAGTCTCTTACGATATCTCCAGAAAAATATACATACGGATTCTCGCTACCATTATTTTGTAATGGAGCCAGATCATAAACCAGATAGCTTGAAATAGAGCGTGATAGCTTTAGTATTTCCTGTGCCTGGTTGTATAATTTACTATTTAAAGGAGTATATCTCATAGTTTTAAACTCACTCAAATTTACCTAGATTTACAGAGTTTTGTATGTTATATTTAAATATATCAATTACATTTACTTTAAATTTTAAAGTAATAGCTTTAATTTATTTAAAATGACAATAGATCCCACAAATTGGAAAATACTTCAAATCTTGCAACGAAATGCACGAATGTCTGTAAGTGCAATAAGCAGGGAAGTGGGAGTGACCTCGCCAGCTGTTGCAGAGCGTATACGTAAGATGGAAGATGCCAGTATTTTAATAGGTTACAAGGCTGAAGTGTCTCATATTGGTTCTGGACACCAGCTCAAGGCAATTATTACCTTGCGTGCATTTATGGGCAGATTAAAACCTTTTTTAGAGAAAGTGCATGACTTTAGTGAAGTGCTCAATTGTTATCGAATCACGGGTAATGAGAACATTTTTATGGAAGTCGTCTTGTTTGATCAATTTCATCTGGAAGAGTTTATCGATAAATTGATAACCTATGGAGAGACAAAAACCCACATCGTTCTTTCTACGGTTATTGAAAATGCTCCTATACGCACTCGCAAGGAAGATCGTGAAAAGTTGAAATTAAAGAGTGGTCAGATACCAAACCCCAAAGGCAATCAATAACACAATGCCTATCCAGCTGGCAATTTTTAGGGCTGCGCTTGGTCTATCTTCTTCAGCTACGTCTGCAGAATTCATTGCAAGGTAATTTGCGATCGCAAAAAAAGGCGCAGTTAAGAAGGATAGTATAGTAGCGATTTCTACCAGTTTACCCATTTCGCTGGTCAAGAAAAATAGAATACAAACAGTTCCAGTAATCAAGATAAGCATCCACGATAAGTAACCTTTAGAAAAGGTCTTTCCGGTAAGTAAACTTAGCGTTTTGTTCATTGCCCGTGGAGAGGCGTCAAGAGTAGTAAGAGTGGTGCTAAACATGGTCGTCAAAGCAGCAATACCTATTATGTAAAATGCCCAGTTATCCAGACTGCTGGTGTACATATCTATAAGTTGCTTGGCAAATGCTCCGCCACTTGGGCTAAAGGACTCTCCTGTATTGTTCATGATCAATGCCCCCAGACTAATAAAACATGCTCCCACCACAATTGTGCCCAAAAACCCAATATTGAAATCAAACACAGCTGATTTTCGGGTGATTTGACCTTCCTTGGCTTTTTCGAGAGACCAAAGCGAGTGCCAGATTGAAATATCGAGAGGGGCAGGCATCCAGCCCATAAATGCAATTAAGAATGCAATACCGATTTTGTCTGCAGGAATGATTTGGTCGAAGGTCACTGTTTGATGTGGCTCAAAACCTGCAATTAATACAGCTGCTAGTGTACTTATGGTAAGGGTAATCACGATAACTTTCATGAGCTTGTCTAGCAAGCTATACTTTCCTATTAGCAATATTGCCGAGCAACAAGCTGTCACGATAAGGGACCAGGTCGTAATACTCCATTCCATCCCAAAAATATACGTGGCAATACCTGCTGTGACAATGGTTACCGCTGTTTGAATGGTAAACATAGTTAGCAGGTTGATGATAAAATAGACGACCAATAAAGGTTTGCCTAGTTTCATATAGCCTTCAAGCAGGCTGCTTCCGGTTGCGGCTGCGTAGCGGGGCCCAAATTGAAAAAATGGATATTTTATCAAATGAATGAGTATCAGGGCCCATACTAAGCCAAGTCCGTAATCTGCACCGGCACGGGTAGATTGCACGAGATGAGAGACACCTATTGCAGCCCCGGCAAATAAAAGTCCGGGTCCTAACTGCCTGAGCAGATTTTTCATAAGATCTATTGATTTTTCTTAATTGAGTCTGAAAGCAAACGCCGAGCCCTTAACAATTTTACCTTTACATTGCCTAAAGGTTCATCGAGCTTAATGGCCATTTCCTTATAACTCAGCTCCTGAAAATACCTTAAATTGATCATTTCCTGATAATGGGGTTTTAATTTTTTTATCAGGGTTTGCAATTCAGATAAATTCTGTTCGGTAATTAAGGCATCTTCAGCGGTTGGGTTTTCATCAATTACTTTGTTGAGTTGATTTTCTTTCTCAAGGTGCCGTTTGCGGCTTTGTTCTTTCCGAAATAAATCAATCTGAAGATTTTTTGAAATCGTAACCAGCCAGGTTCCAAACTGGTAGTTGTTATTGTAGGAATCTAAGTTATTAAACGCCTTTGAAAAAGTCTGAATGGTTATTTCTTCAGCCTTAAATTCATCCTGAGTGCGTGCGAGTTGAAAGTTATAAACCAAATTCCAATGCGAGTTAAGCAGGTAATTATATGCTGCCTGACTGCCGCCTTGTGCTTCCGCAATTTTCTGGTCCAAAAGTTGTTTATTTAATTCCAACGTCGTGGTTTTGCTACAATAGTACTTATAAAAATAAGCATTTGCACACTTATCATTAAAGGTTCCAAAATAAGTATATAAAAAGCCAGATTTTTCTCCCTGAGTCGGCTGCTTGCTTTTTGTATTGCGGTAAATGCTATTAGCTCCCGAAGCAGAATGAAAACTAAAACCCAAAGGGGGATGAATCCGGAAAATATTAAAATCAGTGCCAGGTAATAAAATAAAAACTGAGAGGCGTAGAATATACCGAGTTGCAGCTGGTGTTTCATTTTATACAAATGCGCCACACCTACGTGTCTTCTTTTTTGGATAAACCAGGATTTCCAACTGGTTTTTGGTTCGGAATAGGTAAATGCAGCTGGATTTATACATAGTGCTACATTGTGAGGAGAAGCATTTTGATTTACAAACAGGTCGTCGTCGCCAGCTTTATGTGATGCGTGTTTGTGAAATCCATCAGATTTCACAAACAATTCTTTGGTAAAAACCAGGTTTCTTCCTATACCCATATAGGTGTTTTTGGCTTTCGCATACGCGAAATATTGCATTGCCGTGAAAAGAGTTTCAAACCGAATTAGCTTATTCAAAATAGAATTGGGATAGGCGTAATAGCCTCCATAGCCTAAAACGATTTGAATTTTAGAATTCAGTTTTTTAGTCATCAGCTGCAGCCAATTTGCTGAAGCAGGAATACAATCGGCATCGATGAATAGTAGTTTATTATATCTAGCTAAAGAAATAGCTTTTGTAATACCAGCTTTTTTTCCCTGTTCCTTATCTAGATTTAAAACGCGAAAGTTCTTGTATTGTAACGCTGCTTGCTGAAGGATTGCGAGACTTTCATCTGTACTGTGATCGTTTACAAAGATGATTTCAAATTCTGAGTATTCCTGATTGAGTAGAGCTTCAATCAGTTTCGGGAGGTTTTCAGATTCATTTTGAGCACAACTAATTACAGAGACTCCTTTTGGTTTGGTGTTGTATAACTGGTCTGATCCTTGCTTTTCGGCAAACAACCAAAAATTTGAAAAGTATAGATAGTACCCAATATTAATGCAGGTAATACCTGCAAAGAGGTAAGCCAGCATTAAAAGCAGGGCGCTCAATGGAAATAAGGATTATGCTTTGGGATTGGAGCAATCGCCAATCTCATCGGGCATTTTACCACACATTCCGCAAGCTTCACCAGATTTGTTTAAATATGGGTTTTGGCTGGCGCAGGTACCTGCAAACTTACCGTCTTTTTTTGCCCAGATTTTAATTGCAATTCCGGCAAATGCAAGTCCTAATAATACGAGTGTGATCAATAAAAGTTTCATAGTACGAAATTTGATGCAAAGATACGATTTGAAGTCCTGAAGCCCAAAGAATACTAGCTACTACAATTCGTTAAAAATATTTGAAGGCTTAAGCAATTACGTTGACCTCTGGCTCAATTGTAATGCCAAATTGATTTTGCACACTTTCTTGAATTTTGAGTGCCAAATCCCAGATTTCAGCCCCTGTGGCATTACCATAATTCACCAATACCAATGCCTGATTTTTATGTACACCGGCATCACCAAAGCGTTTTCCTTTAAAACCAGCCTGCTCAATAAGCCAGCCAGCGGGGATTTTAACTTTGGTTGCTGATACCTCGTAAAATGGCATTTGTGGATGTTGCTTTTGCAACTCCATAAATTGCTCACGATCTATAACCGGGTTTTTGAAGAAACTACCACTATTACCCAGCTCTTTGGGATCGGGTAGTTTTGATGAGCGTATAGCAATGACAGCCTGTGCTATATCTTTTATTCCGGGATCAGTAATTTCACGCTCGTTTAATATTTGCTGTATTGCGCCATACCCCGTGTGGAGTTGGTGATGGGTTTTTGTGAGTTTGAAAGTAACCGAAGTAATAACAAAACGGTCTTTATACTTGCTTTTAAATACAGACTCGCGGTACCCGAAATTACAGTCTTCTAAAGTGAATTTTCTTTCTTCGAGATTAGCTCGATCAATTGCAGTGCATTCGAAGAAAACATCCTTAAGCTCTACTCCATATGCTCCAATATTTTGTACCGGAGCAGTACCGGTATTACCGGGTATGAGCGCCATATTTTCAATACCACCATACCCGTGATCTACACAATACATTACAAATTGATGCCAGTTTTCTCCGGCCGCAACTTCAATCCAAACATGTTCTTCGGTCTCTTTAACTACCTTAATGCCTTTAAGTGCAATTTGAATTACCAGTCCTTTAATGTCTTTTTTGAGCAGCAT
>CAXPQP010000028.1:0-36432 GCA_964219495.1 Leeuwenhoekiella sp. | reverse complement strand
ATTATGAAAATCTGGAGCAATTGCATCAGGAATTGATACTGGTGAAGCGCTATGCTCAGGATCCAGACAACTTTATAATTAAAGAAACCAGGCCTAAAGATCCCAATAAGACACCGGGATTTTATTTTGTATTGGTCAACCCTAATGAAGAGCCAGGTTCTGAAGCCTATATCATTGCACGACGCATTTCGACCTTTAAGACTGAAGAAAATGCAACCAAAGCCAAAATAGCCGTGCTTAATTTTATCAAGGCACTTAAAGGCAATGAAGGCATGTACCTCATAGAACATATTTTGCTCAGACCCGATGTAAATCTCGAAACTACAAGTACCGAAACCTTTTTACCCATTTGTGCAGATGCCTGTGAGGCGGATAGCTGCGAATCTATTGATCCCTATAGCTTTAGAGTAAGTATCGTGCTCCCGGGTTGGACCGAGCGTTTTAGCAACATCGACTTTAGACGCTTTGTTGAAGACCTGATACGTCGCGAATTGCCAGCGCATATCGTAGCTAAAATCTGCTGGATTGGTTACGCCAAAAATTATACCGATGAAGAGGGTAATCCACCTGAAGAAAATGAGATGGTGATTCTTGAAGAAGCCTACAAAGCCTGGCTGCTCAGTCGTACTTCAAGTGAACAGGTTCAGGATAAGACCGCTTTGATTAATCTGAATAAGGCCATAAGCAGCTTACACACCATCTATCATCAGGGCAGACTGCACCGCTGCAGACCCAAAGATCAGAACCAGACGCCTGAGAGCGCAGAAACCAAAGAGAATCAAACGAACCGAAATGTCATATTGGGAAGAACCAATCTTGGCAAACTCTAAAAACAACGTATCATGCAAGCACTATTAACCAAAATAACACCCGATTACCGCGCGTTTGTTGATGATCAGGTATTGACCGCGGGTCAACTCAATGAGTTTTTAGACTTTTTTCAGGACCAGGATAGACTCTCACGTATTTGCCTGAGCGGTGTAGGCATCGTTTGTGGATTTGAGGTTTCAACAGCAGAAACCACACTGATCGTAAAACCCGGGTGTGGCATTACCACCGATGGTGACCTGATCAAACTCTTGCAACCGGTAAAAGAAACCGAAGCAGGTGAACCCCTTACAGGTAGCGATGTGTATCAAAAACTGGCCGGCCAGGCTTTACATTACACACATTACCGCGAGTTTGAGGACGCCTATGCCAAATATCCCTATTTCAGAAGCGGAGATGGCGAAACGGCGACACGAATTCCATTACTTGAATTACGAACAGAGGCTACTAAAGAAACCGGCAAAGACAACGTACTTACTGCTGAAGAACTCAAAGACAAAGTGGTTGTTTTATACCTGGAAACCTACCCACAAACACCTGATATCTGTACCGAAACCAATTGTGACAATCAGGGAGAACGGCAGGCAGTCAATTTGCGAGTATTGCTTGTTAACGAGAGTGACGTACCTGTACTTTTAAAGAAAGATTCCATTTACAGTGTTCACAACAACCTGGTTGCTTATCAAAGTTTGCCAGAGATTAAAGTACCCAGACTGCTTCTTAAAACAGGGGCAAAAGAAATAAAAGAACCGCCGAGACTGGATACCTCTGCCCTGCTCGATTTTATCAATCTGCGTAAAGATTTGCTTTTTGATGAAAGCCTGATCCAATTGCCTAAAGAAATTAAGGGTTTAGAAAGCCTGAAAACCACCAAAGAAATAGCAGAAACACCCATTAAATTTTCTCCCGGCTTCTCGATTGCCGAAGAAATCAAACCTTTAAAACCGGTTTTCCCAGGGCTCAGAGATTTATCGGGTTTGCGCATCAATACCAACTTTAAACCTGTAAATACCAAAACCTATTCGGCTCTGGCTTCAGACTACAGAGTGAAATGCGCGGGGCTTTCCGGTGAACTGGCAAATGGCTTTCTGAAAATACAGGAAAATTTCAGTCAACTTATTGATACAGAATCTATAAAACTAAACAGCCTCATTCAAAACTTGAATACGCTTTCCAAGCAAATTCCTCAGGAACAGGTTCAGTATTATTATGATTACCTGGTTGATTTGACTGCTGTGTATAACGAAGTTCGGGACTTGATTTTGCACATTCAACACGTATGCTGTCCACCCATTGATGCCTTCCCGAAGCATCTGCTTTTGGGCAGGCCCAATGCTTCCCTGCGTTTTGCCAAAAACAGGCACAAGTTTTACAACTCCCCTATAACAGCCAAGGGAGATAAGGCGTTTCAAAAAGCGCGTTTTTTGCTTCAAAAGGCTGTGGTTTTAAGTGAATCCTTCAGTTTGCCTGTGCAGCCTGCAATCGTCATTACACCTTCAAACAATCCTTTACAACAACCCGAAGATGCCCGGGCTATTCCCTACTACTATAAACCGGGTGAGCAACTGACTGCGCTTTGGGATTACTTCAAAACGTCAATTTTTCGGGAGAAATTCAATCTGGGTTATCACAAAGACTTCTTAGACAAAGCCCCTACGGTTACTAATCCGTTGGCCTACGAACTCACAGGCTATAATTTCCTCAGAATTGAAGGTATTCAGGGTAAACCCTTCAGCCAGGCGCTAAAAAGTCTCGAAAACTTGAAAAAGGAATACAATCTGGCTTTTGACGTCAAGGCGATAAACATCAATGCAAGCCTTGAGGATATTGATATGGATGCCTATTCCTGCAATTTTGATTATCTGGCAACCAGCCTAAAATCGTGGATGGCTGAGCAGGATTGCCTAAACAGTGAGGTGACCGCCTTTTTCAGCGGATTCAACATTAAAGATTTAGGCAGTCACAATTACAGTTTTGAGCAGTTTGGGCGGGAGGATTTGTTAGACAAAGAGGTTGTTATAAGACCTGATTTGCGCGATTCATCAAAAATAGCAGCAGACCAAAAGTTCATCATTGACTATTACAAGATTGATGTAGAAGCGCTTAAGAAATACCCCAGGGCTCAGTTAGACCAGCTGCAAAAGCTTCTGGAAGAGATTCGCCAAAAATTAACCACTGCAAGAGATACACAGGCGGTTTTGGCATCTTATCAAAAACAGGTTACCAGCCTGATTACTAAGATCACCGG
This sequence comes from Leeuwenhoekiella sp., assembly GCA_964219495.1. Taxonomy (GTDB): domain Bacteria; phylum Bacteroidota; class Bacteroidia; order Flavobacteriales; family Flavobacteriaceae; genus Leeuwenhoekiella. The sequence goes on along the minus strand of CAXPQP010000028.1, from coordinate 33,356 downwards.
TGGTCAAAGCGAAGGTGAAATCAAGGAATTTTTGGCCGAAGATGCTGTGCGTATGGACTTCTTCACCGAAAAATCTACATCCTCAAAAACAGATAGCTTTCGCAGTCTGAGCGGTATAAGCGATAGCGGCGCCAGGTCTACCGCAAAGGACAGTACAGTGCGCATGAAAAGCGCTTACAAAACCATCTCGCCACTTACTCAGGAAGTAAAAGTCAATAAAACCGTAACGGCGAGTTTATATACCAAACCCGAAGATCTGGGTTCGGTGGTAGATTTCGTTTCTAAAGACCGTGTCAATGCCAGTGCTGTTGAACTCATTCGCGATATTCTCCGCAGGCAGAAAGAACTTTTTCCTAAAGAAACCCCAACCAATCCCAACGATCTCAAAGTAGGTCTGGAGATTCCTGCTGGTATTTTATCCCGATTACAACTTGCGGCTTCGCACATTCCACCAGATTTGGAATCGGTGACCAAAGAAGGCAAGGAAAATTTTGTCAAAGCAATGGCAGACCTCTGCGCATTTGTAAAAGAGGCCCGTGCCGTTGTCAATGAGATTTTTAATAATCCACAGGTTGATTATACACATTATGGCTACGAGACCATCTATACCTTTATGTTAGACCGCTTGCAGGAAAACTGCTGCGCTGCCGAACAATTGGAGGTAATTCTGGAAGAGATTGAAACCAAAAAAGCTCAAATTCTTGACGAACTCATTTTTGAAAATTTTGTGCGAAAACATCCCGGTCTCGAGCATAAAGCCGGGGTACCTATGGGCGGTACATTTGTGATGCTTTACGCAGGGATTACACGAGAACAGGCTGATTCAAACATAGCTCCAAACACGGTAGTGGCCGATTTTGCACTGCCTTATATGTGCTGTTCAGACTGTGCTCCTATTGGGTTCATAATTCCGGAGCCTGTAGATAGCGCTTCGCTCATAGTTAATCCCGACCGGTTGTGTCTTGATCCTGCAAGTAAAGATCCCGTAGAAGTAACACTTACCGTAAGTCCGTCAGATGGCGAAGTAAGCCTCATCAACAAAACCATAAAAGGAGTCAGTATTCAGGGAACTACCCTGCGCATCAGTCCGCCGGAGTACAATGCCTACGACACACCACTGCAATTTGCAGTTGACGAGGTGCTGACTACGGCCAGTTTATTGGTAATCAAAAAACCGGCTTTTGAAATTGTTACCATTCCGCAGCAACTCACCGCTGCAACGGGTGAATCTATTGAGTTGAAACTAGATATCGAAAACACCAATCAGTTCAATACGAGTGCCTTTGAATTCAAATGGAAGGCCGGTGATCAGGAGCTTTCAGGCAAAAATCCAACCTATCGGGTTACTGTGCCTAAAGAATTTGACGGCAGTAGGTTTGAAGTTCCGGTAAGTTTGAGACTTGAAGGTACTATTTGTGAAAGCGTCACTCAGGAAACTAATCTGCTGATTGAAATAAAGCAAGCTCAGCAAACCTTCATCAATATTGAACCCCGCCTATTCTGCGCAAATGACGAGTTTGCCTATCCCATCACCGTAATTCCGGAAGATGCCGAAGTAGAACTGAGTGGCGACGGTGTTGAACAAAACGACAAGGGCTGGACGTTTATGCCTGCAAAAGCAGGCCCGGGTATTCATCAGATTTTTCTAAAAGACGGAAATTCAATTGGTGTGACGGTTCAGGATGTTCCCAAAGCCTTCGGCCTCAAACCCGTTTTTGACACGGCAAATAAACAGCTTAGCATCAGCGTAGAAGATCCTAATGCAAAGGCTCCGTTTGAATGGTTTATTAATGGTAAACCACATAGAACTACTGAAGATGCACAGTTGATAATTAAGCAAAGTCAAACCGCTTTAACAGCGCGCGTATTTGTAGATGCTGTGATAGAGCCTTGCGGTAGTATACGTTCAGAGATTATCAGTATTGAAATTCCGGCTTTGCAAACCGATGAGGTAGAAACGGTTGTGATTGCTATGGAAGAAACGCAATACTGCAATACCGATCAAAGCACGTATTCAATCACTTTCGTATCGGGTGATCCTAAAACCAAAATTACCGGGGAGGGAGTTGTCTTTGAAAATGAAAAATGGGGCTTTATTCCTCTGGGGCTGGCTCCCAATACCTATGAGATTACACCTGAAGCCGGACAGTCTATCACTATACGTGTGGGGGCTCCTTCCGGCAGAGACGTAATTCTCACTCCCAAAGAAGAAAATGGAAATCGTATTTATACCAGCAATATAACCGACACAAACGCAAATTATACCTGGCTTCTGGACGGTAAAGCACTTGACGACTTTAAAGACAATAAAATCTCCTTTACGTTAGATAAGGCGCTTTCAGCTGAATTGGTCTTACAGGTTAGTATTCCGCCTTGCGATAATTTGCGATCTAAGCCCACCCGTGTCGAGATCAAGCCACAGGAGCCGGGAGATCCACCTGCCGATGATACCACCTGTAGCAGCAAAACAACCGAATATTTAAAAGCTCAGCTTCCGGCACTTAACAGCCTTCTAAAAGGAAGTCAGAATATGGATTTGGTAGGAGCAGGTACTCTGGTTAAAGAACTGTACCGCGATGTTCTGGCAGATCCCGCGATACTTACAACCGGACTCAGCAGTGAACTCGGTCAGCGCATTCAACAGACATTAGATCTTATTCACGAAGCCTGCCTGGCTGCAAAAAGTACGGAAAAATCGCTGTTTGTAAGACTTTACATCTTCGCTCAGGATTTATTTTACGGCCTGATGCGCTGTAAGAAGTCGACCTTTTGGAGCACAACAGTGGTCGCTCCTATTCTCTCAGCGATGGAAAAACACTTTAACCGTAAAGAAAACGGCGCCTTTGGCAATCAGGATGGAGTAAGCTTCCCCGATAATCTGGAAGCCAAATATTTGGAGCTGCAAAAGCATTTCAACACGCCGCGCTATGAGACGCATTTTAATCTGTTAATCGAAAATCTTAAGTAAGTGATGGCGACAGCGCAGGCTCATATCATAGATAAAGTGGTTGTAGAAGTAAACTGCAACTCGATGGAGCGTGCGCTGTTTCTTAAAGATCATATTGATGAGGTGTTGCAGCAACAGGTTTTCCCCAAACTGGAAGCCTGGTTGGAGGCTCAGGGACTGTATTCTGAGAACTTTTATAGGCTGGAAGCGCTTGATCTGGACTTAAATACAACGAGTTCAGGTTTGAATTCAGACTTAGCAGATACACTCTGCGAAAAGATTCAGGAAAGAATTAGTAAAAGCATTCAGCACAAGAATTCCGCCGAGAAATCAAGTGAAGTAGAGCTTCTGGAACCACAGGAACGTCATCCGGAAGCCTTTTTGCATTTTTTAAAAACCGGAAGCTTACCCTGGTATTTCAACGAAGGGGAAAAACTAAATCTTAAGGAGGTCGCGGCAGCATTAAACCGAATGACTCCTAAGCTCAAAAAACTCCTTCTAGAAAACCCGAACGCCTTAAAACGTTTGATTTTTCAATACGCGAATAACACGGAATTTTTGCACGAACTCGTGCCGATTCTGGTACACGGTAATTCCAAATCAATCCGTGCTTTTAAAACCGGTTATACCAAAAACACCAATGCTGCTTATCGGGAATCGGTATTCAACCTGATCCTGGAAAGCTTCGCAGAGGCACCGGTGACTTGTATTAATCAGGCATTAAATCGGGTGTTGCGCGTATTGCTTCGGTCTAATGAAAAATTGCTTTTCACAGACCTGATGACCTTATCACAGCTTACCGAAAATCAACTTCAGGTATTTGTAAAAAACAAAAAAGTAACACTTTCTATAAAAGGATATAAATATTTAAAAAACAATTATTTAAAATATATCATAAATCCCGATAAAGTGCTTAATGAAAAGCTGGAAGAACTTTCGGTTTCACCGCAAAAATCAGTTTTTGAACCCTTCGAAAATGAGTTAACTGCAAAAGAATTTTATCCTAAAAATAGCGAGCAAGAGCACCCTACAGAAGCTGATGCCGGGTCGCTGATTGTTCAACAGGCAGGTCTGGTTTTACTGCATCCATTCTTACCGGTATTATTTAAAGAGCTAAACTTTTTAGACGAAGCTAAGCAACTAAGAAAGTCGAAACAAGACGAAGCCGTTCATGTGCTTCACTTTCTAGCCACAGGCAACCTTAAGCCTTTCGAGGCTGAACTAGGTTTTGAAAAATACCTGTGTGGTCTTGCGCAACAATTTCCGGTTAAAAGGAATATAAAGCTTTCGCGAAAGCAAAAAACTGAAGCTACCCATTTGCTTGAAACAGCCATCCAACACTGGTCCGTATTAAAAAACACATCACCGGCGGGTTTACGCGGACAATTTCTTATTCGCCCCGGTAAACTAAGCTTTGACAGCGAACGGGATCAACTCCAACTGGAGCGGGTAACGGCAGACATTTTATTAGACCAGCTCCCCTGGGGACTGAGTATGATACGACTGCCTTGGCTCAAAAAAATACTGTACATAAACTGGTAAAAATGAACACTATGAATTCGCTAAAACACACCTTCCTTACCCTGTTTACGGGCCTGATTTTGCTTTCTTGCGGTACCAGTCTCTACGATCATTACAGCTATACCCAAACGCTGGAAACCAAAGCTGCTGCGATTAGCCTGATTAATGTATCTGATCAAAATTTTGAAGATCATAAAGCCGCTGCAGAAGCCTTAAAAAGTCAGATAGACCTGATGTTGACTTACGAGCGCGCCAAATCAAAAAATGAAAGCACCGTGCAGATGTGGCAATACCTTCAAAATGAGGAGTGCAGTCTGCAGCAGTTTTTAAAACTCTGGCAGCAACAAGGTACATTGAGTCCGGTTTTTAAGGAAGAATACAGACCTCAGGTTGAGAAAATATTTGACCTGATGGCCAATTACGAAACCCAAAAAGATGCACAGTCAAAAAGCCTGCTGCTTGACCTGATAACCCTTTAAAACGACGATTATGGATTTTAAAAACGTATTTGAAGCATTGAAAACAGACATTCTTGAGCTGGTAAAAGACCGTTTTGACGAAGAGGGAACTCAGGTGCGTAAAGATATTGAAGATTTCCTGGAAGGATCTAAAGATAAACTGATGCGCTGGACCTCACTTTTGGAACAAGGTGCCCTGACTCCTGCTGAATTTGAACTGCTGCTTAAAAGTCAAAAGGACTTACTGGTGATTCAAAGCCTGCAACGTGCCGGAATTTCTAAAATCAAAATTGGCCTTTTTAAGAACGAAGCCATAAAAATTATTGTAAATAAGACCGTTACGGCACTCATTTAAACTAAAAAACCATGGAAAGTCTTACGTTTTTCGAACAGGTTTTTATGTATCTCGGTATCCTGATGTTTGTTGTTTTGCTGGGTTCGCTGGTATTTTTTGTAATCAAGGGAAAAGAACTTAAACCTTTACTCCTGTTTTTCCTGATGCCGATTTTAATGATTGGTTATCCCAGTATTCAGGAGATAAAATATCAGGAAATCTGGATCAAACTTCACAAATCCCAACAGGATTTGGTTGAAAATCCTGCAGATAGTGCTTCACGTAAAAAAGTGGAAGCGCTTACCAACAAAATTGAAGCCCGTGCACATACCGAAGAACAATTGAACAGTATCACTTATTCTAAAATTCTGCTTCAAAAACCCAAAGAGGCCGAATATTTTGCTGAAAAAGCCCTTTCTGAAAATCAAGACTCCGAGACCGCTAAAGAGTTGAAGCAGGTCGCGCAGGTACAGGAAGAATTGAAGATTGCCAAACGGGATACCGCGACCGCAGCCGCCATTGACAGCGCTGCCGCTAAACAACTTGAACAGGTGAGACTTCCGGCCAGATATGAACCTATAAACCAGTATGTACTGCGTACGCGGTATTTAAGTACACAGCAAAAAACTCAAAACAATTAAGGTTATGCCTGTTTTCGCCAAAAATAAACCTGCTTCAAAGAAGGCTTCCGGCAAAACCGGGAAGACGCCTTTTTTTGGCGTACAGGCAAAGCTGAAAACCGGTCAACCCGGCGATCGCTATGAGACCGAGGCCGATACTATGGCTGCACGCGTAATTCAGAATACTTCGGCAGATGCAAATACGTCTGTCGTGCAGGCAAAACCTCTGGCCAAAAGCATCAGCACGGGTGTACAACTCAAGCCTTTAGAAGACGAATCGGTACAAGCCAAGTCTGATTCAGAACTTCAAATGCAGGAAGAAGAACAAGCCATTCAGTCTAAAACCGATGACGAACTCCAAATGCAGGAGGAAGAAGAAGCGGTTCAATCTAAAGGTGAGGAAGAGGAAGTACAAGCCCAGGCTGAAGAAGAAGAGGCCATTCAATCAAAAGAAGACGAGGAAGAAGTACAAATGCGGGCTGCGACGACACAACGCAATACCGACATCAGCAGTGAATTACAAAGTTCCCGTGGGGCCGGTTCTCCCCTTCCTGAAACTTCCCGTAATCAAATGGAATCCGGTTTTGGTACCGATTTAAGCGAAGTACGCGTACATACCGATCAGCGGGCGCAGCGTATGGCTCAGGACATAGGAGCTCAGGCCTTTACCAGCGGCAGCGATATTTATTTTAATCAGGGGCGCTTCAATCCTGGTACTGCGCAGGGTGATGCGCTTCTAGCCCACGAATTAACACATACCATTCAGCAGGGCGCTGTTGATCCGCAACAGGCACCACAAAACAACGCAGACGGTAGTACTTCGGCACCTGCAACTTCAACTACAGCAGTAGATTCGGTCTTAGAGAATGCGACTACCAGCCCAACTCCTGAAACTCCGGCAAACGCAGAAGCTCCGGCCAATTCACAAGAGGAAGCACCGCAAAATGCAGAAGCACAACCCAGCGAGGCACAAACTGCCGCGACGCCCTATCCACGCAGTCCTCAGGAAGACCCAGCTTTTCAACAGGCCGAAAATCAGGTGGAAGACCGGTCGGAAACCGCCCAGACCACCCAACCCGCTTCACAGGCAGCTGCGGCAGCATCTGCAGCTGCTCCTGCTGCATCCAATGAACAACTGAGTGAAGCACAGGCCGGTCAGGTTGCCGTGATGGAAGAACAGGAACCCGGCACTTTTGACGCGGTTGCCTTTAAAGCTCGCCTGATGGAACGAATCGAGGCTATGCAACTACCGGCAAACGAAGAAGAAGCTGATGATTTTGAAAACAACAATAACATTGATGAAGTTACCGCAGACGGTACCGTAATGGCTTCAGCAGAGCGACAACAGGCCGCCGGGGCGATAGATCAGGCTACACAAACCGAACCCAATCCTGACGCTGTCACGGCTCGCGAGGTGCAACCCCTTCCCGAACCCGAGTACGGCTCCCCTCCTGCTCCTGTACGGGCAGCTCAGGCGATGCCTGCTCCCCGTCCCGACGATCAGGTAAGTGCTCCGCTTCAGGAAAATATGCAAAGTATTGATTCGGAAATGGCTAATAATCAGGTTACCGATGAGATGCTAGCAAACAGTAATGAACCCAGCTTTACCCAGGCTTTAGACAGTAAACAGGAAGCCCAAACGCATACCGAGCAGGCTCCGGAGGAATTTAGACAAACCGAGCAAAACAGTCTTGCAGCTACCCGAGAGCAGGCGCAAAACAGCAGTACTGCCGGGCTTGAGGCCATGCACAACAGCCGCACCGGAACGCTGGGTACGATGCAGACCCAGCAGGAAACCGGCGCCCAGTCAGACAGTGCAGAGCGTGAGCGTATCGCAGGGGAAATCAACCGAATTTTTGAAGCCACCAAAACCGATGTGGAAACCTTGCTGGCCGATCTGGAGGCCGAAGTGGAAAGGCGCTTTGAAGCTGCTGCCACACGGGCTAAAAAAGTCTTTGAGGATTATGTAGAGCGAAAGATGGATGCCTATAAAGACGAGCGTTACAGTGGCGTGGGCGGAGCTTTAACCTGGGTTGGCGATGCTTTTACCGGTTTGCCTGATGAAGTTAATGCCTTTTTTGAGGAAGGTCGAAACAAATATATCGAAGCGATGGATGGCGAGCTTACTACAATAGCCGAATATATCGCTCAAAAACTTACCGAAGCCAAACAGCGTATTACCCAGGGTAAACAACAGGTCGCGACTTTTGTAGAATCACAGCCGGAAGCTTTGCGGGGAATAGCTCAGGAAGCTGCGGAAAACATTCAGGAGCAGTTTGACAGCCTCGAAGACGATGTAAACAGCAAGCAGGACGAACTTATAGACTCCCTTGCACAGCAGTATCAGGACAGTCTGGCCGAAGTAGACGCGCGTATTGAAGAAATGCAGGCCGCAAACCGCGGACTCATCGATATGGCAATGGGACTTGTAATGGGCATTATCAATACCATCATCGCTATTAAAAATATGCTGACCAATTTACTCAGCGCTGCTCTGGAAGCCATTGGCGCAATCATTTCAGATCCTATCGGATTTTTGAGCAACCTTATTCGGGGCGTTAAAGAGGGCTTTGTCAATTTTGGCAATAACATTATGAGGCATTTGATGAGTGGTCTCGTCACCTGGCTTACCGGGGCCCTGGGTCCTATGGGCATTACCATCCCTGAAGATATTTTTAGTCTCAAAGGCATTTTTAGCCTGGTAATGCAGGTTTTGGGACTTACCTGGGATTATATGCGGCAAAAGGCGGTAAAACTTCTTGGCGAGCCCGTAGTACCGGCACTCGAGATGGGTTTTGAGCTCTTTCAGATTATACGCACCGAAGGAATCGCAGGTATTTGGGAATACATCAAAGAGCAATTTAACGACCTTAAAGAGACCGTCATAGACAGCATTCAGGAAATGATTATTTCTACCGTGGTTGATGCGGGAATCAAGTGGGTATTGGGCTTAATGAGCCCCGCGGGAGCCTTTGTCAAAGCCGCGATGATGATTATAGACATCGTAAAATTCTTTATTGAGCGCGGTAGCCAGATTATGGAACTCATCAACGCGTTTATCGAAGGAATAAAAGCTGTGGCTGCAGGTAATGTGGGGATGATCGCTACCAAGATTGAAGATGCACTGGGCAAGGCCGTACCGGTAATCATTGGCTTTCTCGCCTCCTTACTGGGCATTAGCGGTTTGGCTAAAAAGGTGCAGAAACTTATTGGCAAAATCAGAAAACGTATTGATAAAGCGATTGATAAACTGATTTTAAAGGCGAAGAAGTTTGCGCGCAAAATTTTGGGGCGTGGTTCTGCTAAAGGTCAAAATGGAAAAGATACCAGAAGCGATCAGGAAAAGAAAAAAGACCTCGATGATGGACTAAAACAAGCCCAAAAATTAGCACAGAAAAGCAACTCGATAGATGACTTAAAAAAAGGAATACCAGCAATTAAACAAAAGTATGGCTTAGTTAGTCTTGAGCCGGTCATTGATCGCTCAAAGATGGATTCGACGAAACTTCATTTTAAAGCTAAGGTTAATCCCGAAGGAGAATCACCGGCACAAGAAACACCTATAGATCATCCTTTAAAGGCCTATTTAGGAATGAAATTCCTTAAAGAAAATAATACCACTGTCAGCACTTTAGGTGAACGAAAAAGACAAGAAGTTTTAGAAGCAGGATATTACTACAGAACAGTTGGCGGCAGGCAGGACATTGTAAGAAAGAATGCAGACGACAGTAAATTCCCGGAAGTACATTTTAACGACGAAGGAAAGTTAAAAGAGGGACCCAATCCACGAGGTATGAATTCGGAACACGTGGATTACATACCTATCAAGAAGGATGTTAAGGAATCAGATCATAAATATATAGTTGAATATATTACTGAAAAGCGGGGCGAAGATGGTAAGCGTATTGAAGGGAGTGAAGATCGAAAGTTCAAAATTGATATTACTTACGATGAGGCACTGGCCTTTAGCCCTGATGAAACCGAAACACGTGTGGTTTCAGGATCAAACTTGGAATTGAAAGAAACAGGAGGAGCACGTGGAAAAACAGATAGTGCGCAAGGAGGCTTTCATAATGCGCACCTGATCGCCGACCGTTTTGGAGGATCGGGAAGGAATTCTTCAATGAACATATATCCCAGCTCCCCGAATTACAATACATCCAGTATGAAGGGTAAAGAAGATAGTATCGCTTCAATCTTAAGTAATTCTAAAACTAAAAACAATCAAAACAACTTCAGCCTTAAAGTAACCGCAACAATCAAGGGAGAAACGGCAAACAGGTCTGCCCTGCAACAAATGATCAACGAGGAAGCATTAAGAGATAACAGTTTAGAAGTAAAAAACATTAATAATAATATGGCAGCTGATTTGACTGCCTTAGTTCGCAAAGATATTTTGGGAAAACCCGGACAGTTTCAAAATGTTTTATACGAACTTGATGGTAAAATATTAGATAAGGATGTGGGTTCTAAAGAAAATCGTGAAAAAAGTGTAAGTCTGGACAAAAGTATTGGTCCTGATACAGGCTACGACGATTTGATTAAAAAATTACTAAAACAAAAATAATAATTCAACCTATGAAAACACTACGCTATCGCTCACAGGATCAGGAAGTTTATTTCCTCGAAGAAGTTTTACAGCAACTAGGCTATTCGGTTTACGTTTCCACCTATTTTGGGAAAGACACCGATGCCGCCGTTCGGGATTTTCAAAAGAAGAACCATCTGGTTATAGATGGTGTTGTGGGGCTTAAAACCTGGTCAAAACTGCTTTCGGCTCGCGATAACCTCTTCAGTTTTAGCGATAAATTGTTGGGCGAAGCGGATTTAAAAAAGTTTGCCGAAGACTTTGATGTGGAACTGGCTGCGGTAAAAGCGGTGAATGAGGTTGAAAGCAGCGGAAAGGGATTTTTAATTGATGGCAGGCCGCGCATCTTGTTTGAAGGCCACGTTTTTTGGCGACAGCTTAAAAAGCGCGGACTCAATCCGGCTGATTTTATGAATGATTACACTAAAGACGTACTCTACGAAACTTGGACCCGGTCGCATTACAAAGGCGGTGCTGAAGAATACGAGCGCCTGGAAAAAGCGACTGGAATGAGCGATCTCGATGCCGTGCACGATGCGGCTTATGCTTCAGCTTCCTACGGTTCGTATCAAATTATGGGTTTTCATTACGAAAGCCTGGGCTATCCCAGCGTTGATGCCTTTGTGGCGCATATGTACACGCACGAGCGGGCACATCTGGAAGCTTTTGGTAAATTTTTAAAGGCCAATAACCTGCTAAGGCACCTGCAATCTAAAAACTGGGCTGCCTTTGCCAAAGGCTATAACGGGCCGGGTTACGCGCAAAATAAATACGACATCAAACTGGAAAAAGCCTATCAAAAATATAGCAATGCCTGAATTTAAAGCATTTGAACTGGCCATACAGTATATAAAAGAACTGCTGCTCTGGCGTTTACACAATCCCAAGGTTCCATTTAAGTCGGCGCCGCGTTTTGATGCAGACAGCCTGCCTGATTCGTATTTAAAAAAACTGATCAGCATTTTAGAATTACAGGCTGAAGAGCAGGTTATTCTATTTTTAGCTCTTGCGCCACATCTCGCTCCTGCCCTGCTTAAAAATTGCGTAAATGAGTTGTATCCCGAAGGAGCCGAATTACCTGAACTGGGCGGAACAAAAGGTACCAAGCATCGCGGGATTCTCCCTACAGGCGAAACCGTACTTTTTCTGCTCTCCGGCAATAATGTGCAGGAACGCATGCGAAATCTGAGTTTTTTGCTTCCGGAAGCACCCCTGCGATCGAATAAAGTCATTCAGTTAGAAAAAGCTGCGGCTCACGAACCCTTTTTAAGCGGAAATCTGGTGTTGCAGGAAGATTATGTACAGTTGCTACTCACGGGAAGCATTCCAGACCCGGAGCTGAGCATCGAATTTCCTGCTCAAAAACTGAAAACCAATCTTTCGTGGGATGATTTGGTTTTAAACAAACAAACGCTTACCGAGATCAAAGAATTGGAAATCTGGCTTAAGCATCACGAGGTTTTGAAAAAGGAGCACGATCTCACCGGTAAATTCAAACCCGGCTACCGGGCGCTCTTTTACGGTCCGCCGGGAACCGGAAAAACACTTACCGCAAGCCTCCTTGGCAAATACACGGGCCGCGAGGTCTACCGCATTGATCTATCGGTTGTGATTTCAAAATACATCGGGGAGACCGAAAAAAACCTGTCGAAACTCTTTGACAAAGCCCGCTATAAAAACTGGATTCTCTTTTTTGATGAGGCCGATGCCATTTTTGGAAAACGCACCCAGGTGCGCGATGCCCACGATAAATACGCCAATCAGGAAGTTTCCTATTTGCTTCAACGTCTGGAAGAACATCCCGGACTCGTTATTCTGGCATCCAATTTTAAATCAAATATCGACGCTGCGTTTACCCGTCGTTTTCAGGCGATCGTACAATTTACTGCGCCTGATCTTGATGAACGTCTCAAACTTTGGAAACTGGCACTTCCTGAAGGTTTCCGCTTTGCGAAAGATATCGACCTTAAATCACTGGCTAAAACTTACGACATCACCGGTGCTAACATCAATAATGTGGTGCATTACAGTTGCCTCAATGCACTGAATCGTAAAACGCTTGAAATCGACAGTCAAAACCTGATTAAAGGATTGAAGCGTGAGTATCAAAAGGAAGAAAAGATGTTTTAATTGAGCGCTGCTGAATACCTTTTTGCTGAAAGCAAGAAACTTTTAATCGTTTTGAGAATTGTATTTTTGAGGAAATCATCCCTAAACTCAAAAAACTATGACTTTTTACGATTTTGAAGCCAAAACCTTAAAGGGCGAAAACCTTTCTATGAACACCTATGCCGGAAAGGTGGTCGTTGTCGTGAATACCGCGAGCAAATGTGGGCTCACTCCACAATACGAAGGACTCGAAAAACTATATGAAAAATACAAAGATGCCGGTTTGGTCATTTTGGGCTTCCCCTGCAATCAATTTGGCAATCAGGAACCCGGTAGTGCTTCAGAAATTGACTCTTTTTGTCAGGTTAACTATGGGGTGAGTTTCCCGATGTTTGATAAAATTGAAGTAAACGGTAAAGATGCCCACCCTATTTTCAAATGGTTAAAGAATAAGCTGGGAAGCATACTGGGTAGCAAAATTAAATGGAATTTCACCAAATTTCTCGTTGACCGCACAGGTAAGCCTGTTAAACGCTTTGCTCCTACCACCAAACCAGAAAAAATGGAACAATTAATCAAAGACCTTTTATAATTTAAAGCAATAAATTAAAATTTTACGGAATTCCATTTCGCTATTTTTAACAAAATATTTAGATTCGCCGTTGGTTAACTGGCAAACTGCCAGAATAAATCTTATAATCTAAATACTTTTACGTGAATATTTTTAAAATTACTCGTCTACTATTGGTTGGTGCTGCTTTAATCCTACTTACCAACTGTGCATCTGGTTACAAGCTAATCAATCCTGAACAAATTTCTTACAAATCTAGCCACGAGTCTGAAGGGGTAACACTTCAATACAAATACGATCTTTTAGATAAGAAATACGCTAAAAAAGAAGTGAAAAATGATATTAAACTTGTTGCGATAAAAATTATCAATAATACAAATCAGGATTTGACTTTTGGCAATGACATAAAGTTAACCTATGAATCGGGAAGTCAGGTTATGGTTATGGAAAATGAGAAAGTTTTTAAAGATCTTAAACAAAGTCCTGCATCGTATCTTTTTTATCTTTTGCTAAGTCCCTTAAACTTCTACACCTCTACAACCACAAATGGATATACAGAAGAAACCAGTTCATTTCCTGCGGGTCTAATTATTGGACCTGGTCTAGCAGGTGGTAATTTTATTGCTGCAAGTTCTGCCAATAAAAAATTTGAAACTGAGTTATTAACTTATGATATAAATGGGACGGTTATTCCTAAAGGTGAAACGCGCTATGGTTTGATTGGTATCAATTCAGATTCTTTTGATGCTTTAAAAATCAAATTGGATTAATCTAATTTTCAAGATAATACTTAATACAAAAACAGGATTAAGCACTTGCTTATTCCTGTTTTTATTTTTAATGATGACCGTGATATAGACTCTCTTAGATGTCTTTCTGAATCAAAGCGGGCTGTAATTTCTTTAAAGCTAAAGAGGCAAACGAACGTACATCTCGGTTCTTAGCTGTGATTTGCAATTCAGCTAAAAGAGGAGAGAAACTGGTATCACCCAAAAATTGAATTAAATAGATGACAGGAAGCCTCAAATTACCATCTCCTACTTTCAATAAGTTAATCAGGGCTTTATTAAAGCTGAAGTCGGTATCCTCCAAAATCTCCTGATATACATCAACATCCTCAATAATTGCTAGTTCTAGCAATGGAAGTAAAACGTGCTTCAATTTTGGAGCTAAAATATTATCTAGAAATTCAATAGCATTTGCCCGGGTGTCTCTATCCTCACTTTTAAAACCCTTATAAGCCACATCCAAATCTTTGTGACTATAATAAACGGCCAGCAAATGAAAAATCGTTGCAACACGTTTACCAAGTTGTACATCAAGAATCTCCAGTAAGCCTTCACGAGCCTGAAAAAGTTCGGTTTTATCGTCATCCGATAATCCTGTATAATTTTCTGCCCTAAAATTACTATTTATCACTTTACGACAACTAATGATATCGCGGTACTCAAAAGAGTAATTAAGTATATATCTAAATATGGATTTTGGGAAAAAGTTGAGTTTAGGATTTTTATTTTTCAACCTTTTCAAAGATTTTGCAGATGCCAGCCTAATCAGATTATCTCTACTCTGCAACAAGCGCAACAATACGCGTACAGAAGCCTGGGTTTCAAATTTCTGTATAACCTGCGGAATGTATTTTTTGACATCGTTACGCAGCGTTTTAGCAGCCTCGCGAGCCAATAATAATTCACTTATCGATTCTCCATATGCAATAAGCGCCTGCACCGCATTTTCACGATATTCCCGCACTTTTAAAAAATCGATCAAAGCATCTACAAACATTTCATTTCCTGAAATTCCCGCGGCAATAATTGCATGATTTACAATCATGGGGTTTCGGTTATTGAAGTTTGCAGATATAAAAGATAGAAATCGAGGTATACCTGCATAACCTATAGACTCTAATAAAAATGATAATTCTTCCGGACGATGTTCACTGTTAGGCAATTCAAATTCAGCCATCCATAACTCCAATCGCAATTCAAGATTATACCGAGAGGCAATTTTTCGATTTGTGCGAGCTTCTTTAGCCAAACATAATAATGCGGCATGGGCAATGTAGTCACTACTGTGGTTAAGATACGAGTCAAAAATTCGGTTATCGTTAAGCGATGTATGCAGAATAAGATAATTCATCGCTGCATAAACGATTTCGTCATCCTTCTGGTAAACCAATTGACGCACCGTTTCAAGAGCAGTTCCTTCCGGGTAATGATATAATTGATTTATCGCTTCAATCTTTACCTGATCGCTTTCGTGCTGCAATAACGGAATGATTTGAGCCCTTAACAAACGCGATTTTCTTCCATTTAAACCATCTAAAAATTTGACAATTTGATCTGGATTATTAGAGTTGAGAATACGCTTACCTATTTCGATAGGTGACTTCTGTTTTCTTGTGGTTGGCTCATCAGCGTGTTCTATAGCCTCGCGTAAACTTTGTCTAAAACTCTTAAAATAGGAATCACGCACTTTAAACACGCCTACCATCCAAATTAAAATAAGAAAGAGAATTATAACCGTCACATAACTCGATGGTAAAGACAATCCTTTAATGACAAATATAAGCAGACAGCCCGCCAGACCTGTTGCAATACTATCTACTACAACATCTATAAAAGATTTGGTTTTGTTTTTTATTTCTAATGAAATAGGCACCATAACCAGCTCGGTCGCCGCTTTATTAACAGACTGTTTTAAACTCCCATCAATACCTTTAATCAATACGAGCACCCATAGCTCTGGGAATGTAAGAAACAATAAAGATCCTATTGCAATCCCTAAAGGTAGAATAAGTAGCGAACTATTTACTCCCAGTTTTTCAACTACTCTATTGGTTAAAAACAATTGAATCCCCAGTGAAACCAGATTGAAGGTTGAAAACCAAAATGCAAAGAAGGAAGCTAGCCTATCTGAATCTGGGATCGCTTTGCTGGCAAAATCACTAAACTGAAAGTCAATAAGTTTTGCAACAATCACACTAATCCCAATAATAAGGGCTAAATACGTTAGATGCTTAGATTTAAGAACCAATTTAAAGGCGGTTTCCCCGCCAATACTTTCGGCAGCACCGGAGCGCGAAGCACGGCTTACATAACCTTTCCTGTAAATTAAGCTTAGTAACGGAATACAGGACAGGATGAGTCCGGCGGCGATAAGCAGCATATTCCCGTTCCCAATATAAGGAACCAAGATTGTGGTTAAATATCCACCAAAAATACCGCCTGCGATAGCCCCACTTCCTATAAAACCGAATAGTCGCTTAGCTTCGCGAGCATTGAAAACCATATTTGCCAAAAGCCAAAATTGACTTGTAGTCAACACAGCAAAAATGCCGCTGATCACATAAAAAACGTATAATGCAGGAGCATTAATCATCCTGAATTTATAAAGTAAACTCAGTATTATAAAAGCTGTGGCAAAAAAGACAAGAGAAACAATAATAATGCGTCGTAGCGAATGCCTGCGTACAGCTCTATTGTAAAAATAGGTAGTTCCTATAGCTGTACCTGCAATAAGTAGATAACCATAGGCGAGATTGTCTGCTCCTAAACCCTCAAGGAAGAGTGCGTTTACTATAGGTTTAACGATGAGCAGTATCGTAATTATTAAAAATACGTATAACTGCATGAAAAAAGAGATGGTTATTTCACCATCTCTTATATTAAACGTCTTTTTGAGGAACTTCCTAATCACCTACATAGCCAGCACCTTTAGTGGCACTTGCGAGTAAAGTTCGAGATTTTTGAAGAGCTTTCTCTACAGGAAATACTAAATTTCTTATAATTTGTTCGCCGTTAGGATCTTCCACAAGTGCTACAAGAATGTATTTGCGACCATCCTCACCCCAAACCAATATGGAGTCAGAGTGATAACTCTTCCAAGAACCAGACTTACGGAATAAACGTGCGTTAGGAGCAATTCGCTCTAATGTGTTTACAAATTTGTGATGTAGAGAAGGATTTTCCATAATGTCAAGCATTTGTTTAGAACGCTCTGGACTTACCAACTTACCAGTTACTAATTTGTAGTAAAAACGACAAACCTGCTCTGCAGTAGCTGCGTGGCTCAATCCTTTTATAGGATCTGGTCTGCGCTCTCCGGAAGCAGCATAACGTTTTCCTACCCAAAGACCACCACCGTGAGCCTTGTCATATAATTTGTATTTGTCACTGGTTAAAACACCAGCGATTTTATCATAGCCTAAACGATCTATCATACGTGTACTTGCCTGATTGTTTGATTTACTAATCATCAACCACATATCCTCACGTACGGCAGCAGTTTCTTTTAACTCGCCTTTCTCTATAGCATCCATTGCAGCAAGAAGAATAGCAATTTTAGGCAGACTGGCTGCGTACATCATTTCTTCGCCATTAAGACCTGCATACTGTATCGCCTTAGGATCATCAAGGCTAACGATACCTACAGACATCTTTTTACGATCGATCAGACTTTTCATCTGAGGATCTTTAGCAATTTGATTATAAAGTTGAGTTTTTAAAACAGAACTTTCAAAGTCTTCAAGTGGAGCATCTATACAGTCTTTGAAAGGTAATTCCTGAGCATGTATATTTTGAGAGAAGAGTGCCAAAGTGAAAAATACTACGGCAAAAGTGAATCTTTTCATAAATTTTTCTAGTCTTAAGGGGTTTTGGGGCATAACGCTTTAAGTACTTCCAAAGTATATAAAAGTTGCAATTATTTTTACCCAAACCTAAAGTTTAACAATTTTTCATCTTAAATTGTCCAAACACTATGCCAAAGAAATGTTAATGAAAATAAGTTTAATACTCCCAACGCCTGGTTTTGTTGAGTTCTTCCTCTTTTTGAAGTTCTTCTTGCGGAATAACTTTTAAGAAAGATGGGTGTTGCTCAATAGCATATTCTATTTGCTCTACAATGTCTTCTACACTGTCATTTTCATAATCAATAACCAAAGGTTTTTTGATCTCCATTGTCTGTAAGATTCCGCGTTTTTTAATGCGAATTCCCTTCTTATCAAATGAACGTCTAAAACCATCTATGACGATAGGTACCACAACAGGTTTGTATTGCTTGATAATATGCGCAGTTCCTTTACGTATAGGTTTCCACGGTTTTGTGGTTCCCTGAGGAAATGTGATCACCCAACCATCGTGAAGTGCAATACCAATATTTTCAGTGTCGCTTAAATTTACCGGCCGCTCTACTTCCTTGCCTTTCTCACGCCAGGTACGACTTACCGAAACTGCTCCTGCATACGCCATTATACGCGGTAAGAGACCAGCGCGCATGGTTTCACCAGCGGCAACATAATAAATATTGAGTTTGGGTTGCCAGAGATAACCAATGTTTTTAATGCTATCTACCCTTCCGCTTAAACTCGCATTAAAGACGTGAAACATGGCAACCACATCAGCAAAATAAGTCTGGTGATTGGAAACAAATAAGACATTGGTATCAGGTAATTCCTTTATAATTTCTGAACCATCAATCTGCAATTCATTAAAACCCCGGTAGCGCCTGTGCGTCATCATTCCCGCAAGGCGTATCAGCCATTTTTTTAAAAAGTTATAATGCCCAAATGGATTGGTCTTCAGAAATCCCATAATTCTTATGAAGGTTTTGCCAGAGGCGAAATATAAATTAAATGTTAGGAATATGCTTCTTAAAATCTATCTATTTCCTGCAAAACCCATTTGATTTCGCTTAACATCATAGCTGTAGCCCCCCAAACTACGTGGCCTTTTAAGTTAAATGCAGGTACATCGATCATACTCCCATAAGAGGTGTCAATCTGTCGCCGAATAAGACTATCATCTGAAAGAAATGCAGCCAGCGAAACTTCTAAAATGGATTCAACCTCAGCTTCTTCTGGGATAAATTGTGGCGTATAATCTACAATTCCCATAAATGGCTGCACCCAAAAGTTGCTGGGTGGTATATATAAACGTGTAAGTTTTTTAACAACCTGAATATCCTGAGCATTCAGCCCTACCTCTTCTTCAGTTTCGCGTAATGCCGTTGCCTCTAGATCTTCATCAATTTGCTCTTCTTTACCCCCGGGAAATCCTACCTGATTACTGTGCACTCCTTTATAAGTCTTCCTCAGAATGAGTACCAACGTAGTTTCTCCTTCCTCATTTGGATAAAAAACAGCTAGAACACCGGCATTGCGTGGCTTTCGTTCTTCTATTGCCAATTCAGAGAGTTGCTGTATGCTTTCCTGTGGTGCCATAAGGAAATGCGCCTCTTGCCCCGGTAAGTCCAAATTGTTTATTTTTGAAACTCGTTTTAAAAATTCTTCAAACTGCATCTATGCGCTTCTATTTACGTTTAAGTCTATTGGTATTACTTGTCGTTTTTTCGGCTTGTGAAGATAAAAAATCTAAGGTCAAAACCACAGAAACGGAAATTGTTGAAAAGCCAAAAGACAGTACTCCTGAAGATAAAGCTAAGGCTCAAAACGATAAGCTAAAGAAAAAGCCAGGTTCTATTGTAGAATCTCAGGCAGACCTGATTCCGTTTTTAACGGAGTATGGAAGGAACAATCCAGAAAACCGGGTGCGTATTACCACTAAATATGGAGAAATCGAAATTGAATTATACCGCGATACTCCACTACATCGTGCAAACTTTATCCTGCTAGTAAAGCAAGGCTATTTTGAAAATACAATGATTCACCGCAATGCTATTGATTTTGTAGTACAGGGTGGAAATAGTGATGGTTATGAAACTCCTCGTAAACGTATGCGCATAGGAAATTACCTAATTCCTAATGAAGCTTCTGGAGCACATACACACGTACGTGGAGCATTTTCGGCAGCAAAGTATTTGGAACAAAATATCAGTGATGCTTCATCTCCATTTGAATGGTTTATTGTTGTTCCTGAACGCGGAGCACATCACCTGGATGGGGAGCATACCGTATTTGGTCGTGTAACTAAAGGAATGGACGTTGTAGATCGCATCAATAAAGTAGAGGTTGATGAGAACGAGTGGCCTATTGAAAATGTGTATTTGGAAAAGGTTGAGTTGATTAAGTAATACCTTTCAGGAATTGAGAATTTTAAAAATTTGTCTTCATTTAATTTTAATCATTTTTTTTACCGCCATTACTCAAGTAGGCGGACTAATTTATTTGATAGTTTTATTCGCTACAAAAAAGATTACTACCTATAAAACCCTCAAAAGGTTTGTGTTATTTTCAATACTTTACCTTACGAGTTCCTTACTTCTAATTCCACAAATAGCTCCCTATTTTGGTCGTGAAAAACTGGAAATAACTGAAAATCTTCACGCCCACTCAATCTTTTACATACTTGCAAATCGAGACTATATAAATCCTGAATTAAAGATGACTTTACAGCAGGTTGCCTTCGATTTCTCAAAAGTTGACCCCAATCTGGCTGTAACCTATTTGGATGCGAATTTTCCATTTTTTGATGGATTTCCGCTGCTACCTCATTTGAGTCATAATGATGGAAAGAAAATTGATTTGGCATTAGTTTATGAAAACAAAGAGGGTATAGTTACGAATGAAAAACCTTCCAGAAGCGGTTATGGTATTTATGAAGAACCTAATGCAAATGAGATCAATCAATCTCAGCAATGCCTTGAATCAGGTTACTGGCAGTATGATTTTACTAAATATGTGAGTTTTGGAAATAGAAATAACGAACTAAAGCTGTCTTTAGATAAAACACGGAAACTCGTCGAAATAATTTTAACTAAAAGTCAAACCAGTAAATTATTTCTAGAACCACACTTGGTTAGTCGTATGAATCTTTCGAATTCGAAAATTCGTTTTCATGGTTGCCAGGCTGTTAGACACGATGATCATATACATTTTCAGATAAACTAATCACTCAAAAATCCCGGTATCAAAACCATCAATACTGGTTTGATTCTTTTCCGTCCAATAGTCTTTTATTCCGGAGTCACCTTTTTCAAAAGCCCAGGTTTTCAGGGTTTCGCGCTCTCCGGTATATTGCATAAAAGGAACTCCAAACCCGCAAGAAGTCTGAACCATTTCAATATTCAATTTATAAACCTGTCGCGCTCCTTCCACATCTCCAAAATGCTCTAAATACGAGTCGAACTCAGCATCTCTTGGATGGTATATTTCGGCTTTGCCATATAAGCGCAGAATAAGTGGTTTTCGATCAAACGAACAAAACATAATTGTCATTCGATCATTCTGAAGCAGGTGTGCGGCGGTTTCATTACCGCTTCCGGTTAAATTTAACCAAATAACTTCGCGTTCATTGAGCACAGCAAAAGTATCCATTCCTTTAGGTGAAACATTTACGCGACCTGTGGCTGCAGCAGTTCCTACAAAAAAGATATGCTGCTCATTGATAAACTTTATAAGCTGGCCGGTGAGCTCTGGTAATTGCTTTCCCATTAGTTCAGTTCTTGATCTTGTTCTTCTTTACCGTAAATACTTGGAAGTTGCAATTCGTAAACAACAGCCAGAGTACGTATGGTAATAACGGTGAGACCGGCAATTACAGTACTAATACCCTGAGAAACGTTAAAATGCATCAATCCTAAATAGACCACACCTCCTAAAATACAGGCGCTGGCATAGATTTCTTTCCTGAATATCACCGGAATTTCATTGCACAAAATATCCCGAATCACTCCACCAAAACATGCTGTTATGGTACCTAAAGCAACACAAATCACCGGATTTAGTTCGATAATTAGACCTATTTGTGTACCGGTAACCGTGTATAGCGCTATCCCAATCGTATCAAATAAAAACAAGGATTTACGCACATAGCGCAATTGTTTTCTAAAAATTACACCCACTAAAGTAGTTGCCATTATCGTATAAACGAACGTAGTATTGAGCAACCAACTAACAGGCGATTTACCTATAAGCAAATCGCGAAGTGTCCCACCTCCTACCGAAGTCACTGTAGCGATTATAAGAATCCCAAAAAGATCCATACGCTTTTTGGTGGCGGTAATTACTCCCGAAATCGCAAATGCGATGGTCCCCAGAATATCAATAAGATTAACAACAGACTCCATTATTCTCGGGTATAATAATTATAATCTTTGAGTACGCGGTCTATAAACTCAATTGGTGATTCATCTCGGGTAACCTGCATTTTACCTGTCACCTTTTCGGTGAGTTTAAGTATAACTTTATGCTTACCTTCTCGTCTGGCACTGCTGTAAACAGTTTTGATTTTCTGCATGTCTGCATCACTAAAAACAGTCACCTGTGGATATTTGGGAACATAATCTTCAGGTATACTTTCAAACAGTGACTGACCAAGATTAACTCGTTTACGCTCATTAATTACTGTGGTTCCTGCGGCAATATCTCCCAGTCGCTGACCTTTGCCATTAAGTAAAATTGTAAATACTGCTATCCCGCCACTACTAAAAGAAATATCAATTATTCGCATTATCCAGCGCACAAAATAGCTTCCAAACCCGGGTTTAGAACCGTCCACTTTTACCACTCGCAATCCTATTGCCGATTTCCCTGGAGTTCGCCCATCCCAAAAACTCTCAAAAAGCAGAAAATATAAAAAGGATGGTATACCTATAATCATAAAATAGATATTTATTGAACCACCCGAATTAGAATCCAAACCAAATGCTGAAACCAAAAACAGACTTAAAATCCAATATCCTATTAAAATCAACAGATCTATGATGTATGCGAGTATACGATCGCCTATTCCCGCAACTTGTTGTTGAATACTGATATTTTGTGCGGTTTCAATTTGAAAGTTATCCATGAATTCTTTTTCTTTACCCAAAAGCCGGTTTACCACAATTTAGACTTTACAATTAATCCTAAAGGGTATCGGGTTTTATTTTAATATAGAAAACTATGCGCGAGGCTGCTTTCGTGAGGCAAAATAAGGATAAATGGTTAAGATTTGAAAACGTATTGCTGGGTAATAACAATGAGCTTACTCCCGACGAACTTTCTGCACTTTACCTTGAAGTGACCGATCATTTAAGTTATGCCCGCACCTTCTATCCAGAAAGTAAAACCACCGCATACTTAAATCACCTGGCTTCAAAATCACATCAAAAAATTTACCGCACTAAGCGCGAGTCTAGCAAACGGTTAATTACTTTTTTTTCGGAAGAATTTCCACTTTTGATGTACAACTATCAACGGGAACTTTTACTATCCTTTTTAGTTTTTGCCTTGTTTTGCATCGTGGGTGCCTATAGCGCAGCATCCGACGGGGCATATGTGCGCAGTATAATGGGTGACAACTATGTTAACATGACGCTCGAAAATATGCAGAGCGGAGACCCCATGCGGGTTTATAAAGAGATGAATGAGGTAGAAATGTTTATGGGTATTACCATCAATAACATCAAAGTAGCTTTAATGGCATTTATCTTTGGAATAATCCTCAGTATCGGTTCGCTTTTCATAATGATGCGCAATGGAGTGATGTTGGGTTCGTTTCAGTATTTTTTCTACGAAAAAGGATTCTTTTGGGAATCGGTACGAACAATTTGGATACACGGTACCATTGAGATTTCAGTAATCGTTATTGCGGGAGCAGCCGGGCTTGTTCTAGGAAATGGAATTTTATTTCCCGGCACATATAGCAGAGTGGAATCCTTTAAACGAAAAATGAAAGATGGACTTAAAATCGTTATAAGTACCATTCCATTTTTTATTATTGCAGGATTTCTGGAAGGATTTGTAACGCGACATACCGAAATGCCCGACTGGCTTGCGATAGTAATTATCAGCCTTTCCCTGTTACTAATTGTATTTTATTACGTCCTATACCCCAGAATAGCTTTCAAAAAACACCAAAAATCTATCGATGAACAACTACATTCAATTTAAAAGACAACGCGAACTAGGCGAAACGCTATCAGACACTTTTAAGTTTTTAAGGCAGGAATACAAAAGTCTATTTAAAGCACTGCTTCAAAATGCTGCCATTCCTTTTATTCTGGTTATTGCAGCTGCAGGTTATTATGCCACTATAACTTCTTCGATGTCATTTTTTGACGGTGGGGTTTTGAGTATGTCAAACATATTTCTTCCTGCGGCAGTGTTACTTATAGCTGTACTCTTTTACTATGCAGTGATGTATGGTACTGTTTTAACATATATCAATCAGTATATAACCAATAAAGGCGAGGTTGATCTAAACCTTGTGAAAACCGAAGTCAGAAGTCAATTAGGCTCTTTAACTGGTTTAACCTTTTTAATTGCGCTTATCATCTTTTTTGGTATGATGTTGTGCGTTCTTCCTGGTATTTATCTGGCAGTACCATTATCTCTTGGCTGGGCTGTCCTAATTTTTCAGAAGAAATCTGTGGGAGATACGATTTCAGAATGTTTTCTGCTTATAAAAAATGAATGGTGGATCACCTTTGCGACGATGTTCGTTCTGGCACTGTTACTTTATATAGCCAATGTGGTTTTTTCTATTCCATTGATTATCTATACGGTAGTTAAAGCCTTTACTTCAGTTGAAGAAATTTCAAATGGAGCTTATACCGATAGTTTTGATTGGATAGCTTTAATTTTAAATACACTATCATCTGCTGTTCAATATCTCCTTGCAGTTATTTTCCCAATTGCAATCGCGTTTATCTATTATAATTTAAACGAAAAAACCAATCAAACCGGGGCTTTAGAAACTATAGACAGCATTGGCACTGACTTTTAATGCATAAAATTCTTCTTTACATAATTGTATTTTTTGCTGGAAACTATCTCAGTTTTAGTCAGGATTCTACTGCTGTTGAACAACCTAAACCTGTTCAGGAAATTCAATATGATGTGAATGAAACATCACCTTTAAATTTTGACCAACAAAAATTGAAGGATTATGCTGCAGACAGTGAGTTTGATTACATAGAGAAAGAAGCGCCAGATACTTTATGGACACGTTTTACAAATTGGATAAATGACCTTTGGCGCTCTTTTATTGAATGGATTCTTCAAGGAGAAGAAGCAACAGGGTTTCTGGGCTTTTTAGTAAGAGCGCTACCCTATCTTCTAATTGCAGGTGTACTTGCATTTTTAGTTTGGTTATTTCTAAGAACAGATCTGGGAGGATCTCCCCTCAAAGGTCCCGACCTGAGTAAAGTAATCTTATCCAACGAACAGGAGATTATTGAAAACCAAAATATCGACGAACTTATTGAAGCCGCCTTACAAGAAAACAATTACCGTCTGGCGGTACGTTTTTATTATTTGCTGTTGCTGCAAAAACTGGCGCAGAAAGAACTCATTGATTGGGAAGTTCAAAAAACAAATGCAGATTACGTCTATGAATTAAAAGATGCCGGTCTGCGAGCGACATTCACAAAACTTACGCGTATCTACGATTTTATCTGGTATGGCAATTTTGAAGTGAATGAAACTGATTTTGCCAAGGCACAAACTGAATTTAAAAAGAGTATTACAACCTTATGAGTAAACGCAACAAAATACTTGCAGGATTACTCATTTTCTTTTTGGTAATCCTGGTTATCGCAAAGGCTACTCAGGAAGAACCCATTAACTGGTATCAATCCTATGGTAATCGCGATAAAATCCCATTTGGCACCTATATTTTCTACAATCAATTATCTGAAATTTTAGATGAAGACCGTCTTGAGGAAGTAAACATTCCTCCTTACGAGTTTTTGATGGATAGCCTTAATCAGCCCCAAGGAACCTATGTATTCATTAATGATTACATCTACACAGACGATTACGAGTCAGATAAACTACTCAGCTGGGTAGCGCAGGGAAATACCTTATTTATCGCTTCCGGCGGATTGAACGATGTTATGCTTGATACGCTTGGGCTAGAAATTGATTACGATATTGAAACCGATAATCTGGTTAGAAGACCTTTGGTTAATCTGAGTAATCCAGCTTTGGAGGGCAAGCATCCATATTATTTCGATAAAGATCAGGGTATAACCTATTTTAGTGAGATCGATACGCTAAATGCCACAGCTTTGGGTGTTATCGATATTATCAGAGATGAAGATTCTACTCAAATACATAAACCAAAAATCAATTTTATCAAGATGCCTTTTGAAAAAGGCGAGATCATATTAAGCACCTTTCCGCAGGCATATACCAATTATTTTATGCTGAAGGCAGATAATTCAAATTATACAGCAAATACATTAGCTTATCTCCCAACCGAAGGCACAATCTACCTTGATCAATATTATAAAAACAGTAAGGCGGTAGCCGAATCTCCTTTGTTTTTAATTCTGAAAAACAAATACCTCAAATGGTCCTGGTATACCCTTTTAATCGGTGCCTTGATCTGGGTGATCTTTGAAGGAAAGCGCAAACAACGAAGCATCCCTGTAATCAAGCCTTTACCTAATAACACGCTAGATTATACCCGCACAATTGCCGGGATGTACTTAGATAAAAAAGAAAACCGCCAGATTGCCACACACCAGATCAACCATTTTATGGAATATCTGCGAAGCACTTATATTCTGGAGACATACAAACTAAATCGTGATTTTATTGAGCGCCTCACGGCGAAAAGTGGAAAACCTCACGATCAGGTTCAAAATACTATAGACTATATTGTAAGCATCAGGCAAAAGGCCGAAATGAGCGAAGACGAACTCATACGCCTCAACAGCCTGATTGAAAATTTTAAAACTAGCCATTGATGGAAGATTCAACGCCTTTAGAAAACGGGCAAACGCCTGAACATAATCTGGAAGAAACTCCGCAAACTACACCTGAACAATCAACACAGGAAGATAATCTCGAGTTTCAAAACCGCATTCCGCTTGACGAATTACGTGACTCAGTTGCTGCACTTAAGGCCGAACTAGCAAAAGTTATCGTAGGTCAGCAGGAGTTTATAGAACTGCTTATTGTAGCATTGCTAGCCGATGGCCATGTGCTTATCGAAGGGGTTCCGGGAATTGCTAAAACAGTGACCGCAAAATTGTTTGCGAAGACTCTAAATACCGGTTTTAGCCGTATTCAGTTTACGCCCGATTTGATGCCGAGCGATGTATTGGGAACTTCGGTGCTCAATATGCAAACCAGCAATTTTGAGTTTAAACACGGACCCATTTTCTCAAACATCGTACTGATTGATGAGATCAACCGTGCGCCCGCCAAAACCCAGGCCGCGCTTTTTGAGGTGATGGAAGAACGTCAAATTACAATTGACGGTACGCGTTATGATCTTGAAAAACCTTTTATGGTTCTTGCCACCCAAAACCCCATCGAGCAGGAAGGCACCTATGCGCTACCTGAAGCCCAGCTCGACCGTTTCCTCTTTAAAATCAAGGTAACCTACCCTGATCTGGAAGATGAGATCGCGATTCTAAAAAGTCAGAATCAGCTGAGTGGTGCGGCCACTGCTGTAATCGATGCGGTTCTCACTCCGGCGAAGCTTCAGGAATTTAGAGAACAAACCCATCAGATTTTGGTGGAAGAAAAAATACTCAACTACATCGCGCAGATTACAGTAAAATCGAGAACGCATCCGCATTTGTATCTGGGTGGTTCGCCACGTGCCTCATTGGCCATTTTAAAGTCGGCCAAAGCTTTTGCAGCCATCAACGGCCGCGATTTTGTTACGCCTGAAGATGTAAAACGCTCGGTAACGCCGGTATTGCGGCATAGAGTAATCCTTTCGCCCGAACGCGAAATGGAAGGGATGACACCAGAAACGGTGATTGATATGCTTGTTCAATCTGTAGAAGTACCCCGCTAGTGCGTCTTGTAGCCTTCATAAAAAGTCTGTATTTTGACCGTAGGGTCTTTTACGTGCTGAGCGCGCTGGTCGTGCTGTTCCTGTTTTCGTACTGGTACCACAGCCTGTTTCCCATTGCTTCGGTAGGTATGCTGCTGCTGGGAATTACCGCGCTTTTTGACGCGATCACCCTCTACAAGAAAAAGGAAGGCATTAGCGCTACGCGAAAACTCCCCGAGAAATTCTCCAATTCAGATGTCAACGAGGTGCCCTTGCAACTCACCAACCGCTATCCCTTTAAAGTCGCCTTTGAAGTGATTGACGAGATTCCGGTGCAGTTTCAAAAACGGGATTTCCTCAAAACCGGAAGCATCGCAGCCGGTGAAAAAACCCGAATTACCTACGGCCTGCGCCCGGTAGAACGCGGGGTGTACACCTTTGGGCGGTTGAACATTTTTGTAACGAGTCCCATGAAGCTGGTGAAGCGTCGATATGTGTTTGACAACGGGCAGGCGGTAAAAGTCTATCCGTCGTTTATACAGATGAAAAAGTATGCCTTTCTGGCCATAGACAACAAGCTGACGCAGTTTGGCCTTAAGAAAATACGCCGCATTGGGCATACGATGGAATTTGAACAGATTAAAGACTATGTGAGCGGCGATGATGTGCGCACCATCAACTGGAAGGCAACTGCAAAACGTGGCGGTTTGATGGTCAACCAGTTTCAGGATGAAAAATCTCAGCCTATCTATTCCATTATTGATGCCAGCCGGGTTGTGAAAATGCCTTTTGAAGGCCTTACCCTGCTGGATTATGCGATAAACTCCACATTGGCCTTTAGTAATGTGGCGCTTAAAAAGAATGATAAAACGGGGCTGATTACCTTTAGCAACACAATTATCAATCATCTGGCCGCCAGCAGTAAAAAAAACCACCTCAATACCATTCTGGAGGTATTGTACTCCATTCAAACCCGTTTTTTGGACAGTGATTTTGGCCGTCTGTATGCCGAAATCAAACGGAAAATCACACACCGTAGCCTGTTATTACTATACACCAATTTTGAACATGAAAGCGCCCTGCAGCGTCAACTCCCCTACCTCAAAGGCCTGGCTCAAAAACACGTATTGGTCGTCATCTTTTTTGAAAATACTGAGCTTACAGAACTAATTGATAAAAAAGCTACCAACACCCCAGAGATTTACCACAAAACCATCGCTCAGAAAATGGACTACGAGAAGAAGCGTATGGTAAAAGAACTGGAACGCCAGGGCATACAAACCGTACTCACCAAACCCGAAGATCTTACTGTAAATACCATCAACAAATATCTGGAGATTAAAGCGAGGGGAATTTTATAGGTTTTTAGGCTGGAATGAGCATTTCCGAAAGGACGAGTTGGTTGGAATGGTTATATTTATAGCTGTTAAACGATTAGTATCCGTTTACAAGTAATTGTAAATGATTACAAATGAATGCTAAAAAGGATATAACAATACAAAATGTACTGTTATCCAATTGTTATAGTGCATTTATACAAATCGATGAAAAGTAATCATATTAGATATCTTGATCAAAATCACATTCTTTTTAAAGAAGCAATTATTGCATTTTCAAAAGAACAAGCCGAAAATACTTCATCACTAATCAAATTATATGATACAAATGCGGACAATAGATTATATGGATATTTAGTGCTCGACTTCAATCTATCGGAAGATATAGTATGTGGAGATTTTACAATTTTTAAATCTGAAAAGATATATTTTGATTTAAAAGATACTTTTGGTCAATAAATTTCGTGGTCGTACATATCTGCCGTAAGATTACCCGAGTATGTGAATTTTTTGAACTCATCTTTATATACATTAGCGTTAAGTACGATTTGTTCCTTTGCTTTTGAACGACCTGTATATTCAGCGACCGAATACTCATATGAAAAGCATTTGGGTAAAAAGGCTAGCTCCGATGAGTTAAAACACATTGGAATGTCATTTCCTATCCTTTCTTTAGGAAATAATGGAACAATATCAGAAGTTCATCATTCTGTATTATCTCAATGGATAAACAAATTCAAAGAAATAAATGAATTAGTAAACAAGTTCTACAGCGCCGATAATTCGAAGTCAAGACTAACATACAATTCGTTTTTTCAAATTATGAGATTGTTCCAATTATCTCTTCAAAATAAAAAGAATGATTTTGACTTATCTTTTAGTTTATTAGTAGCTTCAATTGAAAGTGCAGCTACATATTACTCTGAGGCGATACCCCCTACAAAGGCAAAGGAACATAAAGAATGGTTAAATTTAAGAAAAAGTGAAAATTTAATAATTAGCAGTTTAGCAAAAAAATACGAAGATTTGTGGGCTAAATTTTCCCAAGTAGAAAAAGACTCTCAATTATCTTCTAGGTTTATTAAGTTTATATTTGAATGCGCCCCAAAAGAAACTTGGGAGGCAACTATTGATGACGATTTACTACGGGATGGGCTTGATTACCGACAAGATTATCCAGAAGAAGTAAGTCGCCAACCTGAATTAACTCCCAATTCATTAACTGACGAAGAATTACAGGATATTATAAAAAAGACTTATTCCTATAGGTCAAATTTTATTCATAAAGGAACATCAACACCTCATCAAGAGCATAAAAACTCAAACAGAAACAGATTCTTTGAAAAGACATTTAATATCTTCCGTTTCAATGAAGAAAAGAATGAAACCCTTACTCCTCTGAAACTTGCGACTTGGTATGACTTACACGCAAAATATGAGTTAATGAGCTGCATTGCCCGAGTTTCTATCACAGAATATGCAAAATGCACTATAACAAAATCTAAACTGCATTAAAACGCAGTTTAGCCAAACCGTTGACAGAAATTTAAAAACATGAAAACCTACAAAGCAAAAAAAAAGATTAAGTCATGGATGCTTATCGCTTCGATGATTTTGCCGGTAGCCCTTTTCTTTTTTGGTCAAAATACATTCATAGAGAAACCATTTATACTCTTGCCGGTTTTAAGTCCATTTTTGCTACTACTTTGGGCTTATTTGGACACGTCGTATGCAATTGAAAAAAAATAAGCCTTGCTAAAAAAATTTCTCGCCTTTTTTGGAAATCACCTATATATAACTGCTGGGTTAGTCATATTATTTATAGGCTCAATGCTTATATTGGGATGGTATAACACAAAAGCCATTACAGAGCTAAACCAGCCTGTTGAAGTGAGAGTAATCGACCGTTATAAATTGCGCAAAAGGGATTACTTTATGAAAATTTATTATCAGGGAAAGAGCTTTTCAAAAAGAACAACAGCCCAAAACTTTCGCCAATTAAAGAATTCTAAAACGCTGGTAATGCTTACTAATAAAGAACGGGATCAGTTCATATTCCCAAATGAACTTAAAACCCATAATGGTTTGGGTGGTGGCATCATTTTTATAAGTTTTGCTCTTTTTCTTATGTTTAGAGGCTATAGAAGTTTAAACAACTAAAAATAAGAACCTTAAATGGAGGCCAATCAGGCAAAACAATCAATTTCAAAAACCAAAAAACTCGGTTTTTAGTGGTAACTTAATGCAGTCTAATCCTTACCTTAAAAATCACGTTATGACATCTAAAACCTATACCAACGGAGACGTCACCATCCTGTGGTATCCCGAAAAATGCATCCACTCAGGCGTTTGCGTAAAAACCCTTCCGCAGGTGTATAACCCCAAAGAACGCCCCTGGATCAAGCCCGAAAATGCCACTTCAGAAGCATTAATCAGTCAGGTTGCCCGGTGTCCTTCCGGAGCCTTGAGCATCAAAAACTAAAACGATGACCAGAATAGAACACGAACAAAACGAGCGCAAAGGCCGCTTTGTCATTTACGAGGGTGCTGTTTTTGCGGGAGAAATGACCTACACCTGGGCCGGGACCGGCAAATTTATCATTGATCACACCGGTATCGAAGAAAGTTTTAACGGCAAAGGCTTTGGTAAAAAACTGCTGGAACAGGCAGTCGCTTTTGCCCGGAAACAAGAAGTAAAAATCCTGCCCCTCTGCCCCTTTGCCAAGGCTCAATTCGACAAAAACGAGGATATTGCAGATGTGCGTTACTAACGCGTTTAAGTCAATTTTACGCCTTAAGCTAGTCCGAATATAAAATTTAGGTTTTCTGATTGATGATCATTAGAAAAAGTTGAGCTTTTAGCTCTTTTTAATTTTTAAAAACAGGCATCCGTTTTTCTCCCGAAAGCCCTTATCTTTGCTGCCTTAAATTTTGTACTATGATCCAGGTTACTTTGCCAGATGGCAGTGTAAAAGAATTTGAAAGCGGCGTCTCTCCTTTTGATGTGGCAAACAGCATTAGTGCAGGACTTGCGCGCAACGTGATTTCTGCAAAATACAATGGCCAGACCATTGAAATAACCACACCTCTTACACAGGATGGTTCGCTGGTTCTTTATACCTGGAATGATGATGAAGGAAAAAAAGCTTTTTGGCACTCTTCTGCACACATTCTTGCGCAGGCACTAGAAGAATTGTATCCTGGAGTTAAACTAACCATCGGTCCTGCGATCGAAAAAGGATTCTACTATGATGTAGATCTTGGAGATAAATCGCTTAGCGAAAATGACTTCAAAAAGATTGAAGATAAAATGCTCGATATCGCTCGTGGTAAACATGAGTTTAGCATGCGTAGTGTTTCAAAAGCAGACGCTTTAAATTTTTATAAAAAACAAGAAAACCCATATAAGGTTGAGTTGATAGAGAATCTTGAAGACGGAAGCATAACCTTCTGCGATCACGATACGTTTACCGATTTGTGTCGCGGCGGACATTTACCAAACACTAGCTTTGTAAAAGCGGTAAAGTTGATGAGTGTTGCAGGGGCATACTGGAGAGGTGATGAGAATAAACCTCAATTAACCCGTGTCTATGGAATATCATTTCCAAAACAGAAAGATCTTAAGGAATATCTTGAATTGCTTGAAGAGGCTAAAAAAAGAGATCACCGTAAATTAGGTAAGGAGCTTCAGTTATTCACTTTTTCACAAAAAGTTGGTCAGGGACTGCCATTATGGCTGCCAAAAGGTGCCGCTTTGCGTGAACGTTTAGAAAACTTCTTGAAAGCTGCTCAAAAGAAAGCAGGTTACGAAATGGTTGTTTCACCTCACATTGGTCAAAAGGAATTGTATGTTACTTCGGGCCATTATGCTAAATATGGTGAGGATAGTTTTCAGCCTATTACCACTCCTGCGGAGGGTGAAGAATTTCTTTTAAAACCTATGAACTGCCCGCATCACTGTGAAATTTACAATTCACAGCAATGGAGTTACCGTGATCTACCCAAACGTTTTGCTGAATTTGGTACGGTATATCGCTATGAGCAAAGTGGGGAATTGCACGGTTTAACTCGTGTACGTGGCTTTACTCAGGATGATGCGCATATTTTCTGTACGCCGGACCAATTAAAAGACGAGTTCAAAAACGTCATCGACTTGGTACTGTATATCTTCAAAACGCTGGACTTCAAGG
>CAXPQP010000027.1:0-42578 GCA_964219495.1 Leeuwenhoekiella sp. | reverse complement strand
AGTGCGTTGTAACGTAAAATATCCTTTTTATACTCATAGGTGTTGTCGTCATACACATCTGTCAGTCTAAAATTAGCTGCACCACTCGATTCAATCGTAGTGGGTAAAGACTCATGATCGTATATTTTTAGTCGGCGACCATTATAAATACGGTCAATATCATTATTCTGACCCCCAATAATTCTTATAAAAATAGGATTATTACCACTTCCTTTAACTTCAAAAACGTCATCATCATCCAAACCATAAATCCATAGTTGGTTGGTTTCTTCAGAATAATAGGTACGGTCGATTAAAACATCAGCCTTTTCCCCATCTTTTATACGCCAGGCTTTAACTGTAGTCTGGTTATTACCCCGAGTGATTTCAAAATAATCATCCTTATCGGTACCGGTAACCATTTGTAATTCTGCCAGATAATTATAATAGGTTTCAGCAATCTCTACGATTTTATCTCTGCGACCTTTAAGGCTTTCTTTAATATTCTCAATAGATTGACCACTTCTAACTTCTGGAGGTAATTGATCAAATGCGTTTTCTATAACAGAATCTGTAATACGTTCCTGTAATAATCGAGCCTGATCTAACCAGACTTCTTTACCCGATTGCTGAGCCAGTGCTCGATCTAGTTTTATACCTTCCTTATTAAACCATTCTATGTCCTGAAGATTCTCATCATAGGTATGAAATTGCTTGGCAGCACCAAAAAGCGTTTGTGCAATTCCTAAAACGGCGCCATCAAAATTGGTAAATACCTGATCTCGATCCCTTGGGATAGGAACAAAAACATCTTTTCCGTTTTGATTTTTATATTCTGCCCAACGCCACTGGTCATTATCGCGGTCCCAATCCCCGATAAGCATGTCAAACATCCTGGCGCGAACATAAGTGGTTTCTGCAATTATATTTTCTTCATCACTGCGTATTTTATCTAAAATATCATCTGTACTTTCTATATCATCGGGATAGTTGAAAATTGCTCCATCAAACTCTTCGGTTGGTCGCTCAACAATCATATACAATTCATCTCCAAAACTTTCATTATAAATCCCTAAAGAAGGTTGTTTGGGCACATATAATAATTTCGGTTTTGTACTTAAGACACCGGCTGCATTGCTAAGAGCTGGTATTGCAAAGGCTCCGTATGGATGCGCTGCAGTATAAAAATCCTGAATCAAATTTTGAGGAAGGCTTAAATGCAAATCTTCTTCCATATCCTCATTCTGCTTTAGAATAGTATTTTGAAGAAACTGCACACCAGTTTTACGCAAGGAACGCATATTGTATTCTTTACCTTCGGCATCCATAAGACGCAAGGATGTCGTTTGACTGCCTCCACCCGGGCGTATCACTCTAAGTCCACCGTGTAATGTGTCGAGTAAAGCTACCGGAACAGTAACCTTCTTACCATAGACGTCCCGATATTGCTCACCCCATACATTTTCAAAAAAATCCGATCGATCTGTTTCTTCAATGGTATATACTGAAGCCTGAATTGTAGGTTGGTATTCGGTAGTGAGATTAGAATAATCTTTGATTTTATCTGGGGCATAAACCTGTCTTTGAAAGAAGAGTTCTGGCTCACCGGTTTCCTGATTGGTACCGTAATAGCGTACAAATGAAGAACCATCTTCAAAGATATCGAGACGGGCGAAACCTTCGTAATCGCTACTAAACAGTCCGTCTGCTCCTAAAAAAGCATATGAAGATTTAGAGCCAGAACCCGAAACTATTTGTTTAACCTCCTCGTGTTCGATGTATTGCAAGCCATGCTCGTGACCAGAGACGAAAATGGATTTTTTCACATCTTTTGAAATCGCACGCAAACGCTTCATCAGTTCGTTATACTTCTCGTTAAAACGGTCCTGTTTTGAAACGCCTCCTTGTGTACGCACCTGAGTCACAAGTGAAGCCAGAATGGGAAGAGGAAGCTTTTGTTGTGATGGATATAGGTGCTTGTCTAATGCAAATTTACCCCCGTGAACACCATTAGTGTACATCGGGTGGTGCATTGCAATTACAACGGTTTTTTGTTGATTCTTTTTAAGTTCGTTTTGAAATTCAATAAAGAACTTTTCGCGATCTTTAATTAAATCGCACTTGTCATTAATTTTTGGATTCTTGTTCCAATCTTCAAGATACCACTGGGTATCTATGATAATAAGATGAACATTTTCATTAACGTCATAGCTTACAAGGGGACAACCGTTTTGAGGTAAGAAAATATCGTCTTTCCCGGTAATTTCCTTGATATAATCTTCTTCCCGGTTAAGACCGTTTAAACCATCATTGTACCAGTCATGATTTCCTGGGATAATGATAGGAGTACCTTTATAATTAGCAAATGCTTCAACCTGCACATCGATACGATGTTCTGATATAGCACGTTCGGGTGAATTCTCATCGGGCATCCCTACCGGGTAAATATTATCACCTAGGAAAATGGCAAAAGAGTTAGGATCATTAGACTCTTCCAATATTTTTTTGAATAAAATCAGTCCTTCGGTGCTTTCACCCATATTCGCATTTCCGGCATCACCTATAAGATAGAATGTACGTGCTATTTTTTTTCCTTCCGGAAATTCCCCCTGCTCTACATCATTACGATAACGGTTTGTATAAGTGGCGCAGGCCGAAAAAAACAAGACGCTAACAAGTGTTAGAAGTATGTTATTTTTTATCATGAAAATTATATTCGAAATTCTTTTTTGTACTTTTCGTTACTTGTTTAATCAATTCTCCTATGGCAGAAACTGCAGAAAAAGAATCCAAATCAATCTCAAAAGCAGATCAATTTGTTCTGGAACTTTTTAAAGAAAAGCTTCCAAATAGTTACTTGTATCATAACTATAATCACACTGTCAGAGTGGTTAAAAGTACTAAAGAAATCGCCGATAAGTCTGAAATTAATGTTAAACAGAAAGAGGCGCTAGTGCTTGCTGCTTGGTTGCATGACACGGGTTATACAGTTACCCGTGATGGTCATGAAGATGCCAGTATTAAGATCGCTAAAGAGTATATGAAAGGTCAGGAAACCGATCCTGAAATTCAACAAATGGTTATAGATCTAATCGGTTCTACCAAAATGGGTGTTGAACCTCAAAATGAAATGGAACGCATTCTTAAAGATGCCGACAATTCACATTTTGCAAAAGACTATTACAAACAAACCAGCGAATTCTTAAGACAGGAACTTTTACTTACCGGCAGTGCCGATTTTACGCCTACTCAGTGGCGTGAAGAAAATATAGATATGTTTACCAATAAACATCGATTCTATACCGACTACGCCGCACGCAACTGGAAAGCTCAAAAGGATGAAAATCTTATCTCTCTTTTAAAGAAAGAAAAGAAAAAAAAGAAAAAGTATAAAAAAGAGGAAATTAAGGCCAAGCTTAAGGCTAAATATAAAGATGAAAGTCCAGATCGGGGCGTTCAAACTTTATACCGTACCACTTTGCGTAATCATATTAAATTAAGTGACATTGCAGATACCAAAGCAAACATTCTACTTTCTGTAAATGCGATTATTATTTCGCTAGCACTTTCTAATATGATCCCAAAATTGGATGCACCTAGTAACAGACATTTGCTGGTACCAACGTTAATTCTGGTTTTATTTAGTGTGGCTTCTATAATTATGTCGATACTATCTACAAGACCTAATGTTACTTCAGGCGAGTTTACAAGAGAACAGGTTAAAAAGAAACAAGTAAACATTTTGTTCTTTGGTAATTTCCATAAAATGAAATACGACCAGTATCAATGGGCGATTAACGAAATCATCTACGACAAAGATTACATCTATGAAGCTCTAACTAAAGATTTATATCTTCTAGGTGTTGTGCTGAATAAGAAATATATGCTCTTGAGAACAACCTATACCGTGTTCATGGTAGGTATTATCGTATCGGTGATCAGTTTTATTATCGCTTTCTCAATAATGTAATCAGAATAATTTACGAGTCTAAAACTTCCATCAGATCATCATACGTGATGGTCTGATTTTCTTTAGAACGGGGTAGTTTTGAAGTATACAACACATCAACACGTATAGCTTTCAATCCTACTACTCCCTGTACATCTTCGAGTTCTACGTATTCAATGTCCTGCCCAAGGTACTTTTTACGTTGTAAATAATGAATGTAACGCGTGTATTCTTCAGCATCAGCATCCTGAGAATAAATGATTGCAATTTTCCCCTTTTGAGTTACCCGTTCATCACTTCCTTTGATACAGGCTTTATCAATTCGCTTCTTAATAATCTCATAACGCGCATTATAAGTACCATCAACATCAAATTTTTTCTCGTCCATTCGGTATCGAATAGACAAGGTGGTGCTGAAAACCAATATTAATGAAGCCGCATCCAATTGCAATTCTGCTCCCTCCTGCTTGTGGTAGAAATGATTTTCCATCTCACACATCGTGGAAAGTTGCCACAATCTCAGGTTGTATAAATACACCTCGTTAAAAGCACTGCTGGGCGTCATAGATGCACCAATGTAGATATTATGATCTACTCCATCTGTTTTATAACGCTCAAAATAGTGCGGAAAAATCTCCTGAGCTTCCTGCTGCTTGCGGTCTATAAAAGTCGCCAGATTCTGATTTATGAGTTGTACAGTCTCGTCATAATGCTTACGATTCTCGTAAATAAGTCCCGTATCCTTATTAATAGCCGTTTTGTAGTTATCAATAGCTTTTTTAAGTTCAGGAATTTTAGTGTTCAGGTGATTCAGCAGGGGATTCACTTCTTCTTTTAGCAAAGCGAAAACTTCACTTTCACTATTGGCATTAAGTTGCTCATTAACCTGAGTTGTAAATTCTTCAATTCGGAATTTTACCTGCTCATAAATAGGCATTGGCTGAGCCTTAAGAGCCAATTCAAGAATGGTATCAACCATTTTAAGTTGAATGAGTATATCTTTTTGAATGGCGCTATTACGTTCATCTGAAGAGCCTACAATATCAATTTGACCATAGAGTGGATAAACGTCTTCGAAAGCAATATCTTTAAATGCAGCAAATTTACCCGCATCCTGATTTTTTATAAATCGCTTGGCTTCCTCTTCAAAAATCCAAAGAACACTCGGGTGGATACTGGTACACTCACTCTGAATTACCGCTTTGATGCGATTTTCCAGATCATTTCGCTTGCGTTCTACAGTTGAGACTATAAACGGCATGACATCGTCAAGTTTGGCAGCATTAAGACTATGCAATTTGTTACGCTTGCCAGAAACCAGTTCGAGCACAGCTATTAAATCCTCACCTTTTGAAATGGGTGCCAGAATACAACTTTTCACATCCTGCTCAAGAAGATTTTTTGCCAGAATATTATCATTATTTTTACGCGCATACTCCTCAACATCTGGTATTACAAAATAACTCTTATCCATTACCAAAGCATTGTATGCATTACCACACATACTCTTACGGCAATCATTACGCGTTTCATTATTAAGAATAAAACTCGTCTGCATTTTCTCATCAGACATTTGAGTGAAAAAATTATTCCCTTTATCAAATTCTGTGAAACCAACGCGTAGATCAGCTATATTAAAAATGGCACTAAAGATTTCCTGAAACTGCTTGGCGGCATTTTCACTAAGTTTTTTCTTTGAAAGTAAGGTGCTTTTTAAATCTGATATAGAATCATCTACGGTAACATCGGTAAGATTTAAGATAGATATACCTTTTAAAATCCAGCTTTTAGGTGGGAAATATTCTTTCCAAAGCTCACAATCGTAACCATTTGCGATTAGCTTATCTGCGATTTCTGGTGTGATCTCGATAGCCTGGTCAGTTGGTTCACAATAGGTAAAATCTGCATTTAGTGCAGCCCTATAACTCCGTACAATACCATCTTTATCAGGAATCTCATAGTAAAAAGGACGGCTCATATCAAATTCATATCCGTAGTAAGATTTTAGAATCACAACACAGCCCAGTATATAATAAAAATCAGAGTCCAGATCACGAATTTTCAATTCAAAATCCTCACCAGCCTCTTCAAGAATTTTTGCAAACCGGCGTGTAGGATTAAAGATTTTATTCTGAAATGGAATCGTTGCAGCTTTAATTTCATTCTTAGTAAGTGCTGCAGGAAATAAATTATCGAGCAATGTACTTAAGGGCTCATCATAATCTTTAAGACGAGAAAAATCTTCGATACCTTCTGAAAATTCAGGGAAATCCTTTGCATAATCAAGTATAGACTTCATATACTTTTGCGTAATCGGATTTTGAGATTGCTTCATACGCTTCTCAAGCATCTCAAAAACTAATTTAAGGCTAAATTGTACTTTCAAAGGGAAATCCTGTAACTCTTCCATCAGATTGAATTTAAATAGAATTTAGTCAAAATTGACTATAATATCAACAGCCTGTTAGTCTTTAACACAGCTTTAAACTTACTTTCATTTTAATAATTTACACTTAAATTAGTCAAAGACTGTGCCTCATCTCCTAATTGTAGCCGGTTATATAATTAATTAGACTGTATCTAAAAGTTATAAATCCCGTATATTGCGGCATTATAATTTAGATTTATGAAACGAATAATTTTAGCCGCACTGGCCAGTGCTTTAGCTGTATCATGTGCAGAAGAGTCTGATTTTAAAATTTCAGGAACTACCCCTGATATCGATAACAATACCAAAGTATATCTTCAAAAAATAGATGAGAATAACCGACTTGTAGGACTTGATACCACAGTCATTGAACAAGGCGAATTTAGTTTTGACCCCGCCGAAGTAAAAGATCCTGAAATGATGGTTTTAGGTTTTGAAGCTGCACAGGGAACCGTTATTCTAATTGCTGAAAATGAAAACATCAGCGTTAGAGCCTATAAAGACAGTTTGTACACCTCTAAAATTAATGGTGGTGATGAAAATGATTTTTTCAAACTGTACTATAATGATGTTGTTGCATCAAATAAGAGAAAAAACAAATTGCAGGAACAGGCGATGAGTTTACAACGTGCTGGTGACACCAACGGCATTGCTGCATTACGGTCAGAATTTGAGCAAATTAATACTGAAGATACAGAAAGACGTGTTGAACTTATTGAAGACAACACCGATAAGTTTGTGAGCATCATTGTACTTTCAGATTTAGTAGGTACGCGTACCATTGATGCCAACCGTGCCGAAGCACTTTTTGATAAGCTTGACAAGAGACTTCAGGAAATGCAGAAAGGCGTGAAACTTAAGGAAATGATTGCTCAGGCAAAAGAACGTGAGGCAGCAGCTTCACTTGCAGAGGTAGGCAATAAAGCTCCAGATTTTACTGCACCAACACCTGAAGGAGACGAACTCTCTCTTGCAGAAGCAATGGGATCTAAATATACTATTATTGACTTTTGGGCAAGTTGGTGCAAACCCTGCAGAGCTGAAAATCCAAATGTGGTAAACGTGTATAACCAATATCACGACAAAGGATTAAATATCATCAGCGTATCGCTAGATCGTGCTGCGGCTCGCGATAAGTGGCTGGCTGCTATTGAAAATGATAAAATGACCCGGCATCACGTTTCTAATCTTATGGAATGGCAGGATCCTGTAGCTCGTAAGTATGGTGTAACTGCAATACCTGCAACCTATCTTATAGATTCTGAAGGTACTATCATTGAAACCAATTTACGCGGAGAAGCTCTTGTTTCTAAAATGCAGGAACTTCTAGGTGAAGGTTAAGAACTGAACCTATCAAAAATTTAAAAGCCCTTTGAAAATGATTTTCAAAGGGCTTTTTCCGTTATTATAATTAACTATAACCTCAACCTAAGTTTTTTATCCTTTAATGCAATTTGGTATGCTCCTCTCTCTTTGAGATAATCCAAATTGACATTTTCATCACTCACTCTTAAAAATGCTGTTGGCGTATGTGGTGTTGCTTCGTCAAGTACAACTTGTAGTTGACCAGTTTTTGTGTTATACGAAACCGAGTCAAAAGTGCCTGCATCTAATGAAAGCCATAATCTTCTTGGAGCAATATAAACTTTAGATTTTGCTGCTGTGGTAAGTCTAATTGTTACTTCATCATCACTTTCAGTTAGATTACCTCCAAAAGCAAGCCATCCCAGCTCTTCATCTTTGGTAAGATAGGAAGACGTATTTACAGCATAACCATAAAATCCAGAACCATAATCCCCGGAAATATAATCGATTCTTAAGGTTGAGGGATAGGAGTGAAAAGCCGCAGGACCAAAACCATCTTGAGTAATATTAGCAATTCCGCCTAAAAGACCTCCATAACCTACTTTTAGTAAATACAGGTTTTCAGGCGTTTTTCTATATTGTTTTAAAACAGGAATTGCATTGAGCGATGATCCATAATGGTGTATTTGGCGTTCTACTCTAGATAATTTACCTCCGTATAGAAAATCCCAGTATCTTCGAGCATTTCCATTATAAGCCCAGTGCGGCATGGTTGGCATATACGCTAAAATTGCACGCATAGTTATCCAGGCTTTATAATCATAACCAAAATAATCAGACCACATATATACCTCTTCCTGCCCGGTAGAATCCCAAGGCATCTCACTACCAAATGGATACTCAAGTGCATCCCAGTGAATGGCTCTTTTCCTCATTCGTTCCTCAAGATCTGAGGCCATATCAGTGTAATTTTCTAATTGAAGATCTTTTAAAATATAGAGAAATACAGAGCCTTCCATTTGCC
Source organism: Leeuwenhoekiella sp. (assembly GCA_964219495.1). Taxonomy (GTDB): domain Bacteria; phylum Bacteroidota; class Bacteroidia; order Flavobacteriales; family Flavobacteriaceae; genus Leeuwenhoekiella. The sequence continues at coordinate 33,893 of CAXPQP010000027.1, read as the reverse complement.
CGAATTGGGCATAATATGGTGCCTGCTCAACCATAGCCACTGCCGTATGATAGGTCTACTTCAGATACCAATCCCAGGGCTTATTTTCAACCAGACCTTTATGATATCTGGCAAGTCTGTACATCGTCCAGTAAGCAGCTGCCACGTGTGGATAGTTATACGAACGACCAGGGTCATTGGCATGTACGTGATTCCAGGCAGCCCAGGTATTATGATTTACAGAATCATCATAAGTCCCTTTTGGCAATGAATCGGGCTCATAATAAAAAACACTTTTCTTAACGCCATATTTATGCTTCCCTTCATTATATTGAATAGTTCCCCAAAGAGTACTATCTACAAAAGTCTGAAGTTTAATAAGTTCTTCTTTATCTGGCTGAATATGTTGTTTCATAATAGCTGCAAGCCAGCTACCTGCACCACCTTCGTCACTAAGACCTGCAACCCAGGCACGACTATCCTGAGTTAATTGCTTTTTAGTCTCATAATCATAGCTGATAACCGAAGGATTACGATCAAAAATAGGATCTGCTTTATCAAACCATTGCTCAGTTGTTAGAAAATGACCAAAATCTTTAACCACTTCGCTTTCCGACTTAATAACTTTATAATTAATGGTTTGCTTTAAACCATCTGCATAAGTCAGGGTAACTACTGCTCTACCCCAATCGTTACCTTCAACCTGAAACTTTTTGATACCATTCGCAGTTTTACCAGTTTCCTTTAGTGTAATTGCGCCTTTAGGCTGAATATCAATCGACTTGATTTCACTTTCATAATCTACAAAGAGTTGACCAATTGTTTCCTGCGGAAGTACATATCCCGGAATTCCGGTCACTACAGGTCTATTTTCTTTTTTAAGTGTTTTTTGAATTTCCTGAATTCCTTCAGAAAGAATAAGTTTAAATGAAATATTCTTTGATTCATTGGCTTTCAATTTCAATGATGTGGGTGTATTCCATTGTGAAACCCCAGACCATTCCTTTTCAGCATAGGCCTTACTGTGAACCATCCATTCATGAAAACCTTCAAATACAATACTGCGTGGCGTTAAATCATCTAATAAAGGTCTGTAGGCTTCAAAAGATGCATTTTCTACAGGTAATACTAGAAGAGCTGGGCCTTCACCACTTAAACGCTTAACTTCTAAATAGCCTGCATCAAGACCTATGTATGGATCAAAAAATACATTTTGCGCATGAGTTTCATTGAGCGACTTACCCTCCAGAATGTTATTAAATATCATAGGCACACCCAAAGCTCCTATTTCTAACTCCTGATTAGTTTTATTGGTAATTTCAAAACGCAATACCAGTTGATCATTTACCACCTCATAAAAACGTTGTATTCTAACCGGAATATCACCGGGTAAGGTATTGGTAAGATCTGCGGCAGCCAGTACATTGCCTGAAACTTCTAATGGAGTAATTGCCTTACGATCTGCTGCGGTAGAAAAGGTTTTATAGGCTTTGCCATCAACACTGATTCTTAAATTAATATCTCCTAAATGATATAAACTGTCCTTATCCCTAATCTCAATACGATCACCCGGAGTAAAGTCAAAATTTAAATTGCTTAAGGGTCGTAGACCAGCAACCGTTTGAGATGCTCTTACCAATTTTAATTCAAAACTGGGAGTTTCAAATTTTTGATAAATTTCTGCAACTCCCAAAGTGGACTCTTTACTTTTAAGATTTTTCCAATATTGAGCCTGTAAGCCTATACTCGTAAAAAAGACAAGCAATAGAAGTAAAATAAAATCTAATTTTCTCATATAAATTCTTGAGGTTAGTTTTTAAAGGATGTCTTTGAGTTAATTGAGAGAAACATCTAAATAAGTTGAGTATCTTCCATAGGATTCATAAAAAGGCTTATACTCAACCCCATCTATAAAAAACTGTAACTCTTTTGGGTTTCCTTCAATACTTTTATTCAGTTTTTTAGCATCAAAACTTACTTTTCTCCAGGTATTAACTGGTTCCTTCTCCTGAGCAACGAGCAAAATGGGACCATAAAATAGACTCGCTATATTTTGCTGATCCATAACAGGCTCCAGGTGAAATTGAAATGGCATTTCGACCTCTACAAGATCACCATCCTTCCAGTTACGCACAATTGCCAGATAAGATCCTGGGTTTGAGTTCAACCGTTGCTTCTTTCCATTTATGCGAACTTTAAAATCTTTATTAGCCCATTTAGGAACTCGAAGATTCAAAGTGAATTTTCCTGAACCTGAGATCTTAAATTGACTTTGCCCCTCATTCGGAAATGAAGTTTCTTGTTTAATAACAATATTTCGTTCTTTCCAGTTAAGCGTAGAAGGAATAAACAGATTCACATAAAGCGCCTGATTGTCAACACTCCTGAAATAAATAGTATTCTGAAGTTTTGTACTACTCTCAATTGCAGTACCATTACAACATGTAAAGCCTTTCATATCGGGATTACCAAATTGCTTGATTGAACCGGCTCTTAGTGGCACGTGATAGGTATTTGCCGGACTGTCTTCTGCTACAGAAGCCAGAATGTGATTGTAAAGGGCACGCTCATAATAATCCATTAGTTCAGCCCTGGGGTCAAACATAAACAGATCTCTACTTAATTTGAGCATATTATATGTTGCACAGGTTTCATTTTGACCTCCTGCCGAAAATCCATTTTCGTATAAAGTACCCGGAGCACTTATAAAACATTCTGCATTGGCAGGGTTTCGTGCACCGGCCACTCCGCCAATGCTATACATATAATCATTTGTGGTTTTGTACCAAAAATTATCTGCCACATTATAATAATCAGCTTCATCAGAATCGCGATACATCTCGATAGCTCCTATTATCTGAGGAATATGTTGATTGGCATGCAATCCTCTGTAGGTATCTACATTTTTCGCTAAACCGTGTGAATGATTTGCATTACCATAAAAAACCTTGATGTTGTCAAAGAGTTTGGCGGTTTCCAGATATTTTGGATCTTTTGTAATTCGGTAAAGATGTGCCATCGACTCATTCATACCTCCAAATTCACCAGCGATATAGCGATTCCACATAGAAATTAAGGTTTCGGTAGGCACTTTACTCAAGCGTGCGTAAACCCAACTTCCCATGCCTTTTGCTATTTGAAGTGCTTTCTCATCACCGCTCACTTCATAAACAGCAATTAGCCCAGCCAATATCTTATGTAACGTATAATAGGGTGCCCAAATCTGAGTTGGCTGACCGCCATAAGTAGCTCCATTCTCAAGCATAATGAACTGATCTGGAGGATAAGCGCTTATATAACCTTCTCCCCAATTCCAATAATCTGTACGTATACCTTCTTCGCTCAAATCAGAATCATATCCCGATCTCCCCAAACCCACAGGTACCTTTGTAGGGTCTGAAACTCCGGTTTTACTTTCACCTGCTGGTTTTCCTGACTTTTGAGCTAGATCATAAAGTATATTTACCATATACTCCATTTTATCTTTAAAGCTTTTTTGAAGTGTAGGCTCATAAGAAGTACTTGCATAGGCTTGTGCCAATGCGGTTAAATAGTGACCACTGGCGTGCCCCCTTAATTTTGTCTCCTGAGTATCCCAAACGCCAAGAGCTTCAGCTCCCTGTGGTTGCTCCTCTCCAAATGCATTTCTAAACATATATAGAAAATCATCTGGATTTGTTTGAGCCAGTGTGCTTATAAACTTGTCGCGGTTTTCTATAAACTTCGATTCCTCTCCTTGCTTATTAACATCAAGTGATACCTGATTTAAAGGGAAAGAAGTCAATTTTAAATTGGGGGTCTTTTGAGAAAAGTTTCCTTTAACGGTAACTTTTGCCTGAGGTTTTAAATCTGATCCCGCGATACGGCCGGTAATCACATACTCACCTGCTTGTGAAACCTCATCATTATTTTTAGGAGCTGGCCAAAGAACCCGTACCTGAGGTCCCTTTATTCCATTATAATATTTGGCATCTACATAACGAGGTAATCGAGGTAACGTCCCTTGAGGAGTTTCTAATTCTATAGGAGAAACACTTTTCAAAAACTGCACATACAATTGCGGAGCAGTATCTGCAAATTGCTGGAGGTCTTCGGCATCTTCTGGGCGCTCATTTATAAAACTGCCTCCTTCTTCATCTAATGCATTTTGGTAAATGCCAGAAATTTGATTTTCAGTTAAGGGTACCCGATAAATTCTGAAATCATGTAAACGCGCGTCTAAATAATTTGATTCGTCGGCTATTGAACCTCCCAAATACAATTTGTTTCTCGAATTTGAAGAATTGAAAAAAGTCTCTAACTCCAAAGTTCCGATTAGAACCGAATCTACCAGGTTACCATTGAGAAAGGCTTTCATTTTTTTATCAAAAACATCAATCACCACAACAAAATGAACCCATTTTCCGGTATCTATTTTTGGAAAATTGACTGCGAAACTTGTTGAACTACCTTTTAAAAGTCGGGCCTTAAATGTATTTGAAGTCGATCCTGCAGTTACAAGGGAAAATCTACCACCTTCAAAACTTCCAAAGTCATAAATGTACGTATCAGTATTCTCTGAATTCAAATATACCCACGTCGATATACTAAGTGATTCTAAATTATTTAAAGCAGGGCCAGGTATAGCAATAAATGATTCTTCCTGAGGTTTTAGAGCAAGCACTTTATCAAATTGAGTATCCTCCAGATATAATGCCGAGCTGTTTTTTAATTGTGCGTGTAGGTTATTTCGCGACCAGTCTTTGGTATTTCCATCAAAAATATAGCGGGAAACCAATCCTGTTTCTCCAATTCCATCTAAAATCTGATCTCCACTTTGTGAAAAAAGCTTAAATGAACAGATACTTAAAGCACTCAGTAATAGTAAAACTCTAAAATTCATTGATATTAAAATTTTATAAGATGGAATGGTATAAGCAATTAAATCAGGTTCTTAATACTACTAAACTTCAGATTAACCATTATTGAAAGATTAATTAGAAAACCTAAACCCCATTTAAGGTCTATTAACTGCAGTTAGTATTGACAAATCTTTCCCAATTTAAATACGTTTTTGACAAAATTAGATGTTACTAAAAGAGCCCTCTTACCATATGTTAGCTTAAACTAATACTATATTACCCTGAACACCTAACAGTTTGAAGATTTTTAGCAATATTTACAAAAATATTGTTGAAATGAAAGTTCTCCCCTTTAAAATTCCCAAGCCCGAGAATGAGGCTTTAGTATATCAGGAAGATCATTTATATGTTTTGTATGACCAGTTGCATCAGCACAGCGAGATTCAAATAAGTTATGTAGAACGAGGTAGTGGTACTTTAATAGTGGGTGATACCATTAACGATTACAAGAGCGGAGACATTCTGGTTCTAGGTAGTTATGTACCACACGTATTCAGATCAGATGCCAATGCAACCGAAAAATCGCTGGTCAAAACGCTTTTTTTTAATCGAAACTCCTTTGGAAAACACTTTTTTGATTTACCTGATCTTGAAGTTTTAGATAACTTTTGGGCAGAATCAGATTATGGTATGAAGATTATCTCCGGGAAAAAGCGACTTATAGAGCTATTTCTAAGTCTTTATAAACAGAATAAAGTGCAACGCATCAGTTCGCTATTGCAGGTTTTAAATGAAATAGCGCAAGCCGATAAGGTTGCCCTATCCTCCTTTGTTTATAAAAAGAAATATAGTGATGATGAGGGAAAACGTATGAATGACGTGTTCAACTATGCGATGGAAAATTATATGGAAGCTATAACCCTAGATGGTATTGCTGAAATCGCCAATATGAGTAAAAATGCCTTTTGCAGGTATTTTAAAAAACGTACCAACAAAACCTTCTTTCAATTCCTGATTGAAATACGCATAGAAAATGCATGTAAGCTCATTTATAGTAGTCCAGATCTATCTATTGCTATAATTGCTGAGCAATGCGGATTTCAAAACACAGCCAACTTCAATAGAAAATTCAAAGAATTAAAAGGAGTTACGCCTACCTACTTTAGATTACATCGTTACTAAAAATTCTAGCAAGATTACTCTACAGGATTAAAAGCTGCTCGCGATTGATCGGGTCCTGACCAGGATAATTTTAAAGTCTTGCTGTTAGTCAACATATGTTTTCCTGTATCTAAATGTACTACCACATAATCTGCATAGCTTTCCCCTGCTGTATTTCCAAAATACAAAGTCTTGCCATCTACACTAATGCTTCCTGCTTCTTTTGAATAAAAACTATAATAACCAGGTTTGGGTACTTCAAAATTCCCTTCCTGTACTGCCGGAAGTAACGGCATATATTTCGCAACTACATCAATTTTAAAATCCTTCCCGCGAATATGCTCATCTGCTTCCAACTCGGTAGCGATACCTGTATCACCGCAGTAAATCATCCATTCATCTAGTTTTTTTCGCAGTTGCGAAATCAAACCAGCATACTTTGGATCTTCCGCAAGATTATTAAGGTTGTAAGGATCGTTTAAGTCGTTATACAATTCAACTGCAGGTCGATTTATATAGGCATCGTGCAGCTTCAAAATTTTTGGGTCATCGCTTTGCTCCCATTCTTTAAAATAACTATCGCGCATCACAACCGTGTTCTGAAAATGAGCTTCGGGAGTTAAGTTTAAAATAAGTCGATATTCTCCATTGGAAACCGCCCGACTGGGATAATACTCAGCCCCACTATAAATCGTTCGCGTGGTTTGAAGCGAGTAGGTATATTCTTTATGCGTTTCCTTTTCACCCAGCAAAACCGGAAGAATCGATTTACCATCCAACCCTTCTGGCTGCTCGCCTCCTGCTAACTCGATAAACGTGGGTAATATATCTGAAAATTCAATCAACGCATCGCTTTCACTTCCGGGCTTAATTTTCCCCGGCCATTTTACCAGAATTCCTGAAGTAATGCCCGCGTGGTAAAGGGTCCACTTCGCAAATGGAAAACTACTTCCCTGCTCTGTACAGAACATAATCAGCGTATTTTCAGCAAGACCATTGGCTTCCAGCATTTTAAAAGTTTGCTTGAGCTGGGTGTCCAAATAATTGATTTCGGCTAAATAACCTACATACTTCTTACGAGTCTCTGGAGTATCAGCAATATTGGGTGGTAAGCTTAGGTCTTCAGCTTTAAAAAGCGATTTATCTCCATACGTATAAGGTGCGTGAGGCGACGTAAAGTTCATATACAAACAAAACGGATCATCGTTCTTAGAAACATCTGCGAAAAAAGCTCCGACTTTATCCATTTCAGGATCTTGCTCTCCCGGACCTTCACCATCTAAATATTCAAAGTCGAAAATCGCTTTAGGCAGAATGTGACGTTTGCCAGACAAAGCCACTCGATATCCCAGCGGTTGCAGGTATTGTACAACCGACTTGGTACCTGGCTTTGCAAACGTATGATTGGGATATGCTCCCGAACGCACCGGGTAAATTCCCGTAAGCAAATTGTGACGTGTAGGCGAACACATAGGCGATGCCTGATAAACCTTATTCAATTTCATACCTTCAGAAGCCAAAGCATTCATCGTAGGCGTTATCGCATCTACGCTCCCATATGGCTGAATGTCATATTTGGTCAAGTCATCGGCCATTATGAATAAAATATTGGGCTTCGCCTGATTTTGTGCAAACAGACTTTGTAAACTAAAACCTGCTAGCAAAAGAATAATCTGATATTTTTTCATGTGTGAATTTGCCTGGTAAGCGATGTATTTCTATTTAAAACTTATTTATTTTCTCTTTTGCAGCTCCAGGATTTTATCCCATTCTTCAACTCCTTTTTCTTTAGCCCACTGCTCCCACATATGCGAAAGTTCCGATACTTTTTCAGGGTAAACGGTGGCAAGATCATTGGTTTCACTTCGGTCTTTATCAATATTGTAAAGCTCCCAGTTGTTGTTTTCCCGTTTCCATTCCATCACCAATTTATATTCGCCAAGGCGTACCGCTTTATTACCCTCGTGTTCCCAAAAAATTGGAGCCTTGTGAACTTCGTTATTGCTTCCGCCAAGTAAAGGCAGTAAGCTCTGGCCTTCTAAAACAGGAATGGAATTCCCTTTAAATTCTGCCGGATAATTTGCATTAGTGACATCTACGAAAGTTGCCATAATATCAGGCAGAAAACCGTATTGATTGATTGTTTTTCCTTGTTGTGCAGGTGAGATTTTACCCTTCCAGTTGATGATTAAAGGAGATGAAATTCCACCCTCATGCAACCAGTGTTTGTATTTTCTAAAAGGTGTGTTTGAAGCATTTGCCCACGCCTGACCGTAGGTAAGGAAATAGCCTTCCAAAGTTTCAAGTTGGTCTGCTGGACCGCCGCCTAACATTCCACCTTCTGCACAAGCACCATTATCATCCAGAAATACAATAATAGTGTTATCTCTCAAACCTTTTTTATCCAGATGTTGAATGAGCTTACCTATATTCTGATCCATTCGATCAACCTGAGCGGCATAGATAGCGCGACGTAATGCCATCTCTTCCTGCTTCTCAGGACTCAGGCTTTCCCAATCTCTGGAATCTTGTTCAGACAACTCGACGCTTTGGTCAATCAAACCTAAATCAAGCATACGTTTGTAACGCTCTGCACGCAATGCACCCCAGCCCTTTTTATAACGATCCCGGTATTTATCAATATCCTTTTTTTTTGCCTGAATCGGCCAATGTGGCGCTGTGTAAGCCAGATACAAAAAGAAAGGTTTGTCGGCATCGGCTGCTTTAGACTCATCTATAAATTGAAGTGCATTATCAGTAAAGGCATCGGTTGTATAGTAATCAGGATTGCTGATCTCAATTTGCTCATTCCCTACTGTAATACCTCGGTTTCCGTTAGGTTTAAAATAATTAGAAGCACCTGCAAGAATCCCATAAAATCGATCAAACCCACGTTGTAAAGGCCATTGATCCTGCTCTGCCATACCCAAATGCCATTTACCGGTCATCAAAGTAGCGTAGCCATTTTCCTTTAAAACCTCAGCGATGGTCATATTGCTTTTATTGAGGAACCCTCGATAGGCTGGCAATCCCAAATCATCTGCATTAGAATCTGGCGGATTGGTCATGTGCCCAATTCCGGTTTGATGCGGGTAAAGCCCGGTCATCAAAGACGCGCGCGTGGGGCAACAACGGGCTGTATTGTAAAATTGGGTGAATTTGACTCCCGTATTGGCTAGAGCATCCAGGTTAGGCGTATCGATCTCACCCCCATAAACTCCCAGATCTGAATAACCCATATCATCTGACATAATCAAGATGATATTCGGTTTTGTCGGTGCTGTAGTCTGACTAGTTGAAGTTTCTGACACTTTTGATTTACAGGCCGAAAAATTCAGGATTACGGCTGCACTGAGACCGAAAATTGTGAGAGATCGTTTATTCATAATTTCAATACTTGTCTTTTACATTATTGTTTTCCAAACTGATTACATCTACCTGTTATTTTTTAGCAACTCATTTATGGAAACCCTAAAACCGGAAATTTCACCTTTGAAATAATTGGCTTCCGCAGTTTCCAGCTTTTGTTCGCGAGCCAGGCCGCACGAGATATACCCTCCGTTAATCTTGATGAAATCTCCCTGAAGTTTAGCTTCTAAAACCTGTTGCCCATCAAATTGAACTACAAGATTACCCGTGGCGTCTAGATTTAGAATAATATGCCCTTTTGTAGATGGGAGTTTATCACTATAAAATGCTTCTCCTGATCTAAAGAGAACGCCAACAGCATTATTCTGAACCACCAGTCGAAACTGCCTGAAGTATTCACAAAGCACTCCATCTTGCTGCAGATCCTGTACATACGAAGTAAAATATAGACTCTCTGGATTCCAGGTTTTCTTGTCAAAAGTCATATCGCTTACACTTATTCCCTGCTTAAGATCATAAGCATTATGATGAAAAGTGGGCAGATCACCCTGTAGAATTGCTTCAGCGGATTCTCCTTGGGCTTCTAACTCTTCTTCCAGTAAAGCTTGAAGCTTCTTTTTAGATTCTCCAAATTCTTTACTCTGAATTAAATTATTAAGTTCCCAGCGATCTGAATTGAGATTGTATAATTCTTCTGAAGGTCTGTAACTATAGCGGTTCAACAGAAAGTTTGCGTGCTCATCTGTTTCGGCTTTTTTAACCCAGGAATCGAAATAGAACATATTGCGTTCTATTTCATCAATATGGGTTATAAATCGGACTCCCGGATAGTAATTCCGGATGTATTGAAACCCATTTTTATGGATCACCGTCCTTGAAGGCGTGTAATTATACCAATACATAGGCTCTACCGAAGTTTCTGCAAAAACATATTCTCTATGATCAATGTGCTTTCCAAGAAATACATCTTTAAAACTCTTGCCATCTAAATGATCAATCGCCTCTCCCCCTGCCAGATCAATCAAGGTTGGCGTGATGTCTGTTAATGAAATCAATGCGTCAGAAGTTGAACCTTTAGCCACTTTCCCCGGCCATCGCACGATAAAAGGTACCCGTAATCCCTGGTCATAGGTTGTCCATTTAGCTCCGGGAAACTGAGTTCCCTGATCTGAGAAAAACATAAAAACGGTATTGTCCTTTTCGCCTGTTTCTTCAACCGATTTTAAAATTTTACCCAACATGGCATCTGCCTTAGAAATACCCTGATAGTACGCTGCAAGAGCCTTCCGGGTTTCTGGAGTATCTACCAGATAATTGGGGACCTTTATTTCATCGGGATCAAAATCTTTGCTTTCCGGCCAGGGCACATGAGGCCACCAGGTGCCTATTATTAAACACAGGGGTTTATCAGTCTGTTCTTTGGAAAAATAATTTTCGAGAAAAGTTGTGGTTTCATTTCGCGGATCATCTCTATTTGATGCAGGCGAATATCTACCGAAATAAGCACCCACATGCTCATCGTAATCTGGCTTGGGATACACATCAATTTTACCCGCAACGGCAACGTAATAACCCAACTTTTTAAGATAATCGGGTAAGGATTTAGTGCCCGGTTCCATAGAAAAATGGTTCATCTGGGCTCCATTTTTATACGGATACAGTCCGGTCATTATGTTACTCCGGGAAGGCACACACATAGGAGATGTGGCATATGCTCTGGTAAACCGCATTCCTTCACTCGCAAGCTTGTCCATATTCGGTGTATGAACATCTTCATTGCCATAACACCCCACATCAATCTGACTCTGGTCATCACTAATGAAAATGATAATATTAGGTCTGGAATTTTGAGCGTAAAATGAGTTGAAACCAACAAGCCAGAGAATTAAAAATCGAAATCTGAAAATTTGAGTTTTTGATCGCATTGGTTCTCTTTTTAGTCTCCCTAATTATTTCGATTAATGAATTAGCTTCTTTGAGCTCCCACAGCTTCTTTGATAGTTGCTGGTAGCCAACTCTTCAAATCACTTTTGATTGAACTATAACTGGTATCCTGAGCTTTGTTATGCCATTCTTCAGGATCTATTGCGTGATTGTATAATTCTTCCGTCCCATCATAATACCTGATATAACGCCAATCTACCGAACGTACACCGGCACTTCCATTGAGGTAATAGGTAATTGAAGGTTCTTTGCGCTTGTAATTTTGGTCCTTAATAATAGGTTTCATCGATATCCCATCTAATTGGTGTTTAACAGCAGGTAAACCGCAATAATCTAACAGTGTTGGATAGATATCAATCAGGTTTACAGGCTGATTTCTGGTTTCACCCTGAGGCGCATTGGGAATTTGTGCCATCAACAAGGTATGTGTGGTTTTCTCCCACAGGGCATATTTTGCAAAATGCTCTTTTTCGCCCATATGAAAGCCGTGATCAGCCCAAAGCACTACAATAGTATTATCGCGATACTTACTTTTCTCAAGAGCATCTAAAACTCTTCCTAGATTATAATCCATAAACGAAATGGATGCCAAATACGATCGTACAATAGGTCTCCATTGATTTGCCTGCTGAATCTCTTTAAAATTCACCGGTGCTTTTGCCCATTGTTGCCCGATAGCGGGCACATCATCTAAATCGTTTTCGAGAATTTTCGGCATTTTAATTTCATCAAGCGGATACATATCAAAAAAGCGCCTGGGAGCCGTCCACGGATTGTGGGGTCTATAGATTCCCAATGCCATAAAAAATGGATCGTTGTAATCCTGCTGTAAGCGTTCGATGGTTCGGTTTGTATTTACAACATCTGGAAAATCGGTATCAGGACCATCCCAGGCCTCGTATTCAAAAAATCCTGGTCTTCTAATATGCTTTGGAATACTCGAAACTTTAGCATTGGGACCATAGCCACCATCGTGCCCTTCCATATCATCCCACATAGCTTGCATACGCTGCTTATCTGGTCGCGAATTATGATCTGAACCACCGGTATGAAACAATTTACCCGACCACATTGTCCGATAACCGTTTTGCTTGAAATGCTCTGGAATCAAGGTCGCTGCCATAGCTTCCGGAGAATTCTGAAAGTGATCGCTATTGTCGTAAACTCCGGTTTTCATGGGATTAAGTCCGGTTAAAACAGCAATTCGCGAAGGATTACAAACCGGGGCTGCAGTATAGGCTTTTGTAAAAGTTATGGCCTGCTTTGCAAACCGTTCGAGGTTAGGTGTTTGAATTCCCGGATAGTCCTCAAGCAGTGTTACATAGTCATTCAAATCATCAATAGCGATGAAAAGCACATTGTATTTTTCCTGCGAAAAAGCTGAATATTGGAAACTAAGAAGTACTAAAACTCCTAATATTCTTCTGTAGTTGAACCTTAATACAGAATATTCATTTTTCACTAAAACAGACCTGAATGACTTATGTAAACCTTTCCCTTTCAAAATTTAAACCCCTGCGGCTTTTGGATACTTATTCAGAATTTTATCCATATCTGAAACTACATTAGGTAAATCGCTTGCTATGTTTTTAGTTTCTTTCGGGTCATTTTTATAATCATACAACTCGTACAAAACATCAGTTCTGTTTGAATTTTTCATCGGCGTCCATCTGATCATTCGATACTGACTGGTGCGTATCGCTTCACCCAGATAGCCACCCATTGGGAATGCGTGATACGCATGGTTTTTAATTTCTTTAGAAGGATTTTTAAGACTTGGAGACAAGTCGATCCCATCTATGGGCTGTGGACCTTTTGGAGTTGAAAGATTTGCCAGACTTGCCAATGTAGGATAAATATCTACTGTTTCAGCAAATTGATCGGTTTCAGAACCCGGCTTAGTAACACCCGGAGCTTTGATTATTAACGGAATACGATTAGCCTGTTCAAAATTGGTATGCTTAGTCCAGATCGCGTGGTCACCTAGATGCCAGCCGTGATCTCCCCAAAGCACTACAATGGTATTTTCATCCATCTTTAAACGCTTCAACTCGTCTAAAACTCGACCCATTTGCGCATCGGTATAACTTACGCCTGCGTAATAGCCGTGAATTAGTTTACGTTTCAAATCATTATTGTACACTTCCTGATTGGTTGGAATCGGAAAATACTGCGCCATCTCGTGACCCCGCTTTTTAGTAAAATCAGGCGAACCTTCCGGAGCTTTCTCATAATCAGGTAACTGAAAATCATCAGCATTGTAATAATCCCAGTATTTTTTTGGAACACTAAACGGTAAATGAGGTCTCGCAAATCCTACCGCCATAAAGAACGGCTTATCAGAATCTTTTAACTCCCGCAAGCGGTCGATGGCATGTCGAGCAACACGACCATCTGCATAGGCTTCGTCCAACACATCCGGACTTTCCCAGGCTGCACCTCTAGGTAATTGATGGTTAGGAGGGGTATCTTCAATGAACATTGGAGTATTTTCGAAAAATGCCTCTTCACGGGTAAGTTTTCGGTTGGTACTGTTTGGATCTACATACTCGATCACTTTTTCTTTAAAATGAGGAATACTCCACGATGCTTTATCGTTGGTGTTTCCATGACCAATGTGATAGACCTTACCCATAGATTCGGTATGGTAGCCGGCATTCATAAAGTGCTGCGGAAGGGTTACCGCATTGGGATAAACATCTCTAAACTCTTTCCCGAAATTGTAAAATCCAGTACTTGTTGAGCGTGAGCCTAACATCAGATTATAACGGGAAGGTGCACATACCGCCTGGTTGCTATAGGCTAAATTGAATTTTAAACCTTCGCTAGCCAGTTTGTCGATGTTGGGAGTAACCGCCAACTCATCACCATAAGCTGCAATATTGGGTTTTAAATCATCCACCAGAATAAGTAAAATATTGGGTTTTGAGGATTTTTCCTGAGCGGTCGCCCATTGCAAACTGAAGCAGGCTAATGCAACTAAAGCACTTAATTTGAATTTCATCGAAAAGTAATTTTAAAACTAAAACGTTTTATTTAATGTATATAATACAAGCAATATAAAACTATTTTCAAAGTCTCTGGTACAAGTTTGAAGATTATTCGATAACGATATCGTTTAACTGATGATTGAACAGGAAATTTAGAATACTAATGGAAGAACTAATTATTATTTAAGGATTAGCCCTGTTAAAGTAAACTCATAGGAAAACCAAGTATTCGAAAAATAATAAGCGAAATTCAATTAAAGGTCTGCTGTGAATCTTTGTATTTCTAAAGAATATAAAAATATAAGAGTCCTCTTCACGAGGACTCCTTATGTTTAAACGTATTACACACTTATTTAACGATTAAACTAAATTCTTAAATCATTTAGAAACGCCTTATCTTACCGGTGATATGCGGTATAAACCTGCTCCGTGATAATTGATGCGTGGTGCAAAATCAGATCCTGAAAAAGTACCCAGGTCTTTATGATTCCATAAGTCTCTGACGGTATATGAACCTTCAAGTCCTAATTCATTGAAATTAACAGGTATTTCGGTTGCTTCTTCCTGCCCTGGCGAAGGATCCTGGACCGAAATCATAAATTCGACTGTAGATCCCTCTTTATTAGATGTTCCTCCAATATCCAATCCTGCAAATGCTGAAAAACGAACAGCTCCTTCAGGTAATTTATACTGAATGATGGATTGGGAATGCGTCCCGATTCCGTTTTCATAAACCGTTCCTTTTACATTAAGCTGACCTCCAGACACACTTTGATTTTTGGATACTTGCCCCCAACCAGCATAGGCTTTTTCCCAGTCTAACGACGTAAGTCTTATTGAATCTCCATTCTGAAGATAAATGGTTGGATTAATCCAGTTGGCGTGGTCATGACTATACCCATCTCCCCCATCGTTTACAATGAGATAAAGCTCATTGCTATCTTCCGGCAATTCCAGATCAATTTTAGCACCGTAACCATCAGTCAGGTTTGAAACTGTTCCGCTTCGGTATAAAAGATTTTGAGTCCCCACAAATCCGTCACCTGCACTGTTAAACAGCGCTACAAACTTGTCTTCGCTATTGGAATCATCAGCAGACCAGGCAATGACCTCATTGTTATTAAACCATTCCTTATTGTTTATCGATGTGGCGTGTACTTCAAGAACTTCTTTATTGGTAATCAGCGAATCGGTAAAGGGTTGATTGTCCGGCAGATTCCCTCCAAACATCAAAGGAGATTTAAACATCGTCCAGAGCGTCATTAAGGTATATTGCTCATCCTTAGTAAACTTGGTGTATCTGTTGGTTGCACGCTCTCCACGAATAAATTTACCTAACGGAAGCATATCTGCATCTGGCCAGGCTCCCGGCTGAATATACGGTGCCCATTCTGCACACTTTTCAAAAGAATAATTCAGTTGCGCCCAGTTATCCCAAAAATCATCAATGGTACGCCACATATTTGCATTATATGCTGCGTGCTCGTGCTCCTCAACAGGAGTGGCACCAGGAGACATACTAAAAACAATTTCTCTCCCGGTCTGATCAATAGCATTACGTATCATTTCAATTTCATCTGCGTGATACGGTCTTGACAGGTCATCTACTTTTACAAAGTCAAGCCCCCAGGATGCATACAAATCAAAGATGGAATTGTAGTATTCCTGTGCACCCGGTTTGTCTTTTACAACCGTATAATTATCCTGCAGCCAGGTACATTCAGACTCTGTTGAATAAATATCTGCGGCGGTTAAGTCAGTGCCTTTGATAGGCATTTTATTAAAAACAGCCTCTTTAGGAACTCCGCGCATGATGTGAATACCAAACTTCAAACCTTTGCTATGAATATAATCTGCCAGGGGCTTAAAACCTTTACCATCTACAGATGACGGAAAACGCTTGGGTGAAGGCATATAACGCCCATACTCATCCAAAATAAAATCTGAATTTTCATAAGCATTGTAATGCCCCGTGGTTTGATTATCTACATACCATCTAATATCTACCACTACATATTCCCAACCAAAATCTTTAAGCTTGGTTGCCATATAATCTGCATTGGCTTTGACTTCATCTTCGACTACAGACGGACCAAAGCAGTCCCAGCTATTCCAACCCATTGGCGGTGTTTCTGCCCAGGTATCAAAATCTGAATTAATATCCTGGCCCTGACTTTTGCAGGCATTGATGATTAATAAAAATGCAAGTAAACCAAGGGCTTTAAGATGGTGAATAAATTTTGAAGTATTCATTTCTGTATTTTGATATAGTCTGTTAAAGCAAAGTCCTAAAATAGTTATTCTTCATTTAGAGTTTTCTCCATTTCAAATAAGGCCAGTTTAGCATAAAAATCTTCCAGCATTAATCGAATATCCAGATCGTGATAAACGCGTATTTTTCGCCCAGTGTCAGAAGATAAAAACAAATTGTCTTCAGCAACTTTTGGGGCCTTTACGATACTGTACTTACTGGAAGAAGGATCTACTTCCCAAGAAGATTGCAATGCGGTGAGCAGAACCAGCGGATTGTCACCTACCATATAAGCTTCTCCTTTAGTACGGTCTGCTCGTTTAAACAAATCATCTAGTTGATCGATTAGATAATCTCCATGATCATCGGCCATACCTACATTCAGCTTCAATTCTGCATAGGAAGCCAGAGCTTGTCTGTACGCATCCCGCGGCAATTGCCAAATTGGAATTTGAGATTGATTAAAAACCACTTTACAGGCATTGATATGAATCCCCGAATTGTATTCCCAATGCATTCCTGCTCCCGGAGGAGGACTGGCAATTCCTTTACATTCGGTACCTCCTATCCAAATTAGGGTAAATTTACCAGCGATCTCAGGTTCTTCCAGAAACGCACTGGCTACATTTGTAAGTCCGGCGCCGCATACGACAAATAAAGGCAGGTTGCTTTCATTGAGTGCCTCATCAATAATTAATTTGGAAGCAGGGCTGGGTGAAGGCGATACAGTATCGGCTAACGGTGAGTTACTACCGGGTATCACTTTAAATTGCACTTCTAAACCCATTTTTGAGATAAGATTATTAGCTCTTTGGGTCGAAAACTCAACATTACCCGGATATCCATAAAACCCATTTGGGTATTGTATAGAGCCGATAATTCCTTTTATATCAACGGTAGGCGATAACAAATGATGCGCAAGCTGAAAAAGTCCGTCAGGATCACCTCCAAAATCATTATCGATAATCACCCGTGCACGCAGTTTCATTACCGAATCATTCAAAACCAATTTGCTTTGAGCGTAGCTACTAAAACCCAAATAAAACAGAGCAATTAATAAACAGCTCAAATTGATGTTTACAATTGAAGTTTGAATTAGTAAGGGTTTAAATCGAATCATTTTAAAATTTTCGATGTTGAAGATAGATTAATGCGTGCTAATTACTTCCAGGTTAGGGTATTAATTGATTTAGCCTTAACCTTTACTGATGTCATTTTACCGGTAACAGCCAGATTGATGTTTTAATCAGTTTCGTCTAGAACGAGATTCCAATACATATAACTGTTTGTTTCATTCCTTAGTTATTAATGAATGATTGACCAAGAATATTCACTCAGGATTAGCCCTTAAATAAGATGCTAAATCATTCTTCTTATTCTTTAAATCTTTAACAAACAAACGGGCTACAGCTTTAGCCCCTTGGAGATTAAGATGAGTAGAATCTTTTCGATTTATCATATACAGTTCGGCAGAACGCTTTCTACCCAGGTTTAAAACCAGATCATGTGTGAGTTGTTCCATATCAACATAAAGTACGCTGGTTTTTTGAGCTGTTTGTTGTACGGCATCAATGTAAGCCCCGTGTGTATCAATAAGGCTTGTGTCTGACTCAAAATGTCTTCTCACAATTGCTGAGCAGAGAATAGGATGTGCTCCTTGCTGTTTAGTTTCCAGAATGAATTTCTCCAGATTTTGCTTAAAGCTTGTTTCTGGATCAGTATAAAGTTCAGGAGTGTTTTTTTCATCATTATGCCCAAACTGAATAACCACAAAATCCCCCGGTTTCAAACTATCTTTAACTGCCTCCCAGCGCTTTTCAGTTATAAAACTTTTAGTACTTCGACCACTCGCAGCGTGATTATGAATTGTAGCCTTTTCAGTAAAAAATTCTTTTAGTCCCTCGGCCCAACCCGATTCCGGATTTCTGGAGGCGCTTTTACGCGCCATTGTAGAATCACCAATAAGCCAAATATCAACAGGCTTTTGAGTCTCCTGATTACATGAATTAGTATTGGTCATAAACAGCGTAATGAGCAAAAATATTTTCAAGTTTAACGTCATTGTATATGATTAAATCTTTTTATAAAACTCAACTTCAATAATTGGGAATTTTGCTGTCGAAGCATTGCTATCGTCAAGCCCTGCCTGATCAACTTTTCCGGTAATTTCAACCAATTCCATTTCGTCGCTAGATTCTGATTTACCCATTAACTCGAGTTGAATGCGTTTACCTTTAACAGGTTTTAAATCGAGCGTCACATAACCCAGACTTAAAGGAGTAACACCTTCAAAAACCAACTCATCATCAACGGATACACGCACCGGATATTTAGTTCGTCTCCAGCCATTAAGTTTTAAAACCACCTGATCAACTTGCGCTTTTTGCTCCAGCTCAAATTGAATAGCTGAGGATTCTCCAGAGGCATTTTCCCAATGGGTCAACTCATTATCATCAACTGCCTGAAAAACATCCTGCTCATTTGAGCTTGAACGAATTGCAGCAATTCTTAACAATTCGCGTGATTTTTTTAATGATGACGTATTGGGTGTCTCTCCCAAATCAAGATTCACAGGAAGATTATCGGTAGGGAAATCTTCAGATAGATCTGATAAATCCACTTTTCTAGTAGTCAATCTAAGTGCATCTTTCTTTAAACCTTTGGAGGTCGCGCTTATTGTGATCTCACCGCTTTTTTCAGTTGTTTTGATAAAAACCCGGTTCACTCCTCCCTCTACAGGAAGGGTTTTTGAACCTATATAATTATCAGGTCCCTGAGCGATTCCTCCTATAAAAACAGCTTCACCCTCAACTTCAAAATCAACTATATTCAAAGCAGTTGGGCATCGTTTTCCCTTTTTATCAACCACTTCTACCTGTACGATTATATAATCTGCGCCATTAGCAACAGCGCCAGAAGGTCTTTCGATTTTAGTTAGTTTTAAAGCTGTTGGTTCGCCAGCAGTTTCTAACTGACTCTCACAAATTACCTGTCCTCCTTCATTATAACCTACGGCTTTAAGAATTCCCGGCACAAAACTTATATTCTGGAATGTGAAGAGGAATCGTTTAGATTGCTCTCCCCTACCCAGACTATTACCATTAAGAAATAATTCTACCTCATTTGCTGTAGAAACAACCGTAATATCTTTGGTCACCCGATCTTTAGGAAGATAATTCCAATGGCCAATAATATGCGCTTGAGGAGTTTCGGTCTCCACCCAACCATCCCAGATTACCTGATGTGCAAAAAAACCGTCTTTTGGAATACGCATCGGGTCAACTTCCCCACTGCGCCTGTAATTTTCCTGACCGCGATAATGCGTATTACTGTCACTAAAAATAATATTTACTCCACCTGAACTTACACGCTCTCCTGTACCGGGTCTCATCTCCCAATAGTCAAACCAGCGCGTAACATCTTCGATCGCATGCGCATCCTGATTGTGGTTGTATGCGCTTGCATCTTGAAC
Source organism: Leeuwenhoekiella sp. (assembly GCA_964219495.1). Classification (GTDB taxonomy): domain Bacteria; phylum Bacteroidota; class Bacteroidia; order Flavobacteriales; family Flavobacteriaceae; genus Leeuwenhoekiella. Next base: position 13,886 of record CAXPQP010000027.1, on the reverse strand, counting down.
TTTAGTACCGTTAACGTTAGAATGTGCTGTACCGCCAGCCCCTTCCTTATGGTAAGGAGGTGTAAATTCATCCCAATATTTTCTGAGGCCTTCATCTCTGCTGTATTCAGTTGCCCAAAATGGAATATCTGCACTTTTATTGATGTAGAGCATTTCGCCACCATATTCAGCTAATTCACTATCCAGCATTTCTCTACTTCCCATGGCGCGACCACCATTTGGATCGTATTTATTCTTAATCTGAAGCATTTCTGCCATATGTGCTTCCGAAATACTTTCATTACCAGATTCATAGAACAAAATACTCGGATTGTTTCTGTTGTAAATAATTGCATCACGCATCAATTCTAGTCGCTGATCCCATCTTCTACCAGTAACATCAGATTCTGAATCGCCGGCAGGCATCGCCTGAATGAGTCCAACGCGGTCGCAGGATTCCACATCCTGTTTCCAGGGAGTCACGTGCATCCAACGTACAAGATTGGCATTACTTTGGACCATCAATTTATTGGAATAATCACTTATCCAGGCAGGTACAGACATACCTAAAGAAGGCCATTCATTACTGGTGCGCTGTGCATAACCTTTCATCATCAACACCCTATCGTTGAGATGCACCATCCCATTTTTAAATTCAGTTTTTCTAAATCCTGTACGTGTTGAAACAGCATCAATAAGAACATCATCTATCCATATTTCTGTAACTACGGTATATAAATAACCATAACCCCAACTCCAGAAATGGAGATTCTCAAGATTGTGCTGTCCTCTTAAACTATTCATTCCAGCTGGAGCACTCTGCGAGATCTCCCCGTCAAAAGCTGTTACCTGTTTCCCTTGCAAATCGGTAACTCTTACTTTTAATTGAGCATCCACAGGCTTGTTGCTTTCATTTCTAACCTGCGTAGTGACATTTATTGTTGCTTTTTTATTTTCAATATCGAAATTGGAAGCGTAAATGTAGGTCCCTTCGGTTCCCAGGCTGGTAAATAATGGCAGGGTTTGATATACTGAAGGTGTAATATGAAGCTTCACATTCTTAGGAATCCCACCATAATTTGCATTGAAGTTATTATTATTCCATTGAAAACTGCTGCCGGTAAGCTTCTCTTTATACTTCCAATCATTGTCTGTTTTTACAGCGATAACGTTTTCTTGTGGATACGGATTTAAAAATTGGGTTAGATCTAAACCAAAAGCCATAACACCATTTTCATGACGACCAATAAAGTTTCCGTTTATATATACTTCTCCCATTTGACGTACGCCTTCAAACTCTATAAAAACCTTTTGAGCATTACTGTTTTCAGGAAGTTTAAACGACTTTCGATACCAGGCAACACCTGTTGAAACGTGTGTTATATCATATTTGAAAGCTTCATCTTGATTCCATGCAAAAGGAAGGTTGATATTCTTCCATTTAGAATCGTCAAAATTGATTTCCATTGCATTTGGCGATTCCCCAACCATCAACTTCCAGTTTTGATTGAAATTAAATGTCTTGCGCTCACTTTCCTGAGCATTCAAAATTCCTATAGCAGTTACCAGGAACACGTAAATGAGAATGGTATTTTTTAGATTCATATTTGAATTAAAAGTTTAGCTTCAATCAAATATGAGCTAATTAAAAAGCCTTTGCATACTGTGGTATCCTGCACAACTCATTCTGATTTCTTAATTTAAACCAGACTATTGCTATAATGATTTAAACCAAAAAACCCGAAATCAATTGATTCCGGGTTTTTAAAAGAGTCTACTGTTAAATCGAAAACTTCAAAGTAACCAATACCTGACTTGGGCGCAGTCGATAACTACTCTGCACATAGTAAAACTCGCTATTGAACGCATTGATAAATGATTCGGTATTCAAGATATTTTTCCAACTTATGTTGAGATCCATTTTTGGTTTTGCAAATGTGAATTGATACCCCAAATTCACAAAATAATTGTCGCCGTTATCGGATAACGAATTTCCATAATACTCGCTACTTAAACTAAAATACTGAGTGTCTTTTGGATAGAAATACAAATCAAACTTATGCTGCTGGGTTGCTATCTGTTGAAAGTCAAGACCTCCGAATCCAGAACTAAAAGTGGAGTAATTACCCGTATAGTTAGCAATGAACCAACTTGTAATATCTGCATTTATACTTCCGCCTAGTTTTAGACTACGCGTGTTTACTTCGGTCAGCGTAGAATTCAAAAGTTGTTGCCGCTGTGATAAATTGTAAGAAGCGTTCAGTTTTAAGGTCGTCTGCAACGATCTAAAATACTTACTCCCATTGGCGCTTAAACTATGTGTATCAAAACTATTATCAAGAGCTACAGCTTCTAAAATTGTCGTTCCTGAATCTTCTATCGTTGCACTGTACACCAAATTGTTTGTTGAATAACTGTAGGAATAGGCTGCATTTATAAAGACTTGTTTTAAAGGATTTCGATAGTTGAAGCCTCCCCTGTAACTTTGACGTTTTTCTTCAGAAATTGGTGCATTGTACCGATTTAAGTTGCGATAATCATTCAGCAGAAATCCCTGATATAACTGTTGAAGCTTGCCAAAATCATAGTTCAATCCAGCTGAAGCATTTACCTCCCAAAAGGCGGAGAGTTTCTTTCTCACAAAGAAATAGGGTTCAAAAACCAGTCTTTCTAAGGCGCGGTTCATTTCAAAATTCTCATCATCTAGCCGAAAATTTTTAAATGTAATGGGTGTACTTAAACGCATATTCCAGGTTTCATCCTTACTTTCAAAGCGTATAGCATTATCAGAATACAAGGAAGATTCTACAAATTCGGTTCTGTTCTTAAAATCGGTATCCGAAACTTCTTCTCCATTCTCCAGAAAAATATTGCTGTCTAATTGCTGATCCTGAATCGAAAATCCAATTTTTGGTGACAAGGTAAATTTGCCCAAAGCCTAAGTAAATCCAGCAGAATTATCAGTATAAATTTTTCTGCTAGCAACTTGTTGTTGAATTTCGGCGTAAGCATCACCATTATTAAAAAGTGATTCAAACTGACCCGGCTGCACCAGCAAATCCTGATTGGTTTCTGTAAAACCGGTATTAGAATCAAAGGTGACCAATTGCTTTCCTAAGCTTCTAATCAAACGCAACTCGTTTTTAATTCCGAAGAAAGGATGATCCAATTCTTGCATTAATTGAGTTTCTGGACGCTGTATGAAACCGCGATCAGCATTCCACGATCCATTGAATTCCAATTGATTTTTCAGGTAGTTATTATCTGCATTTTGTTCTAAAACCAGCGCTCCTTCTAAACTACTGATGTAAAGGTCGTTATTGGTGTTTTCGATCACATCGATTGTATCTGTCGGTGTGAAATAACGGGTTTGAGTACTGCCATCCTGTTGCTGATAATCATTGAGATACGATACATTCAACTTCAGATCTACATCCTTTTTAAGTCGCTGTAAAATATTTGCTGAACCTAAATGCACATTATTGTCTAACCAGCGTTCTGCCGAAAATGGTGGTTTAGAAACATTCCTGATCCTAACCCAATCTTCATTTGTTATATCAAAATTCTGTGTAGCATAGTTCGAAAAATTGCTTATCTCTCCCGATGCATCTTGACCGGTGTTATTGCTTTGATACGTAACAATTGCTTGTCGCTTCTTTGTAAAAAGCATAGGCGTCACTTTGGTCTGCCAAAGCAAAGGCGCAGCACCCAATCCTGACGTCGCGGTTCCGCTTAACGTTACATCATTTTTAAGCTTGATATTGATCGAAGCACCTTCAGAAAATTCTAGGGTATCCAAGACCTTTACAGGTTGGTGATTTTCGAGAATTTCAACTTTAGAAACCGCATCTACCGAAAGATTATTGTTGGCTAGATTATAGCGCCCTTCTAAGAGATCAAGACCTTCAATATAATATTTTTGAATAGGCTCATTTTGGTAGTAAATCTGTCCATTGGCTCGAATGTCGATCCCCGGTAATTTTGCAAGAATGTCACCAATAACCCGGTCATTTTTTCCTTTAAATGCCGCTACCGAAAAACGCAACGTATCGCCGCGTTGTTGTATAATTTCAGATTTTACAAGCACCTCTTTTAGGGCTTCAGAAGAAGAATTAAGCTGAACCTGTACTGCCTGTGATTGATTCTGAATCGCTTTTTTAAAAGTACTAAACCCTATGTAAGACACTTTTAAGAATAGCGAGTCAAACTCACTTTTAACCGCTATTTTAAATTTCCCATCGTTATCTGAAACCCCGTAAGCTAAGATGGAAGAAATCGAATCTTTACTGATCATCACCGTTGCGCCACTCAGACGTTCTTGATTATTTCCAAAAACCTGTCCTGATAGCTCCGTTTGAGTATAGCCACTAAAACAACCGAATACTACTATGATAAAAAGGTAAACCTTTTTTAAATGCTTCAAATTTTCTGATTGATGATAATGGATCAAGGTTTAAGCTCGATAGGATTATTACGCTTATTGTATTTTCCTTTCAGCTCCTTTCTGGCTTTTGCTTCATCCTCCTTACTCCAACCAAATCTAATCCCGGCTTTTTCCATGGTTCCTATGGGATCACGGTCATAATCGTCCCGCACCTGATCAAGTTCCTGTTGAGACACGGTCTTATACTTGTCCAGATTCAATACTTGATCAACAGGATTTTCTAATTCCTCAAATCCTGTCAACGTAAAGTGATACTGATTTTGCAGATCTGAAATTTCTATAATTAAACCGGGTAACCCATTAAATTTATAAGGCCCATCTAAAAAGGGTAATTCCGGAGCAAACCAGGCAGTGTAGGTTCTACCGGCAAAAGTCCCTATAGCCTTCTGAACATTAAAGCCTAGGATTTCTTTATTCTCAGACTGAATCTCCCAATCCATTTGCTTTAGTTCTTGCTCATATTTCAGTTCATACTGAAAAATCTTCTCTGCTAAAACAAGCGCTTTATCACGATAATCTTTATAGATAGCATATTTAAAATCGGTCATTTTGTTATACTCATCCATTCGCATCATTACCGGAGTTTCCATATGTTCTAAAGAGTCTTTCACCATCTTACCCAGGCTGGAATATCGGGAATGCTCTTGATCTAAATAGAGTACTCCTATTTCAGATTTAATAGAATTGATGTCGGTTGAATCTTCCTGATATTTTAACTGGTAAGTAGCTTTATAGGAATAGGATTTTTGCGCCTGCAACTTTGCTAAACTGAGCAAAAGCAAAGCGATAATAAGTTTTTTCATTTCTCTAGTTCAATAATTAGATTCAAAATGCTAGTCTCATAAACTCCGTTTTGGTTTTTAGGGAAGATTAAACGAATTAGACTGTAAAATGGTTATGCTAAAAAATCAATTTAAAAGCAGATAATAACCAATGAGATGGAAAAGATATAAAATAAAAAAACCTTCAGAAATCAATCTGAAGGTTTTTTACTAAAGTCGGGGTGGCAGGATTCGAACCTGCGACCTCCTGCTCCCAAAGCAGGCGCGATGACCGGGCTACGCTACACCCCGAATTATTCGGTCAACTTAAAAAATTGCGGAGAGACAGGGACTCGAACCCTGGCGACGGTTACCCGTCGACAGATTAGCAATCTGCTCCGTTACCACTCCGGCACCTCTCCTAAGAACTAGCGTCTATCTCTCAAAACGCGGGTGCAAATATATATTTAATCTTTCATTCAACCAAAGCTTTTACAGCTAATTTCTAGAGAAATTTTAAAATTTATTCTAAGTGATTGATTCTAAGAATTTCCAAAAATCTTTATTCTGGGTATTCTATTCGCAAGTGATAAATATTATTCAGTTTTAGCTTCAAAACCTTCTTGATCGTCTGTATTTCTTTGAAGGTAATGTTCGCATTCAAAAACTGATTTTCGTCCATCTGCTTGTTGATAATCTTTTCTACAAAAGAGTCTATCAACACCGAGGTTGGATTCTTTAAACTTTTACTGGCAGCTTCAACACTATCAGACATCATTAAAATCGCAGTTTCCTTACTAAATGGTAGCGGTCCGGGATATTTAAAGTCATCAATATTTACATCCTCATCCTGTTCCAGCGCCTTTTTATAGAAATAATACACCGTACTCGTACCGTGATGAGTTCGAATAAAATCGATAACCCGATCTGGCAGGTTGTTCTTACGGGCGATTTCAATACCGTTTAAGACGTGATCTATAATGATACGTGCACTTTCATCTGGTGAAAGATCTTCGTGGGTATTAATCCCTGTAGATTGATTTTCGGTGAAGTCGGTCGGATTTACCATCTTTCCAATATCGTGGTACAGTGCTCCTACCCTTACCAACATCGAGTTTGCTCCAATTTCGTTAGCTGCAGCTTCAGCAAGATTGGCAACGTTTAAACTATGGTGAAAGGTTCCCGGAGCCTTATTTGCAAGCTCTTTCAGCAATTTTGAATTGGTATCTGTTAATTCTAACAATGAAAGATCACTTACCAGACCAAAAATCTTTTCGTAGGCATAAATAAGTGGTTGCACAAACAACGTTGCCAAACCGGTAATGATAAAGGTGCTAAACGTCTCCCACTCCAGATTATCGATGGTGCCCTCGTGAATAATATGAAAAGCGAAATAACCTAAAATATAAATAAAGGTAATTTGACCTACCGAAATAAATAAGTTTGCACGTTTATACAGCTCAGATACGGTAAGAATTGTTACAATCCCTGCAATGACCTGCAAAAACATATACTCTGAAGTGTTAGGCACTATAAAACCTAATAGTAGGATTGCTATAACATGTGTAAAAAGACCCAAACGAGCATCAAAGAAGGCTTTAACCACAAGTGGCAATATACATAGGGGAACTACATATACATAATTGGCATCATACTTAACAATAAGTGTGGTAAACAACACCATAAGTATGATGTTGAAGAATATAAAAGTGACTTTGGTATTGTTTTCAAAAACCTGCTCCCGGTAATTCCGAATAAACAAAAGCAACATGGTAAGTGCTACCGAAACGAGCAAGACATAACCAAAAACCACCCAATTGTATTTACTTGCTGTCCAGCTTTGGGATTCATATTCCGCCTGTAATGATTTTAAAATTTGATAGGTCTTTTGCTCAACAATCTCGCCTTTAGCGACAATACGACTTCCTTTATTTACGACTCCTTTAGTTGGAGCAATTTTGCTTAATTCGGCATTGAGTTCTTTCGAAGTAAGTTTTTCATCATAAAAGACGTTGGGCTGTACGATGTCATAAAATAATTCTTTAAAGCGATTAACCGCCTGCACATAAGGCCCATTTACCAATCTCCTGTTGATAAGACTGGTTATTTCATCAGTTGTATTAAGATTTTCAATAGAAGTTTCTTCAATCTCGTTTCCTCGTCGCAAATAAATTTTCCGGCCATCTTCAAAAGCAGTAAGGTCACTTATAACCCCATATTTATAAATATCTTCAAGGATCTGCAGACCAAAAGTTTTGAGCTGCTTCTGCCTGTCTTTAAAAATCGAATCGGTAAATACTGAAGCAAATTGATTTTCGTAAGCTGCCTTGGCTTCATTGGCAATATCCTGATCGTAATTAAAATACGGGATGATATTATCACGGGCATCGGCACGTTCTTTTTCTAGCTGATCTTCGCTTTTTAGAATAGCAAAATCTACCGGAGCATATAAATTGTCATACTGCCAGGGCTTGTTTTGTTGAAAATCAAACTGAAACTTACCGCTTTTAGGGAACAGATACACAATAAGGATGGTACTGGCAATACACAGCAGTACCTTGTAAATCGAACCTTGATTTTTGTAAAAACGGTTTAATAAGTTACTCATAAAAAGACTCTGGGAGCTGGCAAATTAGTTTAATTCAGTCAGATATGTTCAGAATACGACAAATTATGCCTTCGGTTAAATGAAATGCTTTTTTTTTAAATTGAAGCATCTTGCACGATATCCTGCATCGTAGCTTCGCACCCAGTAAAAATACTAAATATAGGGATTTCCTCTAAAGACTAAAGCCTTGCTAAAATATAACGTTTTCGTAAGGTATTATATAAATTTGCGGAACACTAAAATTAAGACACACTATTATGCAAAAGGAAATTGTAATCGTTGCAGCTGCACGTACACCAATAGGAAGTTTTATGGGAAGTCTTTCTTCTCTCACCGCTGTTCAATTAGGTACTGCTGCTGTTAAAGGAGTTTTAGATAAAATCAATTTAGACCCTTCACTGGTAAGTGAAGTATTTATGGGCAATGTAGTTCAGGCTGGTGTTGGTCAGGCTCCCGCACGACAGGTGGCTCTTGGAGCCGGTATTCCAGATACAGTACCCTGTACCACTGTGAACAAAGTTTGCGCTTCGGGTATGAAAGCGGTCATGCTCGCTGCACAATCTGTTGCCCTGGGAGATAATGAGATTGTCATCGCAGGCGGAATGGAAAGTATGAGTCAGATTCCCCACTACGTGCATATGCGTAACGGAACTAAATTTGGCCCTACCACTTTGGTTGACGGGATGCAGAAAGACGGTTTGGTAGACGCCTATGATGGAAATGCTATGGGAGTTTGTGCAGACTTATGTGCAAAAGAGTATGAATTCTCTAGAGAAGATCAGGATGCTTTTGCTATTGAAAGCTATACTCGTTCAGCAGCTGCCTGGGAAGCTGGTAAATTTAACGATGAAGTAATACCTGTTGAAGTGCCTCAAAGACGTGGCGAGCCGATTACAGTTAAGGAAGATGAAGAGTTTAAAAATGTGCGCATGGATAAGATTGCAAGCCTGCGCCCTGCGTTTTCTAAAGACGGCACCGTCACTGCTGCAAATGCATCTACCATCAACGACGGCGCAGGAGCTGTAATTGTGATGAGCAAAGCGAAAGCAGACGAATTAGGTCTCGAAGTGCTATGTACCATCAAAAGTTATGCAGATGCCGCAACAGAGCCTAAATGGTTTACCACCGCTCCTTCCAAGGCATTACCAAAAGCTTTGCATAAGGCTGGTGTTTCTCAAGATGAAATAGATTATTTTGAATTTAACGAAGCTTTTTCTGTTGTTGGACTGGCTAATATGAAAATTCTAGGCCTTGATGCTTCAAAAGTGAATGTAAATGGAGGTGCCGTATCGTTGGGGCATCCTTTAGGCTGTAGTGGAGTGCGCATTTTAATAACACTTATCAACGTTCTAAAACAAAATAACGCTAAGTTGGGAGCAGCTGCCATTTGTAATGGTGGCGGTGGTGCCTCAGCAATGGTGATCAGTAGATAAATGAAGCCTGAAGGGCAAATGTTAATAATCTATTTGGTACAGAAAAATCATTTGAATTACTTTTACTCACGAAGTGAGACATTCTTAAAACAGTAAATCTCATTACATTTTTGTTCAATAGAATACTTCGCCAAATTATAGCGAAGTTGTTTCCAAAATTCGAAGAAGCCTGATGAATTATGGCATTTGCCCTTTAAGTATTGTACCAATGCGTCTGGAGCCCTCAGATGCAGGCGAAATGGTAAATCAGGTGTTGTATGGAGAGCATTTTAAAGTGCTTGAAATTCGAAAAAAATGGAGCCGTATCCGCCTGTCTCATGACAAATATGAAGGCTGGATAGACAATAAGCAATACAAAGCTATAACTGAAGAAGAATACAGCACTGCAGACACCTGTTCGCCTATTCTGGCTACAGATTTGCTACAGATGGTGACAACTGCAGACAATCACATTTTAAGCATCCCGCTCGGCGCACAATTGGCTAATCTTGATCTGACTCAGGATTTTTACGAGGGAAACTCCATTTCAGAAAAAAAGGATAAGAGTGCATTTGTAAATACCGCATTGCTGTATTTAAAAAGTCCGTACTTATGGGGCGGTCGCACGCCTTTTGGAATTGATTGTAGTGGCTTTACTCAAATGGTCTACCGTCTAAATGGTCATATGCTTTTTAGAGATGCATCTCAACAAGCTGCTCAAGGCGAACCCTTAAGTTTTATTGAAGAATGTGAACCTGGTGATCTGGCCTTTTTTGACAATGAAGAAGGTCGAATTGTACACGTAGGAATCATGTTACAGGACAATCACATCATTCACGCTCATGGCGAAGTACGCATAGATCGTATTGATCACACCGGTATCTATAATGCAGAGCGCCGCACCCATACCCATAAACTTAGGGTGATAAAACGTATTGTCTAATTTACCTATGAAAAAACTACTTTACGTTGCTTTTTTAATCTGTTTTACTTCTTGCGTAAAGGTTTATAAAGTTGATCCTGTTCTAAATAATTACAATGAAAATTTAGAATTTGAAATAAAAAATATTTCAATAAGAAAAACTTACCAAACTGGTGGTGGCATTATAACTGCAAACAAAGGTTTTCGTTTTGTCGAAATGGATTTGGATATCTATAATAGAACTAGTACAGATCAGAAGATTAACTACAGTGATTTTTATCTTATCGATTTTGAATCAAAAAATAAATTTTCGCTTCAGTGGAATCAACCTAGAGGTCCAATTCTATGGATGGGAAAAAAAGAAAAAGAAATTAAATCTGATAAAATAAAAAAGCGGCGATTAGTTTTCATTTTTCCACAAGATAAACGACCCAAGTTTTTAATGGTTGGTGATGAATTAGTTGAAATCCCCTATAAGTCTTGACCATCCTGATACTTCGCCTTTTTAGAACCAGCATAGATATCATATTTAACAAGACGCGATTCTAAAGAACCATTATAGAGTTTGATTTTTCGGGAAGTTCTTAATCCAACGTGCTTTAAGGACTCCAAATTTGAAGTTATAAACCACGCCTCGGTATCTTTATAATTCTGCTTCAGGGTATCCCCAATATTCTTGTAAAAAGCCTCCATTTCAACCGGAATTCTTTCGCCATATGGCGGATTAAATACCATATGCAAATGACGCTCACGCTCTTTTTCAGTTTTGAAGAAATCAGCATTTTCAATACTTATAAAATCACTTAATTCCGCATTATTAATATTCTCTTTTGCTTTATCAATTACCGAAGAATCCAAATCGTAGCCTTTCATTGTAAAATGAAATTCACGAATCTTTTTTAAAGAAGCAGCTTCTATCACATCAAATAAATCAGGATCCCAATCCTGCCAGTTTTCAAATCCAAACTGCTTCCGATTTAAATTAGGCGGAATATTACAGGCTATCATTGCAGCTTCAATAAGCATCGTACCGCTACCACACATAGGATCCAGAAAGTCGCTGTGCCCTTTCCACCCGCTAAGCATCAAACATCCTGCTGCTAAAACTTCATTTATAGGTGCAACATTTGTTGCCTGGCGATACCCACGTTGGTGCAATGAAACTCCACTACTATCAAGCGAAATAGTACATTTATTATGACGTATGTGTATATCTACACTAAGGTCGGGATGCTTTAAATCTACATCAGGACGATCGCCTGTTTGTTCACGAAACTGATCAACAATAGCATCTTTAGCTTTTTGGGCAACAAATAGAGAATGCGTAAAGAGTTCACCACTTATCGTAGCATTAACAGCAATCGTATCGTGAACTCGCATGTACTGGCTCCATTCAATGCTTTTAACAGCTCCATATAAAGCCTGCTCATTGTTCACTACAAATGAACGTACTGGTACAAGAATTTTAATAGCCGTACGACAACATAAATTGGCTTTGTACATAAAACCCTTGTCCCCCATAAAACTTACATTACGAGTGCCTATTTCAATATTACCTGCTCCTAGTTCGCGTAGTTCTTTAGCCAAAAGTTCCTCAAATCCAAAGAGGGTTTTAGCTAACATTTTAAAGTTGCCTTCCATACTAAAAAATTAGATTGCAAAAATAGGTTAATTTTACCGGCTGCTTACGACTAAAGCTGCCCAGAAGACTAACCTATGATTTTTATTTTACCAGTTCTCGCTGTTATTATTGGCTTTTTCATTGCGTATTTCATTAAACCAGCGATAAATAATGCAGTAAAACTCCTCCTTTCCTTTAGTGGTGCATTTCTGTTATCGATAACCATATTCGAATTTTTACCAGAACTTTATGCATCAGGCAATAAACACACCGGTCTATTCATAATGATTGGTTTGTTAATTCAAATTTTACTTGAATTTTTATCTCGTGGTGCAGAACATGGTCATTTACACCACAACGACCAGGCTAGAAACATCCCGTGGCTACTACTTTTAAGCCTTTGTATTCATTCAGCTTTTGAAGGTTTCCCACTAGGAGAAAATCAGGATTTGGTTTATGGTATTGTAATTCACAAAATTCCTATTGCCATAATTATTAGTTCGTTCTTGCTGGTTTCAAAAATAAGTCGCATTCAGGTTTTTGCCTTTTTACTTCTATTTGCTTTGATGACTCCACTGGGCAGTTACATATCAGGTTGGGAAATTTGGTCAGAAACAGTAAGAACAAATATCAATGCGCTCGTTGTAGGTATCTTACTACACGTGTCAACCACAATCCTATTCGAATCCTCAAAAAATCACCAATTTAACGCCAGTAAATTCGGCGTAATCCTGTTAGGAATCGCCTTGGCATATATATTATAAATATGTTTAGTAAAGAGGAATCAAAACAAATACGACAGGATTTCTGGATATTCTTTGGCAAAAGATATCCGCGAAAATGGCTTTTATATGATACCAAAGTCAAGGAAATTAATCTGAAGTTTAGCTTTGACAATAAAAAGGCAATGGTGTCATTTGATATTGAAACTCATGACGAACTAATCAAAGCTTATTATTTTGAAAAATTTGAAAGTCTGAAAAACCTTCTAAAAACGGAAATTTCTGAAGATATTATCTTAGAAGAAGAATATCTGCGCAGTAGTGGCAAAGTCATTTCAAGAATTTATATTGAAAAGACGGGTGTAAATATCCATAACAAAACCCAATGGCCTGAGGTATTTGATTTTTTCAATGAGAATATGGAGAAATTTGAACTATTCTGGTACGAATATCAGGACTTTATTACGGCTTAAATTACATCTAGAAGTATAAATAGAAAATGACTTATACTCCCTCCCAAAACAAATAAATGCCATATAAAATGGTTGAAAGGGATTTTACGAATGACATAAAACACAATCCCTAAAGTATAAAATGTACCACCCAGCATTAACAGCTGAATACCAAAGTCAGAAGAGACAGCTACCAGGTTATCCCAATCGAGCACAATCAACCAGCCCATTGCCAAATATAAAATAAGGGAAAGCGCTTCAAATCTACCGGTAAAGAATAATTTTAAAACCGTTCCGAACGCTGCAATACCCCAAACCGTCCAGAAAATAAGCCATCCGTTACCGTTTTCCAACGAAATAAGAGCAACCGGTGTATAGGTGCCAGCAATAAGAAAGTAGATACTTATATGATCTAATTTTCGAAGAATCTGTTTCCAGGAAACTTGAGCGACCAGATGATAGATGGTAGAAGCCAAATAAAGTATCAATATCGACACTCCGTAAAAAAGAATACTTAACGTGCTAAAATCTGACTTGTTAGAATTGGATTCTAATAAAATATACAAACCAAAAATTCCCAATAACACACCTATACCGTGTGAAAATGCATTCCAAAACTCCTCTTCTCTCCAATCTAAATTCACGAATACAATATATTAGTACTATCCAACTATCTGGTAAATTTAACCAGAGTAAAATTAGTCTTTGAAGACTAAACACTAAAATACTATTTACCATAGCGTTCCCTTCGGGCCGGGCTTTTCGTTTCAATCTTTTAAACACTTGTTGTGTTTAAAAGGATTTCCACTTCAATCCCTAACGCGGGTCTAATTCAAGATTCAAAATTTAAGGTTTAAGATTCAAGATCATCTTTATAGTCTTGAGTCTATAATCTCAGATCTCAGGTCTAAACTTTGAGTTTAGCACAAAAAAAAAGTCCGCATCATAAACTGATGCGGACTTTA
>CAXPQP010000026.1:0-190186 GCA_964219495.1 Leeuwenhoekiella sp. | reverse complement strand
GCTTAACCTTTCCAGCCACGACCTAAACCAACTAAAATCCATCAAGAATAATCTTTCCGGACCTCGCAAGTACACCGAGATGTTCATCAAAATTGGGAAGGAAAGTAACATCTTCCGGTTGGAAGTTCCGAAGGAAGTCTATGCAGCTTACTTGACTGATGGAAAGGAAAACGAAGAAATAATGAAGCTCTACAATGAGCATCAGGATATGGAAAAAGCAATCATTCAATTCACATCTAAAACATAAGAATATGAAGACAAAAATTAAAATAATTCTATTTGGGCTGGCTATGACAGCGGCCCTTTTAATGACCAGCGGTGCGACCGCTCAGGGAATGCCAGTTTATGACAACACCAACTTCATCAGCTTGGTAAAACAGCTATTGGAATCTGGAAAACAGACGGCGGAAATGATTAAGTCCGTAAAGTTCTTGAAGGATGCCAAAGAAGCTATTGAAAAAGTTTCAAGCGTTGTCCAACAGCTTAGGGCAGTTGAGGAAATCGCACAGAACAATCAGCGCCTTATCAATGTAATGCAAAATGACCTTCAGGATATTCTTAATTCGCCCTACATCAAACCCGAGGAAATTGATAAGGTTATGGGTTCTTTCGAAACCATTGTACAAAATTCATTGGACACGGTGGATTTTATAGACGAAGTCCTATCAAGTGATTATCTAAAAATGAGCGATGCCGAACGCGCCGAAATCCTGAAAGCCAAGGAACTGGAATCGAAGCAGATGGTTTCCAGCATCACTATGAAAACAAAACGCTATCGTGATATTATTTCGTTCAGAAAAATGCAGGATAAAGTCAATAACCGCGAAACAGAATATTAACAATGACAGCGACCATCATTTTAGGGATTGGGTTGGAATACATTGATACGGTTTTCCAGGCCATACAGGCCAGCGACTTTTCGCAATATACTATTGCCGGAATGAAAACGCTCGCTGTCCTATTCTTTTTGGTAAACATCCTTAAAAAATACAACGAAGGTATTGCAGACAAGGACGGCTACACTTGGGGATTGAGTCCGGGCGAACTGGCCAAGAATTTTGCCATTGTCCTATTGGTCATATTTTCAACGCAGGTGTTAGGATTCTTTGATGGGATATTGGTAGCCATCGAGGGACAATATAGGGGCACGGCACCTGCGTTACTTCCATTGCAAATGCAGGATATTCCATTAGAGGAAGATGTAAGCCTCTTTGATGCCGCAAGTTCCGCAATGACGCTTTTGTATGAGGCATTGGTAACACCACTATATGGTTTCAAAATATTGGCTTTTATCCTAAGTACCATCCTCTGGATATTGGATTTGTTCATCTATCCGTTATTCTTGGCAGAGCGTTTTTTCCTTTTGGGGATAATGCAAGCATTCTTCCCGTTGGTCATTAGTTTAGCGGTTTTTGAAAAATTCCGTTCGCTCGCCTATACCTTCTTTAAACTGTATGCTGCCGTTTATATGCTCGTACCAGCGTTCTTTCTGGTCAATGTATTCATCAATGCCATCTATACGGAAATCAATACCAATTTCTGGGTCAACCTATTTGGGACTGATACAGGTCAGGGCTTTTTTGCACCTGTCGTTCAATTGGGTTCTGTTGGCTTCATCGTCTTCCTGAAATTCAAATTGTACAGACGTGCCACATCCTTTACGCTCAGACTCTTTACCAACTAATTCTATTCAAAATGAAAACACCTTACAAGAATATCTATAACGTCCTAAAATTAAATCGGTTCATCGTTTTGGCAGTCGTCGTCTGTGCGTTGCTGTCCAGCACCTTTTCAGTTTGGATGGTATTCAACACCAACCAAAAGGCACTCAATAGCGCATTTGCCATCAATACCGATGGCAGTATTATTCCGCTGAAACTCGTTACACAAAAAGAAAATTTTAGGGTGGAAGCTTTGGCGCATCTGGAATTATTTCACAACTACTTCTATAACATCGATGCGAGCAATTATGAACGGAATTTGGAAAAGGCGCTTTGGTTGGGCAATAGTTCTGTCGATAACTTATATCGCCAGAAAAAAGCGGATGGTGTCTATAATCGGTTACTACAATATTCGCTCGTTCAAAAAGTATTGAGTATTGATTCAAAAATTTCAGAAAGCAACGGTACGTACAGTTTCACTACGACGACCATTTTTGAAATCAATAGAGGCTCAATTATCGACACCTACGAACTGGTTTCCACCGGAAACCTGATTACAGTTGACCGAAACTTTCCCAACAATCCGCACGGGCTTTTGATTACGAATTACTTCGAAAACACCTTAAAAAAATTAAACGATGAAAGTTGAGAAAAACAAAATAGTATTTGCAGCGGTATTAGCCGTGATTTTTATATTCCTCATTTCCTATTCGGTTATGGTAATGGGCGATGATGACAGCGAGAATGAAAGCCTACAACAGACATTAATCCCTGATTTGGAAGAAGACCAAAAGGAATACGAGTCCAAGCTCGATGCAATTAACGACCTCAAGGAAGTGCGTGAAACCAACGCACCCAGTATCTATGATGAAAAGCTGATTGATTCCCTGGGCTTTTACGACCCAGATTTACCCGAACGTGAAAAAGAACGCATTGTTGACAGTATCTATGATGCTGGCAAGATTAAGTATTCCGAAAAACGGTATCAAAATTTAGGGCAAAGGCGAGCATCCCAAAAAACTACAAAAAAAGTGGATTCAGCTGAAGTTAAAAGAGCTCAAAAAATTGAAGCTAAGGAACTTGGTTTGGAACATCAACTGTTCTTTGCTGCCGATCCTAAGCCCAATGAAGTTTCAATTATCGGCAATACAGATGAAACGATTTATGTAGTCGTGGATGGCGACCAAGTTGTTCAGGCAAATACCCGATTACGGATGCGCCTTACCAAAGCTGCTACAATAAATGGCAAACTGATGCCAAAGAACACACCGATTTTTGGGTTTATCAGCTTTCAGCCCAATCGTGCCTTGATTGAAATTGAAAACATAAAGCACCATCCCACCAAACTCAAAGCATTCGATTTGCAAGACGGTAGCGAGGGCATCTATGTAGAGAACAATTTTAGGGAAGAAGCTACGAGAGAGGTGCTCGATGATGTTATTGGTGATATCAATATTCCCAGCGTCCCACAAGTTGGCGGACTTACACAAGTTTTCAGGCGTTCTAACCGAAGGGAAAAAGTAACCGTACTGAACAATTACAGATTAATTCTAAAACCAAAGCTATGAGACGATATAATCATATATTCATAATGCTCTTTATTTTCACTTTCGCACCTGGACTATGCTCGGCACAGGCTACAGTGAACGCACAAACCACGCACGTACTTGATACCATTTATGCAAACGACACCAAGAATGTTGCACTATTCTTTCCGGAACCTATTCGGCAAGGCATAACCGGTTCAGATAATTTTGTCTTTACCTACAATCGTGAGAAAGAACAGTATTTCGGCTTGCTACAAGCTAAGCCAGGAAAAGAAAGTAATTTGCTGGTAGTCAACCGAAATGGTTCTGTTTTTTCGTATATTGTAAGGTATAAAAAACAGCTTTCTAAGCTTAATTATTTCATTCCGGCATCCAATAGTATTGGGAATGAAAAACCGATTGTAACCGATTCAATTCTTGCTGAATCCTCTGAAGAGCGTGTAGATAACAGAACATACCATTACCAAAAATTCTGCTTGTATCTGCTCAATAGAAAACAGCGCATAGGTCGAATCAAAAAGCGGAACGAAGGCATTGTTTTGAGCGTTGAGAATATCGTTTTTGATAAAGAAGAGCTCTACTTCGTTATCCAGATTGAGAACAATTCTACCCTGGATTACGATTTGAATTTCTTGAACCTTTCGATTGAGACACGACAGAAAGGAAAAAAGAAATCGTTGCAACGTCTTTATCAAGAGCCGATTTATAAACATAACCTGCCTTCAAAAATTGTAGAAGGACAAACGGTACGGTTCGTTTATGTGTTGCCCAAATTTTCATTATCCAATGACCGTAGGGCGATTTTAGAACTGAATGAAAAAGATGGTGAACGAAATATTGAAATGAAACTATCGCACAGATATATTAATAACCCAAATTAATACTGTTATGAAAAAAATTGTTGTTTTCTCGCTCGTACTGTTGTTCCTTTCGTGTGCCGATTCTAAGACTAAAATCTCGGGACCAAGTGCTACAGCCCAAGTTGTTATCGAAAGCTTTTATGAAAAGGATGAAGAAACCCTAAAAGCCAACTCGACACCGCAGGCATATTCCAACTATATGAATACCGTAAATATGTTTAATGCTACGCCAAAAGATGATTCAAACTTTACTGTTTTGCAAGACACTATTATGGGCGACGTGGCTTGGGTAAAATATACCACAGCTTACGACAAAACGCCTGGTATTTTTAAACTGGTTAAACAGGATGGCAAATGGTTGGCAGATGCGAGAGGTTCAAAGGATAAATCGCCTTTTTGATGAATGTTGTTTTTTTAGGTTTTCGGTAGCTTAATTTCCCAATAACCTTGTGTGCCACCTTGACGAATTAGGACACCTTTGTTTTTTATGGCTGTTATATGTTTTCCAACAGCAGATTCATTAATACTTAAAGCTTCAGCTATTTCATTATAGGTTATTGAAGGATTTGTAGCAATAAGTTTAAGCACTTCTTTTTGTCTTTTAGTTAGAGCTTCAGTTGAATCAATTGCACCACCTATTACACCACCTTCTTGACCACCCTTTACACCACCTGTTTGACCACCTTCTTCAACAACAGCTTCTTTAGCAATAAAAGTCATTCTAAGAAAGTTATCTGAAAAACTAAAACTCTCTTTTCCATAGTGTTCTAAGATTCGAGGGATGCCAGGACAATTTAAGCACTATTCAAAGATGTAAAATCGAACATAAAATGCTTAATTAAGAAATCATATGGATGGTTTGATTCGAAATAAGTTTTATGAAAATGATGTGACTTTATCCTCAGAAATTCTGGCTCTCTCTCATCTTTTTTTAGCAGCTTATTAACACCATCCACAGTACTAATCAAATTACCCTCTAGCACGTAACCAAGTAGGCATCCGTTCTTATATTTCTTAGAAACAAAACTGTTAATTCCGGTATCAATATAACGTCGTTTTAAACCAGAATCTTTTTCCTTAAGATTTTTGGCTTCCATATGATATTCATACTCTAAAGATGAATTTATAGTTACCAATCTTAGGTCTATTCTAGGCAATTTAGCAGCAAAACCTTTCTCTTTTACAATACCCTTTTTAGGTAAATGCTGTTCAACATTTGTATGGATGCCCCATTTTAGTCTTAATGGATTTTCTTTAATATGTTCGTGCAACTCTGAAGTAATATCATTTTCATCCCAGTTAAGTTTAATGACTTTGGTTTCTATGGCCGTCACATAAGATTCTGTTATGAGCTGAAAGCATTTTTCTTCAAAGCTTCTTTTGAAGCTAGCAACTATTACTTTGTTCAATCCCATTGCTTAAACTTCATTTAGGATTTCCAGTATTAATTCTGAAGCATCTTCAATCGCCATCGATTGAGTCCAGAATCTTTTCTGATTGGGACGTATAATGAAAATTTCATTTCCAGTCTTATAGTTTAGTTTTTTTCTGAAATATATGTTTGTACTTTGTTTAGTCCATAAATGCTTGTCCAATTTTTGTAATTCCTGGCTTACATCTTCTTGAGATTTTGAAATGTCTTTTTCATTTTCTTCAAATGTTAGCTTCATTAGTAACAAAGGCGAAAAATGACTAGTATTGAATATTGTAGCATTTGCAAATAAACCTTGTCCTTTTAAAAATTGATTTAATCTTTCGCTTACCTTGGAAGAATAATCCTCAATGTTACGAACAGGATTCAAGGCGTTTGACTTCGCCTTTGCGTGGAACAAATCCAAACTGAAGTCCAAAGCGTCATTCAAAAGGTTAATTTCATCTTCATTCAACCCAAAACTCTTGTTGATTATTCCTTCCACAGTTTCGCTGAAAGCATCAATTAGTTCATTTCTTTTTTCCTCAATATTCCAAAAATCCAGACCCTTGATTTTCTCAATAAACTCATTGGATAACTTCGAAATTATAGAAATCTCAGATTTTTTCAGATTAATTGGAATCGACAGATATTCGTTTTTCATAATTTGTTCCCTCTCTATTCCATAGGAAGAAATAGTCATAAACAAGAAATAACTACTTAGCTTGGAATTAAAATAAGAGTTTAGAACCTTGAGAATAGAATTATCATTTTTATCTGAATAAAAACCATAAACACCGTCTCTGAAAGAACAATCGACATCGATTAGGGATGAGCAAACTCGATTCTTTTCTAGTCCCTTTTTGACTACAATATGTGTATTTATAAATGCCTGAATATCTCCAAGACGTCTGAAGTGGGAAAAATTTTCAATATCATCGATTACATTTAAGTCATAAAATTTTTTGTAAAAGGATTTAGATTTTGGCGTTTTGACAGAATCTTTTATGTCCTTCAATCGCGAACTTTTTGTATAAAATCTTTCGATTGAACTGGCATCTAAGTAAGGTAGCTCGGATAATACATCTGATTGTCTCGGCTCATCCTTTTTTTGAGTTAAAAGTTGAAACCCAACGCCTGATTTAATATAATGTTCTTTGTTAAATTGCTCAATTGTCAGGTACTTTTTAGAATTTAATTTTTCTATCAGCCTGAAATCAGATAATCCGCCCCACATTGCAATTTTCCAAATTTTGGTATCTTGCTTTTCACATTCCTCACGAGGTAAAAACTTTAAGTCAGAGCTATCAATGCTTACGCCCTCAATTACATTTGATTTTATGAAGGTTTTTGGGGCATAATAGACTATTGAATTAGATTTCTTCTTTGGTGGATTTTTTCTGTAGAAAACAACACTTATTGGACCAGTAGCGGAACCAAACAATTGTCCACCAAAATTTTTAGGTGCGTTCCGTAAAATAGAGAAATTGTAAATCTTCTCTACATAGCACTCATTAAAAAGCCACTTTCTAAAATTCTGATATGTTATTTTGGTATTTGTGAGTATTTTGGTATTGAAAATCAATGCAATTTCTCCGTTTTCAGAGAATTTTGTGGCCTTATGCAGAAACGGAAGAACCATCTCCTTAGCGAAACCGTGTTTATCGCTGTAGTTCCGAATAGTTTGTGATAAATTTTTTGTGCCAAAAGGTGGGTTTCCTACCACCAAATCGAAATCGATTTGTTCTACTTCTGGATTCTCCTGAATGGTATCGCTACGAAATAGATTATTACCTTGTTCTACTAGGCTATCATCCGAAGGGTCGTTTATCAAATAGGGTAAACGATAGTCCTTATTCTGCCAAATCGTCTTTGGATTCAAGTTATCCACCAAGGCCAAGTAAAGGCTAAATGCTGCCACCTTTATGGATTGAGGGTGTATCTCTACTCCAAAAATATTATCTGTTAACAACTTTTTCAACTCATTAAAATCAGTAAGCTTTTTGGATTTAGCATTTTCGTGACGCTTGACCAAACGTTTGAAGCTTTCGACCAGAAAAATACCAGAACCACAGGTTGGGTCTAATACTTTGACATTAAACTTCTTTTCTGTCCTAGAGATTGGCAATTTCTCATTCAATATGAGCTCCACAAGCGAAGGTGGTGTGTAATACGTACCAGTATCTTGTTTTAATGTAGGGTTTATTTCCGCAAGAAAATTCTCGTAAATTTCACTCAATAATTCTATCTGAATAATACTGAAATCGAAAAGGCGCAAATCTTCAAAAAGACTCTGCTGTAAGGAATTATCATTGCCGTTGATAAAACACTTTCTGATGATTTGTAGATGTTCTCTAGAGATTGACTCATTGCTATCTACTGTAAAAACATTACCGTTGAAATATTCTTCTAGTTTCTTAAAAAGAGAATATGTTTTATCTGCATCGTCCAGAATATCGAAATAAGACTTTGCTCCATTTTTTATTTCAGAGTAAAATTTTTCATCAGTTGCGCCTCTATCTTCTAAATACAGAAGAAATAGAGAACGCATTATTATTTTATGAATAAGGTTTATTTCTAATCCTTCTTCCTGTAGTTGCCTAGCAGTATAAGTAAGGCTCTCTACAAGATATTTATCAACCCTTCGCTGAAGACTTATCTTCTTTCTAATCTCAAATGCTTCTTCCAACGTCCATATAATACCCGTATCAATGGCAATGGTGGAAAAAAGGTTTTGAAGTTGTTTAAGTTTGGTTTTATCCTTGAACTTATAAGACTCAATTTCGAGTGTTTTAAGCTCCTTCTTATAGTCAAAATCATCTGATTTGATTATAAGAGGTTTCTCGGCACAATTGTAAATACGGATTTCTGTTTCCGAATAAACGTATAGAAAAATTACCTTTTTAAAGTTCCAGATTTTTTTTTGAGCCTTTGCAACTTGATGAAGAGCTCTGTCATCAAATTTTTCAACCCTTTTTAAAAAAACCGCTGGATAACTGTTATGATTTTCGTCGGTACTGAAATAAATCTCATCAATGCCAAAATCTTTTACTTGATTGATTACAACTAACTGACTTTCAGAAACTTGATTAGAATCTGAAGTAACAGATACGGCCTTGTCCAGGCCTAAATTTTCTATTATATCAAAATCAATCATACCGAAAGTTGTCCAAAATATCTGATAGTTAGTTACCTACTAAATTAATCTCAAAGATACAAATGATTTTGCGATTTTGATAATCGAAGTTTTAGTATTATTTGGAATATTTCCATATCTATGGAAAAGTTATTTCAATTTTTATTTTTTAAAATCAAAAAGAATTTTTTGGATAGGTTCATTTTAAACCATCCTTGACACCACCTATTAGACCACTTCGAATCTACTTGAAAATTGACTTCGCTTCCTCATAAACCCGCTCAAAATTAGCCTCTAAATCAACTTGAGAAAACAGCTTTGACTCTTGTGGAAACTCTCTTTTTATGTTGGCTAACTTGAACTGTATCTTTTTATCCTTTCCATCCGCATAAGTAATAAATTCGCCTTGCTTCAACCTAAAGAAAACATCCGCTCTAATCTTCGGGATTTCCTTTTCACCTGTAGTAATTCGGGTGTCAAAATCGAGATTATGTCCTCGACTTATGCTTTTTGTAGGATCCTTGATAATCTCAAAAAAGCGTTCGTAATATTTAGCGGTGTCTGGGTCATTTACCTTGCCAAAAAACTGGTATGATAGATTGCTCAATATCGCTTTGCTTGCTTTATCGCCGTACATCATATCGTTTTGGATTTTGTCCTGCATTACATAAATAGTTGAAATATTATAGCTTCTCAACGTAGCTGGAATACGGTGCATATTTAATAACCGAATGGTAGGTGCTTCTTCCATTAATAAGAATGAAGGCTCTGAGTTTCGGACACTCATCTGCTTTGTAATGGTATGTATAATGGTAGCTATTACAGGCGAATACGAGGTTTCGAATTTAGGATTATTTACTATCGAAATTACGCAGGGATTTTCAGAGTTATTTATATTTAACGGTACTTCGTCTGCGGACAATGCCATAAAAATCCGTTGGGTACTAATTCGTTTCAGCGCATTGGCTAAGGTACTTTTCACACCAGCAGTTTGCCGTTCAGAATCCTTTCCACTTATAAAAGCATCTGCCATTGCCCTTGATGTCGTATTGGTTTCTAAAAATTGGATAAGGCTATCCGTGTCCAGATATTGGTAAATGGCAATCAAATGGGGAAGTGTACAGAATTGTGGATAGGTGGTTTTCAGTTTCCAAATCAATCCACCAATCAGTCCTTCCGCAGCATCGTTAAAGAATTTTGTCGTGCCAGTCGTGCCACTTTCTCGTTGTTCCAAAAGGTTTTCTATCAATACCCTTGACACTTCGTTTACGCTTTCCTCGTTCTCTAAATAGCGTGGCGCACTAGGATTTACCCTATGAATGATTTTATCAAAGGAAATGACCTTAAACGAGATATCGCCATCCTTAAAAAGTGGATATGCCATTTCGGTCAGTTCAAAATCCTTATAGTCGTGAATGATTCCGCAAAAACCCTCTTTCCGGAAGTGTTTCAGAAAACCATAGACCACACTTTCGGTCTTGCCACTTCCTGCAGAACCAATGATGGATGCACCTCGTTTAATGTTATCCAATTTGAAATTTCCTTTAGTGGTCGCAAAGTTGACTTGGTATTTGCTATCGCCATTTTTCGGGCTTTCGGTTTTATGTAAAAAAACATATAGTCCTGTATTAATTAGCATTAGAGGACAAACCAAATAAAGTAATATAGAGACCACTTCATTTACTTCGGACATAAAGAATACGAGAACAAAAAGCAATATGCAGTTAAAAAGAAATGCATATTTCGATATCCGAAACATTCCATAGAAAACTGTACTGGCCAAACCAATAATTGAAAGTGTTACTATGAAATTGTCTAATTGCATAATTCTATGTTAGATTCCGATGGAACTTGATTTTATGGCTACTTCTGCGCCACGTCTTAACCGTTTGAAAACACGAAGTGCAATTTGTGCCTGGCTTACTGGAATACTGGGTATAACTGGCAAGCCTGTTTTTGTAATTATTTTGAATGCCAATGCTTTTTCATTGGCAGGTAATTTCATCAATGCTGAAAAGTAAAGATTTGGGTTTTTAACAAATGTCTTTTTAGCCTTATACGTCTCTGCGTAATTGCGCTTATATCCAAATGTCTTATCAAATGTTTTTTCCGCTTTCGCGAAAAATGTATCTCTGTCAAAACCGCGCTTCACTTTTTTTCCGTGCATCTCTACTTCGGATGCTTTGTGCTTACTTCCAGGGGAAAGGCTTATAGAATTTGAAGCATCCTTTCTGCTTACGATAATATGAATATGACTTTGGTTTCCCGCTTTTGGCATTCCCTGGACTATTCGTTTTCCGTTTTGTTGATGTGGTGCTTGGCGTTCCAGTTTGGCAATTTCCTTTTCCATTTTTTTGATATTCCCTTCAGCTCTTCCTTCTTGAATATTTCGGATATCCGTTTTGAGTTGAAGTATTTTTGTGGCGAAAGGTTGGTTTTCTTTTATCTGAAAGTCCGTCCCCTTAAAAGTTCTTTGATGTTCAATTTTAGCGTAATATTTTATGTCGTCTATTGCTATAGGTCGTCCATTGATTTCCCGATTGAAGCTGGCAACATAATCTTTCATTAGCTCACGAGTGTAGGTTTTTAAATCTTTACTATTGTTCTGTAATCTGTTCAATTCATACTTGGAAGGACTGACCGTAATTGAATAAAATTTAGGTTCTTTCCTTTTCAATTTAGCGGTGTTCCCATCAATTTCTTTTACCACTTGTTCAGCGGAAATCTCGTCGCCATATTGGTTGAAAAAATGTTCCATATCTGCTTCCTTTATCCCTTCATTTTCTTTCTCTAAATAGTCTACAAAATCGGCTGAACTCTGTGAGTAATTTGTCCCTAATTTTTGAGGTGTGATTGTGATATACATAGCTTAAAAATTAGAGTTCGTTCTTTGAGTTTCGCTTTTCGCGAAAGCGCACTTCTTTCTTTTTTTCCGCATATTTCTTTTCCACAATCAGCGGTTTTTTTTCTGGCTCTTCTGTTTCAAATAGTGATTGAATCATAGCCACCGTAGGTTTGGTTTGTGTCTTTTCCACATCTCGCATTATGGCAATAACCGCATTGATTCTTTTGAGTAATTTAGCTTCGATGGTTCGCCCCGTTGGACCTAATTTTTCTTTTGGCGAAATTTCATTATAGAAGAAAAAATCCAGCATTGTAGCCATCGCCTCGGTGTGCGATTTGAAGTAATTACGTGAGAACGTTTGGAAACGTTTAGCAGTTTCCTTTTTAAATCTAATTCCAATAAATGAGTCCATATTTCGCCGATTTGTCGCAAAATCATCCTTAAAAATGGGCGTTAACAGCCCGTTTGTCGCAAATCGTTGATTGTCAAGAAATTATAATATATTCAATTCGCTGATTATCAGCTATTTGAAAACGAAAAGGAATCCGAAACATCGCGCAGCGTGTTACCCTCTTGCTATTCCTTTTCGTCACGCGCAAGCGTGACAAAAATCCATACAATCCAGCTCAAAAGCTGATTGCCATTTTCAGGGAAAATGATTTTCCGATATGTTATTTTTCGATGTGTAAGGGTATCGGCGAAAGTCGAAAAGTGGATAACCTTACTTTAATTTGAATGCTGAATTTCAGCGAAATAAAGATAGTGATTTTTTCTTGATACAGAATTAATTACACACAAAAAACACCCCTAAAATTTTAGAGGTGCTTGGTTCAATTTTGCCAAAAACATAATTTTCCTTTACGTATTTGCGAATGCTATCCCCAAATTTTCGTTTCACATCTTCTTTGGAAGTTTCCAAAAGTCGGTTTTGAGCTTCCTCGCTCAAGTCTGTAAAATTGAGATATATCATAGCTGAAGATTTTAATATTCGCTTGGTAACATCAGCGTATCATTTACAAAAAACAACCGCAGTACATCGAGTGGAAAATCGGTGGCACGATAGCCGTGTTTTTCCAAAATATTATCGTTGCCATCGCTGTAAATTAACTCGGCTTCGTAACCCGAATAATCCTGTTTTTCTTCGGGTAATCGTTTAAAGTCGATTGTGATAAATTCGCTTCGGTTCATCAGACTTTTTGCAATTACGGAAGCATCCGTAATGAGCCAAAAACATTCGGCAACTTCCGATAGATATTTCAATCCGTCGGTAAATCTGGTTCCTATTAGAGGTAGGGAATAGAACATTTCCGTTCCGTGAAAATGTTGTAATCCTTCTTTGATTTCGTTAACTTGTGCTTTCATTGTTATCTTAATTTTAATTAATGGATAATGAAATAGAGGGCGCAACTTTCGAGAGGAACGCCCTCTTTCATTTTAAGTCCTACTTGTCGTTTTTGCTTCCAAGTAAAAGGATTTCATCTGCTACGACTTCCGTAACATAGCGTTGGTTTCCATCGTCCGTGGTGTAGGTTCGGGTCTTTAGTTTTCCCGTGATTCCTACTTCCTTGCCTTTTTCAACATATTTCTCAACGATTTCAGCGGTCTTGCCCCAAGCCACTACGGTATGCCAGTTGGTGTCCGTTTGCTTTTCGCCTTTGCTGTCTTTGTAATACTCATTCGTGGCGAGTGAGAAGCGGGCTACTTTCTTGCCGCTTTCAAGGTTCGTAATGGTTGGCTCTTGACCAACGTTTCCAATCAACTGTACGTGATTTCTAATAGTACTCATAACTAAATGGTTTTAAATGCCCTCTACAGGCCTGATTAATATTTCCCTTTTCAATTCAGATTAAATTTTAAGGGGTGTTTGTTCTTTTCTTTCGTGCACCGCACAATGGATAAAGTGGGTTTTGTCAAGACTTTTAGGGTAAAATCAGGTGTGTTTGCGACGTAGTAAATTCCTTGGAATTTCAAGGAAGTAGAAGCCTTATTTTTCACTAAAACTCGTACAGTCTTGATAAGTTCCATAAGGACATTAGCAATTCTTTTAAACGCAGTTGCGTTTGAGCGTACCGACAGTTAAGCGAAATAAGCAGCTGTGGTTAAATTAGAATTGGTTATGTCGTGCCTGTTTTTCGATGCCCCGAAAAACAATAAAGGCTTTATCCATTATAAACCCCTTAAAATGTGTAAGACAGCGGTTCGGTTTTTAAGAATTTTCGAGTGAGGGCTCAAGAAGTCCGCGCCGAAAATCCTGTTAAGAAAACCTAAGTGATGGCTTTCCGATGAAAAGCGGACTTCGTACCCTATTTCGGATTGGGAATGAAGCGTCCCTTCCCAGCGTAGCGGGCAGGGTTTAGCGAAATGAAAAGTAGAAATCGGGTACGGTGTCCAAGACGTTTGTAGTGAAGCTCTTTTCCCGGAATGAAGTGGTTGCCTGCTTTTTTCGGCAGGTAAGCGTGGAATGTAGGGGAATGTGCTGAGTGGGAAAGTAAATGCTTATGATATATTTAGTCATCCAGTTTAAGGTACTGGACAAACCTTTATTTAATTTATGCCATAGCATAGACTTCATCAAACAGCTTTTTATCCAACCGTTCTTGTTGGCCGAAGCTTTTCTTTAATACATTATGAAGTACAGAATTGAATGCATTGTAACCCAGCCAAAGATCCGGTTCTTCATTAAGCAACAAGGCTTCGTAGTTCAATATTTCGATGACTTCACGAGACTTTTTTGAAGGGTCGCTGTTCTTGTCGCTACACTCGTATCTGAATAGCTTTGTCTTATCGAGAACTGCTTTTACAAATTCTTTTGTGTCGATGATTTTAAATTCCTTCATCTTATCAAACATCTTGGTAATGGTATAGAATTCATTATCCAGAAACTTAACAAACAAGTTGTTCAGTCTTGGCATAATGAGGTGTGTATTGTTCTTACTATGCTTGATGGAAAACTCAATTTCTGCCTGAGAAACGTGCAAGCCATTGGAACATACTTCTCTGTAAAACCCAAAGTGGCCAGAGGTCTTTTCACTACCATCATACGAGTTCTTAAACCGAAGCATCGGTAGTATCAAGTCCATATTGTTTTTGACTGTAAACTGGCTTTTATCATCGATGATAAAGTCAGTTATAAATGACCTATCATTATTATTGATGGTGCGCTTGTGGAAGTTCAGTTGTGCATCGGTCAGCATTTCCTCAGCTTTCCTGAAGAACAGTTGATTCGGAATGTGGCCATAGCTGTTCGAGACCACATTGACGATTTTGCCATTTGAGACGATAACATTTTCAAGCCCTCTTCGGGATTCCATCTGGGTCAAGGTTCTTAAGGATTTCATTTCTGATGGAACAAAGATTTCATCCTGTTGCAAATTTTGTAAATACATAGCTTTTGAATTTAGATTAAACAATATTTGAGCAGTACCCAAACGGAAGCTAAAATCTCAGCTAAAAAGGAAACGGAATAAATGAGAAGAGGGATGAGCGCAACGGCTTTATGCCGTAGTCTTTTGATGGGTGTATTTTACGAGTTTACCTTTGCGCCAACTATTGATTGATAACCCCTTCCTGATAAATCATTTTTTATATGCACTATCATAAAAAGAAAAAGGGCCAGCACGAATGCCGACCCTTCTTCAAACAACAAAAGCTAATTGTTAAGTTCCTAAATTTTCTTTTTAAAAACTGTGATGCGCTCTTTCAAACGTACATCACGCTTGTCTCTTTCTACCAAGTATTCTTTTGCAACACTATCAATCTTAGACTTATAATATCCTTGTATTGCATTGAAGAATGAAATGTTCGTTAGGTTATTAACGTGGTTGCTTTCGCCAAAATGAACTTGCTCCTGAGCATATACCGTATCAACTTGTGAAAAATTTCCTTTTTGAATTTCTTCTTGAACTTCTCGACCATCTCTATTTTCGTCATCTTGGATGTATCGCCGAGAAATCCTGAAAAGTATTTTTGCTGGCTCATATAGTCCACATTGTTTTCGAATAACGAAATTGAAAACGCTACCTTTTCATCTGTCGAAAGTGTCTTTTTGGTATCGATGTATTCGGTCTCACGAATCATTTGAACTACTTCCTCGAACTGTTTGTTGTTCTCAATGTGCTTCTTACGGATTTCCCTTTCATTGATTTTAATGATTTGTTCTTCGGGCGTACAATCTTCCATTTTTCTACTTTCCAATGATACAGAATAATCACTCGATTTATCTTTTGACTTTTCTATTACCTTGACAAACACTTTTTTGTTCTGGTAAGTCTCAGGATGGAACACGATGCCGTTTACAAATCCATTTGTCCGTTGCTGAATTGTAATTTTTCAATTCTTTTTCGTAGTTCTCAATTGCTTCCTTAAGCTCAGCTTTTAGTTCATCTTCAGAATAATCGTAATGTTGATATTCTATTTTGATGGCCTCTATTGTTGGCTTAATTGGTTCTTCGATTATTTCAACATCATCGAGAAGATAGACCTTCAAGCCATCTTTTTCCAACTGTGAAATAATGAGCTGATTGTTTTCGTCATCTGCCCAATACTGTCTAATTTCAGGAATCAGTAGAATATTCTCTTTCTTGGATTTCTCAATCAGGTTCAAGAATGATTTACTTTTCTTCGTTTCAAAACAAGCTGATTTTGTGCAGACCATTTTACCCTCGCCGAACAGATTGCCTTGATTGGCTGCATTGAACGGACATTCTACACAAGACCCTGCTTTCGGTACCAACTTTTTATCCTTTACATCGAAAGATGCCTTTTCCAAATCATAGGTTTGGTCTTTTATCATCCTGTTAATTTGGTGTGCATTAAAATCCTCGCCCATCGTTTCCAACATCATCTGTTGTTCCTCTGGTGCAAAAAGTGCGACACCTACACCCAATGAAATGGTCATTTCGCCATTGCGGACAAAGTGCTTGAAGCCTTCTATCAAACCTGCCAATTTTAGGCGTTGTCTGATAAAGTTGTCCGTTCTGCCCAATCGTTTTGCGATTTCGGTTGGCGTATATTTCTCGCTTAGCTATGCAATCGCCTCAGCTTCTTCGGTGATCACAACATCCTGTCTTTGTAGGTTCTCAATAATTTGAACTTCAAGAACATCATTGTTCTCATAAGTTCTCACGATACAGGGTATGGTCTTTTTCCCTGCGAGCTTGCTTGCAAGATATCGGCGTTCGCCCATTACGATGACATAATGATCATTTAATTGCCTTACCGTGATTGACTGCAACACACAGTGCTCTTCGATGCTCTCAGAAAGTTGCTGCAATGCATCTTTACTGAAAGTCCTTCTAGGTTGTTCAGGGTCAGTCTTGATATTGTCCAATGGTAAATTCTGAATTTGAAGTACGGATAATTTCTTTCCGTTTACTTCTTTCTTGGCAGTAGATTTCGTTCTACTGCGCTTCTCTGTGGTACTCGCTTTTGTTGTCATAATACTCAAATTTTTGATTAAACAATATTTGAGCAGAAACCAAACGGAAGATAAAATCTTGGCTCAAAAGGTAACGGAATAAATGAGTAGTGGAAAAA
This sequence comes from Leeuwenhoekiella sp., assembly GCA_964219495.1. Taxonomy (GTDB): domain Bacteria; phylum Bacteroidota; class Bacteroidia; order Flavobacteriales; family Flavobacteriaceae; genus Leeuwenhoekiella. Next base: position 173,191 of record CAXPQP010000026.1, on the reverse strand, counting down.
GCGATGGCTTTATGCCGTAGTCTTGTGATGGAAGTATTTTACGAGTTTACCTTGCGGGTATATTGTATGATAATAAACCCCTCTCTATCGAAAGGGGTTATAAAAAAATTGAAAAGAATCTTAAAGTTTTCGGTATTTAGCTTCTTAAAACGCTAAAAATAAAATTACTCAATTTCCTCAATCACACTACCACAAGTTAGCATTGCATCGCCATAATAGGGGTTGCGTATGTCCTTTTCAGCGCTTAGCCAAACTGCGCCTTTACTATTATTTGCCATTGGGCATTTCTGAACATATAGTATCTCATCAGTTCCATTTACACTCATCGCAATGGGAACCATATTTTCATTTAATATCACGAAATGGTCACGTTGATTTTCCAGATTGTCGTTCGCTGCAATGGCATCGAGCATTTCGATACTTTTCTTAATATGTAATTGTTCCATACTACCGAGACTTTTAATATCTGCGGATTTTAAGGCTGCTGATGTCGCTTTTGCGAAAGCGGAAACTTGACTGGCATTGCTCGCTACCAATGCATCTTTCATCTGCAAATAAGGCTTGAGGACCTTTTTAAATTGATTTTGAAAATTCTCTGTAAATTCCATTCTCATTTGAGACATAGGCATCTCAGATGCCTGTTCTTTTCCCTGATTCATCATAGATTTTTTGCCTTGTAGCTGTGCTGCTGCGTCTACTGTGAAAGTTCCATTAGTTACAATCTCATCGCCTTTTTGTAAGCCCTCTGTTACAGCATAATTTTCGCCATTACGATTTCCGATGGTTACTTCACGCATTTCAAAAACGGGTTCATTGGGACTGGTTTTTATATAGACCAATGAGCGTTCGCCTGTCCACATTACGGCACTTGCAGGAACTGTTATAACTTCGTTAGTCATCATCATTTCCCCTTTAAGTTTACCCGTTACAAACATTCCTGGTTTAAAGAGGTCATCTGTGTTTTTCAGTGTTGCTCTTACGGTAACCGTTCTCGTTGCATTATTCAGTATAGGGTCAATAAATGAAACCGTAGCGTCAAATTCTTTATTGGCATACGCATTAGTTACTACCTTAATTTTCTGACCTATTTTTAAATCTGAAATTTGATTTTCATAGGCATCAAATTCTGCCCAAACCGAATTCAGATTGCTTACTTTCAAAATAGGCTGACCCTGTTTTACATAGTCGCCTTCTCGTGCCATCACTTCTGAAACCGTTCCAGAAACGGTGGCATACACAGGGAAATTATCTCGCACTTTTCCTGAAGTTTCAATCGCATTAATTTGGGCTTCTGAAAGTTTCCATAGCTTTAATTTATTGCGCACTGCTTTATACAGTTCAGGCTGCGATTCTTTTAATGAAGCTGTTGTGAGCAATTCTTGCTGTGCAGCGACCAAGTTTGGTGCATAAATGGTGGCCAGTAATTGACCACGATTTACTTTTTGGCCTTCATAATTGACATTCAGACGCTCGATACGCCCATCAAAATAACTTGCTTGCACGGCATTGTTTTCTTCGTTGGTGGCGATTTTGCCAGAAAGCGAAATGATTCCATCATCTTCAGACATGGTGCCATTACCCACAATAGTAGTTTGAATGTTAGCCAGTGCCATTGCGTTCTCTGTCATTTTAATCTCATTCATTGCAAGGCCATCGGCACCGGATTCGGCAGGTATCAAGTCCATTCCACATATAGGGCAGTCGCCTGCTTCTGGTTGCATAATCTGTGGGTGCATTGAACAGGTCCACATTTGGTTTTCCGACTCGCCGGAATGGTCGTGGGTATCTGACATATCAGAGACGTCCTTGTTAGCATTGGCATAACTTCCAGAATTTCCAAAAATGAGCCAACCTGCTAATAATACTACAATAATTGCGACTGCTATATATAAAATGTTCTTGTTCATACTATTTTTCGTTTTGTAACCTATCAATCATTTGCTTCATTTCTTCAATTTCCTTTCGTTGTGCTTTGATGATATCTTCGGCTAATTTTTTCACTTCTGGGTCTTTAATGTCTGCACGCTCGCTTGTTAAAATTGCTATGGAATGATGCGGAATCATTGCTTTCATCCAGAACACATCGCCCACAGTTGATTTTTGGTCACGTACCAGTCCTAACGCACCTACAAATAGAACAATACTTCCCAAAACAATGGCAATATTCTTCTTTTTATTTTGATACATCCCACGCATTGCTACAAACATTATAATGGCCATTGCTGCGATGCCTAAGCAACTCATATAAAATCTTGTCAGACTGAAATATACGTGGTCAATAGCATATGTATTCAAGTACATTGTTATGTACATTGCTAGGAAGGATGCCGCGAGCATTCCTACAAATTTTGTGTAATTACCTTTTTTCATTTCGTTGTTTTTGTGTTCTTTTGAATTCATAATTTTTGGTTTTTAGTTATTAATTAATTGATTTTGTTCTGAGTCTAAGTGCATTTGCTATTACAGAAACCGAACTAAAACTCATAGCCAATGCCGCAATCATAGGCGATAACAGAATTCCGAAAAATGGGAATAATACTCCTGCCGCAATCGGTACACCAAGCGTATTGTATATCAGAGCAAAAAATAGATTTTGCTTGATGTTCCGCATTACTTTGTGGCTTAGGTTTCTTGCTTTTACGATACCGTGCAAATCGCCCTTGACCAAGGTTATCATAGCGCTTTCAATAGCGACATCGGTTCCTGTGCCCATTGCGATACCCACATCACTCTTTGCAAGTGCCGGTGCATCATTGATACCATCGCCTGCCATTGCTACTACGTGACCTTGTTCTTGTAGTTTTTTAACCTCGTCCAGTTTATTTTCTGGTAACATTCCCGCTTTGAAGTCGGCGAGATTGAGTTCGCTGGCAACTGCCTGGGCGGTGTCGTGATTATCTCCAGTAAGCATTATTACTTTGATGCCTTTATCCTGTAATTCTTTAATTGCCTTGGCACTCGTCTCTTTTATTTTATCGCCAATAACCACATAGCCTGAAACTTCGCCATCAATGGATAAGTAGGAAACCGTTTTTCCTTGTTTCTGAAAGGATTGTGCTTCGGTTTCCATTTCAGGCGATAGTGTGGCATTGGCGTACTCCATCATTTTGGCATTTCCCAAATCGAGCTTCTTGCCATCAACTGTTCCTTCTACGCCTTTTCCGGTTACTGCGCTAAAGTTTTCGGTTTTTGATATTTCGGTTTTCTGCTCCTTTCCATATTTCACGGTGGCTTCGGCAAGGGGATGCTCGCTGGAACTGTTTAGGGATGTGATAAGATGTAGAATTTCGCTTTCGCGAAAGAGAGATTCATCAAACGACCCAATTTTCTCAACCGTAGGTTTTCCTTCGGTAATCGTCCCGGTCTTATCCACGATAAGCGTGTCCACCTTATCCATTTTCTCTAAGGCTTCGGCATTTTTAATCAACACACCATTTTGAGCTCCTTTACCAACACCTACCATTACGGACATCGGTGTTGCTAATCCCAATGCGCAAGGACAGGCAATAATCAATACGGCAATGGCATTTACAAGGGCAAATACATAAGCTGGTTCTGGACCCCATATTGCCCACACAATGAAAGTGATGACCGCAATGATAACCACCACAGGTACAAAATATCCTGAAACCGTATCTGCCAATTTCTGAATAGGGGCACGACTGCGACTGGCATCGTTTACCATATGTATGATTTGGGAAAGCAAGGTATCGCTACCTACTTTTTCGGCTTCCATCAAGAAAGACTGGTTCCCATTAATAGTACCGCTACTTACATTATCATCTACAGATTTATTGACTGGGATAGGCTCTCCCGAAATCATTGATTCATCTACGGTAGTTTCGCCTTCGGTAATTTTGCCATCCACAGGGATTTTATCTCCTGGCTTTACTCGTAGGATATCTCCTTTTTCAATTTGGTCTATGGAAACTTCTTCTTCATTCCCATCAATTACCTTAATGGCTTTATTGGGTGCGAGTTTCAAGAGTTCCTTAACTGCTGAATTGGTTTTGCTATGTGCACGCGCTTCCAAAACTTGACCCATCAATACCAGCGTGAGGATAACAGTAGCGGCCTCAAAATACACGTGAACCGCACCAGATTCTGTTTTAAATTGTTCAGGAAAAAAGTCTGGAAACAACATCCCGAAAACACTAAAGAGCCAAGCCACGCCTGCACCTATACCGATTAAGGTGAACATATTGAGATTCCAGGTTTTAATACTTCGATAAGCACGTTCAAAGAACATCCAAGTGGCATAAAACACTACAGGAATCGACAAACCAAATTGAATCCAGTTCCACCATTTTTGTTCCATTACATCGTATAGCGGATTGTTGGGAATCATCTCACTCATAGCAATTAGAAAAATAGGAAGCGTAAAGGCTACTGCTATCCTAAATTTCTTGAGCAAATTCTTATAGGTCTTCTCTTCGGCAGATAAATCAGGTTCCATCGGTACCAAATCCATTCCGCAAATGGGACAAGCTCCAGGTTCGTCTTTGACAATTTCTGGGTGCATTGGGCACGTCCATTGTTCTGAAGTCGTTGCTGACAAATTTTGTTCTTCGACTAAATCCATTCCGCATGCTGGGCAATCTCCTGGCTTGCCGTAGGTTTTGTCGCCTTCACAATGCATTGGACAGTAGAAGGTTCCTGTTCCTTTGCCTTTAGGTTTTTGCTTTTTCGCGGAAGTGGAATTATCTTTATAATGATGCTCGCCTGGTTTGTGAATACTGTACGAATCACCATCTTCTTTCAATGCTTTCTGAAACGTTTCGATGGGAACATGAGATTCCATTTCCATAGATGCTTCTGCCGTTTCCAAATTAACTGAAACATTAATTACACCTTCCACTTTAGAAAGTGTTTGCTCAACGTGATTTCTACAACCATTGCAGGTCATTCCTTGTATTTGATAAGTGTGTTTCATTTTATCTTAATTTTTTTCGCATTGCTTCGGAAATATTCTCTGCATAGACGCCATAGGCATCAACCAATAATCCCTTCATTTCATTTTTTGATGAAATAGCATACAGAACGCTGTTGTCATCAGTACTGCTCATTCCTTCAAAGCGATGAATCTCATCTACATCAAAATCCTCTGGATGTAATTTTAGCTTTAGCGCATTATATTCAATATGTCCCGAACATAAATCAAAATCATTTGTATAACCTTGCTCTTGCAAATAGGTCATTGTTTCAGAAAGCGTATCATAAATTTGCATAAATGCTTTAGAGTTTTAGGAATTTATTATTGTCATATTTAATTTTCAATTCATATTATCATAGTAAAAGAGCATTAAACTATTTGTTCAATTTTTTAAATGAAGTATGAGAGTGTATGATTTTCCATTCACCATCTATTTTTTCAAAAATAGAAGTCGCAACTCCTTTACTTCTAATGGTTCGATCCTTAGTTTCTTTACTTCCGTCTGGTTTCAAAACTGTGGTATAAAGGTAATTTTCAGTTGTATAAGCATAAGGTAAATTCACATTTACATCAATATTATAATCTCGAAATGTAAAACTTTTAAAATGACCTAATTCTGGGCCTAAATGACCATTTATGTACTCTGTATAAGTCCCTTCTACATTAACCTTCTTCAAAAATAGTTGCGTTTTGTGTAAAAAGCTCGAACGTCCCTTCTGTAGTTAGATTTTGAATGGCATCCTCATATGCTATCATTACTGTAAGCACCGCTTCTTTTTCTGTTTTTGCATCTTGACCAAATAGAGGGTTTGTCGCCATTATGAGCAACATTACCACCGTAGTTGATTTTAGTGTTTTCATTCTTTTAGTTTTAAGGGTTATTTATTTACTCGAATTCTATTCACATTTGCGATACCAAAGACCAGCACGAAAAACCGCAGTACCACTTCAAGCACTACCAAGGTTTTTGCAGGTAGGGAAATGGGCACTATATCACCATATCCTACTGATGAGAAAGTTATTAAACTGAAATAGGATAAATCAAAAAATACCGACTGTACATTATTGCCAATACTGTTGTTCATTTTAAAATGAATAGCATCTACAAACTGCAACGCTGTGTAATCTATTGCAAACGAGAAAACAATCAACATAATCAGGTATCCAAACAACACAAGTACGTGGCTCAATAGATGGCTCTGACTAATTATCTTCATTAGTTGGTTAAAGGATAAAGCAATAATGAATCCTATCTTTAGTAATGTTAAGGCCAAAAGGATGATTATAGCATAAGACACTTCCATAGTAGGCAGAACATAGAGTTGGATTACTGATGCAATAAGCATCACCAATAGAACATACTTTGAGCTATTGAAAAGCTGCCCATAAAATGCCTTTGTGGTTTCTATGTCTTTTTCTTTATCCATACATTAATTAGTTGTCTATGATTTTTTATCAAAGGTCTCTTCAATTATATTGTTCTTTTAAACTAATATCTGTAGCACCAATGCACCGCCAATTATTGCTATTAATATTGCATACACTAAATAATTGAACCATTTTGCAAAAGAGCTCTTATTTTGGGCGTTGCCATTATTTGTATTACAACAATCCTTCATTCACATTACATATTTTTTGATTGTGATTAATAAACTGAAATCTTTATATTATACTTAAAAATGTCGGGCGAACTAGTATTAAACGATTAAACACTTAAGTCTTTCATCTCATAAAATCAGATACTCTTTACTATTTTTTTTAAATAAATACATTGTGCCTAAAAAGGAGAAAGGGTTTACTAAACCAACCAATCTCCTATTAGGACTTAAATTTTTGCCTGACTTGGGAAGGAACTAACACTAACCACCAATTATTTTACTTCCCACGACAGGACTTATAAACTATTCTAGATTCTGCAAAAAACTTTATAAAAAGGGCTTCTTGGACAGGGATAATCTATTAAATAGTCTTTTGTACTTTGCCACACGTAAGCATCTTGCTCCCGAAATACGGATTCTTCACTTCATCCTTTTGGCTCAACCACGCGCTACCTTTATCGTACATTGGGCAAAATTGTTGGTACAATGTGCTTTTTGACCCTGTAATAGCTATCATATCGATAATATCCTTACTCAAGATCTTAAAATGCTCTCTTTGGTGGTCTATGGCACTTTCAGCAATATGTTCTGAGTGTTCCGTAGCATCTTCTATAATGTCGGTTAGCTCCTTTTGCTGATCTTTTGTGTAGCTACTTTTATCAAACGCTTTAAGAGAGGCTACTAGTTTAGTACCTGCTTGTGCGGCTTTTTTGGTATCATCGGCCACCAAGGCATCTTTTAGGTTGAAATAGTCATTTAAAATTATTTCTGCCTTTGCATCAGTCTTGGTATCCATCATTTTACTATGGTCCATTTTCATATTGCTGTGGTCCATTTTATCTTTTTCCTGTGCATAAGCAAAAGAAAGGGTTAACAATAGCATTGCTGCTATACTCATTTTTATCTTTTTCATAATTTTAATTTTTAGGTTATTTATAAACTGTCTTTTAATTGTGTTACCCAATTGATGATTTCTTCCGTTTCTTCTTTCGAGAACTTGGCGTCTCTATGAATTAAGGTGTATGAATCCAAGGGCATCTCACCACTTTCAATTTGCTTGATGATAGACCTTAATTTACTTGTCTTTCTGCGACTTGACAATGAATCCCATTCGTTGAAATTTAGCTCTGCCTTACCTTCTTTAATGTGGTCTTCCAAGAACCAAGCAACTGGCTGAACTCGATTATACCAAGGATATTGGGTGTTGTTACTGTGACAATCATAGCAGGAAACCTGTATCTTTTTCTGAATAGCCTCCGGAACCTTATGCACCAACATAAAATCTGTTTGGGGCACGGTATCGTTTTGGTTATAGTCCACCGGAATAAACTGAATGAGCACAAGCGCCACCAAAAAAATTCCCGCTATGATTTTTACAATCTTCATTTAGTTGATTTCTTTCTGGACTTTATCGCAGGTTAACATTTTACTACCGTAATACGGATTCTTAACGTCCTTGCTCGTGCTCAACCAAGCGCTACCGCCATCATACATTGGGCAAAACTGTTGGTACAAGGTGTTTTCTGTTCCTGTAATAGCAACCATATCTGTTACATCCTTGCTCAATACTTTAAAGTGCTCTCGCTGGTGTGCTATATCGCTTTCTGAAATGTGCTCTGCGTGTTCTACCGCATCCTCAACGATGTCCTTTAAATCTGATTGCTGCGTATCGGTGTATTCTGAAATATTGAGCTTTCCTAAGGTTGTTGCGAGGCTTGCCCCAAGTTCTTTGGCTTTGGCATTATCATCAGCCACCAAAGCGTCCTTAAGTTTAAAATAGTCGGTCAAAATAGCTTCTGCTTTTGCGTCTTGACCATTGTTCATTGCCATTTCATCATCTTCATTCATTGGTTTATCATCCATCATATCATCCATCGATTTTTGATGCATCTCATTGCTCATAGGCGCTGCGGGTTCGTTTTTGTTTCCGTCTTTGCAGGCAGTAGCACTAAATAGAACTAATGCCAGTCCGGCAATCATTACATTTTGTTTCATCATTTTCATAATTATATATTTAAGGGTTATTTATTAATGGTTTTTTTGACCGACACGCACTTCAGCATTTTCTCTCCGAAATAGGGATTGGTAATTTCTTTTACATCTGCATACCAATAGGCTCCTTCATTGTTAAATGCCATTGGGCAGTATTTTTTGTATATGGTTCCTTCAGATAAGGCATCTTCAAACATAGGCCCCGCCTTTTCCGTGAACTGTGCAAAAAGTTCCCTGACCTCTTCTATATCTTGAGCATCAGCCATTTGTTGTGCGAGCTGTTTCATCTCCATTCGTTCTTCACCAAATGATGCTGCCATATCCTTGCTAATGGATTTTGCTTGACTCTCATCGCTTTTTGCCAGCGCCATCTTGATTTCAAGGTAATTGTGCCATACCTTCCCGGTCATCCCGTCTATAAAGCCTTGGTCTGCCACATCTGCAGTGTTTTCTTTTGCGGTCTTTACCTCTTCAGGTGTGTTAATCTCTACAGTTTGTTTTTCCTTGCAGCTAATAAATGCTATAAGTGCAAAAGCTGCGATTGTTGTTTTCATTAGTTTTCATTGTTCTTATTTTAAATTGTTACTCTTTAAACTTTTACAAATGACCTGTAGGTTCCATCTAAATATCATCAGATTATAATAGACATTCAACAATCAACTGTTTAATTATTTTTTATAAAAACAATATCGAAAAGCGTTATTGTTTTAGGTCGATACATTGGTTTTAAAAATCCGATACTGTTAAACCTCAAAACCTTCCTGTATCCCTATTATTGAGTTATTACTTTTTTCTTTTACCGGCTATAAAAAATATTAACCATCCCAAAAGGGCAAGTCCTATTATCCACCAAAATATCATCATACCTTTAATTTTTATAATTATTATTATCGTTTTAAGAAAGATTACCCTCTAAATGTTGTTTTCGCTCCTTTGTCAATTTTCCCATCATATGAGTACCCCTTCCTATCATTTTATTATTGTTCGTTAATCTTAATACTTATTGTTAAGGTGTTAATCAAGGAACTTTTAAAATCTTAGAGAAAGCCCACCACCTGCACCAAAACGGTTGTCGTAGCTTCCCATTAGTGAAAAATTCTTTGATAGTAAATATTCTACTCCTGCGCTCCAAGTAACCTCTTCTTTAAAATTAACCCCTTGTGGCAGGTCATCTACCCAACCAAAATCCATTTGGTATTCATACATTCCAAATATGATGGTTCTTGGAAAAATTGAGATGGCACGACTCAAACTTATCTGTGGGCGCAACTTACTGTCCGTACGGACATCAAGTGTAAAGAGGTAAGGGGTGAGGTAGCGTATCCCCGCAATGGCGGTTGTATTTATCTCTTCAAGGCTATCCTCCATTCCATTTTCAATATTTATGCCACCAAAAACGGTCAAATAATCATATAGATACCTGTCATATGCTACCTCTACTTCCATATTCTTGTTCCATCCATATTCGCCCCTCAGTGAAAACTGGTTACGGATGTTTGAGCTTACTAAGTTCAAGGTGGTCATATGTGATGCAGCATCTACCATACCCCAAGAATAAAATTGGTCTGTTTCGTGTATAAGTTTAGATACTGGAAACTCTTCTAATCGTGGGTCGCGAGGTGTATCATAACTCACAATACGAGCCATACCTCCCATCATATGATAAAGTATGTGACAGTGAAAAAACCAGTCGCCATATTCATTACCATAAAACTCGATGGTTATTTCCTGCATAGGCGGTACATTTACTGTGTGTTTTAGGGGTGAGTATTCCCCATTCTCGTTGATGACCCTAAAAAAATGTCCGTGCAAGTGCATCGGGTGGTGCATCATCGTTAAGTTATTGAACGTGATTCGGGTTACTTCATCTCCCTTTATCTTTATCTTGTCCGCTTCAGAAAGAGGTACACCGTTCAAGCTCCAGATATACCGTTGCATATTTCCAGTAAGGTTCAACAAAATTTCGGTTACAGGCACGTCGGGGTCATAGTTGGTTTTCTCGGGTGATTTAAGATAATCGTAGTTGTATTCTGAAAACATATTCATTCCCTGCATTCCATCCGGTTCGTCCATTTTCATATCATCCATTTTTTTATCCATTTTTCCCATTTTGGAATGGTCCATCTGCATTGAATCCTTTGGCTTTTCCATAGACATATTCTTCATCTTGTCTCCTCCCTTCATAGCCGATTGTTCCATTTCCATTTCTCCCATTGTCATATCGCTCTTTTGCATTCCCCACTTTTCCTTCATTTCGTAGCGCTCATCCTTTCTTGGTCTAAATTTTAATGCTGGTGCTCCCATTTTCATTTTCATCTTCGCCATTTGCTGCATCATCGCAATTTTATCTGGTCTTGGTATATCTGGTGCAGCTATCACCTCTCCCTGGCCCAAATAGGCAGTAGCTGTGCCAGAACCATCCTGTGCCATAATCTTGTATTCGAGTTTTCCGTTGTCAGGTATCGTGACGATAAAATCATAGGTCTCTGCAACACCAATAAAAGTCTTGTTCTTTCTTACGGGAACTACATCCTTTCCATCAGCTGCCACCATCAATGGGTCTTCCCCTCCAAAGGTCATCCAAAAAGAGGTTGATGCAGAACCATCGATAATGCGCAGACGTACTTTCTCTCCTGGTTTAAATTCGGGATATTCAATTTTCTCTTCTCCATTGATAAGAAATGCTGGGTAATAGATATCGGCAATATCGGCTCCTTCCATTCGTTGCCTCCAAAAATCGACCTGCGCACCCAAAGCACCTCTCGCAATTACTTGGTTAAGTGGCGTGGCCGTCCCTTTTCTGATATTGTACCATTCTGTGCCACGCTTTAAAAATCGTTGTACATCCCTTGGCTTTTCGTTAGTCCAATCTGAAAGTAGTAGCACGAGCTCTTTATCATATTCTAAATCTGTTTTTACCTTGGGCTGTATTACAAAAGGACCATAGATACCACTTTGTTCCTGTAGCATTGTATGGGAATGATACCAGTAGGTTCCATTTTGCTTAATAGCAAATTCGTATTTTAAAGTCTTGCCAGGTTCGATAGGTGGGGTGGATAGATAGGGAACGCCATCGTAAAAATTTGGCAACAGAAGGCCATGCCAATGTATCGATGATTCCACGCTCATCTCGTTCTTGACATAAATTACGGCATATTCGCCCTCATTAAAATTGAGTGTTGGCCCGGGGATTTGGCCATTTATGGTCATCCCCATAACTTCCTTGTCTGCTTTGTTTACGAGCTCCTCCCGTAGAGTAAGGGTATATTCCCTTACGGGCAGGTTATCTACATTGCCTTCTACGGAAGGCTCGGTCTGTGCTATGGCAGTTGATGATACAAGAATCATCAAAAGAATTAAGATTTTTGAATTCATAAGTGCTATTTTAAATTAAATGTATGGTCTGTAAAATCGGTTTTGTTTTATGCTAAATAGCTTTCACAAGCCTCAGCACATTTTCTACAGGCTTCTGCACAATCTTGACAGTGTTTGTGGTCGTGCTGTGAACATTCATCTGCACAAGAGTTACAAACTTTTTGACAGTAGCGTACCAAATCATCTACATCTTCAAACTTGGTTGCCAACACCTGAGACAGGGTGCTACAGACTTCTGCACATACACGGTCTGTGCGAATGCAATTAACCATCATTTTTACATTTTCTTCTTCTAAGCAGGCATCTGCACAATAGTTACAATGGTTGATACAGTTGCCAAGGGCGCTAATTAATTCTGAGTTTCTCATCATTTTTGTTTTTAATTAAACATTTTAATTTCCAAGGGAAATTACTGCTGTAAATCAATGTTTTGTGTTATAATTCTGGTTCATATCTATATAATCTTGTCTAAAGGATTTCTAAAATTTTTATGCCCATCCTTATAATCGCTAAGGCTCATCCCGGTTTCACTTTTAAACTGTTTGCTTAGATGATTGACGTTGCTGTAATCGAGCAATTGGCTTATTTCTGTGAAATTATAATTGGGTGTTTGGATAAGTTCCTTGACCTTTTCTATCTTCAGTTTGATAAAATATTTTTCAATAGTGATGCCCTCGGCTATAGAAAACACCTTGCTGATTTTTGAATAGTCCTTTTGTAATTTATCCGCAAGAAAATTGGATAGCTTACCATCAATTTCAAGGGGCATTACATTCAATAACATTATCAATTCAATTTTTACTTGCTCGGTCAATTTATCCTCAGTAGAAGCGATGAGTGCAAATCCATTTCTTTTTAAAATTTCGGTAAGTATGCTCAATTGTTCTTTTTCATTCATATCTAATCGAAGCTTACCCAACTCAATATCCAACAGACTAATGTTAGCCTTAAACAGTTCATCTTTTAAGACCTTGATGCAACGGTCGCACACCATATTTTTTATATAAAAATCTTTTACCATTGCTATTGAATTAAATAATTGATTATGGATTGTTGCACGTAATACATCTGAACCGATTCTATCTGATTCATTTGAAATTTCAATTGCAGTTCCTGTATATCGAGCACATCGTTAAAATCTATCGTTCCCGTTTCATAGTTCTTGATAAGAATTTGCTCGGCATCTTTGGCTTGCTTTAAATTCTTAGCTTGGGTATTAAATTTAATTCGCGCCTGGTTGCGTTGAGATATCGCTTTCGCGAAAGCGGATTCCAAAACATTCAATCGTTGTGATTTCTGCGTCTCAATTTCCTGTTGGCGCAACTCATTTTGCCTTGAAATGGACTTGTACCTATTGTTAAAAATGGGTATGGAAACCGAAACCATTGGCATCAACACATCCTTACCGTTGTCGCTAAAATTGACATCGCTACGTTCTGTAACTGGCAGGTAGTCAACACCAAAACCAATCATAGGTAGGCTCTCACGCTGATTGAGCAATTCTGATTGTGCTATGGATTCGTACAATTTATCGTATTTGAGCAGTTCAGGATTGAGCGATAGTGCGTCTGTTCCGTATGTGGGGTCATCCTCTGGAATTTCCATTGTTGCAACTATTTCAACCGTGCTATTTTCATCCCGATTGAGAAGATTATTAAAGGTTGTTTGTTCTGAATTGAATTCTTCTTCCAACACCTCTTTTTGCTGCTGTAATTCATTTTGACGAATCTGCAACCGCAATACATCTACCGCAGATGCCTTGCCTACTTCTACCGAAGTCAGGGCAAGACGCTCATAAGTTTTTAATAGTTGAATGTTCTCGTCAAGCACCTTTTGCTTTGCTCTTGTTTCATACAATCTGTAATAGGATTGCGCTACTGAAAGCGCCAATTTCCGTTTGGCGATTGTGATTTCCACGTATTCAGCTTCGGCCATAGAAGTCGCATAATTTTCACGTGCGCTAATGGTGCCAAACCAAGGCAACATCTGTTTTACGCCTATCCGTGCTCGTTGTGCGCCCACCCTTGTTTCTGGCTCACTTACAAAATAGCCTGCGCTTACTTCAGTATTGGGTAACCAGTTTGCTTCATTGACCTTTTCTTCGGCAATATTGTAGCGCAATTCAAAAGCCTGAATCTCTGGATTATTATTTTCTGCTTCATCAATATAGGATTGTAATTGTTGCGCTTTCGCGAAAGCGGAAACAAACAAAAGACAGATTATGATTTTTATATTTTTCATTTGTTTGCTCTTTTAAGTTGGTATTCTTTTTTCCAGCTATATAATACTGGTAAGAGGAAATAGGATGTGACGTCGATTATCATTCCGCCAAAAATGGGGATGGCCATCGGTATCATAATGTCGCTTCCTTTTCCTGTAGATGTGAGTACTGGCAACAATGCCAAAACTGTGGTCACAGTGGTCATCAAGCAAGGACGTATGCGTTTTCCTGCGGCTTCTAATGTGGCGAGACGTATGCCTTTTTTACTGTCTGGTTCGTTGCTTTTAAATGATTGGTCTAAATAGGTTGCCATTACAACACCATCATCTGTCGCAATACCGAAAAGGGCAATAAAACCGACCCACACGGCCACACTTAAATTGATGGTTTTCATATTGAACAAGTCCCGTAGGTTCTCGCCAAAAAAGCTGAAATTGAAAAACCAATCCTGACCGTATAACCATATCATTATAAAACCACCTGCAAAGGCTACAGCGATGGCAGTAAAAACCATTAGCGACGTAGAAACCGACCTGAACTGGAAATACAAAATCAAGAAAATGACCAGCAAGCAAAGTGGCACAACTACCGATAACGTTTTTTCTGCTCGCAATTGATTTTCGTATGTTCCTGTAAATCGGTAACTGATTCCTTGTGGCACGACCAAATCGCCATTATCGATTTTCTGTTGAATGAGCGCTTGTGCATTTTCCACCACATCGACTTCAGCAAAGCCATCGAGCTTATCAAACAGCACATACCCAATCAAGAAGGTGTCTTCACTTTTAATGACCTGTGGGCCTTGCTCGTAACGAATATCGACCAGTTCGCCCAAAGGAACCGGACTTCCAGTTGACACAGGCACATAGATACTTTTTAAGTCTTCTGGATTTGCACGCAGCTCACGTGGATAGCGTACACGCACACCATAGCGCTCACGGCCTTCTACTGTTTGGGTAAGTGGCATACCGCCCACAGCTACTTGAAGCACTTCCTGAACATCCATTATTGAAATCCCATAGCGTGCCAACTGGTCTCGTTTAATGTCAATTAGCAAATAGGGTTTACCCACGATGCGGTCTGCAAAAACGGCTTGTTCTTTAACACCTTCGGCTTGTTTTAGGATGTCTTCCAATTGCAATCCAAAGTTTTCTATGGTTTTTAAATCTGGCCCTTTGACCTTAATTCCCATAGGTGCTCGCATACCTGTTTGTAGCATCACGAGTCGCGTCTCAATGGGTTGCAGCTTGGGCGCAGAAGTCACGCCTGGGAATTTGGTCACTTTTACGATTTCATTCCAAATGTCATCAGGACTGCTTATTTCGGGGCGCCAGTTTCGATAATATTCCCCATCGCTATCTTCAATCAAATCATTGCGTGTTGCACTTGTTTTGAGTTGTGACGCTTCATAGTTTGCATCATCATCGATTTCATTATTTGGGTTGATAATGAACTTGTCACCTTTCAGAACAAATAGGCCATCATCGTTTACACGGTAGCGTTGTCTCTCGCCATTTTCATTTCGCATATATTCAGACTTGTACTGAATGACATTTTCATACATCGAGAGTGGCGCAGGGTCAAGAGCAGATTCTGTTCTACCCGCTTTCCCCACCACGGTTTCAATCTCTGGTATGCTCGCCACAGCCATATCAAGCTGTTGCAGTACACGCTTGTTTTCTTCGACACCTGCGTGCGGTAAGGATGTGGGCATCAAAAGAAATGAACCTTCATTAAGTGCAGGCATAAATTCCTTACCTGTGTTACGCATTATGACCACGCCTAAAATCAACACCGTGGTTGGAATTAGTAGAAACAGGTACCGGTTTTGAAGCGCCCAGCGCAAAATGCTGTCATAGTATCTTCGGAAAACAGTAAACACACCAAGCAGTCCAAAGCAGATAATTGCTACAAAAATCAAATTCATTAGAATGCTGCGGTCAAAACCAAGTGGTCGCCAGTATTCGGCTAACAGCACGACGATAGCAATACAGGAAATGATGATATTTACTACATTTTGATTGATGTTGAGCCTGTAGCCAGCAATGGTATGGTTGTATTCCTTTTTCGCTTTAAGCGAAAAGAATAAACCACTACATCCAAAAGCTATCAAAATCAACCCGAGCCAGTAACCAAATACAAGTGCTGTGATACCGAGTGCGATTAAAAGACCATTCAAAAACAGTTTAGATCGCTGGCGAATGTTTGTTTTTCTGAAAAGGAACGCGGCAAATGGCGGTATTAAAAATAGCGCGATTACAAGCGATGCAGAAAGTGCCATTGTTTTTGTAAATGCGAGTGGTCGAAATAATTTTCCTTCAGCACCTATCATCGTAAACACAGGTAGGAAACTGATAATCGTTGTGAGCACAGCGGTTAAAATTGCACCAGAAACTTCCGCAGTGGCGTTGTAGATGATTTCATTTGTAGTGTATTCTATTCCGCTTTCGCGAAAGCGTAATTTTTCATCTTCCAGATGCCTAATCATATTTTCGGCGAGTATGACGCCCACGTCCACCATCGTACCGATAGCAATGGCAATTCCTGACAAGGCAACAATATTGGCATCTACATTAAAGAGTTTCATTGTTATGAAAACCATTAAAACGGCAACAGGCAACAGACCAGAGATTAGAATGGATGCACGTAGGTTAAACACCATTACGATGATGACCAAAATGGTTATCAGGATTTCAAGTGTAAGGGCTTCATTGAGCGTGTGAAGTGTTTCCTGTATAAGTTGCGTGCGGTCATAAAAGGGAACGATAGTCACTTGTGAAGTACGACCATCTGCCAAGGTTTTTGTGGGTAGTCCAGATGATAATTCGGCTATTTGATCTTTTACATTATTGATGACTTCCAATGGGTTTGCGCCATAGCGAGCTACCACCACACCGCCTACCACTTCGGCACCTTCTTTGTCCAAAATACCACGTCGCGTTTGTGGTCCTAAATGAACATTTGCGATGTCATTGATTCGGATAGAAGTGAAATTTTCAGAAGTGACCACCGCATTTTCGATATCTGAAACCGATTTCACGTATCCCAGACCACGAACCAAATATTCAGCTTGATTAATTTCCAAAGTCTGCGCACCGATGTCTTGATTACTTTCCTTGACAGCTTTTACAATATCGGTCAAGCCGATGTTGTATTGTCGCATTTTTTCAGGGTAAACATCCACTTGGTATTCCTGGACGTAACCACCGATTGATGCTACTTCAGAAACACCGCTTGCCGAAGACAGACCATATTTTACGTAGTAATCCTGTATGCTTCGTAATTCCTGTAGATCCCAACCGCCAGTTACGTTGCCATCTTTATCACGACCTTCCAGCGTGTACCAAAAAATTTGACCTAATCCCGTAGCATCCGGACCCAATGCAGGGTTTACACCATCGGGCAATAAGTTTGCGGGAAGGGAATTGAGTTTTTCGAGAATACGGCTACGTGACCAATAGAATTCTACATCTTCTTCAAAAATGATATAGATACTTGAAAAACCGAACATTGAAGAGCTTCGGATGGTCTTGACCCCAGGAATTCCCAACAATGAAGTTGTAAGTGGATAGGTAATCTGGTCTTCGATATCCTGCGGTGAACGCCCTTGCCACTTTGTGAAAACGATTTGCTGGTTTTCGCCGATGTCTGGAATGGCATCAACCGCTACAGGATCAGTTGGTAAAATGCTTGTTTCCCAATTGAAGGGTGCATTGACAATGCCCCAACCTACGAATAGGGCGAGTAGTATAACGGCAACAAGTTTGTTTTCTATGAGAAATTTTATGCTCTTATTTAGCATACGATATGATTATTAAACAGTTATAGAAATATGCTTTGGTTTGCTCACAGTACAAATGAGAAACAACAAAACGGGCCCAAAACGAATGTATCGCTGGGCTTTTCCAGTTGCAATTAGACTGCTACTGGTGCTGTTTAATAAATCAAATTAAGAATGTCTGGTGCAATACCTGCAAGTCCCGCCTAATGAATGGGGACGAGTGATCTGAGAAAGAAATCTCTTTAGATTCAGTTCTTTCAAAGAGACTAATATATGAGTAAGCAAAAGAGGCAACGAATATTTGTTGCTCAAACGTAAGTTGTATAAAATCCTGTTTTAAATCGTCCTGACCTTCAATAATTAATTGTTCATCTGAGCAACAAGATTTTTTAGAAATCATTGAGTTAGAACAACTCTTAGCAGGTTCAGCTTTTTCCATTCCGCAAGTCTGAACATCTTGGATGAATGAAAAATCTACTAACGTATCCCCACAATAGTGCATATCCACAGTAAATGACATTGTGGTCAGTAGAACCACAACAGCCATTACCATTGCCATTGATTTGTGGATAGTTTGTTTCATTTATTGTAAAATTACAAAAATTTAACAATTATTATTAAGATTAACATTTATTTGTTTTGCTAATGTAGGGCAAGAAAACGCTTTTATTCTTTATTAGAAGCTATAAATGCTATGGAAATAAGGCATAAAAAATGTTCTTTATATTCATTTGATACCGTATAGTATCATTATGAATTAGGGACTGGAAAACTGTAAAATGTTGTACCTATGTTGTACCCAAACAAAAAAACCTCTCAAAATTGAGAGGTTTTATGACTGCAATCTTGCAGTTGAAAAAGTGCGGATGACAGGAATCGAACCTGCACACCTCGCGGCATCAGATCCTAAGTCTGACGTGTCTACCAGTTCCACCACATCCGCTTTTTCAATATTTTAAGAACTTTTATTAGGTTAAATCCTAAGTCTAGCGTGTCTACCAATTCCACCACGCCTGCATACTATTTTTAACGTACTTAGGACTCCCGTTAAAAACTTGCATCCTTATCTCTAAAAATGCGAGTGCAAATATAGGAAAGATTTTGAATTTGAAAATGCTTTTTGAAAATATTTTTTATTCCAGGAAACATTTTATTTTCTCACGCATTTTCAGATAGTATAACAAGCTAATCAAATCACACAAGCACCAATATTCAGAAGCCAATCCGTATTTTTACAGGAATTTGAATTTATACATATGAAAGACATAAAAACTTACGTAGATAAACATCAAAAACGTTTTCTCGACGAACTTATAGCACTTCTCAAAATTCCTTCTATCAGCGCAGATAAAGCCTATAAAAAGGATGTATTCAACACCGCAGATGCAGTCGCAGAACGCCTTAAAGAAGCGGGTTGTGACCTTGTAGAAATTTGTGAAACTCCCGGTTATCCCATTGTTTATGGGGAGCTTATTAAAGATAAAAACCTACCTACCGTTTTGGTTTACGGGCATTATGACGTGCAACCGCCAGACCCATTAGACTTGTGGGACAGCGCCCCTTTTGAACCCGTAATCAAAAAAACAGAGCTGCATCCTGAGGGAGCTATTTTTGCCCGCGGCGCCTGCGACGACAAAGGCCAAATGTATATGCACGTCAAAGCCTTAGAATATATGACGCAAAACGACGACCTGCCTTGTAACGTTAAATTTATGATCGAAGGCGAAGAAGAAGTAGGTAGCGAAAACCTGGGTTGGTTTATTGCCCGTAATCAGGATAAGCTGGCCAACGATGTGATCTTAATTTCAGACACCGGGATGATCGCAAAAGATACACCAAGCATCACCACCGGCCTACGCGGACTCAGCTATGTGGAAGTTGAAGTTACCGGTCCCAATCGCGATTTACACAGCGGACTTTACGGCGGTGCGGTGGCAAATCCGATTAACATTTTGACCAAAATGATCGCGTCACTTCACGACGAGAACAACCACATCACCATTCCCGGATTTTACGACAAGGTTGAAGAACTAAGCGCTGAAGAGCGTGCAAAAATGGCCGAAGCTCCTTTTTCACTAGAAAACTATCAGCAGGCGCTCGATATTGATTCGGTTTATGGGGAGGCCGGCTACTCCACCAATGAACGCAACAGCATCAGACCTACGCTCGATGTGAATGGTATTTGGGGCGGTTATATTGGTGAAGGTGCAAAAACCGTGATCGCCAGTAAAGCCTATGCAAAAATAAGTATGCGTCTGGTTCCCGATCAGGACTGGAAAGAGATCACCGAACTTTTCAAAACCCATTTTGAGAGCATTGCACCAAAAGGTGTGCGTGTTAAGGTTAAACCACATCACGGCGGACAGGCTTATGTAACCCCGATAGACAGTTTAGGCTATAAAGCTGCCGAAAAAGCCTATGAAAAAACATTTGGCAAAACGCCTATCCCACAACGCAGCGGCGGTAGTATTCCTATTGTTTCGTTGTTTGAACGCGAACTCAATAGCAAAACCATATTGATGGGCTTTGGTCTGGATAGCGATGCAATTCACTCGCATAACGAGCATTTTGGTGTTTGGAATTTCTTTAAAGGCATTGAAACGATTCCGCATTTTTACCACGAGTTTACTAAGCTTAAAATTGCAGAGAAGTAAAATACAGATTTGGGCGTGACCCCGCGCAAAAGCGGGGTCGGGCTTTTGGCAGTCGCTTTTTGCGAAAAAGCAAAAGAGCTCCAACAATGCCTCAATCCCTCACGCAGGTTTTTCAGTAAACAGTATCAGTTGGAGGTTGGCCTTTTAAAAAACCAAATTACCTTATAAAAAAACCCGTATGCCATCAAGCCTACGGGTTTTTTAATTTTGAATCTTAAATCTTGACCCTTAAATTCTAATCTGTGCATATTTCGCCTGAATAAACATAAACACGGCATAAGCGACAAGACCAAGTGCTACAATACCCATTACGGTTGCACCAAAGTTATTTTGTAAAAATTCGAAAGCAGCTACTTTACCACCTGCATCGCCTCCACTTCCGGTTGCTACTTTAAAGAATAAGAAAGCTACAATCCCTGAAACAACTCCGCGAGAGATAAAACCTATTTTACCGGCACGCACTAAAGTTTTACGTTCAGCCTGACTAAGATTACTTTCATTGACATCATCTCTAAACTTCCCGGAATACGCCTTGTAAACCTGAAATATCGCTTTACCCAAAAGGCATAATGCAATAAAACCTACCAGATAAGGACCATAGGATTTATCCATAAGTGTTGACACGATTGAGTTACCTCCAGAGCCAGAACTCTTACCCAGCACCATTCTAAAGGCTGTAAAGCCAAGAGCACCATAGAAAATTCCACTTACAACAAAACCTGCTCGTTTTACAAAACCTTTCGGTTCGCTCCAGGATTCCCCACCTCCTTTGAAGGCTTCATAAAATCTGTAAAAAGTATAGCCTAAAAGACCTATACCGAGCAGTACAAGTAAAACCTGCCCAAAAGGCTGACCAGCTAAAAATTGAAGTACATTGTCATTTCCACTTTTTGAACCTCCCAAATTGAAAGCTGCCAAAGCGGTTAGCGTACCTATGATCGCATAAACCACTCCTTTTGCAAGCATCCCAAAACGGGCTAATTTTTCTTTTTTATTATTCATCGGAGTATTTTGATTGGTTAGTTGTGCTAATCTATTTAAATAGAGCATTTTCTTCTCCCAACCCCGTGTTATAATAAACTAAAGGAAGTGCTAAATCTTCTTCACATAATCGGTTACCAGAACGATTTGCTGACCGTCAACTTTACCCTCAATATATTTTTCATTCTCGTGATCTAGCGAGATACGGCGTACAGCGGTACCTTGTTTAGCTATCATACTACTGCCCTTTACCTTGAGGTCTTTGATCAATACTACTGAGTCGCCAGCCTCCAGAACCACTCCGTTGCTATCGCGATGTATCAAAGACCCCGCAGGCATATCCTGTGCGATACCCGCTTTGGCCCACTCCCGTGTGTCGTCTTCCATATACATCATATCTAGCAGGTCTTGAGGCCAGCCTTCAGCCTTAAGTTGATGCAGCATACGATAAGCCACAACCTGAACAGCTGGGACTACACTCCACATACTGTCATTCAAACAACGCCAGTGATTGGGCTCTACCGCTTCCGAATTTTCTAATTGTGTTCTACAGGTTTCACATGCGAAAATGGAAGTTTCTGCTGAATGCTCTGCTGACGAATGCGGGACGTTATACACATCTAAATCAGTGGTGCTTCCACATAATTCGCACACATTGCCACTACGGTTTCTTAAATCCTGTTCGAGGCTCATAATTTCTCTGGTTATTTATTAAGCGAGTAAAGTTAGGTTTATTACAACCTTATAACTCTTGCAACGCTAAAAAAGAGCGGAGGTCTTTTAAACTATAAGTCTTAAATTAATCCATCATCAATCAAATCAGCTATTTATGCATTTTTCCAGGGAATACCATCCGCAATGGACCAATATTGAAAAAATCGTTTTCCGTTTTCTTTTTCTGTATTTCGCACTCTATATTCTGTTTCAATTTTTGTCTCAGCCTGCAGAACCGCTGGTGCGTTTAGCAGGACATCTCATCCTTGGTATTGAAAAAGAATTACAGTTCTTTCCCACAGGAAGCGGCGATACAACCTATGCTTATGTGCTTCTATTTATTAATGCCCTTTTTGCTACAACCGGAACGATCATCTGGACATTTACAGACCGAAGAAGACCCGCCTACAATACGCTCTTTTACTGGTTTCTGGTGGTTTTGCGTTTATTCCTGGCTATGATGCTATTGAGCTATGGTTTTGCCAAAGTGTATAAAACACAGTTTCCCGAACCTTCCCTCATCCGTTTATTACAGCCCTTGGGAAGCTTTTCACCTATGGGATTGGCCTGGACTTATATGGGCTTTAGCGAAGCATATAATATGTACACAGGAATGCTCGAGGTATTGGGCGGATTGTTATTGATATGGCGTAGAACCACAACATTAGGAGCATTACTAGTTACCGGAGTGATGAGTCATGTAGTAGTCATGAATTTTACTTATGATATTCCGGTAAAATTATTTTCCCTGCATCTTTTGGTAATGGCTTTGGTCCTTGCTGCTACCGACAGCAGACGCCTTTACCGCCTGTTTTTTAGCAATCAATCTACTACCAGTATAATGGAATACAATCCAGTAAAAAACAAAATTTACGAAAGGATTAAAACAGGTTTAAAGATTGCTACCCTGTCTCTGTTTGTTGGCATCTCGGTCTGGCAAGGCTATTCAAGCGAACGTGAATACGGGGATAAACGTGCAAAACCAACACTTTACGGAATCTGGGAAGTAGAAACTATGCATATAAACGACAGCTTAATTTCACCTTTGCTGACTAACGAGCAACGCTGGCGTTATTTGGTGATTGATTATAAAAATCGCTGCAGTGTTATGTATATAGATGATGAGATTAAGTGGTTGAAATTGGAGGTAGACAGTGCCCAATCTAAAATTTCGCTATTCCAGTACAATACGAAAGCTGAAAACAATTTCAACTACACCCGAGATGTTGACAAGCTACATCTCAATGGTGTTTTGGGCAAGGATACTTTAGACATAAAGCTGAAATTAAAAAACCTCGATGAGATCTTGTTGACCAACCGGGGCTTCCACTGGATCAATGAATATCCCTTTAATAGATAATTAGAACTACTTAACGAGCTTTATGTGTTCTGGTTATGATATATCTTATATCATAAATTTCTACCGGGAATGTGCTTGAGATTTTCACAGTACCGCCGTTGGCCTCCCAGGTGTTTAGCGTATAGGCACTAAAAGAATTTAAATAATAGTGTTCTACCCCTGCTCCTTTCGCTAATAAAAAATCTCCTTTATAGATTTCTCCAACTGCACCACCTATATCAACAGCTACCGTTATACGAGGTATATTGGTATTTGCCGGTCGCGCTTTAAATTCTATCACGATATTAATCCCATCTCCATCTCGCCCTGTGATCGTGCTGGTTGAACTATCGTAAAATGTAGTGATATCTATCGGTTTTTGTTGATGACGTATGGTACCCGCATTATTTGGCAACGTTACACGCGTAGGCGAAGTAGTTACTCCGGTAAAAGGATTTGAGGAAGTGTATTGGGTATCTACATAATCTCCCCAACCTGTATAGTCATTGGCTTTTTCAGCCACAGCAGCACTACCCACCTCAACCCAGGCAGAATCATAGTAGTAATAAAAGGAACCTAAATCTGCATCAAAGACTAATAGACCTTGAGCTGGTGATACTATGGCGTTGCGCTGTACAGTGGTCGTTCTAGGTATAAGAATACCCTGTGATGTAGAGTTAATATCTAAAATTGCCGATGCATCTGGACTCGTGGTACCCACACCAACCTGTGCATTGCCAAGCAAGGTAAACACAAAGCAAAACCCCACCAAAACACCCTTCAACTCACCTATCATACCTTTTGTCGTTAATAATCAATTCTAATTAACGAATTAACTTTCAAAACAGAAAATATCTGATCTTAAACTTAAGTTAGAATTAAATCTATTACTCTACACTTGTAGAATTAAAATTTATTTCTACATTTGTAGAACACATTCTAAAAACATAGAACTATGAGTCTTTCTAATGCTGAAGAACAATTGATGCAAATTTTATGGAAACTGGATAAAGCCTTTATGAAGGATCTCATAGATGCCTATCCTGAACCTAAACCTGCCACGACTACTGTTGCAACTTTACTCAAGCGTATGCAAGACAAAAACTTTGTTGATTATGTGCAATATGGTAGATCCCGAGAATATTTTCCGTTGGTGAAGAAGAATAAGTATTTCTCCAAGCAGGTAAACGGAATGATCAAAAACTTCTTCAACGATTCGGCAGCGCAATTTGCATCGTTCTTTACGCAAGAAACCGATTTGAGTCAGCAAGAACTCGAAGAGCTCAAAAAACTGATTGATGAACGCTTGAAATCTCAGAAATAATGACAGCTTACCTCATCAAATCAATCTTATGCCTTCTGGTTCTTTGGGGATTTTATAAAATCGCTCTGGAGCAAACAGCGGCTCACAACTTTAAGCGTTTCTATTTACTAGGCTGTCTCATCCTGGCACTTGCACTGCCCTTAATCACCTTGAGTTATATTGTAGAAGTTGAATCTCAACCCGTGATAACTGAAGCCTATTATGAACCAATTATTTTTAATGAAACCCCCGTTACTAGTCCTGTCACTAAACCTATTAACTGGTTTCCAATAGGAATTGGACTAGTTTACGGCTTAGGTGTTCTACTTTTTGGCTTTCGATTTTTACGCAATCTGTTACGCTTACGCGAAAAAGTGCGTCATAACGAACATGTAAAAGCGACTTCGCACATCAATGTATTGCTTGTGGAAAAAGTGATTCCACACTCGTTTCTCAAGTATATTTTTCTACCCAAGACCGACTTTAAAAACAACGCGCTTCCTGCCGAAGTTTTGCAGCATGAGCAAGCACACGTGATTCAAAAACACAGTTGGGATATCCTTTTTATTGAATTGCTACAGGTGATATTTTGGTTCAATCCGCTGCTTATTTTACTCAAAAAAAGTGTAGCGCTCAATCACGAATTTCTGGCAGATCAAGCCGCATTAAAACAAGAAAACAACGTAACTAATTATACCAATCTTTTATTTACCTATTCGGGAGGTGCTAATCACACCGCGTTAAGTAGCCCGATCAATTATTCATTAACTAAAAAACGAATTCTTATGTTATCAAAAACCCGATCGGTCAAAAAGTTGGCCGCCCGTATCGCACTCTTTGTGCCTGTTCTTGCGCTTTGCGTTTATTTCTTCAATCAGGAAATTGTGGCAAAGCCAAAAATCAAAACCAATGCTTTGAACTCTGAAAGTATCGTCAAACCGATTGCAGCAAATAGCAATTACGATAAAGGCAACACTTCTAAAGAAATAGAGATATATCCCGTTATTGATGTAGCCATCGATAAAAACCAAACCATCTATTTTGACAATACTCCAGTGACAATAAATGATTTAGATGCAAAGATTGAAACCGCTCTAAAAACTACTCTTAAAAACGTCAACCCAAAAGATATCACACTTCGTTTAAAAGTAGATGATAATCTCACAATGGGAATTATGACCGATGTCAAGGATGCCTTTCGTCAAAAAGGAATTTTTAAAGTGTCTATCACAACGGCTCAAGAGCAAAAAAAGAAGCCATTGATTATTACCCAAGCAGATATAAATGCTATTTCCAAAAATCCGACTTATCGCATTTTGGAACAAAAATCTCCAACAGCATCACAATTGTCTGAATGGAAAGACGCATCACAATATGGTGTTTGGGTTGACGGGAAACGTATTAACAATGCTTCCCTTAAAAGTTCAAAAGATTACGGCTATTATTCGATAAGCAAGCTAGAGAAAAATGCAAAAAATTATGGATCGCATTATTATCAGGTTGATCTAATGACTCCAGCTTATTACGAAAATCATAAAAAAATTCAAAACCCACCTACTGTCGAGGAAGTAAAAGCATACCTCGCTCAAAATGAAAAAGTCCTAAATATCACCGTTACCGGCTCTGATATTTATCTAAATGGAAAGGAAACTACAGTTGAAAATTTCGGGAAAGATATTGATGCTCTGAGTAAAGATTGGACTTTGAGTGATAAGCATAACTATAGCGTTCACGTGAGAACCATAGATCCTGCTGAAAAGATTTGGCAAAAATTGCAAAACGCCTTTGAGACAACTGCTTTATACAAAGCCAATCCTAAAGGTTTGGTTCCGCCACCACCACCACCGGCTCCTGCAGCTCCACAAAATGGAACACCGCCACCGCCACCCCCAGCTCCTTCAGTAGCCCAAACGCTACCTCCACCTCCACCACCATCAGAGGCAGAAGTCATCAAACACCTGGAGAAAAAAGGCAAAGTGATTTCATTTAAGATTGATAACAATGTAGTCTTTCTAAATAATGAGAAAGTTGAAGTCAACAATTTTGCTAATGCTATGAATGCGATAACAAAAGTATGGACAGAAGACGAATTAATAGGAGCCACCGTTCTTATCAATAAGTCAACTCAAGGAGCAGACTCAGCTCTAAGAACAGCTGTAGAAAATGAGTACAAAAAAACAGAATTGTTTAAAGCGCAAAGCAAACATGGTTTAATACCTCCTCCGCCGCCACCTATAGCAAAATCAAGTAGCATTCAAGGCACGCCACCGCCTCCACCACCTCCACCGGCGTCAACAGAGGAAATGGCTCGACAGGCTGACAGTATTTACTATAATGATAAAAAAATCACAGCAGAAAAAGCAGAGTCGTTGATGAAGGACAGTGAAAAGTATAATGTATTATTCACAAAAACCAATGGTAAACATTTACTGATCATCAAAGACAAATAATTAAGCATTCATCAATTAAAAGAAAACCCGTAGAATTTTAATTCTACGGGTTTTCTGATGTAAGTAAAAGTTTAGGGAGACCTTCATTCAAATTCATTTTTAAACTACTACATTTTCATATAATCACCTCCATGAATAAGCTTCTTCATTAAATTTTGAAGGAAAAATGATTGAAATGAACCTGATTTTTATAGGCTACTGATACTAAGAGACCTACAAATACGTTAAATACTTTTAGCACCGAGAAGTGTTTTGCTCTTTAATTTTATAAATTTCACCCCACATTCATCAATCATCCTATTATGCTTAAAAAATTCTTCATCCTTTGTTCTGGCGCTGATCACGCCTTGCTAGACACCTGCGCTCCCGGCGAGCAAAACAAATATGCCGGTATTGGCGCCACGGTGTTCTTTACCGCCTTAATGGCTTTTATCGCTTCGGGATACGCGCTGTACACCGTTTTTGACAACGTAGCCATCGCCATAGGCTTCGGATTTTTGTGGGGTTTGCTCATTTTCAACCTGGATCGCTTTATCGTTTCTACAATTAAAAAGCGCGATAATTTTATGGATGAGTTCTTGCAGGCGGTTCCGCGTTTGATACTTGCTGTGATTATCGCTGTGGTAATTTCAAAACCTCTAGAACTGAAAATCTTCGAGAAAGAAATAGACCGTGTTCTTCTTGAGCAAAAAAACGATCTGACCCTCGCCAATCAAAATCAGATAGCAGACCAGTTCACTCCTGAAATCACTGCTCTGGATACGCAGATTGAAGATCTGAAAACCGAAATCACGACCAAGGAAGCCGAAGTCAATGCACTTTATGACACCTATATCACAGAAGCCGAAGGGACTTCAGGAACCGGCAGATTGGGTAAAGGTCCGGTTTATAAAGAAAAACGCGACAAGCACGATGCTGCTCTGGCCGAATTGCAACAACTGAAGCAAACCAACACCGAAAAAATCGCCGCGCTTGAAACCCAAAAAATCGAATTAGCAACTGTCTACGACACGCGTGTTGCAGAAACCCAGCCTATTATTGATAATTTTGACGGACTGATGGCGCGTATTGAAGCTTTAGAAGAGCTACCCTGGCTTCCGTCGTTTTTTATCTTTTTACTGTTTTTGGCAATAGAAACCACTCCCATTTTTGCTAAACTGATTTCCCCTCGCGGAGAATACGACCTGAAACTGGCAGATGCTGAAGGCGAACTCAAATCGTGGGCTACCCAAAAAGCCAACCAGCGTCGTAACCTCATAGAAGCAGATAACGTACTTAACGACAAAGTGTATGGTGATCTCACACAAGAAGATGAGTTGTACAACTACAAAAAGAAAATGGCTCGCGAACTGATGCAAAAACAGCAGGATGCCTTTTACAAACGCCAAAGCAAGTTATTGTAAAAATTAGTCTAAAATATAATGCCTCTGTTCTCCAAATGGAGGTATTATATTTTTTGGCAACAAGCCCCTAGAATTTTCGATCTGGATTATACGCGCTTAAATCCAGCGAAGGCTTTTTACCATTTATCAATTCTGAAACCAGAAGTCCGGTGCCTGGCCCCAGACTCCATCCCATCATGGCGTGACCGGCTGCAAGCGTGAGGTTTTTCCATTTTGAGGTACGGCCTATATATGGCAAACCATCTGGAGTAACCGGGCGTAAACCGCATTGAGCCTCTGCTTTTTCAGCTTGCGTAATATGCACATTTTCAAAATAACGGGGTACAGCTTCGGCAATCGCATCTACCCGCGCTTTGTTGATGTCGTGATTGATCCCGGCGATTTCCATAGTCCCGGCATAACGCGTAAACCCGTTCATAGGTGTGATCGCTACTTTGGCCTCGCACAAGATCGAAGGCAACGTGATTCCGGTTTCTGTAGTAGAATTGATGCGATATCCTTTACCGGCCTGCATCAGGATATTCAGATTTAGTTTTTTATTCAGAGTTCCCGTCCAGGCTCCAGTGGCGAGAATCACCTCATCGGCTTCAATCTCTTTACCTGACTGGGTTTGAACTTTCATGATCTTTTCGCCCTGCTTTTCAAAATCGGTTACCTGCTCGTTTTTTAAAAACTGAACTCCCTTTTGTTGTAAAAGGTTTTTAAACTCCTGCATAAATTCGCCCGGAGTAGTATGCCAGTCACACTCGTAATAAGCCGCTCCTTTGATATTCAACTTCGCATCCGGCATCTTTTTCTGAACCTCCTCTGCACTCAACATTTTTGCAGGCAAACCTTCCTTGTTGGCTAAGGCAAGTACGTGAGCCTCTTCTTCAAGCATATGCTCGGTATTGCACAACATCAACAATCCGTTTTTTTCTAACTGAAACTTGAATTGTTCCGTCTCTTTTATATCAGAATACAAATCCCGTGAAAGCAAATTGATATCGCGTATCGCCGGAATGGCTTTGGATACATTTTCTTTGGAACACGAGTTATTGAATGCCATTGTCCATTTAAAAAATCCTGCATTTAAACGCGGCTTGATGTAAAGCGGACTCTTGCTGCTGAGCATCCATTTTAGTCCCTGTTTCATCACGCCGGGTGCAGCAAGCGGAATAATATGACTGGGCGTTAGGTAACCTGCGTTTACGTAGGATGCGCCGCTATCCATAGCGCTTTGATCAATCACCGTTACCTCGTGACCGGTTTTTTGCAAATAATAAGCGCAGGATAAACCAATAATCCCACCGCCTATGACAACACATTTCTTACTCATGTTAGTTGATGTTATAATCCCACAAAGGTTCTTTGTTGAGCAAATTTTTTATAAAATAATTCCAGCGCTTTTTCTGAAAATAGCTGTTGTAACTACCACTGTATCCATGGCGCTGACTTGGGATGATTAGCAGATCAAACTCTTTATCTGCTTTAATCAATGCCTCTGCAAGTTTAAACGTACCTGACGGGTTTACATTGTCATCAATCCCACCGTGAACCAGCAATAATTTCCCTTTAAGATTGGGTGCCATAGTCACGTTTGAAACCTGCTCATAGCGCTCATCAACGGGATAACCCATATACATCTCGGGCCACCAGGCTTTTTCCATTCTAAAATCGTGATCCCCGCTGCTGGCAACCGCAACCTTATAAAAATCAGGAAAGGCCAAAACCGCATGCGCCGCATCATAACCGCCTGCTGAATGTCCAAAAATCCCCACCCGGTCTGTCTCTACCCAGGGATACTTTTCGCCCAAAAACCGAATCGCATTGACATGATCGCGCAGGTTGTCACCCATATTCATATACGAAACATCGCGAAAAGCCTTAGAACGCCCTGCTGTACCCAGACCATCAATGGTTACAACGATAAAACCTAAATTGGCCATCGCCTGATGACTCAGCGCACGGTCAAACGAACGCGGAAACATCTGCGTATGCGGGCCGGTATAAGTCGCGTCAATCACAGGATATTTTTTTGTGGCATCAAAATTTACCGGTCGCCAAAAGGCCCCGTAAATAGGTGTTTTACCGTCTTTACCCGTTAGGCTGAACACTTCCGGCAGTTGCCATCCTTCTCCGGTCAGCGCATCAACATCTGCTTCGATAAGGGTTTCTATAATTTTTCCGGTTTTCTTGCTGCGCAGAAGGGTTTTAGAGGGTTTATCTACGGCCGAAAGCACGTCCACAAAATATGCTGGTCCTTCTAAAAACTGGATGTCGTGGTTCACAGGTTCGGGCGTAAGGCTCGTTGTTTTTCCGCTTAGGGAAACTTTATAAAGTTGCTGATGATAGGGATTTGCAGCTTTGTCAACGCCGGAAGCCAAATAGTAAACCAGCTTATTTTTAGGATCAATATGTATTATTTCGTTTACCACAAAGTCTCCGTTGGTAAGCGGTTTAAGCTTGCCGGTTTGTTTATTCAGAAGGTACAGTTGCTTCCAGCCGCTGCGCTCTGAAAGCACAACCAGGTCCTGCCAACCCTCAACCTCGCGAAATTCAAAAATATCGATGCTGGTCGTAACCGATTCTTCGTAAAGCGGACTGATGCTTTGGGCATCCAGATCAACCACTTTTAAGTACTGATCTTTGTAGCCGCGACTGCGGTAAGAGGCGATCATTTTATGCGGCTCGTCATCCATCCACTTAAGCCAGATGCTGTTTACGTGTATTTTTTTGGGCAGGTCAATATCAAGTTGTTCTTGGGTTTCCACATTAAAAAATACCGGCTTGTACGTCACCATCGTGGTATCGCCGGGCGAACCGCGGTAATAGCTTAGCAATTTGGGCTTATACAGACTGTCTATACTGTAATCCAGCAAATACATTTTTTCGGCAGTGCGGGTATCAACCACCTGCGTCACCAGGTATTTGGAATCGGGCGACCATTGTACGTCAAAATGCGGTGGGCGCTCGGTGCCTTCGCCTTCTATAATATCAAACCAACCGATGCTGCTGGCGTAATCATAGCCTTTTTCCCCATCTGTCGTCAACTGAATTTTAGCTCCCGACTTGGTATCTTCTATAAACAAATTATGCTCTTCCACAAAAGCTTTCCACTTACCATCGGGTGAAGTTGAAGTGCTTCGGTCACGGTTGCGCCAGGAATCCCCGGCCTTGTCATTTTTTGAATCAACAGGCTTAAGGCTATCACCATCCCACGAAAAAGGC
Organism: Leeuwenhoekiella sp.; assembly: GCA_964219495.1. GTDB lineage: Bacteria > Bacteroidota > Bacteroidia > Flavobacteriales > Flavobacteriaceae > Leeuwenhoekiella. Next base: position 141,237 of record CAXPQP010000026.1, on the reverse strand, counting down.
TTTCCATCAAAAACAAAATACAGGCTTTCTGCTTTGCGTTCCAGGCGGGAAAGGTCTAAATCTGTTGCCTCGACGTTTTTGTCCAGCTCTTTGGATAAGGCTTCCGCCAGTTTTGCATGATCAAAAAGCGGAGCCGTCCTGAGGTCTTTGTAGTTTAGACCCAAATAGGTTTTTCCGGCTTCATCGTAGTTCAGAAACCAAATCCCCGAACCCTCTTCAAACTCGTGCACTTCCGTTTTGAGGTTAAAGGCTTTTTGATTGATCACATTTCCGTAGGTATAGTCAATCGCCTGCTGATATTCAGCCTTTGTCATTTTTTCCTGGGCGAAAAGATTCAGGACACCAAATACTGCAAAAAATAAGGTCAGTTGCTTCATTAAAATCAGTTTTATATCGTCAGATTACCTGAAATCCGAACGCATATGGATCTTCTGTATCAATAGTCATCGTGTTATGCCCGTAGATACGCGCCCAACCTTTGATGCTGGGCACAATCGCCGGAAAATTACCCAAAGTGGTCACTTCTTCAATACAGCCAATAAACTTAGACCCTATAAAACTCTCGTGAATAAAATCGGTTTGCGGTTGAAGTAATCCCCGGGCGTGCAACTGGGCGATACGCGCGGACGTCCCGGTACCACAGGGCGAGCGGTCAATGGCCTTGTCGCCGTAAAAAACCGCGTTGCGTCCCGCTGAAGTAGGATCTATGGGCGAGCCCGTCCACAACATATGACTTACATCACGTATGGTATCATTTTCAGGATGTATGAAATGATCGGGGTATTTCAGATTGATGCGCTGACGCAATTCCTGACTGAGCTGTACAATCTTTGAGGCTGAAAAATCCTGCACTCCGCTAAAATTCTTCTGCGGATCAACAATCGCATAGTAGTTTCCGCCGTAGGCCACATCAAACTTGAGTTCGCCGAGTTCCGGGCATTCTATAGTTAAATCGCGTGCGGCGAGGTAACTTTTTACATTGGTGAGCTTTACCCAATCGACCTTATTACCTGTCTGCTGATATTCGATCTCCACCAGACCTGCCGGCGCCTCCATCCTGATCTTACCGGGCACCTTAGGAGTGATAAGGCCTTCTTCGATGGCAATGGTAATGGTGCCTATGGTACCGTGACCACACATGGGGAGGCAACCGCTGGTTTCAATAAATAAAATCGCAAAGTCGTTTGCAGGGTCATGGGGCGGAAACAAAATACTCCCACTCATCATATCGTGACCGCGAGGCTCAAACATAAGCCCTTTGCGTATCCAGTCGTATTCTTTTAAAAAGTGCTGGCGTTTCTCGCTCATAGTTTTACCAACCAGCTCGGGACCGCCGGTTTTAACCACACGCACAGGATTACCGCAGGTGTGTGCGTCTATACATTGAAAAGTGTGGATGGGCATTGTTTACTTGTTATTCGTTAAATGTTTATAGTTATTTGTAAAATTAAAAGCGGTTCATCTTTGCCGAAATTGTTGTCAGGTATCGTTTCCACCATTAACCCATAACAATTAACCTTTAACCCGCTCCGCGATGTAGGCGTCAACCTGTTCTTCCAAAATGGGTAAGGTCACGGTGCCCTCACCAAGAATGACCTCGTGAAAGGCCCGAATGTCAAAGCTTTCGCCCAAAGCTTTTTTAGCACGCTCACGCAGTTCACGTATTTTGAGTTCGCCAATTTTATAACTAAGTGCCTGTCCCGGCCAGGCTATATAGCGGTCGGTTTCGGTATTGATCTCGTGTATGGAAAGCGCGGTGTTTTGAGACATATAGTCTACCACATCCTGACGGCTCCAGCCCATCGCGTGAATCCCGGTATCTACCACAAGACGACAGGCGCGCCACATTTCGTAGGTGAGCTGCCCAAATTTCTCGTAAGGCGTTCTATAAATCCCCATCTCATCAGCCAGATATTCGGCATATAATCCCCAACCCTCACCATAAGCAGAGAGGTAAAGATTACGTCTAAAGCCCGGGATACTGTCACTCATTTCCTGATTAAGCGCACCTTGTAAATGATGGCCAGGCACAGCTTCGTGAGCAGTTAATGAGGGTAAAGTATAGAGCGTACGACTCTCCAACTGATAGGTGTTTACTAAATAATGACCGGCTTGCGTTCCGTTAATATTACTCCCTGAATAACGACCTCCGGTATATTTTGGAGCAATGGCATCAGGCACTTTTATCACTCCATACGGCTGTCGCGGAAGGGTTAAAAAGAAAGCCGGCAACTCGTTATCAATACGCTTTGCAATATCACGTGCGTGCATCAACAAGGCATCACCCGTAGTGACATAAAATTGCTTGTCTGTGCGTAAGAACTTGAGAAAATCAGCGAAGCTACCCTCAAAATTGACTTCTTTAATGATTTTTTGCATTTCGGCTTTGATGCGGGCTACTTCCTTAAGTCCAAGATCATGAATGCTTTGCGCTGTATATTCAGTAGAGGTGGTGTAAAAATTAATGCGGTTTTGGTAAAATTCTGCTCCACCGGGTTGTGCCGAAACTCCAATTGCATCGCGGCTCGCAGGTAAATATTCAGTCTCAAAAAAGGTTTTGATCTTTTTAAAACTGGGGATCACACTATCTTCAACTACCTGCTTTGCGGCGGTAAGCAGCGAATCTTTTCGCGTCTGCGAAATGTTATCGGGCAACTCTAAAAAAGGAGAATAGAAATAGCTCTCTTTAGGATTAGCTACGATGTGCGTTTCATATGTTGATTCATACCCATTAAAAATCACTCTGGGCTGAACGATTCCTTTTTTAAAACCTTCACGCATAAGTGCGAAATGACTTTCTGCGAAATACGGCAACGCCTTAAGTCTATTAAGATAACCCACAGCCTGATCGTAACTGCGCAAAGGCCGCACCTGATAATTTAGATTTAAATGAAAACCCTGATCAGCCTGAATAGGATTGAGATGCATCCCAAAAGTGTACTCATCTACACGATCCTGCAAAACAAAACGAAGTAATTTATAAGAGATTAACTCACTTTCATTAAGATTTTCAGCAGTTACTTGCTTTAACTGAGTCAATAGATCTTCAGCAAACTCAGCACGTTCTTTTGCTAATTTTTCATCAAATCTCCCCAGCGGATAATCCTGCCAATTATAATCCCGATGATTCTCATAGCGGCTGATTATGCTATCTAACGAAATTTCGGTTTGCGCGGTCACATAATTTGCGTAGCCTATTACCAATAGCAACACTATATTTTGAAATCTCATTTACCTGAATTTTAATTACTAAATCTTAAACTTTATAGATTCCATCTACTTTACGTAGAATACCCAAAGGGTTTTCATTTTTTAGCGCCTCCGGCAAAAGCTCCTCTGGCCAATCCTGATAAGACACCGGGCGCACCCAGCGGTAAATCGCATCATTACCTACTGAGGTAAACTTCGAATCAGAAGTTGAAGGAAACGGACCGCCATGGTGCATTGCCGGGCATACCTCTACCCCGGTTGGCACCCCATTAAATAAAATTCTTCCTACACGTGATCTCAATACGTCAATCACATCAGTATATGCTGAAACTTCTTCTGCTTCGGCGATAAGAGAACCTGTTAACTGACCTTCTAAGGCATTCAAGACTTCAAGCAACTGGGCTTTTGAAGCACAGGCAACCAACATAGAAAAAGGTCCAAAAACCTCTGTATGAAGAACTCCGTTTGCCAAAAAATCGTCTGCACTTACTTTTACCAACGCAGGCTTACCGTCATTTGCACCCTCTGCGTCAAGTGCAACTGCCAATACCTCGGTACCGTTTGTATCAAACATTTTCTGCTTCCCGTTCTCGTATGAGCTGTAAATTTTGGGATGTAGCATACAGTTTGCTTGCTGCTGCCCTATTTCAGCCGCGAGATGTTTACCAAAGGTATCCAGCTCTGCTCCTTCAATTGCCAAAATAAGTCCGGGATTGGTGCAGAATTGTCCCGCACCCAGATTGATGCTTCCAGCATATTTTTGAGCCCAGGACTCGCCATTTGCTTTTAAAGCTTCCGGCAAAATCACAACCGGATTGATGCTTCCCATTTCAGCATAAACCGGGATAGGCTCCTTCCGGCCTGCACCCAATTTGGTCAGTGCAGTACCGGCTTTGTTGCTTCCGGTAAAGCCTACTGCTTTTATAGCAGGATGCTTAACCAGTTGCTCACCAACTGAAATTCCTTTGCTGTTTAAATTCGAAAAAACGCCGTCAGGCATCCCTGTTTTTTCAGCGGCTTTAATAATTGCTGAAGAAATGAGTTCGCCTGTACCTGCATGCATGGGATGACTTTTTACGATCACGGGGCAACCGGCTGCCAGCGAGCTGGCCGTATCACCGCCTGCCGTTGAAAAAGCAAATGGAAAATTACTGGCGCCAAAAACCGCAACCGGACCTATCGCGATTTGCATTTTGCGCAAATCGGGTTTTGGTGCGGGAGTACGCTCCGGATCACCGTGATCTATGGTAGCCTGGACCCATTCTCCCTGCTCCAGCAAGGCTGCAAAAGAATTCAGCTGACCAATGGTACGCCCGCGCTCGCCCATTGCACGCCCTTCTGGCAATCCAGATTCGGCCATATAAGCATCGATCACTTCCTGACCAAGGGCTTCAATTTCCTGAGCGATAGCTCGTAAAAAAGTAGCGCGTTCCTGATCTGATTTATGTTTGTATACTGCGAAAGCTTCGGTTGCTTTTTGAGCGGCAAGATCAATTTCTTCTTTGGTAGCTTCAGTAAAACTCCATTCGGTTTCTATATTTAGCTTCGGATTAAACGTTTTGAACGTTTCTTTTCCTTTAGCTGAAAGGCTGCTGCCTATATAGTTTTTTCCTGTAATCATTAATTAATTTTTCGAAGAGCAATGTGTTTAATATTTCTTGAGAACACATGCAGGATTTATGTAGCATAAAATCACCACGGGAGCGGTGCTTTGAATTTGGTGTCAAAATGGATTTTTGGCGATGCCATCTGTATTGTTAGTTACTGTTAGCGAAAATTTTGAAATTCCTGCCTCCAATCCATTTCTCACCAATTATAAAATTCTAAGCCAAAACGGTACTCAAATTCTTATATTCAGGAAGTTTAGGGCGAGTGTTCAGACCCGTCTTAATGATTTCTAACACTTCCTCTCTGCGAGCTCCCGCAAGTGGAAGTCGTGGTGCACGCACATATTCTGAACCTATTTCTGTGTGTACCTCTGCTAATTTAATGTTTTGTACCAACTGAGCATCAATATCCAGCTCTAAAAGTGGTAAAAACCAACGGTAAATTTCTAAAGCTTCAGTAATACGCCCTGCTTTTTGCAGTTCGTAGATAGCAACTGTTTCTGCAGGGAAAGCACATACGAGTCCGGCAACCCAACCATTGGCGCCCATCAAAAGACTTTCCAAAGCCAAAGTATCAACCCCGGTCATAATTTTAAGACGATCGCCAAAACGATTTTTGATTCGGGTAACATTTGAAATGTCGCGCGTAGACTCTTTCACCGCCTGTATATTTGGCTCCTGAAGCAATTCTTCAAACATATCCAGAGTCACTTCAATTTTATAATCAACCGGATTATTATAAACCATTATTGGCAACGAAGTACTTTGTGCTACAGCTTTAAAATAGGCAACCACCTCACGATCATTTGCTTTATAACGCATAGGAGGCAACATCATAAGGCCGTTTGCCCCATCTTCTTCTGCTTTTTTAGCAGCTGCAATTGCTCCTTTTGTAGTTTGTTCTGCGATATTCATCATCACCGGCACTTTACCAGCTACGATCTCAACTGTTTTACGGGTTAAAATACTTTTTTCTTCATCACTTAGCGTACTTGCTTCACCAAGTGTTCCTCCCAGAACAATACCATGAACACCAGCATCAAGCTGTGCTTTAATATTTACTGCAAAAAGCTCGAGGTCAAGTTGATCGTCCTCTGTGAATTTTGTAGTTACTGCTGGCATTACGCCTTCCCAATTGATTTGCATAGGTTTACATTTTAATACGGATACAAAAGTAGAACTCTTACAATGCTTTTATTATGTAGTATTTACCCAGATATTTGCACATGTTACCCCTTTTTCAGAATATAAGATTTGTATCAGATTAGATTTACATAATGCAAAAGGTATTATGAACAGGAAGTTGAACTAGAATAATTATAAACTACTCAGCAATCCTCCGTCAAGGGGAATTTGTGTTCCTGTAAGATAAGCAGCCTGGTCTGATGCAAGGAAAGCTACCAGATACCCATACTCCTCAGGTTTCCCGATGCGTTTAACAGGAACAGAAGCTTCCAGGTTTTTAAACACTTCTTCTTCAGAGATACCTTGCTCCTTCGCTTTTTTAGTATTTAAAGAAGTGATGCGTTCGGTATCAAAATAGCCCGTAAGAATACTGTTTACGGTTATCTGATCTGGACCTACGGCTGTAGCAAGACTTTTTGCCCAGGTAACGACAGCTGCCCGAATGGAGTTTGACAAAACCAAATGCGAGAGCGGTTCTTTTACAGATACCGAAGCTACGTTGATTACACGTCCCCACTGCTGCTTACGCATTGATTTTAAAGCTAAATCTGTGGTATAAACAACAGTTTTAAACAGCAAGTCAAAAGCCTCCTGGTACTGATCTACCTCTTTTTCTAATGCAGTCCCCGGTGGAGGACCCTGGGTATTGTTGACTAAAATATCAACTGAATGCTCTTCAAAGTAATATTTAATCACGTCTTTGAACGCGTCAAAATCGGTAAAATCCACCTGAAGAATTTGGTGTTGCTGTCCATTAGGTTTAGGTAGTTCAGATTTTGCAATCTCTAACTTCTCAAGTGATCGAGACATTAAAGTTACCGTAGCACCACTTGCCGCAAGTTGTATTGCAATTGCTTTCCCAATACCTGAGGTGCTTCCTCCTACAAGAGCTTTCTTTCCGATTAAGTTAATATTCATTGATCATTTTTATTGCTATTATTATTAGTATTTGAGACACATCCGAAAGGAACAAACAGTCTTTTGTCTTTCCTCTCTATTCTAATGTCTGATGTCTCAAATCTAACATCTAATTATCTATACTCTTCACGTGTTGGGCTAAAAACATCAAGCAATTTACAAGCTGTAAGCGCCTTACCACTATGTTTTAAATGCGGTGCAATTACCACAATATCCCCGGGATAATAGACCTGAGTGTCACCATCAAGAGTAAATTCAAACTCCCCTTCAATCACGTGCATAATCTGCTCGTTCATATGACTGTGTTCGGGCACTTCTGCACCTTTTTCGACATCCCAAAACGCAAGGGAAGTATTTTGGGTATGTACCAGTTTACCGTGATAACCCGGCATAATTTCTTTTGGAGTAATGTCTGAGAGTTTATAATTCATTGTTATTTTTATTGATATTGATATTGTCTTTTCTCTTTATTCTATATTCTCAAATCTCACGTCTAAAATCTAATTCCCCCACACGCGTTCCCACAAACTGCGCAGCACCTGCTTCATCGCTTCCGGGTCACGCTCGGTTTCCTTTATGGTGAGTCCGGTTTCGGTAGGAATCAATTCATAACTGAATACAAAACTCAGATTTTTGGCATCTAAATCGTAGACTCCAAAACGCAGGTCGTTAAAATACAGGTTTCCGTCTTTACGGGAAATCGTGTACCAGTTTTGGGCAATGGCTTCCAGTCGCTTTATAGTCTCGACATCCTTATAATTGCCTAAAAACTGATGATCTTTCGGTACAAACCGAAATTCAATGGGTTTGGTATCAAAAAACGAATAATCCCCCAGCAGATAGGCGTCTCCCACATCTATATTGGCATACCATAAAATCGTATTGAAAGCAGCCGGGCGGGTATCCATCTCCACATATTCAATATATTGATTATCAAGTGCTTCTTCAAACTTTGTGTATGCAACCCATTTGAGTACCAACGTCAAAAGCATATACGCCGAACTCACAATCAAACCAAGCCTGTTGTACTTGCGGCGTTTGAGTGATGTTCTGGGCAGTCGCATCGCTAAAATAAGAAAGACCAAAAAAGGCAAGGTGTAAAGCGGATCGATCACAAAAATATTCTGGTATGCCAGTCGTAAATCAAAAGGCCAAAACAACTGCGTTCCCCAGGTGGTATGCGCATCGAGTAATGGATGGGTTATTAAACCCCAGAAAAACAGCCACGACCAATCTACCCAGGTTGCCTCTGCCTTTTTATGAATTCTAGTCACCAGCCATCCCAATAGCGGTGCCATTGCGATGCTAAAAACGATAGAATGACTTATTCCTCGATGAATCTCGACCGCAGTAAGCGGATCTAGAAATTTACCAACAATAGTATCTAAATCGGGGATTGTACCAGCTATTGCGCCATAAAGCATTGCCTTATTACCCACTTTCTTTCCCAAAACTGCTTCACCAACAGCAGCTCCCAGCACAATTTGAGTTAACGAATCCATCTAAGCGTCGATTATATTCATTTTACGCAACAAGAATGAAGCGTTCATATTTTGACAAATTCCCTTTTTAAACGTGTAGTCAAAAAAGAGTTCGTCATTGATAATTTCAGCATCAAAGTAATAATTCTTTACAGGCTCCAAATCATCTGCGGCTTCACATAAACTCAGGTCATGAGTAGCGATGATTCCGGTAGAATTAGATGCCACCAGTTTTTCAATAAATTTGCGCGAGCCGGTCGCTTTATCGGTGCTGTTGGTACCCTTTAAAATTTCGTCTAAAATGATAAAATAGGTATCGGTTTTAATCGCGTTTACGATAAACTGCAGACGTTTCAACTCTGAAAAGAAATACGACTCATCATCGGTCAACGAATCGCTGGTGCGCATACTGGTGATTAATTTTATCGGATTGTATTGCGCATCTGCCGCACATATTGGCAAACCACAATTGCTCATAACAATTGCCAATGAAACCGTACGTAAAAAGGTACTTTTTCCGGCCATATTGGCTCCTGTAATGATAAAAAACTGCTCGTTTTCAATATTAAAATCATTAGAAACCGCCTTCTTAGGATCGAGCAAGGGATGAGACAAGCTGGTCGCATTAAAGGTTTGCTTATCGGCTGTAATTTTCGCGAAAGCATACTCCGGATGATTAAAGCTGAAATTGCCCAGACTGTTTTGTGCATCAAAAAATGCGATGATATCAAACCAGTTTGCGACCTCACCAGCGTGAGCCTCAATCCACTTCTCGATATTATAACATTGACGCAAATCTGAAAGAAAAAAGGCATTGATAAGCACTCCTACGAGCATATTGGATCGTTGATCGAGAACACCCAGCATTTTTGAAAACTCCTTAATCACTGCGGAAGCTTTAGATTTCTGAGACTTGATGCGATCTTGCTGATTTTTAAGATAGGACGCTGAAAATTCCTGTTCTTCAAGCAAAAGCATCAATTTGTGATATTGCTCAAAAGTCGATTGCATCTTACTGGCTTTAGACCAAAGGTCATTTACCTTTTTCACATAAATCCCTGAAATACCCAAACCAATAAAAAACCACCACACCACGACGTTGCCTGTAATAAACCCGAGATAAGACAAAACAAAAATCCCTATAGATATTGCAGCAAAAACATTAGGAATAAATCGCATCAACGCCGGACTGAAACTTACATAATTCTTAAGCCAGGAAGTGATCCCAGCGGTGCTGTAATCTGTTTTCACCAAAGCAGCGGTGGCTCTAAAATTTTGACGCCATTTTAAATGCGTTGCGAGTTCGCGCACGGCTTCCTGCTTTTCAGGGATTTGATCTATAGCATTAGAAGTAATTAGATCTGCCAGTTGTTGTGCTCCGCCAGGTAATGCCGTTCGATTGAGGTATTGAAAAAATGAGCCACGGCCAAACAGATCTATGTCCTGACTAAAGGCGTGTAATGGATGTTTAAAATTTTCGCCGGAAGGCAAATCGTGAAAATCCCGATCAAGAACCCGTAATTCGGTTTCATTGATGTCTATCAATTGCTGTAAGAAATCACGTTTGTATTGAAGTTTGCTATGACGTGACACCAAAATTAAAAACAATACAATTTCGACCACCACTATGCCGATAACTACACGTGTGTTGGCCCACAAAAAATAAATCGCGATCACACCCGCCAAAAATACCGCCAGGCGAATCATACTACTGGTAAATAGTGCCGACTGGGCTTTACCTAGCTGCGCTTTATAATCGGTTAATAAGGAAGTGTAGGTGTCTTTTGGGTTTTGCATATGCTTAGAAGCGCTCTTAAAATTTCCGGCATTAAAATAAGGCTATGCCACACGTAAAATTAATCTATGCGCATCAGTTTAAACCCTTCAATTCTTCTTTTAGCTTTTTGGTAAGGCTGTTTACGATAAGTTCGTAGCTGTGATCAATTAATTCCTGCAATTGATTCCAGGAAATTTCGCCGTTTAAAACCACCGTGTTCCAATGGTGTTTATTCATATGCCAACCCGGCAAAACACTTTCGGGATATTCACCACGAAGCTCCTGAGCACGCTCGGGCTCGCACTTAAGATTAACGCGTGGCTCGCCCGCTTCCCAGGTGTCGAGACCACTCAACGCATACATTTTACCCATCACTTTAAACACCAAAGTTTCCTGATCAAACGGAAATTCTTCAGTTGTACCGGGTTTTTGCAGGCAATAATTTCTAAAGCGGTCAATATTCATCTTAAATACCGTATTCAAAGTTCAACAACTCCTTAATTTCTATCAATTCATTTTCCTTATCTGTATATTTTACCAGCATTTCATCTAGCAACTCTTTTGCTTCTGAACAATTCTCCAAATCATTTTCACAATGCAAACTATAAGCACGTACCAAACGATAATGTATCTCATAATCGTTGGGAAATTTCTCGGCTCCTTGTTTATAGTAAAAAATGGCATTCTTCCATTTTCCTTCAGAAAACCAGCGATCACCAAATTCGAAATACTTTAAATATGCCCGCTCCTGCTTTTCAATATTTAATTGCCGGGTGTCATTGCGCTCCTGCAATACATCTTTTACTAATAACGTTCCTAAGAAAATGAAGAACAATAAACCTAACAGGCCTAGAAAAGCGATAAAAACTTTTTCTCGTTTTCGCCTGCGTCTAAATTTTGATTTTATCTTATTAATTGCCTCTTTAGAATAGGCATTGAATTTAGGTTTTCCTGAAGCTCCTTTTAAATCGGTTTCCTTAAGATTTAAAAAGCTACGGTCTTTTTTAAATCGGTAGTTTTTACGCAGTAATTTTCGATTGTTCCGCAGACTATCGATCATTCCTTTCGCACTACTTCCTCCGTAAAGCATAATTTAAAATCTATAAACCATTATATGATCTTCCATCAGGTAACCTTTGCCGATGTCAAAATCATCTGAATAAGCAGTTTTAAAGCCGTAATACTCATAAAATCTGACCGCCTTGTTATCCCGGTTCACATTAAGCATCACGCCCTGCAGCTTTTCTTTTTTAGCTTCTGCAAAAGCGAAATCCATTAAATAACGACCAGCTCCCGTCCCTTGATTTTCGGGCATCACGTAGAGTTTATCTACCTTCATCCAACAACCATCAGTTGAAAGTTTCTCATTTTGATAATCAGGTATCAATGCCAAATATCCTACAGGCTCATTGGCATCGTACAACATATAAAACTGGCTGCCTGTCTCTACCTGCTTTTTGAGTGAAGCTGTGCTGTACATAAACTCCATCATATAGGCTATCTGCTCTGACGACAGAATATCTTTAAACGTTACCGGCCAAACGCGGTCAACCAGACTTTTTAAAACCAGCCAGTCTGCTTCAACAACCGGTTTAACTTCAAATCTATTGGGAGTCATTAATTTCCTTCAATTTTTGGGGTTTCGGCAGCAGTCTCAAGTGCTTTATAATCGAGTTTCCAGCCGATGGTTTGCACCAGATTTTCCATAAGAGCGACCGTACTTAGAGCTTGCTTGGATGCTTCGGCATACAAACCGCTTTGAGGTACCTTATCTACAATGTGCTGTTTAGCCTCGCGGTTTATTTCAGTTAAATCTGTTGAAGTAAATGGGTTTGCCCAACCTTCTTTCTTATCGTAATATTTAAAATCGGTCTCGATGCTCAACAACTCCGGCTGCGGGAAATTGGTTAGCACGATGGTACGGTTTTTAACATCGGGCTGCATTTTTATTTTGGTCAAATCAAAACCTACATAAGCTTTTGCATCGATAAGAACCAGTGCTTTTTTACTACCTAAAAACAGATTCATCCATTTGTCTTTGACATTCTGATAATGGTAGATTTCAGAAAAATCACCTTCAACGGTGATGAATTTACAGACGTTGCGAATTTTTTCCATCAAAACAACAGACTGTTGCTGGGCGTTTTGCTGACGTCTGCTTTTTGAAAAGCGCATAAATATAAAATAGGCAATTATACTGCCTGCTGCGAGACCTATGAATAAATATTCCATAACTCAAAGATAAAGCTACTTACCAATTTTGCCCAGATGTGTATCCTTAAATCCGGTTTCATACTTTAAGCCATATCCCATAATACGGTCAAAAGCGGCGTGAGAAAATATTATAACTCCGGCAAGCTGTATAAATACATTTGGAGTATGGTAACCTATAAAGAACAGCGCAACACCCAGAATTTTAAGATGAAACAAATTATAACTCCAGGCTCCAACCTTAGGGCCAAACAAATATCCAAGCATCGAAATATCGGGCAGCAGAAATAAGCCGAAAAACCACCACCAACTTAAATCAAGTGTTGTAAACAAATACACTCCCAGTAGTAAGGAGCCCAATTCTTCTAGTTTAAGCAAACTTTTCATAACTAACTTTCTAAAGCATATAAAACAGGTTTACTGGGGCTGGCGTCATTTTCAAATGATGCGATTTGCAGGTTGAGCAGATACGAACCATCCTTAACCGTATGTGGAACAAAAATCATCTCCGTAATGGTGGCATCCATGCGTACTTTTCCTGCAGTATTCCAAAAGGCATTGTGAGAGGCAAGTACGCCCCCATCTTCCTCGCGGTCAACACTAGGCATATCGATTAGCAAATGTTTGATTCCGCTTTCGCGAAAGAAAACAGCAGTCTCTTCAAGCAAATATGGCCAGTTTGTATGCGACCACTTTCTGCTTTTCTTTGTTGAAGTGTTGGGCAAAGTGCGTATAACAACCGCTTCCGGATTTTTACCTTGCAAAGCTCGTTGTGCCAGTTTTTTGGTAAACACATAATCCTCATTATGCGGTTCGGGCACCAATGTGATCACTTCCGCAGAAAACATAAACGTTTTTAGGTTTTGATTAACGCTATGCACCTTCTCGGTTATATGACCTACACACTCGGTATGTGTACCGTGCGCGTGTGGATTATAAAAAATATTGTTGAAATTCACCACCGCTCCCTGAGCCACAGCAGCAACCCACTCTCCTTCTTTTACAGGTTCGATTTTTGGCGGATTAAGATACCAGGCCACAGGATTTGCCTCGCCACTCACAACAGGTATACTGATATCAATGGGCTTACTAAAATCTACGTTATAAAGGGTATTGTTTAAAGTAATTTTTGCTCGCATAGGCATTTGTATAAGTTGCCTATAAGTTAAGCTTTTCGCGAAAAAGTTACAGGTAAAATTTCTAGGAAAGATTGAGCAGAAAGAGATCACTTGCCAATCCATCGCTCAAAAACTTGCCTTTTTTGGTAACCAAAATGCGATCTCCATCTCTAAACAGCAAATGCTCTTCCAGATGCTTTTGAGCTTGTTGCAAAGCGTATTCTCTAAATTTAAGGCCGAAGGATTCTTCGATTTTTAAAAGTGAAATTCCCCAAATAGTACGCAAACCGGTCATCACATACTCGTTGTATTTATCGGTAACTGAAAGGGTTTCTCGCTCCACCGAAAGCTCCCCAGCTTCAATCGATTTAATGTATTTGGGATTGTTGTTGATATTCCAGCTGCGGGTGTTACCATCATAACTGTGTGCCGAAGGGCCAACACCCAGATACGACTTGCCGGTCCAATAAGCTGTGTTGTTCTGCGAGAAATAGCCAGGTTTCCCAAAGTTGGAAAATTCATAATTCTCAAAACCGGCCTGCTGCATGGTATCGATCAATATCTCAAAATGCGTCTGCGCCACGGCATCATCCACAGGTTTCACAACACCTTTTTCTATGAATTTTTGAAGCGCGGTATTGGGTTCAACCGTAAGTGCATAACTCGATATATGAGGAATATCTAAATCCAGAGCCCTTTGTAAATTCTCTAGCCAACGTTCATTAGTCATATCGGGCATTCCGTAAATTAAATCTATCGAAATGTTATCAAAATAGGCTTTAGCCAGTTCCAGACAGCGCACAGCCTCATCGGCATTATGCGCTCGGTTCATCAATTTTAAATCTTCCTCAAAGAATGACTGTACCCCAATACTCAGTCTGTTGATTTTTGATTCCGAAAGCATTTTTAGCTTTTCTTCGGTAAGATCATCGGGATTGGCTTCGAGAGTAACCTCAGCATTTGGAGCCACTTCCAAATGAATTTCTATAGTCGAAAAAATCTTGTCAAGTTCGTCTGCACTTAACAAACTGGGCGTTCCCCCACCAAAGTAAATGGTTTGCAAAACACCCGGAATTTCATCCTTGCGTAGAATGATTTCATCACAAAGTGCATTTACAAGTTGGTCTTTCTTCTTAAGCGAAGTCGAAAAATGAAAATCACAATAATGGCAAGCCTGCTTACAAAACGGAATGTGGATGTATAAGCCAAGTTCCCCAACTTCTGACAGGAAAGTTTTATCTGCGTATGAAAAATTTTTGGTTTTCATAAACACAGCATTAAACTCCCTTTGGAGGTTTAGGAGATTTCGGCACTTTGCGGGCTACAACGCGTTTTTCATTCTGTTTTACAAAAGCATCCCAACCCGTATAGCTTTTTCCTGTTTCTACACGTCCTGCGTTAAAATGATGGCACACCGCAGCGGCAAGACCGTCTGTACTGTCCAGATTTTTAGGAAGAGTTTTTAGACCAAGTAGGCTTTGCAGCATTTTTGCCACCTGTTCTTTACTGGCATTACCATTACCGGTTATTGCCATTTTTATTTTTTTAGGAAGATATTCGGTGACAGGCACCTGACGCGAGAGACCCGCTGCCATTGCCACACCCTGAGCTCGACCCAACTTAAGCATAGACTGTACGTTTTTTCCGAAAAACGGAGCTTCTAGCGCCATCTCATCGGGATTGTAGGTGTCTATAAGTTCGATGGTGCGTTCAAAAATGAGTTTGAGTTTGATATAGGGGTCGTCGTATTTTTTAAGCTGAAGTTCATTCATCTGAAGAAACTCCATTTTTTTATTGACCACGCGTATAAGGCCAAAACCCATAATCGTGGTTCCCGGGTCAATCCCTAAAATGATTTTTTCTGATTTCAAGCGCTAAATTTTTTCCATCTTTGAAGCTTTCGCAAAGCTAACCATTATAAGCGTGATCGTCATTGCCCTCCTCTTAATCTTCTATGTTTTGCTCATCGCAGGGCTTTGCATTGGTTTTTTTAGACTGAAAAACGAAAGCACAAATTTTGACAACCAGATGTTTTCAGACACCAAAACCAGGTTTTCTATCGTCATCCCGTTTAGAAATGAAGCCCGGCATCTGGAAGCTTTACTGGAAACATTGAATTGTTTGGATTATCCGGATGAGCTGTATGAAATCATTCTCATCAACGATGGATCTACAGACAGGTCTTTGGAAGTAATTGAAAATTTTCTAGCTAAACATCGAAGATTAAAACTGAGAATACTAAATAACAAACGCGTTTCGGGTTCACCAAAAAAAGATGCGCTCAATCTGGGGATTGCTGAAGCGAAAATGGATTGGATCATCACCACCGATGCAGATTGCCGGGTGCCGTCAAACTGGCTGAAGCATTACAATTACAAAATACTTCGCAAGGCTTGCACATTTATCGCCGGGCCGGTTTGCTTTTATGAAGATCAAAACCAATTGCTGGGTGCCTTTCAACAGCTGGATTTTTTGAGTCTTCAAGGGGCAACCATCGGCAGTTTTGGATTGGAGAGGCCGTTTATGTGTAATGGAGCTAATCTGGGATTTTTAAAAAGCGTGTTTTTAAGACTGGATGGCTATGCTGCGAACAATCACATCGCCAGCGGAGACGATGTTTTTTTAATGCAGCAGTTTTTAGAAGCGGATGCTAAAGCGGTTGGGTATCTCAAAACCCGGCACGCATTGGTAGCAACAGCCCCACAACCCGATTTAAAATCGCTGATCAATCAACGGAAGCGCTGGGCAGCGAAGGCCTCAGCCTACAAAAGCCGGTTTGCTGTTTTGGTTTCGGTTTTGGTTCTTTTGGGAAATGCTTCGGTAGTAGCCGGATTATTTTTTGCCGAAATCTACTACTTGTTGATACTGAAAGCCGCTATAGATTTTCTCCTCATCTGGTGCACCGCAAATCTTTTCGCCCAAAAAAAACCGCTTAAACAGTATCTATGGGTAGCACTGATGTATCCGTTTTTCACCATATATATAGCCTTGGTGAGTCAGTTTGGCGAGTTTAGCTGGAAAGGGAGGGATTTTAAGAAATAGATACAGAGGTAAACATCCATCCCCAACGCTTCCTTCAAAGGAAGGATACTGTTTGAAAATTTCAAAAAGTACGCTAAAAACTCTTATTCAACCTTCACAACCACCGGCATTTTAAAGCTGGTCTTAACCGGAATACCTCTTTTGTGGGCCGCGATGATTTTAGGAAGCGAATCGAGGCTGTCTTTAAGCCAACCTTCCAGTTGCGGCAATTGACTGGCGATGGTATCGGGAATTTGTGCCTTTTCAATAGTGAGATCACCCAGTTCGCTGATGCTTAGGTAGAGCCAGACCGTATCGTTGATTTCGGTCTCAACAATCATCGTTTTATTAGAAAGCTGAAGCTGAAAATTGCGCTGTAATTCGTTCTGAAAACAGGAATAACGCGCCTGTTGATCTTTTAAGTTTTCGCAGGAAGCAAAAGTGGGATACTCCTCAACCTCGTTCATATTGAGAGTTTTCAGTTCTTCCTGTACCAGATCGTCTGAAGAGATTTTTTTGGTCTCGAGATCTTTACACGAAAACAGGTTAAGGGCAAGCGCCAAAAGAACTACAAATCGAATCATGGAATGACTTAAATCACTGGCAAAGATGTAAAAACGAGCGCAATAAAACTAGAACTAAGTCGGCTAACAGCCTATTCCCTATCTAAAACCGATATCCCAAACTAAATTCTACGCCTTCTGCTTTTGCACCGTGAGCCTTTACAGTTACAGCAGCAGAGATATCTTCAGTAATGTAGCGCTTGAGACCTAAACGGTTGTACAAGCGGTTTTCAAACTCATAAGGGTAATACACATAATAACCTAAATGAGAAACGAAAGCTACCTTATTAAATCGCAGTTCGTGACCTACAAACAGCCCAACACGTTTCCAGTCTTCATCACCGGTAACGCCGGTTTCAGGAAACGAAGCTGCCTGTAATTTGATTAATTCTTTAAAGAAATACGCGAAAAATACATCGGTACCGGCAACAAGGGTGCTCTTGTGATTGATACGTTTATCTGCAAATGCCGAAACTACAAAAAACGGAAATTGGCCCTGCCCAACGATATCACTTTCATTGGCTCCGCCTCTCAATGCCAGATTAAAGTGTACAGGCTCGGTATATTTGGTACGCTCCCCTTCCGTAATATAATCAGGAAAATTCTCATAATCGAGGTTATAATTAGCCCCTACATTGAAAGCAAATGTATTTGTACTGTTATTGGGAGCGCGCAAATTGGCATTGCTGTAATGAATTATTGTAAAACCAGCGTTGAGACCGAAGCCTTTATATAAATTCTGCTTGTTGTATTGTAATGCGATATAGGTTGAACTTAAAAGTTTTGTACCATAAGCATTGTTGATATAATTGGTCTCGGGATCATAAGGACTGCCAGCAACTGCCACACCCTGCCCAATGCGGAAGTAGGCATTTCGGTTTAAAAAATAGAAATTGAAGTGCCCGTAAAAGCTGATATTTTCTCCCAGATATTCATTATGTAGATCCTGATAAGCCATCGAAAAACCCCAATCCGGATAATTGTAACGACGCTCCCACTCATTAAAACCAAACGTACGGCGGTTATAGCTGAGTATAAATCCCGTAGGATGACCAGTTATAAGGTGGTTGATATCGGGGTTATGCTCGAGAATGCTACCATAGAAAAAAGAGGCATCCAGTGAAACTGGTTTTTTCTCTTTTAAATCAGAGTTTTCCTGAGCGGTCAGACTGTAAATAGAAAAACTAAATAGAACTAGAAATAGAAGTTTAAGTCTGCACATTAGTTTTCAAAAATTAGTCTTCCTGTATATTTTTCTTCAACGTCAACAACTGCAGGGCGATTAACCGCAATTACATCTCCTGTCCCAAAGATGATCCCTTTAATGCTAGCCTGCGGATTTACAATCATTTTATTTGCTGATGTCTGGTTAACTACCACATTTTGCGCAACCAGATCCCGGCCTTCTAAACGCGGAGCTTCATTAAAAAAGGAGGCTGTAAGGTTTGTAGTTGTACCACTTAGGTAAAAAACACTTTTACCATTTGCTCTTAACTCAACCTTTGAAGATTCAAGCTCTAAGTAGAAATTACCGCTTTTACGCGGTGTGGTATCTCCAAAATTGTAAATCGTATCGCTTGACAAGATCAGGTTTGGAAAAACGAGAACCCCTTCACTAAAAATATCATTCCCGGAAGCATTGCGTATTTCGGTTAGATTGGGAGTAGTCACATAAACAATGAAGTTTTGATAATCGCGAAATAAGTTGCAGCGCTTGGCATTTTTAATACGTAAAATACCACCATCAAGGACTTCTATCAAGGCGTCGCCCACCATATTTTCACCTGTTTTAAGCACCACTTTTTGCTCAGGTCCCTGCTTGATATAAACGATCACATCGGTTTCGCTGCGTAGTTTGGTAAATTCAGGTAAATCATAGGTGATTTCTACCGGGTCGCCTTCGCCTTCAAAACAATCTCCTGCGTTGTCTGAGCCACAGGCGGTAAATACAAAAAGTATAATTAAATACAGGTTTCTCATAAGCATCAACTCGCTTGGCAAGTCTTGACTTAGCCGTCACAAAGTACGGTAAAAAAGTGCAGACCTCGCAGACCAATAGCCTTGTATACCCTTTACGAAATCTTAAAACTTAAAATACATCGGCTAAATTTTAGCATTTGCCATTAAAAATGCAATTTTGAAAGCGTATCACATTCTAAAGTCCTGAGTATTTTGACTAAAAAATTCTACCTCCTTCTTGCAGTTTTGTTCGCAGTACTTTTAACCCAATTGGGAAGCTGGGGTCTTACCGAAAGCAGCGAAGCCCGCTATGCAGAAATAGGACGTGAAATGGCTCTGAGTAACGATTTTATTAATCCGAGTCTGCTAGGCATCATTCACTATCACAAGCCACCAGTAACTTATGCCATCACAGCAATTGGCTATAAATTGTTTGGTTACAATGAGTTTGGCGCACGCTTTTTTCTGAGTGTAGCTTTGATACTTCAGATCCTGCTGGTTTTTAAAATTGCTAGACTTTGGTTTAAAAATGAACAGGTTGCGATTGCATCTGCACTCATTTACTTTTCCTTCCCGCTAGCATTAGTAGCAGCTCGTAATCTCACTACAGATCTGTTTTTAACCACGTTCATCATCTGGGCAGTTTACTTATGGTTACAGGCAAAATTATCAGGTAAAAAACTCTACCTCTATCTATTTTATTCCGTTTTGGGATTAGCCTGTCTTACAAAAGGACCAGTTGCGTTTTTACCAGTCGCATTATTTATACTCTGCTATAAAATCATAAATAGAGAAAAACCATCTTTAAGCATACATACTCCTTTTGGATTGATATTGCTATTGGGAATTTCAGCTTCCTGGTTTATCGTGTTGATTGCTCAAAAACCAGAGCTCTGGGATTATTTCATTCAGGAACAAATCATCGATCGCAGTGTGAATGCGGAAACCTTTCACCGTGACAAACCTTTCTGGTATTATCTGGTTTTAGTACCTGTACTCAGTTTACCGTGGATTGTACCCACACTGATTATCTTTATCAAAAACCGAAAAGTCACTCTAGACAAAAACACAAAAATTGCGGGCTATTCATCTTTGGCAACTCTTATAGCTTTCTCCCTGTTTTCTTCAAAATTGGTATTATACATCCTGCCAATGTTTCCGTTTTTGGCATTGTTCAGTGGAAGTTTGTTTGTCAAGTTTATAAATGCAAATACTAAGCTTTACAGCAACACATTTAAAATTGCAATTCTGTTATTAACACTGATTTTAATTGTACTTCCATTTATTCCTCAACTTAGTTTTAGTTGGATTACCGCGTTAATCCTAGGTTTGATTGCAATAGCTTTTGGCTGGTTTTTCGGCATTAAATCCCAATTAAAACCCATCCGACAGGTTTTAATTTTAAGTACTGGTACGACTTGTCTCTTGTTGCTGTTGTATGCAAATTTTGCAGCCCAAAATGATTCCTTAATTAATTCGCTAAAACCTCAATATGCATTTATTGAAGAGGCACGTGGAGGGCACGATTATAAAGTCTTGATTTACGATAATCTCCTTTCCTCAGCACCATTTTACCTGGGTGATCGGGTAATTACCATTTACAATTCAAACTTTGAAGCAAAACGGGATACGCGATTTGAAACCACAGATAACTGGAAAGAAACTTACCTGCCGTTGAATGAACCCGGGCAAAGTGACCGACTCAAAACCTTACTAAGCGACAAGAACAATGTCTTGCTGATTAAGACCAAAAAGTCTTTACCAGACAGCTTGCAATATCTTTTAAAGGGTTTTAAAGCGGAAGAAATGAAGAAGTGGACGGTGTATTATTAAAGTCTGTAGCCAATACCAAATTCAACCGCTTCAGCTTTTGCTCCGTGCGATTTAAGCGTAACCGCACCGAATATGTTATCGGTAAAATAGCGTTTTAAACCACCTCTGAAATAAACTCTGCCTTCAAAGTCGTAATCGTAATACGCATAGTAACCAAACTGCGTCACAAATGCATTTTTATTGAAGCGTAGTTCGTGACCTAGAAAAACACCAAAACGCTTCCAATCTTCATCACCCGTCGTTCCCAGACGTTCTAAAGCTATACTTTCATATTCGATTTGATCTTTCAAAAACGGACTCAGGAAAAAATCGACCCCAGCCTGAAGTGTACTTTTATGTGTGATTCGTTTATCTACAAATGCCGATGTCACTAAAAATGGACGTTGTCCCAAACCGATATAGTCACTCTCATTCACTCCACCGCGCAATACAAAATTGAGTTTTAAATGTTCGGTATAGCGGCTTTTTTCATTAGCGATATAATCAGGTCGCTCCTCTTCATCAAGCTGGTAGTTCAATCCCAGGTTAAAGGCAAATGAGTTGGTGCTCGCATTTGGTGCTTTCACATTTGCATTTGAATAATGAATAAGTGATATACCCGTTTGCAAACCTATACGATCAATAATATTAGGTTGCTTGTAATTCACCATCACAAAAGTGGAACTCAGCAGTGTCGAACCATAAGCATTATTTCTAAAGTTATTATCCATGTCAAAAGGCTTGGTAGTTGCGGCAACACCCTGACCAATTCGCAACATTAATCTGCGATTGAGCGCATAGAAATTAAAATGCCCGTAGAGCCCAAAATTCTGCCCCAGATTTTCATTTTTCTGATCCTGCGCAATGAATGAAAAGCCATAATCCGGATAGTTGTACCGCGCCTCCCAATCGTTAAAACCATAGGTCATACGGTTATAACTCAGGATTACTCCTGTAGGATGCCCCGTGATAAGATGCGCAATATCCTTATTATGCTGCAGGATGGTTCCATAGAAAAAGTTGGCATCCAGACTGTAAGGTTTGACTTCAGTTTCCTGAGCCATCACCGTAAAGCCGCAACACAATAATAACAGGATTCGGTAGATCATTCGATTTTGAGTATCGGGCAAATGTATCAAATATATCCCGAAGGCTGTTTTAAAAAAGTTCGGCAGCGATTGCCTGTATGTTATCGCTTTTACCCATAGAATAGTAATGTAAAACCGGCGCACCACCTTCCATAAGTTCTTTAGACTGTTGAATGGCCCACTCGATACCTACCTGACGCACATCGTTATTGGTTTTACAAGCTTCAACAGCATCTATCAATTCCTGAGGTAAATCAATCTTAAACACCTGTGGTAAAAGCTGCAAGTGACGTTTAACTGCTATTGGCTTAATCCCCGGAATAATCGGAATATCAATCCCTTCTGCACGTACCAGATCTACAAACTCAAAGTATTTTTTATTGTCAAAAAACATTTGCGTCACCACATAGTCCGCCCCTGCTTCAACCTTCTGAATCAAGCGTTTTAAATCGGTTTTTAAAGACGGAGCTTCCAGATGCTTCTCAGGATAACCTGCCACACCAATACAAAAATCACTACAATCGCTGGTCTCGATTACATTATTGAGGTAACGACCTTTATTCAAATCTGCGATTTGCTCAACAAGACCTAGGGCATACTCGTGCCCCCCTTTTGTTGGCTCAAAATACTGTTGCTCTTTCATCGCATCACCGCGTAAAGCCATCACATTATGAATGCCCAGATAATGGCAATCAACCAGTAAATATTCGGTCTCTTCCTTGGTAAAACCACCGCACAATACGTGCGGCACAGTATCTACGTCGTACTTGTGTTTGATAGATGCACAAATCCCCAAAGTACCCGGACGCATACGCGTGATTTTCTTGTCGAGTAAACCATCTTCTTTTTCAATATAAACAGACTCTTCACGCGATGTAGTTACATCAATAAACGGAGGTTTAAACTCCATCAACGGATCGATATTATCATACAATTCCTGAATACTTCTCCCTTTACGAGGCGGAATCAATTCAAAAGAAAATAGCGTTTTACCGTTTGCCTGCTTTATGTGATCTGTAATTTTCATAATATCCCCAAGCTTCTATAAGCGTATAACCGGGTGTTTTAATTAAACAATGTTTCTAATTCTTTGGGCGCCTCCCTGCGGGTCGGGCTTTCGCTGGTCGCTGTCGTGGCTATCGCCACAACGAGCTCCAACAACAGCTCAATCCCTGGCGCATTTAATCTGCGATATTAGGGTTAAGCCATTTTTCTGCGGTACGAATTTCAATACCCTTCCGCTTTGCGAAATCTTCAACCTGATCCATTTTGATCTTACCTAAACCAAAATAACGCGCTTCGGGGTTCGCAAAATAATAACCGCTTACTGAAGCAGCTGGCCACATCGCAAGGCTCTCTGTTAACTCAACACCTATGCGATTCTTAACATCGAGCACTTCCCAAATGGTAAGTTTTTCAAGATGATCAGGACAAGCAGGGTAACCCGGCGCCGGTCTGATACCTTTATAGTCCTCTTTGATAAGTTCGTCATTAGACAAGGTTTCATCAGCCGCATAACCCCAATGTTTTTTACGCACCTTCTCGTGCAAATATTCGGCAAAAGCTTCTGCCAGACGGTCTGCAAGAGCTTTAACCATAATGCTGTTGTAATCGTCGTGCTCTGCCTCGTATTTTTCAGCCAATTCCTGCGTACCAAAACCTGCGGTCACGCAAAAACAACCCATATAATCGGTCTTACCAGTCTCTTTTGGAGCAATAAAATCTGCTAAAGCGATATTCGGTTTACCCGAAGCTTTTTTGCTTTGCTGGCGTAAGGTTCTAAAAATGAATTTCTCCTGCTTCTCGGCTGCGCTCGAAATGACAATCTCAATATCATCGTCATTTACGGTATTGGCTTCAAACAGACCAAAAACAGCTTTTGCCTTCAGCAACTTTTCATCCAGAATCTTTTTAAGAATCACTTTCGCGTCAGCAAAAAGTTCGCGTGCCTGCTCACCCACAACCTCATCTTCTAAAATATCAGGGTACTTACCGTGTAAATCCCAGCTTCTAAAAAATGGTGACCAGTCTATATAATCAACCAGTTTTTCTAATTCAAAATCTTCAATTACCTGAATTCCCGGTTGGTTAGGTTTAAATGCCTCAAAATTATCCCAATCCAGTTTCCACTTATTCTCACGCGCCTGTTCTACAGTTAAGAAATCCCGTTTCTTACCTCGGGTCAAAAAGCGATCTCTGAACAAGGCATATTCTTCCTTGATATTCGCTTTGTACTGCTTTTTGGTTTCCGCATTTAAAAGATCACCTACCACAGTTACCGCGCGAGAAGCGTCGTTTACATGCACTACTGCTTCAGGATATTCAGGGTCAATTTTTACAGCTGTATGCGCTTTACTTGTAGTTGCCCCACCTATTAGTAAAGGCACTTCAAAGTCATTACGCTTCATCTCTTTTGCAAGAAAAACCATCTCATCAAGCGATGGTGTTATAAGTCCGCTAAGGCCTATGATATCTACATTGCGTTCTTTGGCGGTTGCTATAATTTTTTCAGGCGGTACCATTACGCCCATATCTATAATTTCGTAATTGTTACAGGCCAAAACCACGCTTACAATATTTTTACCGATGTCGTGTACATCACCTTTAACGGTTGCCATTAACACGAGGTTTGACTTGGCTTTTTCTGAAGCCGGCGGCGGATTAAGGAGCTTTTCTTCTTCGATATATGGAAGTAAATAAGCTACAGCCTTTTTCATTACCCGTGCCGATTTCACTACCTGAGGTAAGAACATTTTACCATCTCCAAAAAGGTCACCCACCACATTCATACCCGTCATCAAATGGCCTTCAATAACGTGTAGTGGTTTTTCTGAAGCCTGGCGAGCTTCTTCAACATCTTCTAAAATATAGGTGTCAATACCTTTTACCAACGCTCGCGTGATACGATCCTGAAGCGATTCTTCACGCCAGGATAAATCCTGTGTTTTCTCCTTGGAAGTTCCTTTTACGGTTTCAGCAAAATCAAGCAGGCGTTCGGTTGCATCATCGCGTCTATCTAGAATTACATCTTCAACATACTCCAATAAATCTTTTGGGATATCGTCATAAACTTCAAGCATTGTTGGGTTTACAATCCCAATATTCATCCCGGCTTTTATTGCGTGATAGAGAAATACCGAGTGCATTGCTTCACGTACGGTATCATTTCCGCGAAAGCTAAAAGACACATTACTCACACCTCCACTTACGTGAGCGTGAGGTAAATTTTCTTTCACCCAGCTTGTGGCTTCAATGAAATCTATTGCATTACGACGGTGTTCTTCCATCCCGGTAGCAACCGGAAAAATATTAAGGTCAAAAATGATGTCTTCCGGAGGAAAATGTACCTGATTGACCAGTATATCATAACTACGCTTTACAATCTCAATACGGCGCTCGTAATTGTCTGCCTGACCCACCTCATCAAAAGCCATTACGATAACAGCAGCACCGTAACGCTTTATTTTTTTGGCGTGATCGATAAACTCTGCTTCACCTTCCTTTAAGCTGATTGAGTTTACGACACATTTACCCTGCACGACCTGTAAACCGGCTTCAATAATTTCCCATTTAGAACTGTCGATCATTATAGGCACACGCGCAATATCAGGTTCGGCAGCTACAAGGTTTAAAAAGGTAACCATCGCATTTTTACCATCAATAAGACCATCGTCCATATTGACGTCGATGATTTGAGCTCCGCCCTCTACCTGATCTCTTGCAATGGCTAGTGCCTCGTCAAACTTTTCTTCGTTGATGAGCCTCAAAAAGCGACGTGATCCTGCCACATTGGTACGTTCTCCAACGTTAACAAAATTGCTTTCAGGCGTAATTACCAAAGGCTCTAGTCCACTAAGTTTTAATGGGCGGTATTCTTTTTTAAGCGTATTAGTTTTTTGTACTGTAGTACTCATAACTAGTTATTATAATGCTGCTGTATTATGAAGTGCAGGCAATGGTCGGGGTTTATAGTCTTTTACAAGTCTTGCGATTGCTTGTATATGCTCTGGAGTTGTACCACAACAACCACCTACAATATTGATGAGTTGCTTATCTAAATAAACTTTTATCTGTGCTGCCATCTCGTCTGCGGTCTCATCATATTCCCCAAAAGCATTGGGTAAACCTGCATTAGGATATGCTGAAATTGCAAAATCTGATTTAGAAGAAACCACTTCGAGATAAGGAGTAAGTTGATTTGCGCCTAGAGCACAATTAAAACCTACAGAAAGTAAAGGCATATGACCAATTGAAATCAAAAATGCTTCAGCAGTCTGGCCAGAAAGCGTTCTGCCAGAAGCATCGGTTATGGTACCACTCACCATAACCGGCACCTCAATGCCACGTTCATCTTTAACTTCTTCAATCGCAAAAAGAGCAGCTTTTGCATTAAGCGTATCAAAAATGGTTTCGACCAAAAGAATATCGACGCCACCGTCTAGCAGCGCCTCGGCCTGTTGCTTGTAGGCTATGCGTAATTCGTCAAACGAAATTGCCCGAAAACCGGGATCGTTTACGTCTGGAGACATACTCGCAGTTTTGTTTGTTGGACCCATGGCGCCAGCAACAAAACGGGGTTTCTCGGGTTCTTTTTCAGTAAATTCCCGAGCTACTTTTTTAGCGATTTTTGCAGACTCATAATTAAGCTGATAAACGTAGTCTTCCATCCCATAATCTGCCATAGCAATGGTGGTTCCACTAAACGTGTTGGTTTCAACAATATCAGCACCTGCAGCGTAATATTTAGCGTGAACATCTGCAATAGCCTGTGGCTGTGTGATACTCAACATATCATTGTTACCCTGCACCGGACTTGGCCAGTCTTTAAACTGCTCACCTCTAAAATCTTCTTCGGTAAACTTATAGCGCTGCAGCATAGTACCCATAGCACCATCAAGGACTAAAATGCGATGTTTTAAAGCTTCGTATAATTTCTCATTTGTCATAATCCAACTCGTTTTAGACATGCTTCCAATCCAAGCATATTTAAATCTGCTCAAAAAAGAGCGTAAAATTAAGTTATTAAGAAGGCAAAAAGGGAGTGTCAACGACTCGTTTTTGTTATCTATCTCAACATATGAGTAGAATGTAGCACCTTCTCCAGGAGGAGGGTTGCTAAGGCTTCATCGGGTCTAATCCCTCTGCCTTTCTTGATAACTGCATTAAATAATGAACGGAACTGCAAAGATTAAAAAACAACCCGAGAATACCCAAAAATTGCAGGATTAATGTTTAGAAAATTGAAAAATGTCTCTATTCTAATTATGCAAATGACAATTATACAATATGATAATTGTCAAAAAACAAATCTTAACTTTCAATTAACTGATTTACAGCATCGTGTATATTAAAGTTTGGACTAATTTTGCAAACCCTTAAATTTTTAATACAAACCCAACTTAAAACATGCATAACATTACATCTCTGGATTCCAGATTCCCTATTATCAGTTATGAGAATGCATCTCAAGAAGTACGTGACATTTATGATGATACCAAGCGTACCTTAAAAATCCCATTTGTCTTAAACTGGTTTAAATGCCAGGGTTCTAATCCTATTTTACTTGCTGGAAACTGGGCTAAATTAAAAGCCACACTTGTTCAGGGCAATGTCCCAAACGTGCTCAAGCAACTTATTATTTACAATGTATCCAAGAAACGCAACTGTGTGTACTGCGCTGAAGCTCATGGTATTTTTGCAGATAGCATGAGTGCGATGATTAATGACACCCCTACCTTTAAAGTGACTGAAAATCTGGATAGCCCAATGATTCCGGAAAGTTTTAGAACTGCTATCAAAGTTGTTACAAAGGCTGCTTTGCAATCTAGTGAAGTTACCGATGAAGATTTCAAAGCCCTTAGTGATGCCGGTTTTGATGATTTAGAAATCCAGGAATTGATGGCTCAGGCAGATCTTGTTAATATGCTCAATACACTTGCAAATATTTCGGGTATTAAGATCGACAATGAATTGATGGAGGCTCAGGCTTAAATTCTTTTGTTTTGAATCTATCTGCCGCCAAGTATCGCATTACGTACGAAGCATTTTCCAAATTATCGGGCAGTCTTAGTAAAGTAGAAAGTCTCGAAGAACTTGGAACAGTTGCTAACAGACATCTAAAGTATCTCTTCAACTTTAAGATGTTACGAATCGTTATGTTTTTACGCAACGAAGGTCCTGTAAGCCTTACGTTTATAAAATCAAAATCACCTCTAATTGCTTATAACGATGAGTTGATTGCTTTTGAAAAGCAAATACTAGAATCTAAAATTCCCATTTCACGCAAACTGGAAAAAACAGATTTACCACATAATTTACTGGATCTTACAACGAAGTGGAACAAGCCAAAACTATGGTCCTGGCATTCCAAATCGAGTGAGCAGGAAGTTTGTTTCTCCTTAGTATCAGATAATTCCGGAATTTTTGATCATAGTGACATGGAAATTCTTAACTTACTGATAGAAAGCATCTCCTCCAGATATTTTCAAATTTATCTTAGCAATCAGTTACAAACCAAAAATCTCAGACTTAAAGATGCGATAGCTGAGATTGAATCAAAAAACAAAGAAATAGAGCGCATCAACAACAACCAACAAAACATTATTTCCAGAAGAACAGAAGAATTACGATTTAAAAACAAAAAACTACTCGAGCTCTCAGAAATTCATGCCCACAACCTGAGAGAACCCTTAACACGAATATTGGGTTTACTCGAAATTGCAGATTTATATAGTGATGAAGATCTGCGAAAAACTATAATTCCTAAGCTTAAAGGCGCTGCTCTAGATCTTGACCAAATCTTTAAAGACGTTGTAAGCCAAAGTGACGAAACAGTTTCTAATGAACAATTTAATTAACACGGGTATGACAAAACTTCTAAAAATAATGCTGGTTGATGATCAGAAGATGGCTAATTTTATCAATAAAAAACTTATTGAAGTAACAGAATTTGCTGAAAAAATCGTAGACTATACCCTACCCCAAACTGCTCTCTTAGCAATAGATACCGAAAAACCTGATCTCATTTTTTTAGATCTAAATATGCCAGAAATAAACGGTTGGAGATTTCTTGATGTATTAAAAGAGCGTAATGATCCCACTCAGGTCGTTATTGTTACTTCAAGCACCAGTTCTTTAGATATGCAAAAAGCCCAGAAATATAATCAGGTGATTGATTTTCTAATAAAACCACTCAGCAAGAATACAATTCTGGACCTTAAAAATAAGTTACAACCTGCCTGCTAGTCTATAGCCTGCACAACTGCTTTTTCAGCTTCTTTGCGTGTACCGTCAAAACCATCTATACCACTAACGGTGGTATATTTCATCACATAGCGTTTGCCCGGGTTGATGATTTGGTATGCAGACTGGCACATCATGGTAGCCTCGTGAAAACCACAAAGAATCAGTTTTAGTTTACCAGGATAAGTGTTGACATCGCCGATAGCGAAAATTCCTGGAATATTTGTCTGGTAATCTAACGCGTTATCTACTTTGATCGCATTTTTCTCAATCTCAAGACCCCAATCTGCGATTGGACCTAATTTAGGAGAAAGACCGAAAAGTGGAATAAAAGCATCTGCTTCCAGACTTGTCTGGGTTTTATCTGCGTGTTCTACGACCACCTGCTCCAATTCATCAGCTCCTCCAAGACCTACAACTTCAGCTGGAGTAATCAGATTGATTTTACCAAGCATTTTCAATTCACGCACTTTTTCAACAGAATCCAAAGCACCTCTAAATTCATTTCTACGGTGAATAAGTGTAACTTCTTCAGCAACATCAGCAAGGAAGATACTCCAGTCTAATGCTGAATCACCACCGCCAGCAATTACCACTTTTTTACCGCGGTATACTTCTGGATCTTTAATCATATAAGCAACACCCTTATCTTCAAATTGATGAATATTTGGGATTAATGGTTTACGTGGCTCAAAACTTCCCAAACCTCCGGCAATAGCCACTACAGGCGCATGGTGTTGAGTACCTTTATTAGTGGTAACGATAAAACTGCCATCTTCTTGCTTTTCAATAGTCTCAGCACGTTCTCCC
The DNA here is from genome assembly GCA_964219495.1 of Leeuwenhoekiella sp. Lineage (GTDB taxonomy): Bacteria > Bacteroidota > Bacteroidia > Flavobacteriales > Flavobacteriaceae > Leeuwenhoekiella. Next base: position 111,235 of record CAXPQP010000026.1, on the reverse strand, counting down.
AAAGTAAATCCAGGCTGAAATTGTTTTCCCTGCTCCAAAAGATTATCTACCAGCTGTCCTGCCATCACTTCCGGAAAACCCGGAATATCATAAATAGGTTTTTTAGGATAAATCTCTGCCAATTGACCTCCCGGCTGAGCCAGTGCATCTATAATATGGCATTTCAGTTTTAATAATCCTGCTTCAAAAACGGTAAATAACCCGGTAGGGCCTGCTCCAATAATTAAAATATCTGTCTTTATCATCTGTTCTATTCTTTGAGCCTCAGCTCCTCATTCTACTATTTAATTCCTTTTGATCAATCCTTTAGTAAACTCGTTTAGGGTTTCAACCTTTTCTTTAAAATCTCCCTTAATGGTTTTACGATATTCATTTAAATTCTGCACCAGATCATCAATATTGTCTGGTATTACTTCTTCAAAAAACTGGCGTAAGCGCTTTGCCGTCGTAGGTGACTTTCCATTGGTCGATATTGCAATCTTGACATTACCTTTGGTCACAATTCCGCCCATATAAAAATCACAAAGTTCAGGAACGTCGGCAATATTGCAAAGCAAAAAACGCTTTCGCGCCAACTCATAAACCCGTTTATTTACCATAGGGTTATCTGTTGTAGCAATCACAATGTGACGCTTTTTAAGCATTGATTTTTTAAATCGGCGCTTAGTGATTTTTACATTAAACTGTTTTGCCCGTTCTAGGGTTTCAGGTCTAAAAAAAGGCGCAACCATTTCTACCACAGCATCCGGACTTGACTTGGTTAAAAAAGTAAGTTTTTCAAGCGCGACATTACCACCGCCCACAATAAGCACCTGCAAATTGCGAACTTTGAGAAAAACAGGATAAAGAGTATTGGTTTCCTGTGCCATGTTAAGAGGCGTAAGCTATTTTACTTTGCAAGTTAAGCAATTGCTCACGATGGCGTACCACCTCACCAATAACGATAATTGATGGGTTAGTAAGCTTTAACTCTTGTACCACTTTTTCAATAGTATCTATGGTTCCTACTCCTATGCGTTCTTCAGGCGTTGTTCCGTTCTGGATAATTGCAACGGGGGTGTCTACTTTACCGCTTTCGCGAAAACATGCTGTAATTTCAGAAAGCTTACTCATACCCATTAAAATTACCACAGTGGCTGAAGATTGTGCTGCAAGCTTCACATCATCTGAAAGTTTATGAGAACGGGTAGTACCTGTAATTACCCAGAAACTTTCTGAGCTTCCTCGTTTTGTAAGCGGAATGTTCTGATAGGCAGGTACTGCAAGGGATGATGAAATTCCTGGAACAACAGCAACTTCGATTCCGGCTGCCGCTGCGATTTCCATCTCTTCTGCACCACGCCCAAAAATGAATGGGTCACCTCCCTTTAACCGAACCACATGTCCATGACTTTTGGCTCGTGAAATAATGAGATCATTAATTTGTTCTTGTTGATAGGCATAACAACCTTTGCGTTTACCTACAAAAATAAGTTCGGCATCTTTAGCATACTCCAGAAGTTCTGGGTTAACCAATGCGTCATACAAAACAACATCTGCACATTGCAAAGCTTTGATTCCTTTTAAGGTAAATAGCTCTACATCCCCGGGTCCTGCGCCTACTACTGTTAATTTCGGATTCTTAAACATTTGCCAATTGTTTTTTGCGGAAGGTATCAACGCGGTTAAAAAATGCGTTTGCGTCAGCTAAATAGGCTTCAGCAAATTCTTTTGTGGGCTCGTTTTTTTGAATTTGGTAAACCAAATCAGCAAACGAAGTTTCTCCCAAGAGTGTTGTGTTTTCACCAAAGGTGTTATCAAACTCCGCAATAATATTGGCCTGGGTATTTGTTTTTACGTCTTCAGAAAGCAATATGGCTTTAGCTCCATTTACAAGACCTGCATAGGTATGGTAAATACTGTCTGACCATTTTTGCTCTTCAAAAGCCTCAATAGCACTACCCAGTTTATCTTTGGCTTCCAGTAAAAGGGTTTGAACCAAATCAATTACGACTCCGGCACACTCACCAACGCCTACTTCCTGAATGTATTTTTCATCATTACCCCAATCAACAAAGTCAGACTCTGTCAAATTATCGGTATCAGAAAGCGGCTTTAGGAAATCATAAAAATAACGTTGACCTTTCTCAACATAGTAATTTAGAAAGTTTTTACCTCCAGCATTTTCCTGATAATCATCTAAGATTGCACGCAAGGCTTCAGGCCCTCTTTTACTTGGAATCTTGATCACTTTATCTGCAAAACGACCTTCTCCATTGCCCAAAACGCCTCCTCCTAAAAGCACCTGTAATGCCGGAGCAACCAGTTTATCTGGGGTGCGTACAGACATCCCCTGAAAACCTATATGCGCCATATTATGTTGGCCGCAGGCGTTCATACAGCCGCTAATTTTAATAGTAAGTTCCTTATTGTTTAAATATTGAGGATACTCTGCCTCTAAAACTTCCTCAAGTTTAACTGCAATACCGGTACTACTTGCAATCCCTAAGTTACAGGTATCTGTACCGGGACATGCAGTTATATCTGTGGTTGTTTCATATCCCGGGCGGGCAAAGCCTAGATTGGCTAGTTGTGAGTAAAAGAATGGCAATGCCCCTTCCGGTATATTTCGTAATAGAATATTTTGACGCAACGTTAAACGTAGCTCATCGCCACCATACTTTTTAATCAGCCCAGCAAGAGCCCTAGCTTTTTCTGTAGAAAAATCACCTAATTGTACACGGATTCCTATAGCTACGAGACCTTCCTGTTTTTGCTGAAACACATTGGTCGCTTTCCAGGCTTCGTAAGCTTTAGTATCTTCAATAGTTACCTGTGGAGCTTCGGCCAACGGAGCTTTTGGTGTTCCATCAAAAGCTGCAGTATCTATTTCATAGGTTTTGTATGCCAGAGCTTTACGTTCTTCAGCTACCAATTCCATAAAAGCATCCTGACCTATATCTTTAATTAGGAATTTCATACGCGCTTTAAGTCGTCTGGCACGCTCGCCGTGACGATCAAAAACACGCAATACTCCTTCTATGGTAGGGATTAATTCATTTACCGGTAAAAATTCAGTAAGCACATCTGCGTGTCTAGGTTGTGATCCTAAACCTCCACCAAGCATTACCTTAAATCCACGATTACCATCTTTAATTTTTGGGATAAAGCCCAAATCGTGAATAAAAGCCAAGGCAGTATCATCATCGGTTGACGAAAAAGACATTTTAAACTTTCGGCCCATTTCCTGACAAATCGGATTTCGCAGAAAAAACTGAAAGGTAGCATGAGCATAAGGTGTTGCGTCAAAGGCTTCATCAGGGTTGATCCCGCTATCTGCACTCGCAGTTACGTTACGCACGGTATTCCCACAAGCTTCGCGAAGAGTCACATCACTTTTCTCCAATTCGGCCCAAAGCTCAGGAGTACGATCTAGGCTCACGTAGTGAATCTGTATATCCTGACGGGTGGTGATATGCAAACGTCCTCTTGAATATTCATCAGAAACATCGGCAATACGCAACAATTGATCGCTGGTCACTTTACCATAAGGAAGCTTGATGCGTATCATCTGCACACCTTCCTGCCGCTGACCATAAACACCACGCGCCAAACGTAGGCTTCGAAAGCGTTCCTCATCAATCTTTCCATCTTTAAAGAGTTTGATCTTTCTTTCAAGCTCAATAATATCTCGTTCTACAACTGGGTTTTCTATTTCTGTTCTGAAGCTTTGCATGGCTCTTGTTTTTTATTCTTAATTATTTTATTCCTATAGAAATAATAGGATTATAAGATAGAAGTTTTCAGGCTAAAATGAATAACTCCTTTTAATTAATATTATCCTATAAAACCAACGCCTGCGGTGGTGTTGCTTTGTGGGTCAATTAATATAAATGCACCGCCTGCTTTGTTTTGAGCATAGGTATCGTAAAAAAGGTTTTTACTCAGTTTAAAATTCACCTTTCCTATTTCGTTCAGCTTTAACTGATTCTTAGAACTGTCTTCACCTGAGTAATCAGTAGCGATGACACTTTCTACGCTGTCAATTTTAGCAAGAATGCGATTGGTATTGTGTTGAATTTCATACTTCGCTCCTGGAATTAGCGCTTTACCATCCATCCAACAAACAGCTGCCGTGAGTGATTTTGAGGACTGCGGCACTTCTTCAGACTTCACTATAACATCGCCTCTAGTGATATTAATATCATCTTCTAAAGTAATCGTAACAGAACTCCCGGCTACAGCTTCATTATACTTTTGATCAAAAAATTCTATACTTTTTATAGTTGATGTTGTTAGAGAAGGCAAAACTGTGATTGAATCTCCAACTTTAAGACTGCTTCCGTATATTTTTCCGGCATAGCCGCGATAGTCATGAAACTCATCCTGCTTCGGTCTAATAACAGTTTGCACTGGGAATCTCGCTGCAGTTTGCTCTTCCTGTTCTGGTTTTAAAGACTCTAAATATTCTAAAACACTTGAGCCATTATACCAAGACATAGAACCGGATTTTGCAGCAACATTATCTCCATTAAGAGCACTGATTGGAATAAACGTCACTTCCTGCTCTGCATAACTGCTTTCAGCATTCAGTTTTTCAAAATCGGTTTTTATACTTTCAAAAACACTTTGGTCATAATCGACCAGATCCATTTTATTAACTGCAACAATTACATGCTTAACTCGCAGTAAATTGTTAATGAAAAAATGACGGTAGGTTTGCTCTATTACGCCTTTTCGAGCGTCTATTAAAATAATTGACGCCTGCGCTTGAGATGCTCCTGTAACCATATTACGGGTATACTCTACGTGACCTGGAGTATCTGCAATGATATAGCTTTTCTTTTTTGTTGAAAAGTATATATGTGCCACATCTATGGTTATACCTTGCTCACGCTCAGCGACCAAACCATCTGTAGCTAGTGAAAAGTCTAAATAATCATATCCTCTCTTCTTGCTATTTCGCTCGATGGCTTCTAGCTTATCATCTGTTAATGATTTTGTATCATACAATAAGCGCCCTATCAAGGTGCTTTTACCATCATCTACACTACCTGCCGTTGCTATTTTTAGAACTTCCATTTTATTCTCCCTCATCCTCACTTGATAATAAAGATGTAATCTGGGTATTTTTAATTTATAATCAATTGAATTCAGCCTTTATGATTTACTTAAATAAGTAAATTAAAAGTAGCCTTGTTGTTTGCGCTTTTCCATTGCAGCCTCAGAGCGCTTATCGTCTATTCGTGCACCACGCTCAGAAATAGTTGAAGTTTTAATTTCACTTACAATTCGTGCAATGGTATCAGCCTCAGATTCTACTGCAGCAGTACAAGTCATATCTCCTACTGTTCTGAAACGCACAATACGCTCTAAAACTTCTTCATCTTCCTCACGATACACATATTTTGAAGCACTCCATATAAGACCATCTCTAACAAAAGTTTTACGCTTATGCGAGAAATAAATAGATGGAATTTCAATTTGCTCTTTTTCTATATAACTCCATACATCAAGTTCGGTCCAGTTAGAGATTGGGAAAACACGCACATTCTGACCAATTTCAATCTTACCGTTTAAAAGGTCAAAAAGTTCTGGACGCTGGTTCTTTTCATCCCACTGTCCAAAGTCATCGCGAACAGAAAAAATACGTTCTTTAGCTCTAGCTTTCTCTTCATCTCTGCGAGCTCCACCAATGCAGGCATCAAACTTAAATTCTTCAATGGCATCAAGAAGTGTAGTCGTTTGCAGCATGTTTCGACTTGAATATTTACCGGTTTCTTCAGTAACCTTGCCCTCATCTATTGCATCCTGTACATTACGTACAATCAAATTTAAACCTAGCTCCTCTACCAATTTATCTCGGAATTCTATGGTTTCCGGAAAATTATGCCCGGTATCTACATGCAATAGTGGAAAAGGAATCTTGGCAGGGTAAAATGCTTTTTGTGCCAATCGCACCAGTGTAATGCTATCCTTTCCTCCAGAAAAAAGCAAAACCGGATTCTCAAACTGGGCAACTACTTCTCTAAAGATGTAAATCGCCTCGCTCTCTAATGCATTTGTTTTTAAAATCGTAATCATCTCAATTGGTTTTAGGCGTGTAAACCACACTCCCGGTTTTCCAACACTTTGGTTGGATCAAAGTATTTATGTTCGTTTGGCAAATCATGCTCTGCCAAAAAATTATCTAATTCTTCATCGCTCCAGTAATAAAACGGACTCACTTTAAGCACTCCGTCTGCACCCTGACTTAAGATATCAAGATTATCGCGATGCGCTGTCTGACCTTTACGAAGGTTTGTAAACCAAACATCAGGTTTATGATTTGCCATCGCTCTTTTAAAAGGCTCCAGTTTTACCTGTTCGGTAAAAACTTTATGCCTTGGATCCTCAATCTGCGGGATTCCCATTACTACATCGCGGTGTGCTACGGTTTGCTGGGGCACATATAAATCAATATGAAGCTGAAGCAATGCAATTACTTCTTCAGCATGGCGATAGGTATTTGGCGTATTGTAACCAGTATCGCACCAAACCACCGGGATCTCGGGTTTTGCCTTAGTAGCTACAAATAAAATAGCCGCCTCATAAGGTCTAAAATTTGTGGTGACAATAGGATTTTTTGCCTGTTGTATTGCCCACTTTGCAATAGCTACGGGTGATTTATCTCGTAACTCTGCATTTAGCTCTTCTATTTGTTCTATTGTAAAACTCATTATTTTCCCCAATTTATAGTGTTCCAAATACGCTCATGAAAAAAGTATAATACCATTTTTGTTACAAGCTCAACTGCACCGATTGAAAAGGCTAGACTTAAAGTCCCTGTAATAATCCAGGAAATTAAAATCGTATCGATAGTTCCAACAATCCTCCAGCTTATAGATTTCACCACACTGCGTAGCGGTTTTTCAGATACGACATCTTTCTTGTACGAATCTTTTACCTCATCTTCCGCTTTACTTTGACTATATACTTGATCTAAAATCATAATTACATCCTCATTTATTTAATTCCTATCGGATTACTAGGATTTGAAAGCAAAAGTAAAGTCCCTCTTCCAAGCCACCAAATCTTTTGGCTAGTATTTTTAAATTTTTAAGTGATTTTTAGAATTCAGAGGGATTATTCCGAAAATGGCAAGCTTATTCGATTAGATCGGCTAAAGTATTCTTATTTAGGACTGCAAGATTACTATCACGCAATTGAGCCATAAGCCCGTGAACCGAACATGTGGTCTCATCTGGGCAGTCATCGCACTTTTCGTAGAAATTGAGACTTACGCATGGTACCATAGAAACCGGACCTTCCAAAACTCGCATTACCTCAACCATTTTGATTTCTTCGGGCTGGCGGCGTAAATAATACCCGCCGCCTTTTCCTTTTCGGCTACCTAAAAACCCGGCTTTACGCAGGGTAAGCATTATACTTTCTAGAAATTTCTGAGAAATATTTTCGCTTTTAGCAATGGCGCCTATCTGCACAGGATCTTCTCCCTGATGCTTGGCAACATAGGTAAGCGCTTTGAGACCGTATTTGGTTTTCTTGGATAACACGGCTTAAAAGTAGGCAAAAACTTAGAAACTTAAGCGTTTAGCGCCTGATCCAGATCTGCAATAATATCTTCAACATGCTCCAATCCTACAGAGCAACGCACAAGTCCGTCTGTAATCCCAACCTCGAGGCGATCTTCTTCAGCAAGCTTACTGTGTGTGGTAGACGCAGGATGCGTAACAATAGTACGTGTATCTCCAAGATTTGCAGACAATGAACACATTTTAATTGCATTCAAAAACTTACGCCCTGCCTCGATTCCCCCTTTAACTTCAAAGGCTACGATGTTTCCGCCGTGTCGCATTTGTTTTTTGGCCACTTCGTACTGCGGGTGCGATTTCAGGAATGGATATTTCACAAAATTAACCTTGTTGTGCGCTTCCAGAAACTCGGCCACCTTGAGCGCATTTTCGCAATGCCGATCTGCACGTACGTGAAGGGTTTCCAGACTTTTAGAAAGCACCCAGGCATTAAAAGGCGATAACGCCGGACCTGTGTTTCTGGAGAACAAATAAATCTCGCGCATCAAATCGGCGCGACCTACGCTTACTCCGCCTAAAACGCGACCCTGCCCGTCGATCATCTTGGTCGCCGAATGGATCACGATATCTGCTCCAAATTTAATGGGTTGCTGTAAATAAGGAGTTGCAAAACAGTTATCAACTACAAAAATCAGATTATGTTTCTTCGCAAGATTTCCTAAATGCTGCAGATCTAAAACATCGCAACCGGGATTGGTAGGCGATTCTACATAAAGAATTTTAGTTTCAGGCTTGATAAGGCTTTCTACTTTATCTACCTCATCTACTTTGAAATATGAAGTTTCTATATTCCATTTGGGAAGGTATTTGGTAAACAAAGTATGAGTAGAACCGAAAACCGAACGAGCAGAAACGATGTGATCGCCACTATCTAATAATGCTGCAAAAGTAGAAAATACCGCTGCCATACCCGTTGCAAAGGCATATCCACTTTCTGCACCTTCAAGCTTGCATATTTTTTCAACAAACTCGCTGGTATTAGGATTAGTAAAACGGCTGTAAATATTACGCTCTTTCTCCTCGGTGAACGAAGCACGCATATCTTCAGCATCTTCAAAAATAAAACTGGAAGTCAAGTACAAGGGCACCGAATGCTCTAGGTTTTCACTTCGATTTAATTGTGTGCGTATCGCTTCGGTTTCAAAATGTTTACTCATTGTATTTAGATGTTAGACTATAGACGTTAGATTTGAGATGGATGATCTTGCTCAAATGTGTTGTCTGAAATCTGGTGTTTTCGGTTTTCTTAAGCTGTAAAAAAGGTTTAATCTTGGAAACGTTGAACTGTTTAATCGGTTTATCTCTGCCAGTCACTTTTCGCTATTTTCACTATTCACCTCTCACCTCTTCTCTCTATTCTTTGTTCTTTGTTTTTTGTTTTTTATTCTAAAATCTCATGTCTTAGATCTCAGATCTACTCCACTTCTTCTCCGTTCAGAAAGACCTTATAGGTTACTTTGACACTCGCCTGAAGCGTAATGGAAACCGAACAGTATTTTTCAAAACTCAGTTGGGCGGCACGCAGGGCCTTTGCCGGCGGGATATCGCCTTCCAGATACACGTGTACGCGCATTGCATTAAAGGGTTTTGCTCCGCCTACTTCAATACGATCGCCTTCAACTTCTACATGATAGGAGTCGATCTCGAGTTTTTGCTTTTTTAAGATCGAAATAATATCGATCGCACTGCAACCACCTACTCCCATTAAGAGCAATTCCATGGGGCTGCTGCCCTGAACCACATCTCCGGTTTTATTATCTATCATCACAGGATTACCCGAAGCTCCTTTGGCTTCAAAAAGGTAATCAGAATTTTTACGTTCGAGTGTTACTTTCATAATTTAATATTTCTATTCTTATTGTTATTACTATTGGCATTAAATAAAAATGATAATAACAATAAAAAATACGTTTAACTATTCCGCTCTGCGAGTTTGAGTATGTCGCCAAAAACCCCTCGTGCGGTTACCGCGGCTCCTGCCCCGGCTCCCTGAATCACCAGCGGATTCTCGCCATACGACTCGGTATAAATCTCAAAAATACTATCGCTTCCTTTAACCTGACCCAAGGCAGAATTTTTAGAAACCGTCACCAGCTTCACCTCGAGGGTTCCGCCGTCTTCCTGAGATAAGTCGCCGTAAAGGTCGCCAACATATCGCAAAACCTCACCCTCTTTCAGGGCTTTTTTACGCGCTTCAAAAACCGAATCGAGCTCTTTCAGCCTTCCTAAAAAGTCTGAAGCTGCTCCTTCCCGTAAATTTTCGGGAATGAGGTTTTCAATCTGTACATCGCTAAACTCTTTGTGTAAGTCGAGTTCGCGGGCAAGAATTAACAGTTTACGCCCCACATCATTTCCACCTAGATCCTCACGCGGGTCAGGCTCTGTAAAGCCTTTGTCAATCGCCTGCTGCAGGACTTCTGAGAAAGACTGATCTTCCACTGAAAAGGTATTGAACAAATAACTTAACGAACCACTAAACACGCCTTTAATACGGGTGATATTATCACCTGAAAGATGCAACAAACGAATGGTATCAATCAGCGGTAATCCTGCGCCCACATTGGTTTCGTACAGGTAACGCTTGTTGTTTTCATCTAAAACGCGACGTAGTTTTTGGTAAAAATCAAAACCAACTGTATTAGCGATCTTGTTTGAAGAAACGAGGTCGAATCCGTTTTTAGCGAGCTCCAGATAATTCTGAATAAAAGTTGCACTTGCCGTATTGTCAATAGCGATCAGGTTTGCAAGGTGATTCGCTTTCGCGAAAGCGATAACCGCAGCCACACCGCCTTCCTGCGCCTTATTTTCAAAATCGGTTTTCCAGGTTTCTGTAGCGCCGTCTTTGTTAAGCAACACGTTTTTAGAATTTGCTACCGCAAAAATATTAAGCGCAATGCCTTTGCGTTCCTGAATGCTGGCCGCCGAAGCCACAATCTGGTCGATAAGCGTACCGCCCACCAGACCCTGACCAAAAATGGCAATGTTTATTTTTTTGGCAATGCCAAAAATCTCGCCGTGCACCACATTAAGGGCTTTGGTCAATTGGGGTTTGCGCACCACCACACTCACGTTTTTGCCCGTCACCGTATTGTTAAACAACAAGGGAACAATTCCGTTTTTAATGAGTTCGCTATACGGTTTGTGGAAACTACTTAAATCCTGACCAATTATAGATATCACCGCGACTTCATCAATAATCTCAATACGGTTTACATCCTGACTTTGGAAATCTGCTTCAAACTCAAAACGCAAAGCAGAAATAGCCTGTTGTGCCTGTTTAGCTTCAACCACAAGGCCAATACCGCGCTCTGAAGATCCCTGAGCAATGATACTCACGTTCACACCGCTATTACCTAATGCTCTAAAAATACGAGCATCAACCCCAACTTTACCGAGCAAACCGCGACCTTCGAGATTAATCAAGGCCATCTCACTAAGCACTGAAAGTGATTTAATACCCTCTTTCTCTGCTTGAGCTGTGATTAAAGTGCCGGTATCATCTGCCTTAAACGTATTGAGAATACGCAATGGAATATTTTTCTCAATAAGTGGAATTATGGTTTTAGCGTGTAAAACCGAAGTTCCAAAATTGGCGAGTTCGTTTGCCTCGCTATAGGTTAAGCGCTCAATTTTTTGCGCATCTGGAACTAAATCAGGATTGGCAGTAAATATTCCATCAACGTGCGTATAATTCTGAAGTTCGCCTGCATCCAGATAATTGGCTAAAAGCGATGCCGTATAATTACTACCGTTACGACCTAGAGTTGTAGTCTGGTTGTTTTCATCACTGGCAATAAAACCAGTTACGATATTTACGGTATCGCCGTTGTATTTAGCAAAATGCTTCACCACCTGCTCCTTAGAAACCTTGTCATTAGGCTGAGCATTGCCAAAGATTCCATTGGTTGTAATAAGCTTTCGTGAATCTGCAAAATGAGCTTTTACACCAGTTTTTTGCAATATATGTGTTACCGTTTTTACCGAAATCAATTCGCCATAAGACAAAATCTCATCCTTAACTTTTTTACTATAATCGCCTAAAAGTGCCACCCCTTCAAACAAGCGCTTGAGTTCACTGAATTCTTCAGTAAGATCTACATCAAAATCATTTTGCTGATAAGATTTAAAAGCTTCAAACTGATGTTGAAAAGCCTGCCCTGAAGCTGCAGCTTCCAATATAGCTTCCAATTCATCGGTTGCACCGCCACGAGCTGAAAGGACAACAGCAATGCGCTCGGCATTAGCAACTTTAGTCTTGATAATATCGAGAACGGTATTTAGTCCGTTGCCGTTTGCCAGAGATTTTCCACCAAATTTTAAGATTTTCAGCTTTGCAGTATCTGCTCTGAAAACTGGATATAGCAACTGCTCCAGCTGTTCAAATTCGATTAAAAATGCATCATGACCGTGTACTGAATTGATTTCGCCGTAAGTCACATTATTTTTAACCTGCGCAAGCTGTTTATAGGTTTCTCTGTTTTCGGCAGGTGTGAAGAATAAATCAGAATCTACCCCGATGATGTGGATATTTGCCTCTACCTGAGTAAGAATTTCATTAAAACCTTCGCGTCCACGAGTCACATCAATTGTTTTAAGCAATTGATTCATTAATCGGTAAGCAGAAAGTTGAAAGCGGTCTTTCAATTTTTGGCCATGATGATCAAGCCAACTTTCTACATTGAAGATATTAAGATCCTCGTTGGTGCTTCGCTGAAATTTATTCTTAAACGACTCTGGCGTGCGATAGCACAGCATAGCGTGCATACGGGCATCGTGAACCGGTTGCGATGAGTTTTTAAGTATTTGCTCCTGAATCTGGCAATTGGCAATAAGCCAGTCTGTAGATTTCCAGTCTGAAGCCACAGGAATTAAATGCTGTGTGATCGCAGGTTCAAGAGTTACCATCTCCCAGGCAATACCTCCACCCAAAGATCCACCAATGATTGCGAAAAGCTGATTGACTCCAAGGGCTTCAATACCTTCTAAAAATGCCCGTGCGACATCCTGAGCTACAAAATCTTTATAGTTTTCGATTAGAAAACCGTCGTAGCCATTGCCGGGAATATTAAAAGAAAGGATGCTGTATTTACGGGTGTCAATGCATTTATCGTCGCCTATAATCTCATTCCACCAGCCATCTGTACCACTCACGTGTGAGTTACCGGTAAGTGCATGATTGACTAAAATAACGGGAGCTGTACCCAATTGCTGACCAAAAGTCTCGTAGCTGAGTGGTAAATCAAGTTGAAAACCCGATTGTGTTTTAAAATTCTGTATTTCCAGTTTGTGTAACATAGTATATGTGGCTTTAGCCGCAAAACTGAAAATGTAAACAAGAAAGAGATTGGAGTGAAAATTCCAGAATCGTTATCTATCCTTAAATAGGTAGAATGCAGCACCTTCTTTCAAGCGAAAGGGTTGCTAAGGCTTCATAGGGTCTAATCCCTCCGCCTTTCTTGATAACATTTCAGTAAATAAGTGAACTTAAATTATGGGCAAAGATTGCAAAACCTTTTGTTGATATGCAAACAAAAACAAGTTAATTTTTTGGAAGCGTTAATTTTTCACAAGATTGAGTGAGACGTTTTGTAATACTGTCAAAATCCCTACATTTGCGGCTCAAAAGAGGAAAGATTTGACTGATTGCAACCTCTTAAACCAAAATTTCTTTGGTTTAAAAAAATGCTAAAGGCAGTAACCACACTACCCTTCGCGGCATTTGTCAAGTCTTCCTGTAACGATATTTAGCGACTTTGCGCATTCAATTTTGCACTGAGCAACTGGTATCAAAACGTATAATATGCCACATTGTGGTAAAAAAATGCTTGGATGGCTTATCTATTTACATCAGAAAGCGTGTCTGAAGGACACCCCGATAAAATCGCAGATCAAATAAGCGATACCTTACTCGATAACTTTTTAGCTTTTGACCCGGAGTCTAAGGTTGCCTGCGAAACGCTGGTAACTACCGGCCAGGTTGTACTTGCCGGTGAGGTAAAAAGCAACACGTATATCGATGTGCAAAACATCGCTCGAGGCGTAATTAATGATATTGGGTACACTAAAGGTGCGTATCAGTTTAGCGGTGATAGCTGTGGTGTTATTTCGTTAATTCACGAGCAATCTCAAGATATCAATCAAGGGGTTGACCGTGCTTCAAAAGAAGAGCAGGGTGCCGGTGATCAGGGTATGATGTTTGGCTATGCCACTAAAGAAACCGAGAATTATATGCCTCTTGCATTAGACATTTCGCATCGCATTATGATCGAATTGGCTAAACTGCGTCGTGAGAATAGTGAGATTACCTATTTAAGACCTGATGCAAAAGCGCAGGTAACCATCGAATATTCTGATGATAACGTACCTCAAAAAATCGTTGCTATTGTGGTTTCTACCCAGCACGACGAGTTTGATGAGGATGAAAAAATGCTTGCGAAAATCAAAAACGATATTATTTCGATATTGATTCCACGAGTTAAAAATGATCTTCCACAAGAACTGGCCAAGCTATTTAATGACGAAATCATATATCACATAAACCCAACTGGGAAGTTTGTAATAGGTGGTCCTCACGGAGATTCTGGTCTTACCGGGCGTAAAATCATCGTAGATACCTACGGCGGTAAAGGTGCTCACGGTGGTGGTGCATTTTCTGGTAAAGACCCAAGTAAAGTAGACCGCTCTGCTGCTTATGCAGCCCGTCATATTGCTAAAAATCTGGTTGCTGCTGGTGTTGCAGACGAAGTTTTGGTACAGGTTTCTTATGCTATTGGTGTAGTTGAGCCAACCTCAATTTTTGTAGACACTTACGGTTCTAAAAATGTGTCGCTAAGCAATGGGGAAATCGCTGCTAAAGTGCGCGAACTATTTGATATGCGCCCTGCTGCGATAGAATCACGTCTTAAATTGAGAAATCCTATTTACCGCGAGACTGCAGCATATGGTCATATGGGTAAAGATCCACAAACAATTACTAAAGTTTTTGAAAGTCCATACAGCGGTCGAGTAGAAAAAGAAGTAGAATTATTTACCTGGGAAAAATTAGACTATGTAGATCAGGTAAAAGAGGCCTTTGGCATCTAATAAATTTAATTAGTCTCCTAAACCCGAAAAATGCCTTTCTTCTGACTGGCATTTTTTATTTTCATACAAATTCTAAAACTATGGCACTTCTTCTCATACGTAACAATAAAGATTATCAATCGTGGCTAAATGCACTTCAAAAAGCAGATTCAAACCTTGAGATTCTAACTCCGGAAACCGTTACCGATCCTGAATCTGTACAAATGGCACTAACCTGGAAAGCGCCGCACGGAAGCTTTGATGCCTTTCCCAACCTAAAGGTAATCGGATCTATGGGTGCAGGTGTCGATCATTTATTTGAAGACCCTACTTTACCACGAAATGTAAGTCTTACCCGAGTGGTCGATGATAAATTGGCTAGCGATATGCAGGAATTTGTTTTGACCTTATGCCTAAGTCACATCAAAAATTTGCCGCTTTACCGCAACCTTCAGGATCAAACGGAATGGAAACCTACCAAATACAAGCGTGTTCCCGATGTTAAGGTGGGGATTTTAGGTTTTGGAACTTTAGGTCAGGCTGTGGGCCAAACTTTGAAACAAACCGGATTTCAGGTTAGCGGCTGGTCGCATTCTCGAAAAGAAGTTGACGGTATTAAAAGCTATGCAAAAGATGAGCTAGATGATTTTCTGGCAGAAGCTGAAATACTAGTGTGTTTACTTCCGCTAACTGAAGAAACCCAGGGAATTTTAAATAGCAAACTTTTCAACAAACTTCCCAAAGGTGCTTATCTAATTAATGTTGCTCGCGGGGGTCATCTCGTCGATGAAGATTTGCTAAATGCTTTAAACTCCAACCAACTTAGTGGCGCCGCCCTTGATGTATTTCATACCGAACCATTGCCGAAAGAACATGAGTTTTGGAAACGAAAAGATATCCTAATAACACCTCACGTGGCAAGTATGAGTAACGCGGCATCGGTAGCACCTCAAATCATAGAAAACTACCGTAGAATGGAACGTGGAGAAGAATTAAAGAACACCGTTTCGCAGCAAAAAGGCTATTGATTCTCTTTTGAAACAGGCTCAAGGCCGTTAAAAAATCTTAATTTCCTTTAAATCAGGGTTAAAAAACCTCGGTTCTCATCAGGCGCTCCTTAAATTTACTTTTCTAAAATAAATATTATGGATCAAGCAAAATATGATGAAATGGAAAAGATGCTTCACAAGTTGCAAGATATTAAGAACAGCCAGGAAAGCATCATAGATAAAATAAATCACGTGATTACAGACCTTTTTCAAAATCCGGATAAGGATTTAGAGAAAGCGATGGAAGATGCACATCAAAAAGCATCAGACAATGTTGACAAAATCGCAGAAGCGACAGAAGAGTATGAAATGAAAATGAATAAACTCGAACAAGCCTAACTGTTTGTAGAAATTCAATAAATCTAAAAACCCGAAGCCTCACAGCTTCGGGTTTTGTTTTAAACACAATAAACAAAAAATAGCTTGCGCTATAAATTATACTTCACAGAGAGCATCACGATACGAGGCATTACAAAATACTCGGTAGTTGTACTGAAGTTTTCATTGAAACTGTCATTGTTTAACGAATCTACATTAAGCAGGTTTGTACCATCAAGACGGAACTCCCATTTGCTTTCTGGCTTTTGATAACGTAAGGAAGCTTCAAAAAAGGAATATTCATTTTGCACCGTGTCATCCTTATCAAAATAATTGTAGTAACTCCAGTCTGCATTAAGTGTAAACCCGTTTAAAAATCTCACATCAATATTGGCAAACGGGCGATCTGTAAAGAACGTACGATCGCTGTTTCCGTTTTGATAATTGTTGATGCTTCGGTTGTAACCTATTTCAAAGTTTGGCGCATTCTTAAAATTAGTCTCTACGCTTCCGGTATAATTCTGCGTAAAGTTTTGAGACAACGCAGGCTGATTGTTAACGATGTTATTCAGCTCACTATAAGAAACGTTTCCGCTTAAATTAGCCTTCCACTTTCTAAAAGTTTTTTGAAAACGACCATTTGCGCTTAATACCTCATCTACAAAATTGCTGTTGATTGGTGAAGAAGCCTGATTGATATTATTAATCGCTGTCTGACTTTTTATTGCATCAACACGACGCGTATAACTCACACCTCCGTTGAGGTTTGTGAAATTGAACATATTGAAGTTGAAGTAATTAAGACTAGCCGTGTGGAAAATTGCATTTTCTATATCCCGGTTACCGCGGAACATTCGGTTGTAGTTATTAAATACATAGCCTTCAGCGAAATTGTTGACATCGGTGTAATCTGCAGTCATTTGATAGTTAAGTCGTAAACTTTCGCTTTGCTTAAATTCTGCAATCGCAAATAAATCGGGTAATAATTTAAACTGACTGTCGCTGGTTTCTATACCTAACTGCTCAGAACCTACATTATAACGGTGCAGAGTTACACCAGGTGTAAAGGTGAAAATCCCGGTTTTAAATTTGTAATGCGCACCTACAAATACATCACTGAATTTAAACGCAACATCGTTGTTAAGACTGTCGCCCACAAACTTATTGGTAATACCGTTATCTAAAATCTGAAAAATCCCCGAGTTGAAATCCTGTCTGCTTTGAGTTGTACCCAGAGTAAGATTGAGGTTGCTCTTGTCATTAATCACATAGTAATAATCAATCTTGCTGTCGAGTTTATTCGTCTTGATAAGCTTATCCTGATTGATGTTAAACTCATCCTGATCTTCATTAAGAGGTAAAATCTGAGTAAATGGTTGCTGACCTAAGATTGCACGGTAAAAAGGATCTTCATTTTGGTATAAATGCTGAACAAAACCGGCAAAAATATTCTTGTCATCAAGTGTGTAATAAGCATTCAAATTCTGATTGAGGCTGAAAGGCTCATTGTCTTTTTCCTGGGTTATCGGGTTTACAGTCGTGCTTCCATTACTGGTAAAAATGGATTCGGCATCAGATAGCTCAACCTGATTTGATTTTTTAGCCAAAATATCATAGTCGATTTGAAGCTTATCGTTAGGCTTGTAAACACTACTAAATTTGGCCATTGCCAATTGATTTGCCTGGTTGCTATCATCGGTATTTACCTCGGTAGCCTGCGTAGCGATATAATTGCGTAATGATCTCTGGAAAAAGTCAGTAGAATTATCACTAAATAAAGTGAAACCACTCAAATCCCAGGCATCTGAAGCTTCATAACTGAAGTTTGCCGCTGCAAAATTGGTGTTGATTTCCTGTGCCCGGTTGTTTTGAGTTACCAAGAATCCGAGTCCACTATCTGAAATATTAAAAGACGTCCCACCACGCTGATTGAAATTGCGGAAACCACCGGTAAAGTTGAAGTAATCCCGAAAGGTAAAAGGCACATCACCTGTATTATTGGTATTCCCAATCACGTTGATACTACCTTTCGGACTGTAATAGAACAGTTTGGCACTGCCTAAATAGCGGGTTTCTCCCCCATCGCCGATACCACCCTGAAGTTCACCAAACCAAAAATTCTTCTTCCCTTCTTTTAATTTCAGGTTGATAGCAACATTGTTCTGATCATTACCCAACCCGCGCATCTGGTCTACTTCATTGTAGTTTTTTAATACTTCAACCTTCTTCAAGGCATCTGCAGGGATATTCTTTACAGCTAGTTTTGAACTTCCATCAAAAAAATCCTTTCCTTCAATCATCACTTTAGAAACCGTTTGTCCTTCTACCTGAATCTGACCGTCGTCATCAACCGTCACTCCCGGAAGTTTTTTAAGCACATCACCCAGTTTCTGCTCGGTACCGTTAGTAAAACTATCGGTATTATAAACAATAGTATCCCCACGTACCACAACCGGCATTTCATAAACGATCTCAACATCATCAAGTTGATTTGCAGCAGGCATCAAGACAAAATCAAGGTTGAAATCATCTCCACCTTTTTCAATACGAAGTTCCTTGGTTGTTGGAGCGAGACCTAAAAAACTGGCTACCAAAGAATAGGTTGTTCCCGATGGCAAATCAAACTGGTAACGCCCGTCTGAATTGGAAATCGCATACGACTCCATCTCGCCTGTTTCTGCGTAGGTAGCTATAATATTAGCCAGTTCTAGCGGCGTGCCAATACTGTCTTTAACTGTACCGCTTACACGCACACTTTGTGCTTTTACCGTAAGGCTAAGAAACACAATAAACGTAAAAATATATTTCATGGAATTTGGTTGATTGTAGGTATAATTAATTTTGGCTTAGCCTCTGCCGCCTCTAAAACCACCACGACCACCGCCAAAGCGCTCGCTCATTTCCTTGGTTTTTTCAGCAAGGATTTGCTCATACTCCTCACGGGTTACTTCATCTCCTTTTTTAGGCATTTCGATGTCTAAACCATCCTGCGGATTGATTACAATTTTGTTGCAAAGAATTACAGTCTGCCCTGCACTCACTTCAAGTATTAAACCCGGTAAACCCCAGTATTCATCTGGCCCCTGACTTACTGGAATTTGTGGTGTGTACCAGGCAGTAATCACCATTTCTGTAGGAGCACTGCTCGCTGTGGTGTCTGCATCCTGATTGCGACTACGACGCATAGCTTCCCAGGGGTTTTGCTCCATTTTACGCACAGCAGTAGCTTTAAATGCCGCGTACTGACCGATCATTTTGCTTTCTTTTTCAAGTTTCCAGTCTAACTTGGCTAGTGTATCCTTAACTAAAAACGTTTTGCCCATCAGTTCGTTTTGACGTGCATAGATATCCGTAGCAATGTTTTTATAGATTCCGCCCTG
Source organism: Leeuwenhoekiella sp. (assembly GCA_964219495.1). Taxonomy (GTDB): domain Bacteria; phylum Bacteroidota; class Bacteroidia; order Flavobacteriales; family Flavobacteriaceae; genus Leeuwenhoekiella. The sequence continues at coordinate 91,852 of CAXPQP010000026.1, read as the reverse complement.
AGTAAAACCACCACCCATAAAACGCATGCCACCACCACCGGCACCGGGAGTTTCTAGCTTTTCTTCTTCTTCGTAGATTGACTCGTCTTTGCTAAACGAAAGGGTAAATGTTTTTTCCAAACGACTTTTCATGCGTTCGGCGATTTGCTTTTTCATCTGCTCGCTCATCTCGCGACCGCCAAAATTGTCAAAATCAAAAGATGTTTTAGACTGGTAAGTAGCAACCCCACCGTCAAATTTCTGAGCCTGAAGCGGTAACGCGCAAAAAGCTACAACAACAATAAGTAAAGCGTAAAATTTCATAAGTCAAAGAGTTTATCGCTTTTTGACTCCGTTTTATCAGTTTGGTTTAAACCGGTTTATAAACTTAGCCACCAATTTTTATGGTAAATGTTTTACCATCTTCCCGGTTGCTGGTATTGCGCTCTATCCATTCTTTCATTTTCTCATCCTGAATGGCCTTCATACTGGCTTCGTCAACTATTTTACCACCTTCAGGAGCTTCTATAGTCACTGCATTTTCAGGATTTAAAACAATCTGACTGCACAATAAGCTCAACTTATCATCCTGAATTTCCAGTATTAAACCGGGCAACCCCCAGTTCATCGCCGGCCCGTGGCTTACAGGAATCTGAGGTGTATACCAGGCGGTAATGGTTTTGGTATAAGTCGTGTCTTTAGTTTTCATAGATTCTGACTCAAAAGTCTGGCTTGTCACTTCCTCGGTACGGGTAGCTTTAAAACAGGTATAATCGCCAATAGATTTGGTTTCTTTCTCCAGTTTCCAATCCGGCTTTTGAAGACTGTCCTGTACTAAAAAAATTTTGCCTAATACATCTTCCTGTCGCTCGTAGCGCCTGTCAGCGGTATTTTTATACAAAACTTCACGACTTTGACTGATGCGAATTTGCATTCCGCCTGAATTGGCAATATCAGGTTTAGCCAGTTTCTCATCTTCTTTATAAAGGGATTGATTGCGATCAAAAGTCAGGATATAGGTTTTCTCAAATTGCTTTTTGAGTTGCTCTGCAATTTGTTCTTGCATCGCATCGGTCATATTTTTACCATCTAACTTAAGATCTACCTGGCGTCTGGATTTGTAAGTTGCCACTCCCTGAAACTCCTGAGCAATCAAAGTTTCTGCGAAAGCAAGAAGAATAACAAGAATAGATAGGGATTTGATTTTCATAACTGTTCGATTTGTAATTGATAACTGAAGCAAAGATGAGCAGGAAAAAGATCGAAAAGCGTTAACCAGTGTTAACGAGTGTTAAGCGAGAAGTTTCCTTTTAAAACTTCAATCTACTTTTGAATTATGAAAAAACGAAAATACTCCACGCTCCTTTATTTCATAAGCCTGGTGGTTTTGGTTACACTAAGTATTCAAATATACTGGAATCTTAAAAACTACCATTCTGAAAAACAAAGACTTATCAACGATATTCAGATAAGTCTGGATAATGCTGTAGATAACTATTATGCTTCTCTGGCGCAACGGAATACGATTGGATTTTTTGCAGACCAGATGAGTAGTCATTCTGGCGCGCTTACAGATAAAATGGACAGTCTTCTGAAACGAATGAAGATTAGCAACAAAGGTTTTAAAGGTTTTGACAGTATTACAGTTAAACGAGCACCGGGGATCTTCATCATCAAAGGAAAACAGTCCATTGATAGTTTTAAGCAAACCTTTGACTCTAACAGTTTTAAATATGAATTCAAAATTCAGGACTCCGTCAGACAAGATTTCTCTAAAGCCAAAGCTGAATTTGACAGTAAACTAAAACTCGTTGACTCCCTTACAAATAGGCTTCCTATAGATTCAACAATCCAATTGAGAGCAAAGGCATTACGAGATTCTATTCTTGGCAAACCTATAAGTTCAAACACTACGCAAACGATCATTTCATTTACTACAGATACTATCGAGTTAAAGGTAATTGACAGTCTATTCCAGAAAGAATTAATGCGTAAAAGTCTAAATATTAATTACGGATTATGGCTACAAGTTCCTGACAAGCCATCACAAATGACTAACTCGTATTATATTAGTGACAAATATCTTAAAGCTTCATCAAGCTCCAATTTATTACCCGAGAACAGCAGCCTCGAAGTTTATTTTACAAATATCATTTTCACCTTATTCAAACGTAATTTGGTGGGCATACTGCTCTCAACGCTGCTTGTAGCCTCGGTAATTGCATGCTTATTGTTTTTACTAAACATCATTAACCGCCAAAAACAACTCGCCGAAGTTAAAAATGACCTCATCAGTAACATTACACACGAGTTTAAAACGCCTATCGCCACCATAAGCGTGGCCCTTGAGGGAATCAAGAATTTTAATCGTGAAAATGATCCTGTAAAAACCAATAATTATGTAAACACCTCAACCACGCAACTCAATAAACTCTCGATGATGGTTGAAAAATTACTAGAAACCGCAACTTTAGACGGTGACGATCTTTCGCTAAATAAAGAAGAAGTAAATCTAAATGATCTACTGCAAAGCCTTATCTATAAACATCAGACTTTAGCGACTGGAAAAAAAATTAGTTTCAATCAGATTGACGGGGATGTTATTGTAAATGGCGATCCTTTTCATCTCGAGAATGCATTCAACAATTTACTGGACAATGCGGTTAAATATGGAGGTGAATCAATTCAGGTTGAACTGGAAAACCTATCGGCTCAAATTGAGATACAAGTCACAGATTCGGGTAAATCTCTAAGTAATGCTGAAGCTAAACAAATCTTTGAAAAATTCTACCGCGTTCCCAAAGGCAATACGCACGATGTAAAAGGTTTTGGAATTGGTTTATATTATACCCGAAAGATTATTGAAAAACATGGTGGAAACATAATTGTTACCACCTCGCCGCAAACCACTTTTAAAATCGAACTACCTCATGGCTAACAAAACCTACATCCTACTTGCAGAAGATGAAGCTGCTTTAGGCCAGATCGTAAAGGAAAGCCTGGAAACCCGTGAATTTAAAGTTGACCTGGCCGAAGATGGTGAAAAGGCTTTAAAACTGGCATCTCAAAACGATTATGAAGCACTCGTACTTGATGTGATGATGCCTAAAAAAGACGGTTTTACCCTGGCTAAAGAAATCAGAGAACGGGATTCAAGCATTCCAATTATTTTTCTAACGGCTAAATCTCAAACTGCAGATGTGGTTGAGGGTTTCAGCATAGGCGGAAATGATTATCTCAAAAAGCCGTTTAGTATGGAAGAACTCATTGTGCGTATTCACAATCTGATCAACCGAAAACACCTACAACAGCAGAGCGAAGTCATTAGTTTTGGAGATTACACTTTTGACTTTCCTAAACAAAATTTACACTACAAGCAGGACGAACCAGTCTTGTTAACGCACCGAGAGGCGCATTTGCTGTTTCATTTGATTAAAAATAAAAATCAGGTTCTCGATCGCAGCCTTATTCTCAATAAACTTTGGGGAAATGATGATTTTTTCAGCGCACGAAGTATGGATGTATTTATCTCCAAACTACGCAAAAAACTAGCTCAGGACGAACGTATTCAAATCATCAATGTACGTGGTTATGGTTATAAATTAACCTGCTAAATTCAAGATTAGCTCACCCACACAAAGCCTTATTTTAACATTTGGCTTTAGGAAGTGCATAGCAGCCTTTTTTGTATTTTTCCGCTATGCGGTTATTGGTTTTTATAATCTTAATGTTCCCCAACTTATTCTTCGCTCAGGATAAACCTGAGCTAGATGCGCATGTTTTAGATACCATTACTCCATTAAAAGCAGATCAGTTTATTGGCAACGATACCTATAACAATCTGTACTACCTTAAAGACAGAGCACTTTTTAAAACCGGAAAAAATGATTTGATTCAATTCAGTGATTTGAGACTGGGTACTATTAGCAGTGTAGATTTAGTCAATCCCTTAAAGATTACCGTCTTTTATGCCGAAACACAAACCGCTGTTATATTAGACAACACCTTAAATGAAATCACCCGGGTAAATTTCAATGAACTCGAAAACTTCAGAAATGTAAGCCACGCCCGCACGGCGCGCGATGGTCAACTCTGGATTTTTAATACCGATCTACAGCGGCTTGAGCTCTATGATTACCGCAACAATACCTTTTTAACTGATTTTTTACCTCAAAAAGATAACGCTTTTGATCTCGCCAGCGATTTTAATAACTGCTGGGTACTCACAGAAAAAATGCTCTATCATTATAATGCCTATGGTAGTTTGATTTCAAAACAAGCCACAGACTTTGAGAGCATTGCACTTTATGATGAAATTCTCTTTGGTCAGGAAGAGGGAAAGCTTTTTGCAAAAACGAAAAACCAGGAATCTTTCATACCCGTTAAAAACATGTTTGAACCGGGTTTTCAGTTTTATTACAAGGGCGGAAACCTGTATCTTTACCGAGCTGATTTCGTAAGTTACTATCAGCTGTATATACCTAAATAAACACTCATGCACGTAGCTATTGCCGGGAATATAGGCGCAGGAAAAACAACACTTACAAAACTTCTAGCCAAGCATTATAACTGGCAACCGCAATTTGAAGACGTGGTAGATAACCCGTATCTCGACGATTTTTACAATGAGATGGAGCGATGGTCTTTCAATCTACAAATCTATTTCCTAAACAGTCGCTTCAGACAATTACTTGAAATTCAGGAGAGCGGGAAAGACATCATTCAGGATCGTACGATTTATGAAGATGCACATATTTTTGCCCCAAACCTACACGCAATGGGCTTGCTAACCAATCGTGATTTTAATAATTACCGTTCGCTTTTTGAATTGATGGAAAGTGTAGTTGCCGGCCCCGATTTATTGATTTATTTACGCAGCAGTATTCCAAATCTTGTTGCGCAGATACACAAGCGCGGCCGTGAATATGAAAACTCGATTTCAATTGATTACCTAAGTCGCCTTAATGAGCGCTATGAAGCCTGGATTCACGACTACAACAAAGGCAATTTGCTTATTATCGATGTAGATAACATCAATTTTGTTGATAATCCCGAAGATCTTGGAAATATTATCAATAAGATCGACGCTGAGATCAACGGACTTTTTTAAACTCAATTCAATTGAAATTTACCTGGTTTTTTATTCTGTTTTTGAGCCTAAGTATAGCTTGTAAAAGTGAAAAACCTAATCCTAAATTTATTGAACAACCCAGCTCACCTATTCTGGGAGCTGATCTTTCTTATGTTAACGAGATTGAAGATTGTGGGGCTTATTTTACTACGGCGGGTGATACCATTAACCCATATACCTATTTCGCTGAAAAAGGCGCTAATTTAATCAGGCTTAGACTATGGCACAGTCCAGAGCACTCTCCTTATTCTAACTTTAAGGATATAAAACGATCTATCAAACGTGCTCACCAGGAAGGTGTAACCGTATTGCTAGATTTTCATTATTCTGATTTTTGGGCAGACCCTCATAAACAGGCACGCCCCAAAGCCTGGGCAATGATTACTGATGATTTGATTCTGGCAGACAGTGTCTATAACTACACCTTTAAAACTCTGGCTAGTCTTGCCGAAGAAAACTTACTGCCACAGTGGGTACAAATAGGAAACGAAACGAATATTGAGATCCTTCAGCCTATAGACACCGTTATAACAGACACCATCAACTGGCAGCGAAATGCTCTATTGATTAATAGCGGAATTAAAGCTGTGCAGGATATTGAAGATGCTTTTTCAACCGAAATTAAAAAGGTTCTACACATCGCTCAGCCTGAAAATGCCTTTTCATGGTTTCGCAAAGCGGAAGAAAATAATGTGAGAGGTTACGATATTATTGGTCTGTCTTATTATTCAAAATGGTCAACCTACCCTCTTAATGAGATTTCAAAGGCAGTCGATTCTCTGAAAAATCAATTTAAAAAAGAGGTGGTTATTGTAGAAACTGCTTACCCGTACAGTCTTGAAAACTCTGACGATGCCGGAAATATTTTAGGAGAAGATGCTTTAATTGAAGATTACCCTGCAACTACAGAAGGGCAACGTAATTATATGCTTCAGCTTACCCAAAATGTGCTTGACGCGGGTGGACTGGGTGTTATCTATTGGGAACCGGCCTGGGTAACTTCGTCTTGCAAAACACCCTGGGGTACCGGTTCACACTGGGATAATGCTACTTTTTTCGACGCTTCAAATAACAATGAAGCATTACCGGTTTTTGATTTTTTCAATGCTAAAAATTACACAGTACAAAATCCTAATTAAGTATTGTGTATTCCTTTCAGAACAAGGCTTTAATCACTAATGCTCTGTTAAAGAAGGAGCTCTTTCCGCCAAACTTCTCTTAAACCTGATACCGATATCGGTCAAAGTTTTGCCCAGCCTTTTTCTTTCTGCTAATTTGAAACTTACCAGCTATTTAAAACAACAATGGTAAGCGACGAACTCACATTTTTAGAACATCTAGAACCCGGAAAACGTACCATGACTGATTTGCCTCACGGCGGATTTTTAGTCTTGGAACATGATGTTCCTGCCCTGCTTATTTATCGTAAAAAGCCAGATGATATAGCTACTTTGAGACTTGCCCGTACCGGCGCCTCCTACCTTATAATTGGTGAAGCTGACTTTGATTATTTTAAACAATTTATCAAAGCTCTAACTTCTAAAATGGCAGATCGCTTCGGCTCATTTATACTTTTAGAATTGTATAAAGGAGAGCCCGGAGCGCTTGATTTTATAATAAAAGGCCCTTCGCACAAGTTACCGGCATCCTTAGAAACCCTTTCAGAAGAACTAAGCGCTATAGACAGCAGGCGTTATGACCTGAAACTTGGGGCTCGTATAGAACACACCAAATCCCGCCAAAAATCAGGAGACGAAGAACTTTTTGATATCGACGAGCTCAAAGCTGCCGGAGGAACTTTACTTGGTCTAGAACTTCCACCTGTTTATTGTACATCTAAAGGCAAGATCTACCCAATGTATTTTAGAATGTTTCGCGATCAACTCGCTAAAGCCATTCAAAAAACCATTTATGAGTTCATACGTGTACAAACTAATTCAGACATACACAGTTACCATACTTTAGGTCGCAGACGCATACACGAGGAGGTTCTGAAAATCGATCGCCAAATTACCGAAATTCAATCTAGATACGAGTTCTTGTGGCTGGTTGCTCCCGTAAATATTCAGGCATTACGCCAAAAGTTCTTTGATAGTAATTTTGAAACTATAGATACCTATCATTACCGTTTACTACCGGTTGATCCCGACCTGCTCAAGCGCGAACTCTACAATTTACGAATTGATGAGATCGATGATCCTTCGCTTTCCTATTTATACAATGAAAAACGAGAGGAGCTTGATAAAGAACTTACCATGCTCAAAGAACGTGGTTCTAAAAATTTCTTTTACAGCAGTATACGATTATACCAAGGCGTACCTCAACATGTACTTGCAGAAGCCAAACTCATTTTAGAAACCATTCCTGAAGATCACGGTGAGCAGGACGAAAAAACAATAACTGCTCGGGACTTCAAAGCACTTACCAAGACCGAGTTTGAATTCTTTAAAGAACAGGCACCCCACTTTGAAGGAGTAATTCATATTCGTGACGATGTTAATATCATAATGGTATCAAACGGTGAGTTATACCTGCCTGAAGATTATACTATGACTCAATTGGAAGCTCAGGCGCTTATACAACACGAAATCGGCACTCACGCGCTTACTTACTTTAACGGAAAGCAACAACCCTTAAGTCAGCTTTCGGCAGGTTTTGCAGATTATGATGCCACACAGGAAGGAATCGCGGTACTTTCCGAATACCTCGGCGGTGGTTTGACAGGAAATCGATTGCGAATACTTGCCGGGCGTGTCGTAGCCGGAGAAGATTTAATGAATGGCGCCGACTTTAAATCGGTATTTCAAAATCTGTACACGAAATATGGCTTTGGAAAGGAACGCGCCTTTAATATCACTTCCAGAATGTTTCAGGGAGGTGGTTTCTTAAAAGATATTATTTACCTAAAAGGATTAGTTGAACTCCGGGATTATTTAGGAAATGGAGGTGACTTAAAACCGCTTCTAGCAGGGAAGTTTGCCCTTAAACACGTGGAAATTATCAACGATCTCACGCAACGCGGACTACTTAATGCTCCTAAAATAATACCCAGATATTTTAACCATCCCGATTTTACAACCAAAATGAAAGCCTTCAAAGAAGGCATAACCTTATCAAAAATGATCTAACATGAAAATATGTTTTGTAATAAGTGATGTTGCCACAGAGCCTGTTGGCACTTCAGTAGTTTTAATGCGCAGGGCGCATCAGCGTGGCCACGAAGTTTATGTGATGAATGTGGGCGGCTTTAATTTTGTGCACGATGCCCCTATCAAATTGAGCTGTAAAGCAATCCCCAAAGATCTTAAGTATAAAACACCACAGGAGTTTTGGACTCAGGTTCAGGATGACGAACTTAAATGGAGTATGATAGACTCCTCAAAAGTAGATGTGGTTTTTCTACGAAATAACCCTACAGAAGAAAGCCACGCCCGTCACTGGGCAGAACATTCAGGCATTTCCTTTGGACGTATGCTGCAAGAGCAGGGAGTTTTAGTACTTAACGATGCCAATGCCATGTCTAGCGCTTTTATAGATAAGTTGTATTTCGAAGAACTTCCATCCTCTATAAAACCTAAAAGTCTAATTACCCGTGATAAAGACGAACTTTTAAAATTCTGGAAAAAGTGCGGAAAGAAAATGGTCCTCAAACCATTAGAAGGTTCAGGAGGGCAAAATGTGTATCTGATAGATGAAGAAAAGAAAAACTTCAATCAAATCATCACTAGCCTCACCGAACTTGGTTATGTGATTGCACAGGAATTTTTACCCGAAGTGAGCAAAGGTGATGTGAGAATCATTGTTGTAAATGGGCGTATTCTGGAAGAAAACGGGGAATTGGCAGTCATCCGCAGGGTGAATAAGGACAAAGCCGAATTTAGAAGTAATCTTTCTCTAGGAGCCACTGCAAAGCCGGCTAAGCTTACTAAAGAAATGGAGCATATTGTAAAAGTAACAGCTCCAAAACTTATACGTGACGGTTTCTTCTTTGTGGGTCTCGATGTGGTTGATGACAAGCTTATTGAAATTAACGTGCTTAGTCCGGGAGGTCTAGACTATTGCGAAGAAATCGGTCTGCCCGAATTTACCAATCCCGTTATCGAAGCTATCGAACGCAAGGTTGAATACAAGAAATTATACGGAAACAACTTCTCCAACAAGGAACTTGCTTCCATGCATTAAAAGCAACATCATGTCAAATACCAAAGAATATCCACGCATATTAGGAATCTACACCAGTACTAAACCCGGACCATTGTTATTTATCTCGGGAGGAATTCACGGCAATGAACCCAGTGGGGTACAGGCTCTAAGAAAAGTCTTTAAAATTCTGGAGGCTGAAAAACCCGAAATAAACGGAACACTGGTAGGTGTAACGGGCAATAAGGGAGCACTTGAAAAAGGAGTGCGCTATATAGATGAAGATCTCAATCGAACGTGGACTGAAGAGAATGTAAAAAGTCGTACTAAAGAAACCCACGAAAAAACGGAAATGTTTGAGATTATAGATGTTCTGAAACAATTTCCGGAATCAGATTTTGAGAAGCGTTATTTTCTGGATTGTCACACCACATCTTCAGATAGTGAGCCATACATTTCAGTTCAGGAAGTTAATGATAACGATCACTGGGCGCATCAATTTCCTCCCTATATCATACGTGGATTTTCTGATATTGTTTATGGATGTATCGATCATTATCTAAGCCGAATTGGAGTCACTGGTTTTGTTTTTGAAGGCGGTCAGCACGAGAGTCCAGATGCAGTTAATCATCACGAAGCGATGATATGGCTTGCTTTAAGCAAAGCTTGTAAATTGAATTTAAACAAACTTCAAACGTATCCCGATTCTGTATCAAAAATGGAAGCCAGAAAACCTCAGCAAAAAACATTTGAGATTGAATACCGGCACGAAATCAAAGAAGGTTCCAATTTTAAAATGCAACCTGGTTATGAAAACTTTCAGCCTATAAAAAAGGGCGAGTTATTAGCCATTGAAAATGATTCCGAAATAAAAAGCGAATGGGACGCTTACATCTTTATGCCATTATATCAAAGTCAGGGGAATGACGGTTTTTTTGTAGTTAAAGAAGTCTAATTGATCAATCCTATTTCACGTGCGTGTTCTTCTGCGGTTTGACTGTCTTTGACCAGTAAAGCTGGTGTAAGTTCAAATTTTTCAAGGAGTCCGCGTACGCGAAATACCCGCTTCTCATGATTAACACTTCGTAAATAAATCGCCTTAATTCGATCTGGATATTCTTCAGCAATCTCAATATAAATATCTGCATCGTGCTCCCCACTATCTCCTATAAGCACAAACTGCATATCAGGATAGGTTTTTAAAATATTGCGTATCTCATGCTGCTTGTGTGGTTTTTCAGGCTTTGGAGTACGGTCAAACGGGGTTCTGAAATCACGTAGCAAAATTGCACCTTTTGGAAAGTCATTATGCTTAATGAAAGCTTCGAGATAACGGTATAAATTCCACGGACTGTTACTTACATAAAACATCGGGTTTGCCGCATTGCCCGGTTTTCCCTGATGCAACAAGCTGTAAAAATGAGCAGCACCTTTAAAGGGCGAGCGTTTTGCAACATCTGTAAAAAGGGTATTGAGTATGACGCGCCATTTCATCAAGGAAGTTACTCCGGTTTTAAGAATGGTATCGTCCACATCACTTATGACACCATATTCTGCCTTTTGGGAGGGAATGAGCATTTGGGCCGCAAAGCGGTTGTTATTTTTGATGAAACGTTTTTGATTCTCATCATCATAACCCAGCTCCAATTGTAACCAGCCTTCTTCGTTAGTAAGTTTTTGAAGCCCTTCTAACTTTTGATCTATTTTAAAATAACCTTCTGCATCTGTAGTCGCATAGATTACGCGATCATCTGGCAATTTAATCTTCAATTTAGCAAAAGGAAGCTCGTCACTTTTAAATTGTCGGTATGCATTTCTAAAGGCATTGGCAACACCAGCCTTTTCTAAATCAACTCCCTCATCTTCAAGTGCCCTGCCTAAAAGATATAAATGATCTTGAGTACCATAGGTCTGATACCCGTGAATTTGCAAGGGATCTTTAGGTTTTAACCGAAGTTTTTGTAAAATATCTTTTAGCATACTATAAGGTAGTTACTAATTGAGCAATGCACGAAGGATTAATCCTTTTTTAACGAAAGGACTCTCAGTAAAGTAAAAATCCCGGCCAATAAGCCGGGATTAGATTTAGAATTGTTCGTCAAAATTAATGTTCTGCTTTTTGAAGCTGTTCCAATTTTGCCTTTATCTCTTCTTCAGAACCGGTAAGAGTTTCTTTTACAACCTCGGTCTCACCACCTGTCGTTATGGTTTTTACAACTTCAGCTTTAGCCACTGCGTCTTTACCGACTTCCATTTTTACTTCAATCTGAATTTGTTCTCCTGAAGCTGCCATCATATCCTCGCTATGTCCGCCTAAAATTGGAGCGATAACTAAACCTACCAGACAGGTAAGTTTGATAAGAATGTTCATAGAAGGGCCCGAAGTATCTTTAAAAGGATCACCAACGGTATCACCAGTAACTGCAGCCTTATGTGCATCACTACCTTTATAAGTCATCGTACCATTAATTTCTACACCAGCTTCAAAAGATTTCTTAGCATTATCCCAGGCACCTCCAGCGTTATTCTGGAAAATTGCCCACATCACACCAGAAACACAAACCCCGGCCATATACCCTCCAAGAGGCTCTGCACCAAAGATTAATCCCACTACGATAGGTGTAATGATGGTAATTAAGCCAGGTAGAATCATTTCGCGTAGCGCAGCCTGAGTAGAAATAGCCACACATTTACCATATTCCGGCTTACCGGTTCCTTCAAGAATACCAGGAATTTCACGGAACTGACGACGCACTTCCTGCACCATTTGCATTGCAGCTTTACCCACAGATTGCATCGCTAAGGCTGAAAAGATAACCGGAATCATTCCCCCTACAAACAACGCAGCAAGAACATCGGCTTTAAAAATATTGATACCATCAATTCCTGTAAAGGTTACGTAGGCCGCAAAAAGAGCCAAAGCAGTAAGAGCTGCTGATGCAATAGCAAAACCTTTACCTACCGCGGCAGTTGTATTTCCTACTGAGTCTAAAACATCGGTACGCTCACGCACGTGATCATCTAGTTCGCTCATCTCAGCTACACCACCAGCGTTATCTGCAATAGGTCCAAATGCATCTATAGCCAACTGCATCGCAGTAGTCGCCATCATCGCAGAAGCAGCAAGCGCCACGCCGTAGAAACCGGCCAGTTCATACGAACCGTAGATTGCAGCTGCAAAAAGTAACACAGAAAGGAATGTTGATTTCATACCCACAGCAAGACCGGCTATAATATTAGTTGCTGCGCCGGTAGATGAATTTTTTACGATATCGAGAACCGGACCTTTACCTAAACTGGTGTAATGCGCTGTTACTACCGAAATTAATGCACCTACCGCCAGACCAATACAAGCCGACCAGAATACATTTATAGATGGTATATCTTTATAGCCTTCGCCAAAGAATTGCATAGACATTACTTCAGGAAGCATCCAGTCGATCAAGAAATAACTTGCGATTAAAGTCAAAATAATCGCAACCCAGTTGCCTAAATCAAGAGCTTTCTGAACTTGAGGTTCTTTGGCCTCATTATTTTTTATGCTTACCAGGAAAGTACCAATGATAGAAGCTAAAATTCCAACTCCTGCAATTACAACAGGTAATAAAATAGGCCCCATATTGTTGAACGCATCGGTAAATTGAGCTCCCTGAGACATATCCTGTACCAGATAATTACCCAAAACCATAGCCGCAAGAACAGTAGCAACATAGCTACCAAAAAGGTCTGCTCCCATACCGGCAACATCCCCTACGTTATCTCCAACGTTATCGGCGATAGTAGCCGGGTTACGCGGATCATCTTCAGGAATACCAGCTTCCACCTTACCTACAAGGTCGGCTCCCACATCGGCAGCCTTGGTGTAAATACCACCACCTACACGTGCAAAAAGAGCAATAGATTCTGCTCCTAATGAGAAACCGGCAAGGGTTTCAAGAACAATGGTCATTTCATTATAAAAGTTTCCACCTTCGGTTAAGAAACTACCCATTAGGAATAAAAAGATTAAGCTCAAACCTAGAACTGCAAGACCTGCAACTCCCAATCCCATTACGGTACCTCCGCCAAAACTAACTTTTAATGCCTGAGGCAAACTTGTTTTTGCAGCTTCGGCAGTACGGGCATTGGCATCGGTAGCTATTCGCATCCCGATGTTTCCCGCAAGTGCAGAGAAAAATGCTCCTATTATAAATGCCGGAACGATCATCCAGCTGGTGGTATCAACCACATATGATATACCAAAAAGTAAGGCAGAAGCTATAACTACAAACACAAGAAGCAATCGATATTCTGCAGCTAAAAAGGCTAAAGCTCCTTCCTTTATACTTTTTGAAATGCTTTGCATACGTTCATTACCGGCAGCCTGTTTTTTTACCCAGGCCATTTTAATAAACATAAAGACCAGTCCTAAAACAGCGAGTGCAATAGGTACATAGATGATGTTTTGTTCCATAAAAAAGTCTATTGATTGTTAAAAATGATGCACTAATGTAAGAAAAATGCGATTAAAATAATTCAAGAGCGACTTTTATAAGAATATAAAACAAAAAAAGACCGTTTATTAACGGTCTTCAATTTCATTAAGCAAAGCTAAGAATTACTCGATGCTCACTTCTTCTTTAGGAACATCGCTTTCTTTATAACGCTCGATACACTGGCTGATGATTTCTTTTGCTTCCATTACATCACCAAATCCACCTACGTCAACTTTTTTCTTTTCAAGATCTTTATAAACCTGGAAGAAATGCCCGATTTCTTTAATAAGGTGTGGGTTCAATTCGCTTAGATCTGTGGTGCGGCTTGCGATAGGATCACTTACCGGTACGCAGATAATTTTTTCATCAGGACCTTTCTCGTCTGTCATGTGGAATACGCCAATAGGCTTTACTTCCATCACACAGCCTGGGAAAGTAGGCTCTGTAACCAATACCAAAACATCAAGAGGATCACCATCAAGAGCTAAAGTTTCTGGCATAAAACCATAATCTGCAGGGTACATCATCGAAGAAAAAATCATACGATCGTAACGAATTTTCTTCAATCTAAAATCGTACTCATACTTATTGCGGCTTCCTTTTGGGATCTCGATTAAGACATCAAAAGTGGTAATTTTATCTGCTGTCATTTTATATAATTTATTTTTTTTATCACATTTAAAAGGGCTGCAAAAGTAGTCCAATTTTAAGGCTACCGCAAGCAAAAACAGGCAAAAGACAAAGCTTTTATGTTTTACAACGTTTTCGCCTAAGGGCTTATGATTATTTGATAATCAAGCTTTTGTTTTATTAAAACGAAAACTCCAATGCACCGGTCACACCAAAGCGTCTGGCTTCAGGCAGATCGAGATAATTACCTCTGAAATTAAAATCGATACGTAAAACCTTTAAAATATTGCCTACCCCAAAGCTGTATTCGTAATACGGCTTTGAATCTGGGGCCAGGTATTCAATACCCGATGCATTGATCAAGCGGTTTTCATCTGAAACAGAACCCCAGGCACCACGAAAGCCTACGATCTCGCGTAAATTTAGTTTTCGAAAGAAAGGAACTCTCCCAAAAATTCGACCACCAAAATTATGTTCAAGGTGCAGCGTCGCATAGGTGTCTGTTATAAACTCGTAATAATTCAACTGTGGAAAAGTCCCGTAAATGGAGAATAGGTTTTGGTTCCCCGGAATAACACTCATCAAACCCAGAGGCACTTCGCCAAAGGTTTTACCTGCTTCAATAACCGAACTAAACGTACCAAAGCCTCCCATACGCCAGGGCTGTCGATAAGAAAACTGAAGCTTTTCATAATCAAAATCACTGTCAAATAAGGCTTCTATACCTTTAGTATATCCTAGAAAGATGGTAGGAAACCATTCATTACTTGTCGTTCGCTCAACTCCATATCCCGAAGTGCGTTTACCCGGCTCAAAAATGGTACTTACAACCATTTCTGTTTGATTTACCTGTGATTTGATTTCGCTTTGCGTAAAATCTGTATAATAATCGAGGTTAAATGTTGGTGAAGCAGACTTCAAAGTTCGGTAAGATAAATCATAGCGCACTTTCAGGTTCTTTAAAAATTCGGCTTCCACAGCAAAGTTAGCCAACTTAATACTCGTAAGCTGGTCGTTATTACCCACAGTTACTAAAGAGGAAGATGCCAGATTTCTACCCAATACGTCTGTAGAGGTGGTAAGGCTTGCAGCAATTTGCTCCACATCCTGACGGTAACCTCCACTAACTATCAATCGAGATTTTGCATCAAGTAATAATTTACCCGATAAACCAAACTTAAACTTATCATCTTTAAAACCGTAGGCTCCAAATCCTTCCAGACGCCAGGGATCGTTTTGACCAAAATAGGTACGCGCTCCCAGGCGTAGTCGCAATCCTTCTACATCATTAAAGCCAAATGCCGAAAAAACAGGTCCAATATCCAGATTGGCACTATCCCACTCATAATAACCACTAACGAGCATTGCCCCGGCATCATAAAACCGTTGAAATTTAGGCACTTTCTTAAGCGAATCGAGCATTACATAAACTCCCTTTTCATCTTTACTAAGTGGTTCTAAACGTTTTTCTTCCCAAAAGTCGTCGGGCTGGGTATAAACAGACTCGTCATATTGCGTTACGCGCTCATCGTAGAAATCTGGCTCACGCTTTTGATCAAATTTATAATCGTCAAACAAGGTTGTACGCTTACCATAAACACCTCTGCTTCCCTCCTTTTTCCGCATAGCGAAATCAGAAAGAAAATAATCACGTGTTATCAGGAATATTGAATCGTTAAGCACCTCGAATTCCTGCTCAATATAAATTTCCTTTACCCAGTTTATGTTGGCACTTTTATTAACCTGAAGATTGATTTCTTTAATTGCCCAGGTGGTGTCGTTTACCCAGAAATCACCTTTAAAGGTAAGCTCTCCAGTGCGTCTGGGATAATAAATTATGTTGTAACACCATTTGTCCTTTATATAAGCACTGTCTGCCAGCACATAATTATAAGAATCAATACCGGTTGTAGATAACGGACTTACAAAGCTCTTGTCAAAAAATTTCAGATAATTGTCATACACATTAAAATCATTGTACAACTCCTGAATAAAAGCGATTAGGGTTTGATTGGTATTAAAACCACTATTACGGTTACCTTCTAATTCTTCTTTTTCCTTACCTAAAATATTATCACCATAAACCTGACTGCTACGCTCATTGATGAAAATAGGCAGATAGGTCTTACCGGTAATGCGTGAGGTATCCATCTGATCAAAGATGAATTCCATCTTATTAAAAATCTTACTGTTTATAAGAGCGCTGTCTATAGTATTGAGGTCAAATTCAACTTTCTCATATTTATCATACTCGTACTGCTTAAATTGGCTTAGACCATTAGAGCGCTTATTTGCCCAGATTTTACGTAAGATATCTATCGCAGGATTGTTCTTCTTAGATTGTTTTCCGGTGTAGATAACAACCTCGCTTAAACTTTCCGTCTCTTCTTTTAAGGTGATTTTTAAATCATAATTAACTCGTTGTGGCAAGTCAACTAAAAGAGCTTCAAACCCTACAAAGGTAACTTTAAGCTGATCGTAGTTTGCATCAGACTGAATATAGAATCTCCCATCCTCATTGGTTATAGTACCCTCAGTAGAACCTGCAAAAACGACGTTTGCAAATGGAATAGGATTTCCTGCCTGGTCAATAACAAGTCCACCTGCTTTAGTCTGTGCCAAAAGGAAAAGGGGTGCTGCAAAAAACAGCAATACAAATGAGAAATACTTCATAAAGACTAAGTAGGCATTTTTGGGTATCCTTACGGAGGATCGTAATAAATTAATTTAGAAACGCGTAAGAATAAAAAAAGCTTCATCTGCATACACAAATGAAGCTTCAAAGATAGTAGTCTCAGATTACCTGTACAGTACTTTTTTAACAGCTTTAACAACATCATTGCTATTAGGCAACCATTCTTTCAGCAGAACCGGCGAATAAGGTGCCGGAGTATCTGCTGTATTTATTTTTACGATTGGAGCGTCAAGATAATCAAATGCTTTCTCCTGAACCTGATAGGTGATTTCAGTAGAAACGTTACCAAACGGCCAGGCTTCTTCAAGAATCACAAGACGATTAGTTTTCTTAACCGAGTTAAGAACCGCATCAATATCAAGAGGTCTAACGGTTCTCAAATCGATGATTTCACAAGAAATTCCTTCTTTCTGCAGTTCGTCTGCAGCAGCATAAGCTTCTTTGATAATTTTACCAAAAGAAACGATTGTGACATCAGTTCCTTCACGCTTAATGTCTGCAACCCCGATTGGTATAAGGTACTCGCCTTCTGGCACTTCACCTTTATCTCCATACATCTGCTCACTTTCCATAAAGATAACCGGATCGTCATCACGAATAGCAGATTTCAATAATCCTTTAGCATCAGCAGGATTTGAAGGAACAATTACCTTAAGACCTGGAGTGTTTGCAAACCAGTTTTCAAACGCCTGAGAGTGGGTAGCACCCAACTGACCAGCAGAAGCTGTAGGTCCTCTAAATACGATAGGACAGTTAAACTGACCACCAGACATCTGGCGTATTTTTGCCGCATTGTTGATGATTTGATCAATACCTACCAGCGAAAAGTTGAAGGTCATATATTCTACAATAGGGCGGCAACCGTTCATAGCACTACCTATGGCGATACCGGCAAAACCAAGCTCAGCAATGGGAGTGTCGATTACACGGTCTGGCCCAAACTCGTCAAGCATTCCTTTAGAAGCTTTGTAGGCACCGTTGTATTCTGCCACTTCCTCACCCATAAGGTAAACAGCCTCATCACGACGCATTTCTTCGCTCATAGCCTCGCAAACGGCTTCCCTAAATTGTATTGTTTTCATAAATAAAAATGGATGTAACGTGTATTTTTATCAAGTACTATTAATGTAATTCGTTCTTAACTATGAATTTTATCCAACTCAAGAACGTCTTTTTAACACTGCATTTTGAGGAAAAACCCCCTTTTTCACAGGGAGAGCAAAAATAGGAATTAAATCGTCGGCAAAGAATTGCTTTTAACGAAATTTTGTTATGCGTGCATAGCAAATTTCAGATTTTAATGCTTATTTTCGTAGCGAAAACGAAATAGTTATTCTTTAAACCAAGATATATGAAAATTTTAGTGTGCATCAGTCATGTGCCTGATACTACCTCGAAGATCAATTTTACAGACAATAATACCAAATTTGACACAAACGGAGTACAGTTTGTTATTAATCCTAACGATGAATTTGGTCTTACCCGTGCAATGTGGTTCAAAGAAAAGCAGGGAGCTACCGTAGATATTGTAAATGTAGGTGGGCCAGAAACCGAACCTACCTTACGTAAAGCTTTGGCTATTGGAGCAGATACTGCTATCAGAATCAACACAGAAGCCCTTGATGGCTTTCAGGTAGCTAAAGAATTAAGCGCTGTGGCGAAAGAAGGTAATTATGACCTTATTATCGCCGGCCGTGAATCTATTGACTATAATGGTGGAATGGTACCTGGAATGCTTGCTAACCTTATTGACGCCAGTTTTGTAAACACCTGCATCAACCTTGAAGTGGACGGAAATACAGCTACTGCTACCCGCGAAATTGATGGCGGTAAAGAAACTGTAACTGCTAGTCTTCCACTTGTTATTGGTGGTCAAAAAGGCCTTGTGGAAGAAAGTGACTTACGTATACCTAATATGCGTGGAATTATGATGGCGCGTAAAAAGCCATTAACTGTTAAAGAACCTACTGGAGCATCTGCAGAAACTGCAGCGGTATCTTTTGAGAAACCAGCTCCAAAAGGAGACGTTAAACTTATAGATCCCGACAATCTGGACCAACTTATCGACTTGCTTCACAATGAGGCTAAAGCCATTTAAGACCAGAAATTAATTAGGAATATTTTCGCATTGCGAAACATTAAAAAATAGAAAGAAATGTCAGTTTTAGTATATACAGAATCAGAAGAAGGAAAATTTAAAAAGACCGCTTATGAAGTGGTAAGCTATGCGCGCGGTATTGCCGATAAAATGGGCACAACCGTCACCGCAGTAGCTTTTAATGCTGAAGAAACTAGTTCGCTAGGCACTTATGGAGCAGACAAAGTGATGCACGTAAAAAATGATAAGCTTGGTAAATTTAATGCTAACGCATATGCTGCAGCATTAACCCAAGCTGCAAAACAGGAAAGTGCTAAAGTGATCGTGGTAAGCAGCAGTGCAAATGCAAAATACCTTGCTCCTTTATTAGCTATCGATCTTGAGGCAGGTTATGCATCAAACGTAGTTGCGCTACCAGAGAATGAGTCTCCTTTTAAAGTAAAACGTACTGCTTTTACAAATAAAGCTTTTAATCACACCGAAATCAAGACCGATATAAAAATCGTTGGCCTCTCTAAAAATAGTTTTGGTCTAAAAGAATCTCAAAAAGATGCTGCTGAGGAAAGTTTTGAACCAAGCCTTGATGACAAACATTTCAATATTGAAGTTCAGTCTGTAGATAAGGCCAAGGACAAAGTTACCATTGCTGATGCAGAAATCGTAGTAAGTGGTGGTCGTGGACTTAAAGGCCCTGAAAATTGGGGTATGATTGAAGAAATGGCAGACATTCTAGGTGCTGCGACGGCTTGCTCAAAACCGGTATCTGATATGGGCTGGAGACCACACAGTGAACACGTAGGGCAAACAGGTAAACCAGTGGCTTCAAACCTTTACATCGCTATCGGAATTTCAGGAGCGATCCAGCACCTGGCAGGTATTAATGCTTCTAAAACTAAAGTGGTAATTAACACAGATCCAGAAGCGCCATTTTTTAAAGCTGCAGACTACGGGATCGTAGGCGATGCTTTTGATGTGGTGCCTCGTTTAAATGAAAAACTAAAAGAATTTAAAGCGAATAACTCCTAGTTCTCAGGAGCATAATTTTGAAAGGCTGTTTAAATTGTGATGTTAATCCAGTTTTAAACAGCCTTTTTTATATTTTTACACCCTATGAGTTTAGTGCGCTTAAATATAAAAGGGATTTCGTACAGCCAAACACAGAATGGCGCCTACGCGTTAATCCTTAGTGAAGTAGAAGGTGACCGCAAGTTGCCTATAGTCATAGGAGCCTTTGAAGCTCAATCTATCGCAATAGCTTTAGAAAAAGAGATCAAACCACCCCGACCACTCACCCACGACCTTTTTAAAAACTTTGCAGATCGATTTGACATTCAGATCAAGCAGGTGATTATCCACAAATTAGTTGATGGTGTTTTTTACAGCAGTATTATTTGTGAACGCGACGGTGCTGAAGAAATCATAGATGCGCGCACCAGTGATGCAATCTCCCTAGCTTTACGTTTTAGCGCTCCTATATTTACGTATAAAAACATTCTGGAAAAAGCCGGGATTTACCTGAAAGGCTCTGAAGGAGAATCCAGTCCCGAAGATGATGTCCTGGTAGATCAACTCGTTGTTGAAGATCCTGAAGAAGAATCGGGAATTACCAGTGATTATAAAAAACTTTCGCTTAGTGAGCTTAATTCTCTATTGGAACAAGCCGTAGCAGCAGAAGATTATGAAGCTGCAGCAAATATTAGAGACGAAATTTCAAAACGCAATTAAACCTGATGCGAAAACTACTCTTGTTACTCGTTGTCCTTATAAATTCATTCAGTTCATTTGCCCAGGAAATACAGGAAACGATTCCTAATGCACCGGCTAAAAACTTAATACCAAATGCAGGCTTTTCTTTAGATAGCCTGTGGCGTGGTGTTCTGGGTATGATTTGCCTATTGGTTATTGCCTATTTACTAAGCACCAATAAAAAAGCAATCAATTGGAAAACAGTAGGTGTTGGTCTCTTAGCTCAACTCTTACTGGCAATTGGGGTCTTACAAGTGCCTTTCGTGCAAAAAGCATTTGAGTTTGTAGGTAAAATTTTTGTAAAAATCCTTGATTTTACTGCTGCTGGTAGTGAGTTTCTTTTAGGTGGAATGATGGATGTGGAGAGCTATGGCTTTATTTTCATCTTTCAGGTTTTACCAACGATTATCTTCTTTTCTGCACTAACCTCGGTACTCTTTTATCTGGGTGTGGTACAAATAGTTGTGAAAGGAATGGCATGGGTACTTACCAAGCTTATGAATATTTCTGGAGCGGAAAGCCTTTCAGTTGCCGGAAACATTTTCTTAGGTCAAACCGAGGCTCCTCTTATGATTAAAGCCTATCTAGAGCGAATGACCCGTTCAGAGATCTTATTGGTTATGATTGGAGGTATGGCAACAGTAGCCGGTGGCGTACTTGCCGCTTATATTGGGTTTTTAGGAGGTGATGATGATGCTCTGAGGTTAGAATTTGCGAGGCATTTACTGGCTGCATCTGTAATGGCTGCGCCTGGAGCGATTGTAATTTCAAAATTATTATATCCACAACAGGAACCTATTGACTCTAGCGTAGAGGTTTCTCAGGATAAAATTGGCGCGAACATTCTCGATGCTATCGCGACGGGTACAACCGAAGGTTTAAAACTTGCTGCAAACGTTGGTGCAATGCTTCTGGTATTTGTTGCTTTCATTGCAATGATCAATTACAGTCTTAATTTAATTGGTGGAGCTACCGGTATCAATACGGCCTTATCAAACTACACGCCATATACCGAATTCTCATTAGAAGCTATTTTGGGAAGTATTTTTGCACCCTTAATGTGGCTTATAGGCGTGGCTTCAGAAGATGTGATGTTGATGGGTCAATTGCTAGGCATAAAGCTTGCTGCTAGTGAATTTGTAGGTTACATTCAACTGGCTGAACTCAAAAATCCGCTTAACGAATTAAGCTTTACCTATGAAAAATCAGTAATCATGGCAACCTATATGCTGTGTGGTTTCGCAAACTTTGCATCTATAGGAATACAGATTGGAGGTATAGGTTCTTTGGCGCCCAAACAACGAAAAACTTTATCTGAATTTGGTTTAAAAGCTGTAATTGGAGGTACTTTAGCTTCTTTGCTTTCTGCTACAATTGCAGGAATGATATTGGGCTAATCTTCTTCAACAAAAGTTAGCGCCCAATCTTTAGCCGCTTCAAAATTTGTAAAAAAAGCAAACGACCCTTTGAAAAATTGCTGTTCCTGAATAAGCTCTTCTCTACGAGACTCTGCTTCAGGAGAAACTATAGCAAGTGCCTTCATACGAGCTAGATTTAAAAGTTTAAGTATAGAAGGCTCAACTCGTGTATTCAACCCTCGTTCAGAAATGAGAACATATTTCTTGTTTCCAAAAGTCTCATCCAGATCTTTTACAACCTGTTTCGCATACGCTGCAGGCACTTCCAGAACAGAATCAAAAAAAATGCAATGAGCATAATTCTCATAAACATAGCATTTTCCAAATGGGTATTCGAGCGTCTTCAGTATCATAGGGACAAAATACCTATTTTTTTTTCTGTTAAAAAAATTTTAATTTCAGTTGATAAGTATTATTTAAAAAAACGTGACGTTAAGACATAAAAAAAACTAATCCCTTATTTTTAGTGCCTGAAAACTGAAGAAAAATGAAGCAATATCACGATTTAGTAAAACACATTTTAAACGAGGGAATTCAAAAGGGTGATCGTACTGGTACCGGTACTTTGAGTGTTTTTGGCTATCAAATGCGATTTGACTTAAGCGAAGGTTTCCCTATGGTTACCACAAAAAAATTGCATCTCAAATCAATCATTCATGAATTGCTTTGGTTTTTAAAGGGAGACACCAATATTGCCTATCTTCAGGAAAATGGAGTGCGCATCTGGAATGAATGGGCTGATGAAAATGGAGATTTAGGTCCTGTTTATGGTCACCAATGGCGCAATTGGAATAGCGAAGAGATCGATCAGATCAAAGAAGTTATTGAAACCTTAAAGCATAATCCCAACAGCAGACGTATGCTAGTCTCCGCGTGGAATCCCAGTGTGATGCCAGATACCAGTAAATCTTTTGCTGATAATGTTGCAAACGGCAAAGCTGCATTACCACCTTGTCACGCATTTTTTCAGTTTTATGTGGTTCCTGGCAATCCTGAAGCCGAAGATAAGCGGCCAAAATTATCCTGTCAACTATACCAGAGAAGTGCAGATGTATTTCTAGGCGTTCCTTTCAACATCGCATCTTATGCTTTATTTACGATGATGATCGCGCAGGTTTGTGATTATGCTCCGGGAGATTTCATACACACCTTTGGTGATGCGCACATTTACAACAACCATATCGAGCAGCTTAATCTGCAACTAAGCCGGGAATTAAGAGATTTACCTACAATCAAAATAAACCCGGAAGTCAAGGATTTATTCAGTTTTAAATTTGAAGACTTTACTCTCGAAAATTACGACCCGCATCCCCATATAAAAGGAGCAGTCGCCGTTTAACCCCCAAATCTACAAGTCATGAAAAAACTACTTTTAATTGCAACACTTGCATTTTTTGGCACTTCTTACGCCCAGGAAGGTATTTCTGTATCTGGAAATGCTATTTCAATACGTGAAGTTCCTCCTGTATGGCCGGGCTGTTCAGGTTCAGATGCCGAGAAGAAAGCCTGTTTTAAAAAGGAACTACTCAATCACGTAGTTAGTAATTTTAAATTCCCTAAAGGCTACAAAAAAGGCACCGTAAAAGAACCTGTCATCGTTGACTTTGTTATTAATGAAGAAGGCAAAGCTCAAATTCTTGGTGTAAAAGGCGGAACAAAGGCTTTGCAAGAAGAAGCTAAACGCAATATCCTGGCAATACCTCAAATGACACCTGGCCAGGCAGGAGGAAAACCAAGAGCTATTAAATACTCTATGCCATTTACGTTTTAACTAGGGCTTAACTTCTAAAAAGCCGCACCCAAACTTTTATAATTTAACTTTGAGATAAGCTCTTAGTTATTTTATATGGAAAGTACTGTAAAAACCACAAGTCTTCTGGATTTTTTCTTAGAAACCAGAAACCATAGTGAAGCGATTTGTAAACCGTTAAAAACCGAAGATTATGTGGTTCAACCCATCGTAGATGTATCCCCTCCAAAATGGCATTTAGGGCATACAACCTGGTTTTTTGAAGATTTCATTTTAAAGAAACATATACCAGGCTACAAAGAGTTCAACAAACAGTTTTCTTTTGTTTTCAACAGTTACTACGAAAGTATGGGTTCTCGCGTGGTACGTACAGATCGCGGTAATCTTTCACGACCTACTGTTGACGAAATATATGAATATCGCTCCTATGTAACTACGGCCTTAAGTGAGTTATTACAGAATTCTACAATTATTTCTTCAGAATTAGAATCGCTGGTTGAAATAGGAATTCATCACGAAAAGCAGCATCAGGAACTTTTATTAACCGATATCAAATATATTCTAGGTAATAACCCCTTACTGCCCGCATATTCTGAAAACCACTTTGAAAACACAACAACACCCGGTAAAAACTATTGGATTCCCGTGGAAGCCGGGGTTTATGAAATAGGGCATCAAGGTGACGATTTCTGCTACGACAATGAGCTCGGCAGACATCAGGTTTATCTGCAGTATTTTGAAATATCGAGCAATCTGGTTACGAATGCTGAATACCTGGAATTTATTGATGCTGGAGGTTATAAGGATACTATGTTATGGCATAGTGAAGGCTGGGGCTGGATTAATGAAAATAAAATTCAAGCACCTCAATACTGGCATTTAGAAGAAGGTAACTGGATGTCTTATACCCTTTCGGGCTATAAAAAACTAGACCTTAATGCGCCAGTAACACATATCTCCTATTTTGAAGCTTTTGCCTATGCTCAATGGCGAGGTAAACGTTTACCTACTGAATTTGAATGGGAAGTTGCACAAAAACATTTTAAATGGGGACAACGCTGGGAATGGACCGAAAGTGCGTACCTACCCTATCCAGGTTACACCAAAGCACCCGGAGCTCTCGGTGAATACAACGGCAAGTTTATGGTTAGCCAAAAGACTTTACGTGGAGCTTCAACAGCTACATCCCCAAATCATACCCGTCCTACTTACAGAAACTTTTTCCACCCCCAATTACGCTGGCAATTCACAGGAATCCGGTTGGCACAATAAGCCTATTTATGAAAACAAAACAATCTAAACAACAGGAGCATAATTTTGAAAGTGTATTTCAAAAGGAGATATATGAAGGCTTGACTGCATTACCTAAATACATTTCTTCGAAATGGTTTTACGATAAAAAAGGGGATGCTCTTTTTCAACAAATAATGCACCTGCCGGAATATTACCTAACAGGTTGCGAATATGAGATATTTGAAAAGCATACTACCGAAATAGCTAATCTCTTTAGTGATCCAGATGGCTTTGACCTGGTCGAATTGGGTGCAGGTGACGGCAAAAAAACCAAAGTGCTGCTACAACATCTTGTTGAAAACAAATCAAATTTCACCTACAAGCCGATAGATATCAGTCAGAATGCACTCGACAATTTGGAAGAAGATTTACTAAAAACATTTCCCACAATTGAAGTAGTTACCGAGCAGGGAACGTATTTTGAAGTTCTCAAGAATCTATGTTCCAGATCTGGCAATCGCAAAACAGTAATAATGGTTTTGGGTTCTAATATTGGAAACCTCAATCACGAACACGCAGTTAATTTTCTTTCAGAAATTAGAAAATGCATGCAAGCTGAAGATTTGCTCTTTATGGGTTTTGATCAAAAGAAGAATCCTGAAATTATACGTAGCGCTTACAATGATTCGCAAAAAGTGACGGAGGCTTTCAACAAAAACGTGCTCAATCGTATAAATAATAGTTTAGATGCAAATTTTAACTGCGATGCCTTTATGCATTGGCCCACATACGACCCCGAGACAGGAACAGCTAAAAGTTTTTTAGTAAGCACAAAAGATCAAAAAGTGAGTCTTAACAAGCTTAACCTGGAAATTAATTTCTCTGCGTGGGAAAGTATTCATACCGAAATATCCCAGAAATATGATGATCACATTGTAGGCTGGCTTGCAAAAGGAGCTGGTCTTGAAGTGACAACTCAGTTTGAAGACTCCAGGAAATACTTTACAGATTATGTTTTCAAAAAAGCCTGACAAGAACTGTCACTGGGTACAACCAGAAAGTTTTTAAAGAAATCATTTTAGAGAATAACCTTAGAATACAAACTCTAGGTTGGCACCAACAAAAAAAGCAATCAAAATCACAGATCCTGATTGCTTCCGTACTAAATGTGATTCTTGATTAAAGAGCTAAAAGGCTATTTTCAGCGCCTGCAAAGTCGTTAAATTTATAACCATCTGCTTCTGGCTCATTGATCCACTCCCCATCAACTGAATAACGATATTCATAAGTAGCGTCAACAGGTATATTGAGTTGGCCTTTAAAAGAACCATTTTTTAATTTCTTAAGTTCGGTTTTCTCCCAATCGTTAAAGTCACCAGCAACTGCAACTGCATTTGCGTCAACATCCAATACGGTGAAAGTAACTTTACACTCAGGCTTTGATTTTAAAAATTGTTTCGTAATTGGCATAACAAATTATTTTTAGTTATTTCAAAAGTAAGACCAGCAGCCCATAAAACCCAAAATATCAGCACCTTATATGTTATTTTTTCGAATTTTTCAGTCAATCAATACTTCTTTGTGGGATTCCCGATTACGAAAACGTTATTGAAAACCAAACCGTTAAAAAATTAACGATTAAAAATGTCTCCTCAATGCTAAATTAACTTCAAAAGGGCTTGCAAATCGGCTTCTGTATTAAAATAATGGAAACTTACGCGAATTCCGGTACCTCGCTGCGTACAAAGAACATCATTTGATTTAAGTTTATCAAAGACTTTCTGATCACCCTTAATATTAAAAAATGGTCCGTGGATAGCACGTTTTAAAACAGCCTCCTGCAGCAAATTACGTTCAGCAAATGCTTCAAAAGCAAGCTTTTGTAATTTTTGAATTTGCTCTTCAATGCTAGTATAACCAATTTTCTTTACCAATTGAATAGCTGCCTGCAAACTTCCAAAATTGAATGTATCTAAATGTCCGGGTTCCATTCGGCTTAAAAGATTAAAATCTATTGATTTATATTTTCCTTTATCAGATCCAAAACCAAGACTCTTAGGTGTCAAGATTTCTTCCATCTCAGGTTTGAATAAGAAAAATCCATTACCATAACCCGCATTAAGCCACTTATAGGCGCTGGCTCCAAGAATATCTATACCACTTTCTGCAAAATTAAAATCTTCGATTCCCAGATACTGCGTACCATCTGCAATGATTAGCAAATTTGGATGTGCGTTTTTTAGCTGTTTTAGAAAATCGAAGTCAATACGAATTCCGTTTAAGTATTGTATAAGACTGAGACATAAAACATTTGGCTTTTGTTTTTCTACAGCCTGTGCGATATTATCTTCTAGATTGGCATCTATTTGCGCATACTCAACTTCAAAACCCCGCTGTTCAACCGGCCAGTTAATGGAGGGATAATCCTCATCTAACAATAAGAATTTTGTTTTAAGATCTAATGCATCCAATATAACGTTGAAACCAATGGAAAAACTGGGTTGTAAAGATGTATACTGAGGGCTGTGATAGAAGAATTTTGCAACATCTTCACGAACTTTATCCAGGAACTCACCCTGACTTTCCTTTAAAACACTACCTAAAACCAAATAGTCCAGATCGTGATTTTGTCTAAAATCTAAAACGGTTTCTGAAAGTAAACCAGAACCAGCTGTGTTAAGGTGAACATAATTAAGCGTATGAGGGAATTCCTTTTTTAGGTTTTTCATAAGGTAAAAGCATGAGTATTTCTCGTAAATTTAACCTGTTCCAGTAAAGCCACGCCATTTTAAGTGGTTTTACTTTTAAATTTTACCGCAAAACAGTAAATCTCACCTATATCATACAAGTACCTTAAGATATGTTCACAAAAAAACAGGAAAGTTCTAAGATTGATCCCGAGCAGCGCGAGCTTATTGAATATGCTCAGCGCAGAGTAAAGCAAAAGAAAAACTTATTTAGACACTTTATTGTTTTCCTAGCTGGGTGTGTAATGTTTATTATACTTAACAAATTCTTAGATTTTGGGGCAGCCTTTAGACCGGCTTCGGTAGATTGGTTTGTATGGGCAAGTTTAATCTGGTTTTTTATTCTTTTGATTCACGTTTTAAATGTGTTTATTCTCAATAGTTTTATGAATCGAAAGTGGGAAAATGAACAGCTTGATAAATTGGTAGCCAAGCAAAAAGCTAAAATTGCAAAGCTTCAAAATCGAGTCGAACAGGAACATCCGCTTCCTCCAAAAGAAAGAGGTTCACATTCTATTACAGACCGACCCATAAATTCATAAACCTATGATCACGTTAATTGCTGCCGCCGCAGAAAATAATGCATTGGGGAAAGACAATGATTTAATCTGGCATCTGCCTGATGATTTTAAGCGTTTCAAAAGTCTTACTTCCCATCACCCGATCATAATGGGTAGAAAAACGCTGGAGTCATTTCCTAAAGCACTGCCTAATCGCACGCATATTGTGATAACCCGTCAGGATGATTACCAGCCTCCATTTGACGGTGTTTTGATTGCAAAAAATCTGGACGAAGCATTAATTCTAGCTGGTGATGACGAGATCAAATACATCATTGGCGGTGGAGAGATTTATAAACTTGCCTTAGAACAGGCGACTCATATAGAACTTACTCGCATACATGGAACTTTTGAAGCTGATGCCTTTTTCCCTGAAATTGATGAAGACAATTGGGAATTGATTGCAAGTCAATTTCACGATAAAGACGACAGACATGATTATGCCTTTACGTTTCTAACTTATGCTAAGCGATAAATTTAAAAACTATCTTTCCAACCTTTTAAATGCCGAGATTCTAAAATCTTCTGTCCTAGCTGGCGGTGATATTAACGAGGTTTATAAACTAAAAACGGCTTCTGATGCCTGGGTACTAAAAGTTAATGATGCTGAAGCATTCCCCAATATGTTTGAGCTCGAAAGAGAAGGACTTGATTTACTACGCAGCACAAAAACCTTTACAATACCTACACCACTTCTCACCGGCTATTTTGAAACTAAAGCTTTTCTCGTATTAGAACATATTGAATCTGCTCCCAAAGCATCAAACTTCGATTCCATTTTTGGTGAACGATTGGCAGCACTTCACAAACATTCGGGTTCTTTTGGATTAGAGGAAGATAATTACATAGGCAGTCTCAAACAATTCAATACTAAACAGGATAATGCTGCAGATTTTTACATCAATCAACGCCTGAAACCTCAATTTAAATGTGCTTTAGACCAAGGCTATGCTTTTGATAATCTTGACGCTTTTTATAAACGCATCGAAAAGTTAATCCCAGATGAACCCGCGTCGCTTATTCATGGTGATTTATGGTCTGGCAATTATATGGTAGACAACATTGGCTTGCCTACCCTCATTGATCCTGCTGTTTACTATGCTCCACGCGAAATGGATTTAGCCTTGATGCGCCTTTTTGGAGGATATTCTGAAACAGTTTTTGAAAGTTATGATAAAGCTTTTCCTCTTTCGCCTGGCTGGAAAGATCGCATCCAACTCTGGCAACTTTATTACATTTTGGTACACTTAAATCTTTTTGGAGGTCACTATTATGCTTCCGCGAAAGCAATACTTCACAACTTCGAGTAAGTCTTAACAAACTTTACCATTACCAAAATATTTTTGGCTTTGCCTTAGAAATTAGTGCTTTTGAATTCGCGTACTTTTAAAAGAAAAAAGAAATTATGAGTACTAAGAATTTAACCAATACTGAAGCTTTAAAAAAGCTTAAAGAACTAGTCACTTCAATTGACTTTGCATTTATGGCTACTGCCTTAAACAATCAACCTATTGATGCCATCCCTATGTCTACTAAAAAAGTAGATGATAATGGAAGCATTTGGTTTCTGAGCAATGCCAATAGTGATCACAATGCAAATATTCAAAGAGATTCCAAAGTTCAGCTGTTTTACTCCAAGCCTGGTGATTTCGAATTCCTAAGTGTTTATGGAGAAGCAAGTATAATTAGAGATAAAGCAATTCTTGATGAATTATATGGTAAAAGTGATGATGCCTGGTTTGATGGTAAAAATGATCCTAATCTAACTGCCATACAATTCAAACCTTTAAGTGCACAATATTGGGATTCTAAATCAAACAAATTTATAAGTCTCCTTAAAATGGCCTACGGAGCTGTAACCGGTGAAAAAACCGAATTGGGAGAAACAGGATCTTTAAAGGTTTAAGGCAATTTTACATATGCCTAATATGAACCTTCAGTCAGTAAAAATTTAATATTTCAAAATCCCTGATGGTATACGTACTTTTGCAGCATTACAAAAATGACTAATTATGAAAGCATATATCTTCCCGGGACAAGGGGCGCAATTTACAGGAATGGGTAAGGATGTTTATGAAGCATCTGCCACAGCTCGTGAATTGTTTGAAAAGGCAAATGAAATCTTAGGCTTTGATCTTACAAAAATCATGTTTGAAGGTACGGCAGATGAGCTGAAAGAGACTAAAGTAACTCAGCCTGCAATATTTCTTCATTCGGTAGCTCTATTTAAGGCTTTAGGAGATGCCGCAACACCTCAAATGGTTGCAGGTCACTCACTGGGCGAAATTTCGGCGTTAGTAGCTAACGGAGTTTTAGGGTTTGAAGATGGTTTACGACTGGTTTCTCAGCGTGCTCAGGCCATGCAAAAAGCTTGTGAAACTACGCCTTCGACAATGGCTGCAATCCTGGGATTGGAAGATGAACTTGTAGAAGCTGTTTGTGCAGATGTAGAAGGTGTTGTTGTTGCAGCAAACTACAATTGCCCAGGTCAGCTTATTATTTCAGGCGAAATTAAAGCTGTCGAAGAAGCATGCGAGCGCTTAAAAGAACGTGGTGCAAAACGTGCTTTAATCTTACCTGTAGGTGGTGCTTTTCACTCTCCATTAATGGAGCCAGCACGGGAAGAACTTGCAGCTGCAATTGAAAAAACAACTTTTAGCGAGCCTACCTGCCCTATTTATCAAAATGTAAGTACGACTGCAGTTACCGATCCTGCTGAAATTAAGAAGAACCTTTTATTTCAATTAACTGCTCCTGTAAAATGGACGCAAAGTGTTCAAAATATGTTGAAAGATGGAGCCAGTGAATTTATTGAAGTAGGTCCTGGTAAAGTTTTACAAGGCCTGGTAAAAAAGGTAGAACGTTCTGCAGAAACAAGCAGTGCTGCAGTTTAGTTAAAAGAATTATTTAAATAACCAATAAAAAAGCCCGGTTTTACCGGGCTTTTTCTATATTTCTCAAAAGAGAGATTACATGTCGTCGTTTCCTTCAACTTCGTCTTCAACTTCCTGAGCACCTTCTTCGATAGCATCTCCAGTGTCTTCAGCAGCCTCTTCAACAGCATCACCAGCATCTTCCATAGCATCACCCATGTCGTCAGCAGCGCTTTCCATTGCATCTTCAGCTTTTTCTTCAGTAGTTTCGCGACAAGCAGAAACAGAAACCATTAGTAAAAGTGCGAATGCACTAAACATAAATTTTTTCATAATCGTATTAAATTTAATTAGCGTTAATTGATGTCAAATGTATATAATTAATAAAGGCTTATTCTTAAATTTTATTAAATTTTTTATCGAATTGTATTTTTAGTAAAAATCCCGCAACAGTTCTAGTAAATTAATGATTATAAGTCTTTTGAATTTATCATTTTCAAATATTTTGATGAACTGAAAACTAAAAAAAGCACCTTAAATTTAATTTTAAGATGCTTTTTTACATCGTAATACCCAATAAAAGAAGGTTGAGATATTAATTACATATCATCGTTGCCTTGAATCTCATCATTGAGCTCATCTGCACCTTCCTGAATTGCTTCACCAGTTTCTTCGGCAGCATTTTCAATATCTTCACCAATTGCCTCTACGGCATCTTCGGTTTTTTCCTGGGTGGTCTCTCTACAAGAATACGTAGTCGCCACGATTGCTAACATAGCAACACTTAAAATAATACGTTTCATAATTGTGGTTATTTGTTTAAACTAAAAATAATCATTTCTCCTTAATTCGGTTTTTTTTCGTTTAGATATTTCCAATAACGCACTGGGACGTGTTGTTTATGAAGCTTTGCATTAATACGACTTTTGATTCCGGTGCTTTTAAAATAATCCTGCCACATCGCATCGTACCAGGTTTCCTCTTCGTGAAGAATAGACTTGAGGTTTTTCAAATTATGATCTTCCAAAACTATAAAATCAATTTTCTTTAAATCGTAATAGATTCCATAGCCGCGCCTTAAATCGTATATCAAAAATACCTGATCTGCATACCTGTTTTTAAAATGACGGGAAATGAGGGGTAGCACATTAAAGTCTGGCTCTACTACCGCAATATAGGTGTTATCCTGGGCTCGCTTGAATCTTACAAAGGCCTCCATTCGGTGTTTCTCGCGTCCTACTTCCTTAGTCCATTTTGACAATTGCAAAAGTGCTGGATGCCCATAATCGGTTTCGTTTTTGGTTTTAATAACATATTGAATAGCTTCAAGAATAACATTATCTGATCTTTCTGCCTCTCTTAGAAATGACTTATAACACATCTGTCTGAGCAACTTAAAGGCTTTTAACCCTTTCCATACTCGTTCTGCTTTTTGTGGATCTGTATAAACGAGACAATCTACTGCAAAGAAATCAGGTTGAAGATTTTTCTCAGAACATAGTATCACCTGATCCAATCGCTCGTCATACACCTGAAAAATTGCAGTCAGTAATCCCTCAAAGCTTCCGTCATGAATAAGTCTGGTTGTATTCAATTTAGAAAAGTTGAAGTTGTTGGTTGTACATTTTCTGATATTTGCTTTGACTACTTTGCAAGATCATACTCTTAATGCGTTGAGGTTCCAGATCTCTTCGTTCCCAATCCTTAGAATCACAAACCATAAAATATTTGGCCCTATTCATTGCGATACCAATAGCTTTCAGGTGCTCCCAATTCAACTTACGAAATCTGCGCGCATTCAAAATTATATGTACAGATTTCATCCCAAGCCCAGGAATTCTTGCCAACATACGTTTATCTGCTTTATTCACATCAACCGGAAACAGATGCATATTTCGCAGTGCCCAACTGAGTTTAGGGTCAATATCTACATCCAGATTGGGAAAATCTTTATTCAGAATTTCTCGTACATCAAAGCCGTAAAAACGGAGTAACCAATCGGTTTGATAAAGACGATTCTCGCGCAACATAGGTACTTCTGTCCCCAAAGCTGGTAATCTGTTATCCTGAAGCACCGGCACATATCCTGAATAGTAAACACGCTTCATTTTATAAGTACCGTAATAGTGAACTGCGGAGTACATAATATCTTTATCACTCTCTCCAGTCGCGCCAACGATCATTTGTGTACTCTGACCTGCAGGAGCAAAAACCGGTGTTTTCTTAAACAGCTTCTTTTCACTTTTGTAAGTGATGATACTGTTCTTTACAGTTTCCATAGGGCGAATGAAATCCTTATGATCTTTTTCAGGAGCCAAAAGTTTGAGACCAGAAACCGTAGGGATTTCTATATTAATCGAAAGTCGATCTGCATACAGACCAGCTTCCTGCATCAATTCATCACTACATCCTGGAATAGATTTTAGATGTATATATCCATTGAAATTTTCTTCTAAGCGTAATTTTTTAGCCACAGCAATCAACCTCTCCATCGTGTAATCTGGACTCGAAAAAATGCCACTACTCAGGAATAATCCCTCAATGTAATTACGACGGTAAAAGTTAATGGTAAGATCTACCACCTCTTGAATTTTAAAACCTGCCCGTTTAATATCATTGCTTTTACGACTTACACAATAGGCACAATCATAAATACAGTGATTGGTAAGCAAAATTTTCAAAAGCGAAATACAGCGACCATCTTCAGTATAGCTATGGCAGATTCCCATACCACTACTATCTCCCAAACCTTTTGAAGAATTGGTTCTTTTACTACCACTACTGGAACAGGATACATCATATTTTGCAGCATCAGCCAAAATATTTAGCTTTTCCCGTATACGTTCAAAATTCATAGCACCGAATTTTATTAGATCAATTTTATATTCTCAAATAATAAACATATTCTTGGAATATTTACGAAATTAAAGAATTTTTCCATATTACGGATTTTTTCCTAACTTTAAATAGGATTTTTTCCAAATAATACTATTTTTACGATATGGGAATCAATGATGTAACTGGCGATATCCGCCGATTTAAGCAAATACGCGAAGAGCAAAATCTTACACAAACAGAGTTTGCTGAAGCTTTAGGAATTAAAAATTCTACCGCAGATATCGAACGCGGAAGAACCAAACTCTCTGGCCAGATTGTGACTGAGTTATTACGGTTGTACAATGTAAATCCACTTTGGTTATTTGGCTACAGCAATCAAAAACTACTCAATGCAAGTAAAGGTGATGTAAGTCCTAAGGTTGTAACGGTTGATTCTGCAGATCAGGAAAATCTGGTTATGGTAAATCAAAAAGCTGCAGCCGGTTACCCTCAAAACGTTCAGGATGTAGAATGGTACCAGCAGTTACCTGCTTTTGACCTTCCACTACCCCAATATAGAAATGCAACCTACAGAGGTTTCCAGGTAGAAGGCGATAGTATGTTGCCCAATTTCATGCCTGAAGATTGGGTTTTAGGTAAAGCTGTGGCTAGTATGAGTGAAGTAACTTCAAATAAAGTTTATGTTGTGGTTATGCCGGATGCTGTTGTGGTGAAAAAACTTCAGAAGTTACCCGATCCTTCAAAAGTGTTGTTGATTTCAATTAATCAGGAATATATACCCTACGAAGTTCAGGTTAGTGATATTCAGGAATTGTGGCAGGTAAACAGTAAACTTACTTTTAATCTGGATGCACCTTCTGAAAGTAGTTTGTTGCGAGAATTGCAACAGGGAATGGAAGAATTGAAAAATCAAATGCGCAGCCTACAATAAATCCTTAAGCAATAAAAAACCACCGGCTTCCCAGTGGTTTTAAGTGCAATGTAACTAAACTAGTTATCTACTTTAATTTTTGTTTCGCCGTCGGCATCTTCTTTGATTTTAACCTCTTTATCGTCGGTTTCCATCTTAAGTTTGTAATCACCGTCGTCTGATTTTTCTTTAATAACTGCCCCGTCTTCTTTCATCTCCTCAATCAACTTTTCTTTTTCGCTTTGTTCACGACAAGAGGTTAATGAAAAAGTAAGACTCAGAACAATTAGTCCTAAATAGCTTAAACGTTTCATCTTTATAGTATTAGTTATCGTCTCCGATGTTTTCGATTTCCTGATCAATCTCTTTATTTACTTCCTGATCTACTTTTTTAGCAGTACGTTCAAGAATGCCTTCACGATCCTCAGTTCGTTCAACTTCAACTTCTTTTACTATTACAGTTTCTTTATCATTTTCTTCAGCTTCTCTACATGAAAAAGTTGCAAAAGCCGAAAGACTTAATGTTAAAACTAGAATTGCTTTTTTCATAATTAATTAGGTTTAAGTGTATTTTTCAAAAGTAAAGGGATTTTCTCGCTACTAACCTAACCGGAATTATAAATGATTGCCAAAACTAACTTAACAATGCGTTAAACACTAGGCAATTAGCCTAATCTCAAAGACACACTAACTAATTTTAAATCAAAAATGAGCTTTTATAAGTTGTTTGATTTCCTTAGAGAATTGCAAAAGAACAATTCAAAAGATTGGATGGATGCACATCGCAAAACCTATCACGAGGTTCGTGATTTTTATATCGATTGGCTTAATAAAATGGATATAAAACTTGCCGCTGTTGATCCCGACTATCATCCCACCACGGGTAAAAAAGCCATCAATAGAATCAACAACAATTTACTTTATCATCCCAATAAACCAATTTACAAGGATCATTTTGGCGCTGGCCTGGATGTCGCTCCTAATCACGGAGATTTTTACATTCACCTTGGTACTTCCGAAAGTTTTATAGCAGGTGGTTTTTATAAACCAAAAAATGAACTGCTTGCCAGCATACGAGATGCAATTGATTACAATGGCGAAGAGTTTTTGGCAATACTTAATAAACCATCCTTTAAAAAAATGTTTGATGACTTAATTGATGATGGAGACAGTTTAAAAACTGCACCTAAAGGATTTACTCAAGAACATAAACATATTGAACTGTTGTGCATGAAATCATTTGCCGTGAAATATAATCTTACTCAGAAGATCGTGGTTGGCGATAATTTTGAAGAACTGGTTGTTGAAATATATAAAGAAATGCTGCCTTTCCGCAATTACCTCAATCAGGCTGTAAGTGTTTGATACTTCAAATAATTCATTATTGCTTGAGTTGCGCCGGTCTGGCTTGATATAAAATGACCAGCAATCATACCCGATTGTTGTCTGAAATTGGAATCATTCACCAATTTCAATAGTAGCTCCGTAGTTTCCTGGGGAGTTGATACGGTAAATAATCCAGCTAATTTTCTCAAATCCTGAGCCTCAGGAAATTTATCAATGTGCTTACCTGTAAGTATAGGAATACCAAAAGTTGCAGGTTCCAGAATATTATGAAGACCTGTATTACCAGTTGCGCCTCCCACAAAAGCCAGATCTGCGTAAGCGTAAACTTTGGTCAATAAACCCACGTGATCAAGAATCAGTACATCAGCATGTGTCAAATTTTCCTTTTGATAGTTGGAGTATTTGACAACCGATCGGGAAACTTGATTATGAAAACGCTCAATTTTCTCCTGATCAATTTTATGTGGTGCCACCACAACCTTTATTGATGTTTGATTGATAAAGTCTAATAAAAGCGCCTCATCTTCGGGCCAGGTACTTCCGCATACCAGCAATAATTGGTCGTTTTTGAAATTCTTAATAAAATCAAGCGTGTTATCGTAGAAACGCTGTCCTGTAACCCGATCAAAACGAGTATCACCACTAACTTCAGCATTTGTAAAGCCAAGTTGTTTCAAAGCAGTTTTCGATTCTTCATTTTGAAGAAAGAAATAATTAAAAGCTTTAAGAGAGGGAATCATCCACTTGCCATAGGACTTAAAAAAAGGTTGACTCTCTCTAAAAACCCCAGAAATTAGTAGCGTGTGAACATTTCTCTTATAAAGCTCCTCGAGGTAATTTGGCCAAAACTCATACTTTACAAAAATAGCAAGGCTGGGTTTTACCAAATTTAAAAAGCTGCTTGCATGAGCCTGCGTATCCAGAGGGAGATAGGTTATAACATCAGCCAGCGGACTATTCTTCCGCACTTCATAACCTGAGGGTGAGAAAAAAGTCAGTAGGATTTTCGCTTGTGTATATTCAGTTCTTATGGCCTCCAAAACAGGGACGGCCTGCTCATATTCTCCCAAAGAAGCTGCATGAATCCAAATGATATGATCTTCAGGTTCAATTTCCCTTTTTAGTTTATAGAATACAGATTGACGCACCACTCTGAACTCCTTCAGCTTAGAACTAAACAGTCCCAACACCGGTAAAAGCCACTCAAAAAGCTGAATCAATAAGGAATATAGATATCGCATAACGTGGTAAAAGTAGCCTTTTCCACAAAAAAATACATTGGCAATAGGAAGCAGATTTTGTAATTTCGTAATCCAAAATCCTACCCGAATTCGAGATAAATTGGCTCTTGAGAAAAACGTCTTGAAGTTCCGAATATGTGAAACTGTGCTTGAAGATGAAACTTAAATTGATATCCGACGCGTTTACATTTGGATTGAACAGGGGCAGGTAAAATAAAAATTATGAGAAAAATACAAATGGTTGACCTTAAAGGTCAATACGAACCCATAAAAGATCAGGTAAATCGCACAATTCAGGAAGTAATCGATACTACAGCATTCATCAATGGTCCTGAGGTTCACGCCTTTCAAAAAGAACTGGAAGACTATCTGGGAGTTAAACACGTAATCCCCTGCGCAAATGGTACTGATGCCCTGCAAATTGCGATGATGGGATTAGGTTTAAAACCAGGAGATGAGGTTATCACGGCTGACTTTACTTTTGCAGCGACTGTAGAAGTTATTGCTTTATTACAGCTCACTCCGGTTTTGATTGACGTAAATCCACACGGGTTTAATATAGATGTGGAAGCTATAAAAAAGGCTATTACTCCAAAAACCAAAGCGATTGTGCCGGTTCATCTTTTTGGCCAGGTAGCCGATATGGATGCAATTATGGAGATTGCAGAAGAGCACAACCTATTTGTAATTGAAGATAACGCACAGGGTATCGGGGCAAATTACACCCGAAAAGATGGTTCTAAAGTCAAAACAGGAACCATTGGTCACGTAGGTAGTACGTCATTTTTTCCTTCAAAGAATCTGGGATGTTATGGTGATGGCGGAGCGATCTTTACCAATGATGATAAATTAGCTCATACGCTTCGCGGTATTGTTAATCATGGGATGTATGAAAGATACCACCACGATGTTGTTGGAGTTAATTCAAGACTCGATTCTATACAAGCTGCGGTTTTACGTGCAAAATTACCCCATCTTGACACCTATAACGCAAAACGTCGTGAGGCTGCTCGCAAATACACTGAGAGACTGAAAGATCACACTAAAATTACGACACCAATTATATGTGAGGTTTGTGATTGTCACGTATTCCATCAATATACGTTGCGTTTAAAAGATTGTGATCGGGATGGTTTGGTAAAGTTTCTCAACTCCAAAGAAATTCCTTGCGGTGTTTATTATCCAATCCCACTTCACAAACAAAAAGCTTATACAGACGATCGCTATAATGAAGATGATTTTACAGTGACTAACCAACTCGTGAAAGAAGTGATTTCACTGCCTATGCATACCGAACTGGATGACGAGCAGATTGAATACATTACCAGCGCCTTGCTAGAATTTGTAAATTCATAAAAAACAGATGAGATGAGAAGATAAGATAACCGATTAAAACCAGGTAATCTTATCTTCTACAGGCTCACGTACAGCTTCTGACATCTCTCTGTCATAGCCTCCCAAATAGAAAAAACCAAGACAACGCTCGCCATCTGCCAGCTCTAATTCGTCCTGCATATCTTCAATGTACCCGGGTGAACTCCAATATCCCGCCAGGCCTAATTGCCCAGCCATCAACCACATATTTTGAACAGCCATAGCTGTTGCAGCAATCTCCTCCCATTCCGGAAGACTTTCTTTAGGATCGCGTTGCATACAAATAGCGATTACGGCACCACTTGTTAGTATTTTTTCCAGGCTCTTTTTC
Organism: Leeuwenhoekiella sp.; assembly: GCA_964219495.1. Lineage (GTDB taxonomy): Bacteria > Bacteroidota > Bacteroidia > Flavobacteriales > Flavobacteriaceae > Leeuwenhoekiella. The sequence goes on along the minus strand of CAXPQP010000026.1, from coordinate 52,336 downwards.
AATTTAAATTCTGAAAATACTTTTTCTGGAGTAGTTCGCTTGTATGCAGATTCTACTTTTTCTGCAAGAAGATTTAACGATTCGTCTTTAAAAACCTTAAAACGCCAGGGGTTAGTCTTTCGGTGACTCGGGGCCCAATTTGCTGCTTCCAGCATTTGCATTAGTTGTTCTTTACTCACATTTTGGCTCGTAAATTGAATAGGAAAAATAGAGCGTCGCGTTTGTATAATATCTATAAGTTTCAATAGTTTGGATTTTTAAAATTGGTCATATCAAATGTAAGAAATACCTTAAAAATCTGATAACACTACCAGACTTTAGGCCTAAAACAATGATAAAACGTAAAAAAAGTCCTTCGAAACTTCGATTTTTCACAAACTTAAACCGTTTATATACAATAATTTCGTAATATTTGCATCCCCTAAATCTTAAATTGAGTCCATTCATATGGTTACGCAGTTCAACTTCAAACTTCTGCTTATTGCCGTATTCATTTTCAGCAGCTTGCCTTACACACAGGCACAAGAAAAAGAATTAAGTAAAGCTGATAAACAATTTGAAAGCTATGCTTTCATAGACGCACAGAAAATCTACCTGCGTCTTGCAGGTGACGGCTATGAATCACCTGAGCTTTTTCAAAAACTGGGTGACTCCTATTATTTTAATGCCAAATACGAAGAAAGCGCAAAATGGTATGAGCGTTTGGTAGAAAAATATCCAGATGAGGTATCTCCAGAGCACTTGTTTAGATATGCCCAGTCTCTTAAAGCTCTTCAAAATTATAGCAAGTCTGATGAGATCATGGAAGCTTTTAGAAAAGCCAAAGGCGGAGATAGTCGTGCAGAACTTTTTGAAGAAGAACCTGATTATCTTGAAGACATTAGCTACTCAGACAGCGATTATGAAGTAGAGAATCTTAGAAAGACCAATTCCAGATATTCCGATTTTGGACCTATGTTCTATGAGAATAGCCTGATTTTCTCATCTTCTAGAGATACGGGAACTGTAGACAAGTATATTCACAAATGGAACAATGAGCCCTTTCTCGATTTTTATCAGGCAGCTGTAGACAAAGAAACTGGTGATCTAGGCCCAGTTGAAAAGTTTGGAGATAAACTCAACTCGCGTTTTCACGAGTCAACCCCAACTTTTTCAAGCGATGGCAGAACGATTTATTTTACCCGAAATAATTTTGCTCAAGGGGTAAAACGAAGTGATAAGAGAGGAACTATTCGTTTAAAAACTTATAAGGCTGTAAAACAAGGCGACTCCTGGTCAGATCCTGTTGAGCTTCCTTTTAATAGTGATGAATATTCGGTATCACACCCTGCTCTGAGTCCAGACAACAAACAGTTGTATTTTGCATCAGATATGCCGGGCACAACTGGGCTTTCAGATTTATGGGTTGTAGATATTTTGGGAGACAATACATACAGCAAACCTCGCAATCTTGGACCAAAAGTAAATACTGAAGGACGCGAAAATTTTCCTTATATCAGTAAAAAAGGAAATTTATACTTCTCCTCTGATGGCAGACCAGGACTTGGCGGACTCGATATTTACGTGGCTGCAACACGTAAAAATGGTGATATCGCATATATCATTAACCTAGGAAAACCTATAAATAGTCCCCAGGACGATTTTGCCTTTATAGTAGATGAATTCAGCAATACGGGATACTTCTCTACCAACAGATATTATGGTATGGGTGGTGATGACATCTTTCGATTCAAACGCACCATTAAAGTAATTCCTGAGTGCCGAACCAAAATTGTTGGGACAATTAGAGACGCTCAAACCTTACTTCCTATTTCTACAGCTACTGTGAATATGCTTGATTTGAATGGAAATGTATTGCAAACCACAGAGGTTAATGAAAAGGGAGAATATGAACTCAACCCGCTTTGTAATACCGAAATACTTATACGCGCAGAAGAACCAGACTATTACTCTTCCGAGAAATTAGTTACTTCTCTACTCGAAGATAAAAGTATGACCGTAGATCTCAATCTGGAACCACGCATTACACGTATTAACCCTGGTGATGATCTTGCAAAATTATTGAAGCTCAATCCAATTTACTTTGATTTTGACCGCTTCAACATACGGCCTGATGCCGCCATAGAACTGGTAAAAGTTTTGGCTGTGATGGAATCTAATCCAACCTTAGTTGTTGAAGTACGCGCACATACAGATAGTCGCGGTCCAGATGATTACAATCTTACGCTTTCAGACAAAAGAGCTAAGGCTACAGCAAACTACATTGTAAGCAGAGGGATCGATCCTTCACGTATTACAGGTGAAGGATTTGGAGAAACTGAACTTAAAAATGAATGTTCAAATGGTGTGAATTGTTCTGAAGAAGAACACCAATTAAACAGACGTTCCGAATTTATTGTAATCGATTATTAAAAAACTTCAGGCTTCCTAATTAGGAAGCCTGAAGTTTTTTAATTTCAATAGAATTCTGGATTTTAGTTATTAGACTTAGTGGTGTCCTGTGCCGTTTTCTTCTTCCCAAACAAACCACCCAACACATCTTTAACTGCTTTCGAAGCCGCATTCTGAATCACTGTGTCTCTAGGCTTAGTAGTCGTGGTCGTTCCGGTTTGTGTTGAATCTTTAGTGGTATTATTCCCACCTAAAATACCACTTAAAACATCTTTGATTTTAGCCTCGCCCTGCTGGGTAAGTTTTTCTTTTTGGGTCGCAATAATTTGCTGTGTAAGACTAGAAACCGCCTGTTGGGTATTAACACCCACTTGCGGACTCGTAAAACTACCTGTCAACTTTATAGGAAGCTCTACCGTATATTGACCCAAATCCTGATTACTCAAATTAGCCAATGCTCCACCGAGTTTTGAACCGAGATAAGTTCCAGGCACATCCAGATTCAGGGTGTAATTAATCTCATTTTCTAAACTGTGCGTCCCGCTAACTCCGATATTTATTCCTTTTACATTAAAGTCGAAAGGCTTAACGGTTACAAGTCCATCCTGAAAACTGAACTGCGTTTTAAGGTTACTTAGATCAAGACGTTCAAGATCAATAAATTCTAGATTGGTATCGAGCAACTGAAGCAGCTTCATACGCTCGGGATCAACCTCAACCGTGAGCAATTGAGCCAGTGCATTACCCGCAAGACTCGTAAACACAGGAGTTAGATCGTCATTAAGATTTCCATTTAAGGTAAGATTGGTATTCAAGGCTCCCTGTAAAGCTCGAGCTATAGGTGCCAATTGCTGAAACATTTCCAAACCTTCAAAAGACTGACTGATATTTACATTACTCAAACTTAAATCCATACCAAAAGTAGGTGTGTCCGATTTGGTACTTACATTCCCGTTTAGAGCAATCTTACCTCCAAAAATATCTGACTGAATATTGTTAAGTCTGGCCGTTTCATCGGCAACCGTCAAATTCCCTTTTACGTTATTTAGGGTAATATTATCGTAGATTACTTTTCCGGCTGTAAAATCTATCCCCGCATCAAGAAAAGATGGGATTTTTATAGCCGTATCGGCATTTGCTGCAGTAGTTGTAGTAGCTGCAGAATTACCAGCGGTAGCAGCATGATCTTCAATCACACTAAAATCGGCAAGATCAACCGTATTTGATGTTACCGTAAAGCGCCCTTTTAAATTCTGCTTTGACAATAAAAACGGAATCAAATTTTCAATACTACCTTTTGCATTTAAATCGGTTTTCCCCGTTTGAGCTTCCAGATTTTGAAGACTAATTGTACCCGGATTGAAAGCCAAATTAGCCTCTGCAACATTTAGTGCATTTGGCAACTCAGGAGAAACATATTTAAAATCTTTTAAACTGGCGGTACCATTACTTTTTATGTTTTGATATTGCTCTTTATCTACACTCTCCATATCAAATGAAGTTGTCATAGCAACAGTCAACATGCCGTTGATGTCCTGATCAAGTTCTAGTGGATATGCTTTTTCCAGATTAGCCAGATTCAACCTTCCGTTAAGAGCAAGATCAATCAAAGGGTTTGTTGTTAAGCGTTTAATGGTTCCTTTAGCATTAAAAACATCCTGATCAATTCTAAAATTGAGATTGTTTAAGCCAAGATAAGTATCATCTACATTACCCGTTTCGTTTACAATGCGAGCATCAATAATAATATCCTGAACCGTTTTTGGTAGATTAGGATATTTGAATGAAGCATTATTCGATTGAATTTCGATATTGAGCATAGGGATGTGATCTTCATCAACCACACCATTAATGCGACCATTCACTACGAAATCTCCGGTTGTTGTAACCCCTTCCAGGTTTTTAGCATAAACTTCAGGGATTACCTGTAAAAAATTCTTGAAATCGCTACTGGGTGTTTTAAAAGAAAGATCGAGTTCATTATTCGCTTCATTCACTTTTACAAAACCCTGAAACACTAAAGGAAGCTGGTTAACCAAGGCTTCATTTTCTTTAAACGTGTAGCGCTGTTCTGGCATATTCATTTCGATAACCGCATCTAAAGCGATTTTATTTTTATTCAAATAATTTACTCCATCAAAATCAAATGAGGCTAAAGCATCAGTATGCGTATTAAGATTTGAAATATCTGCTGAAAAATCACCATCTCCCTCGTGATTAACCTCGGTTAACCTCAAAAAAGTTTTAGTGCTTTCATCTAAATAGTTGATACGTGAATTTTTAATCGCATACTCCTGCACATCAAATGTAAATGCACCTGAATTATCGGTAAGTGTATCATTTGCCGCATCTGGGTTTTCTTTTGCAATGTCGTAATTGGCATTACCCAGACTATCTACCAGAATATTTACATAAGCTCGGTCAAGTTCAATGGCATCGATAGCTATTGGTTTATCTGAAGAAGTTTTAAACAGTTGCTTCACACCCATTTCTAGTTGAAGTAGTTCTCCAGAAGCCAGCGTATCTCCCGCAAAAGGTTCGCGATTGATCACTGTAAAATTCTTTACCTGCACAGCCGCATCAGGAAAACTGCTAAATAGCGTTAAATCAAATTCTTCCCAATCTACGGTCGCATTCAGATTTTTATTAATAGCCTGCTTGAGCAAATCCTCAAGCTGACTTCTAAACAAAAATGGCGCAGCAATCAAAGCTATAATTACCACCCCAAGAACAATTCCTATTATTTTAAATATCTTTTTCATAGTATTCTAATTTTTGGCCACTGCTTAAGGCCATTCATTATCGAGCAGCGTAAGTTTTCTTCATAAACTAGAGCTTTTCAAGTTGTTGGTAGTGATTAACCTCAGTGCCTATTTCCTCTCCCTGAGCCAGTTTAAATCGCTTTCGAAACAAAAACACACTAAAATACAAAAATGGCGTATCACATATAGCCACTAATACTTTAAACAAAAACCCGCTAATTAATAATGCTTCAAATCTTCCCCATTCTATTTTCCCGAAACTACACAGCAATAGTAATACCGTAGCCGTATCTACAAACTGACTGAAAAATGTGGAAAAATTATTACGCACCCATAAATGTTTTCCCTTTGTAAGTCGTTTCCAAAAATGAAAGAGCTGTATATCTATATATTGAGCAAATAGGTATGCCATCATAGACGCCATTACGGCAACCACCGTTGCACCAAACACCGTCTCAAACAACGTATCTGTAACCGGAGACCAACTGGTCGCTGGCACGACTGCTGCTGTATAAACAATAAGCAAAGAAAAAACAGAAGCAAAAATACCGGCCGTCACAACCTGATTGGCTTTCTTTTGCCCATAGATCTCACTTATCAAATCGGTTATTAAAAAGGTGATTGGGTAAGGCAAAATCCCTACTGAAATCTCAAAGCGGTACAAACCAAAAAAATCCCAGTAAAAAAACTTCTGAAAAATAAGGTTAGAAACTACCAGAGAACAGATGAATAAAGCTCCCAGTATAAAATAGATTCGGTAAGCAGCAAGTGCATCACGCTGGTTTAAGGTCTCTTGCGTCAATCTCTTCCTAATTTGCTAGTGGTTCTCATCAAAATTAGCAGAATGTAAAGGGCTTTTACTTAAATTGCTCTTAAAATATATTAAGCACGCACTCCTATTAACTCATTACAAAACATCTACTTATCGCTGGGAAGCAATCAGGGAAATCACTTTGAAAATCTGCAAAAAGCCGTCGAAGCACTTTACCGGGAAATTGGAAAGATTAACAGCATCTCAAAAGTTTACAAATCGGCTTCCTGGGGATACGAAGGAGCAGATTACCTCAATTGTGCAGTGCATCTGTGCACCCGACTTTCACCTGAAGAGGTAATTAAAACCTGTTTAAAAATCGAACAGGAATTGGGCCGAAAACGCACAGATTCAATAACATACACCGATCGCAATATCGATATCGATGTGCTTTTCTATGAAGACCAAAAAATAAAAACGGAATTGCTAGAAGTGCCACATCCCAGAATGCATTTACGCAATTTTGTTTTGTTTCCGCTTTGCGATATTGCACAGAATTTGGCGCATCCGGTTTTAAACAAAAGCATTTCAGAGCTTGCTGAAGCATCACCAGATGAATCACAATTAGAAAAAATCGATCAAAAACTTAAAAATCCGGAAACGGATTTCCAGTTGAACAAATTCAACTACATTACCATTGAAGGCAATATAGGTGCTGGTAAAACGACCTTGTCTACAATGATAGCACAGGATTTTAATGCCAAACTCATTTTAGAGCGTTTTAAGGATAATCCATTCCTGCCAAAATTTTATGAAGATCAGGCTCGCTATGCGTTTCCTCTGGAAATGTCATTTTTAGCAGATCGCTATCAGCAATTGCTAGATGACATAGGTCAGTACGATCTTTTCAAAGACTTTATGATCGCTGACTATGACAGTTATAAATCACTCATTTTTGCACGCGTCACGCTTGCGGAAGAAGAATATGCACTTTATAAAAAGCTGCATCAAATCATGTATAAAGAACTGGTAAAACCAGATCTTTACATCTATTTGTATCAAAATACAGAGCGTTTATTGGCAAATATTAAAAAAAGAGGAAGGGAATACGAGCAAAATATTTCCGAAGATTACCTTCTGAAAATCAACCAGGGTTATCTCAATTGGATCAAAAATAAGGCTCAGGATAATGTGAAGATTATTGATATTTCCGATCTTGATTTTGTCAAAAATCGAGAAGATTATTTAAAAATCCTGGGAGAGTTCATTTAAAGTGTTATCTAAAAAACATAAGAGACAATATAACAGACATTACTGCGATAGCTATTAAAGCTCCTACAACAATCCCCAGTCTGCGACCATCTTTATTACCTCTTTGATACGAGGCATAGTGAAAATCATTAGCTTTCATACGTTGGGTACTTTTTTTCTTTCGATAACGTAAAGCTTACATTTAAAATTGCCGAGACCTCGACATTTAAAGAAACTTTAATAAAGCTTTATGATTACTAACAATAATTAGCCAAAAGAGCTTACTCTGTTAAGACAGTTTTTACATAAAAATCCCATAAAACCACGCCAGCGCTGACTGCAATGTTTAAAGAGTGTTTCGTACCAGACTGCGGGATTTCAATCACATATTCAGATTCATTGACTATTTGCTGCTGTACTCCTTTCACCTCATTACCAAAAATAATAGCATATTGCTTATCTGAAGCAATTTGAAAGTCATTTAGCATAACAGCCTGCTCTGCCTGTTCAACAGAAACCAGGGTATAATTCATTTCTTTCAACTCTTTCACTGCTTCTTCGGTAGTCTTAAAATACTTCCAGGCTACAGATTCAGTTGCACCAAGAGCAGTTTTGGTTATGTCTTTATGAGGAGGCTGCGCACAAATTCCGCACAGATATATAGCTTCTACCAGAAAGGCATCTGCTGTTCTAAAAACAGACCCTATATTATTGAGACTTCTTATATTATCGAGCACCACGATTACAGGACTTTTTCGTGACGACTTAAACTCTTCAATCGTTTTACGATCGAGTTCGCTATTTTTTAATTTTCGATTCATCCTGCAAAAATAAATATTAAGGCTAAATCAAAAAGCCTGAGAACCCCCTGGATTTTCCTATTTAAAATTGGGTAGAATTGTTGAAAAAAAACGATAACTCATTTTAATCTCAGACCTGCAAACAAGTATGATTTTTTAATTTTAGCATCTTAGCTTAACTGAAAAAAAGCAACTGGCTTTATGGCAAAAAAGAAGAAGGAAAAGGCGGTAACACCATTAATGAAACAATACAATGGGATCAAACAAAAGTATCCTGATGCTTTGCTATTGTTTAGAGTTGGTGACTTTTACGAAACCTTTGGAGAAGATGCTGTAAAAGCAGCCGGTATTTTAGGCATCATTCTTACTAACCGGAATAACGGTAGTGAGCGTACCGAATTAGCAGGATTCCCACATCACTCGCTCAATACCTACTTACCCAAACTTGTAAAAGCGGGTTGCCGGGTTGCGATATGTGATCAGCTTGAAGATCCTAAAGCCACAAAAACTATTGTTAAGCGCGGGGTTACCGAACTCGTTACTCCCGGAGTTGCACTCAACGATGAAGTGCTACAAGCAAAAAGCAATAACTTTTTAGGCGCCTTACATTACGGCAAACGATTACTAGGACTTTCTTTTTTAGATGTTTCAACCGGTGAATTTTTAACCACTCAGGGCGATGTTGCCTATATCGATAAGTTGCTGCAGAATTTTAATCCCAGTGAACTTCTTATCAGTAAAAAGCATAAGAAAGATTTTAAGGATGATTTTGGATCAGATTATCATCTATTTTTCCAGGAAGATTGGGTGTTTCAAAGTGATTTTGCCTACGAAAGCCTGAATAAGCATTTCAATACCAAAACCCTTAAAGGTTTTGGTATCGATCACCTGGAGGAAGGCATCATCGCTGCAGGTGCTGCTTTACATTACCTGAGCGAAACACAACACCATAAATTACAACATATTTCCCGCATCAGCCGTATCGCTGAAGATGCCTATATCTGGATGGATCGATTCACCATTCGTAATCTGGAGCTCTATCAGGGTACTTCTGCCAAAGCAATCACGCTATTGGATGTTATCGATAAAACGATCTCGCCAATGGGATCGCGATTATTAAAACGCTGGCTTGCCCTTCCGCTAAAATCAATAACTGCAATTGAAGAACGTCTCGAAGTTGTTGATTACATGCTGAAACATCCTGATTTTTATGAAAAGCTCTCACAGCATATCAAGAAAATTGGCGATGTCGAGCGACTTATCTCAAAAGTAGCAACTGGAAAGGTTACTCCTCGCGAAGTAATTCAGCTTAAGAATTCGCTGGAAGCTATGGTGCCGATTAAAGCATTGGCCACTCAGTCTGAAAATACAGCCCTTCAAACCCTGGGTGATAAAATCAACAATCTGGAACACCTACGCTCTAAAATAAAAGAAACCCTTAATGAAGAAGCGCCGGTTAGTGTTTTAAAGGGAGATACTATTGCAGCGGGTTTTCACGAAGAGTTAGATGAATTGCGTGGCCTTGCGACAAGTGGTAAAGATTATTTAGATCAAATGCTGCAGCGGGAAACCGAGCGTACCGGCATCACCTCTTTAAAAATCGCTTCAAATAATGTATTTGGCTACTATATCGAAGTTCGCAATACACACAAGGATAAAGTTCCTGAGGAGTGGATTCGCAAACAAACTTTGGTTAATGCCGAGCGTTACATTACTGAAGAACTTAAGGAATACGAAGCTAAAATTCTTGGAGCCGAAGAACGCATCCTCAACATAGAACAGCAACTTTTTGGTCAGCTTGTTAGCTGGATTACTCAATTTATAGAACCCGTTCAAACCAATGCCAACACTTTGGCTCGACTAGATTGCCTAAGATCATACGCCTGTCTGGCTAAAGAAAATAATTATGTGCGACCAGAAATTGATGAAAGTCACGATTTGGAAATTAAAGAAGGGCGCCATCCGGTCATTGAAAAGCAATTGCCTCTTGGCGAACCCTATATCGCCAATGACACCTACCTAGACAGATCAGGCCAGCAAATGATTATGATCACTGGCCCTAACATGTCTGGTAAATCTGCGATTTTACGACAAACCGCTTTAATTGTTTTACTGGCACAAATGGGCAGTTTTGTTCCTGCTGAGTCTGCACGCATAGGTATTGTAGATCGCATATTTACCCGTGTAGGAGCAAGTGACAACATCTCAATGGGTGAATCTACTTTTATGGTTGAGATGAATGAGACGGCGAGTATTTTGAACAACCTTTCTGAACGCAGTCTGGTTTTACTTGATGAAATAGGAAGAGGAACCAGCACCTATGACGGTATTTCGATCGCGTGGGCTATAAGTGAATATTTACATGAACATCCCGGCAGACCAAAAACTCTTTTTGCCACACATTATCACGAACTAAATGATATGTGTAAAACCTTTGAACGCATCAAAAACTTCAATGTTTCTGTAAAAGAACTCAAGGACAATGTTTTATTTCTTAGAAAATTAGTTCCGGGGGGTAGTGCGCACAGCTTTGGGATTCACGTGGCAAAAATGGCCGGAATGCCGCAACAGGTTCTCCACCGCGCCAACAAAATGCTTGTTCAACTTGAAAATTCAACCCGTAAAGAAGAAGAAAAAACAGCATTACAAAACGGAAGTGACGAGGAGATGCAGTTAAGTTTTTTCAATCTCGACGATCCACTTCTTGAAGAGATTAAAGACGAAATACTTCATACTGATATAGATACACTCACTCCTGTCGAAGCATTAATGAAGCTCAATGAGATCAAAAGAATGCTCGTAGGCAACACAAAAAATAAGGTTTCCTGATCAATTTTATTTTTTTGTAAAATTTGCTTTGCAGATTAAAGAAATCTTGTAAATTTGCATCCGCATTAGACATCAGGTCTGGCAGAATTGCGAAAGTAGCTCAGGGGTAGAGCATCACCTTGCCAAGGTGAGGGTCGCGGGTTCAAATCCCGTCTTTCGCTCCAGTTGAAACTCCATTCAATATGGGGTTTTTTTTTAAAGCCCAGGCTCGGGTGGTGGAATTGGTAGACACGTTGGACTTAAAATCCAATGAACATTAGTTCGTACGGGTTCAAGTCCCGTCCCGAGTACTTAAACCCTCACAATTATTTGTGAGGGTTTTTTTCTGCCTTATTAGTTGATAACTATCTATTTTACAATAAAACTTCTCGATATTTAAGACTGCTTGTAATTTCCACCTTTTGTATATTTGTAAAAAAGTAAGCTAATTACTAAGAAAAATTAATTTTAAGCCCGGATCGCCCCTACCAATCTCCGGATTTAGAACATTAGTCCACAATTGTCCTAATAGATTAGCACGTAATTCGTTCTATTTATTTAAGCTAAATCCCCCGAACCTATGCTTTTTTCAAAATTGTTTAAACGCAACGATGCTTTGGATAAGAACCTGGAGCGCCACCTGTTATTTGCCCCTAATTATCTTATAACAACCGAAGAGCTTCAAAGAGCAAAACGCTACATCTACGGTGGCCATTCTATCTTAGTAATTGAAGAAAATGAAGATGGCAATGGACTCTATTTTGAACGAAGCCGCACCTCCAAAAGCAATAAATTTACTGGTGATCAACATAATCAATTACACATTGGTTTTCAATCAATAAATGGGCTGCATTACCTAATATTGGGTTTACGACAGGACTTAACTAATCTCGATATTGACGATTACATCAATTTCAGATTCAGAAATGATCAAATGCTAAAACTGCAGTTAGAAGCTCCTGTAGATAATTTTGGCGATGGTAAAAAATATGCCTGCAACTTACGTGCTCAATTAACGAAAGAAAATATAGAGCAGTTTAAAACGCAATTGGTTTCAAGTTATGTCGCTGAGAAAAAAGATGGTCATATCATAGCGCAATCTGATCTTGACAAAGAATTTAACCGCAGACTTAGGGAGTTAGCTCAAACGTATGCGTTCAGCCTGCAGCATCATTATCATATTTAAGCAGAAACCGAATTTAAAAGCAGGGTACTTTAAAAGCAAATTGAGTAACTTCAGCGGCAAAATTAATTTTTATGCTGAAACGATTATCCCTACTCAGTTTTGCAGCTATTCTAATTTTAGGATGCAAAACACAACAACAGACTCCTGCTTCTGCAGATGCTGCAAAACCAAAACCCAAAGATTCCAAATTCAAACCTTACAATGAAATCATTACGAAAGACGCAGTTACAGATGCTGGTCTTTTTACCACCCACCGGGTAGATGACAAATTGTATTTTGAAATCCCAGATTCGCTGCTTACCAAAGATATGCTCTTAGTAAGTCGCATTGCAAAACTCCCTTCTGATTATGGTGGCGGTTATGTAAATGCAGGCTCGAAAGTAAATGAGCAGGTTGTGCGCTGGGAACGACGTGATAATAAAGTTGATGTAAAAGTAATCAGTTTTGAAAATGAAAGCGACGCTTCAAGTCCGATTACAAAATCTGTTACTGCCAACAATTTTTACCCCATTCTATTTAGCGCAGATATCAAAACCTTTGCAAAAGACTCCTCACTGGTGGTTGATGTAACAGATTTGTATAGCAAAGACATCAGTGCTATTAATGCCGTATCAGCTAGAAGCCGCAAAGAATATGGTGTACGAAGATTAGATAGTGATCGATCATACATAGAATCTGCCAATTCCTACCCGTTAAATATCGAAGTTAAACACGTGATGACGTATGAGGCAGATAGTCCTCCATCACGTGATCAGGCCGGTACACTTACGTTTCAAATGAATCAGTCGATGATTTTGCTTCCAGATGATAAAATGCAACCTCGTCTTGAAGATCCACGTGTGGGATGGTTCAGTCTTCGTAAATACAACTATGATTCAGACGAGTTGAAATCAGACGATTATCGAATTCTAAAGCGCTGGAGACTCGTTCCTAAAGATATTGAGGCTTATAATAGAGGCGAACTTGTAGAGCCTGTAAAACCTATCGTTTACTATTTGGATCCCGCAACTCCTATGAAATGGCGCCCTTACTTCAAACTAGGTATTGAAGACTGGAATAAAGCCTTTGAAGTAGCTGGTTTTAAAAATGCAATTATTGCCAAAGATCCACCTTCAGCTGAAGAAGATCCTGAGTTTAGTCCAGAAGATGTACGTTACTCGGTTATTCGTTATGTAGCCAGCACCACACGTAATGCTGTTGGCCCTTCAGTGGCCGATCCTCGTACCGGAGAAATTCTGGAAAGTGATGTGATCTGGTATCATAACCACCTGCGATCTTACCGCAACCGTTTTATGATTGAAGCCGGTGCACAAAACCCAAATGCCCGCACATTAAACACTCCTGAAGAAGAAATAGGTGAAATGATGCGTATGGTTATCGCTCACGAGGTTGGTCACGCCATTGGCTTACCTCATAATATGAAAGCAAGTTCGGCTTATCCTACAGATTCGTTACGCGTAGCATCTTTCACTCAAAAATATGGCTTAACCCCATCTATTATGGATTATGCCCGCGTAAACTATGTGGCGCAGCCGGGAGATGATGGCGTGCGTTACATTAGAATGATGGGACCTTATGATTTATATGCCGTAAACTGGGGTTATAGATACCTGCCTGAAGCCAATTCGCCAGAAGCCGAAAAAGAAACTCTTGACAAATGGATTTTAGAAAAGGCAGATAATCCGTGGTATCAATTTGGCAGCGCAAATGGTGTAGATCCTCATTCTCAAACCGAAAGTCTGGGGGATGACAATATCAAAGCCAGCACCTACGGACTTGCAAATCTTAAAAAAGTGGTTCCTAATCTAATTGACTGGACTACCAAAGATGGTTACGGCTACGACAGTCTTGACGAAGTGTATGGCGAGCTTACTGGTCTTTGGAGGGGTTATATTTTTCATGTAATCACAAACGTGGGAGGTTATTATGAAACCATCAAAACAGCAGATCAGGAAGGTGCAGTTTATGAGCCAGTTCCCAAAAAAATTCAGGAAGATGCAGTTACCTTTTTAAATGATCATGCGTTTACAACGCCAGAGTGGTTATTAAATGAAGAATTGTTGAATCGCATTGAATCAACCGGAGCTATTGAGCGCATTGAAAGTTTACAGTCAAGAGCGCTTAGCGGACTTTTGACTACAAGTCGTTTAAACCGTATGGCTGAAAATGCCGAAAACAATGGTCGCGAAGCCTACAGTCCGATAGAGTTGATGGACGATCTGCGTACCGGGATTTTTAGCGAATTATATAATGGTAGAAAAACAGATTCCTACCGTCGCAATCTTCAGCGTAGTCTGATTGATATTGCTACTGCATTCATTAATAAAGAAAAAGCTAGTGACGACGAAGCTTTAAAATCTGACGTTAGCGCTTTGATGCGTGGTACGCTTTCGCGCCTGCGAAATGATTTAAGAGCTCGTAAAAATGCCACTTCAGATGGCATGAGTCGTTTGCATTATGAAGATTTAATAGCACGAATTGACCTTGCCTTTGACACGGAATAATTTCTTCTAAATACCTATTAACCGTAACGCGCTGCAAACTTTGTAGCGCGTTATTTTTTTAACAGAAATACTCTTAAACCTGTTGTTAATTACCCTTAAATCAGGTTAAATGCTGTTAATGATCAATTTAGCAATAACCTGGTGACGTAACTTGAGTTCAGGTTTGAAGATTTCAAGCCCTTAAAACTAAAAAATCAAGCTATGAGTTATTCAGAAGAAATGGGCAAAAAGCTCAACGAACTATTAGAGAAAAATTATGATGCTGAGGCAGGCTATAAAAACGCTGCAGAAAAGGTAAAAGATTCAACTCTCAAATCTTATTTATTAAGTAGAGCTCAGGACCGTTATGATTTTGGTCACGAATTGAAGTCCGAATTGAAAAGTTTTGGGCAGGAACCTGATAAAGGAACCAGCCTTGCAGGAGACGCTCACCGTTTATGGATGGACTTAAAAACTGCACTTTCATCAGATAAAGATGAAGCAGTTCTGGAAGAAACAATTCGTGGTGAAAAAGCCGCTCTGGAGGAGTATAATGAAATCCTGGAAGATTCAAGTTTGCCAAGCTCTACCGCAACTATAATTTCAACACAACGCAACAGCATCAAGACTGCCTTAAACGAGGCAAAAGCACTTGAGGTAATTGCATAAACTCAATAAATAAGTGTCTGATTATTAAATGTTGTTAAAACCTAACCAATGACGTTAAATGATCTTAATTTATTTGTAATCAGACACTTATTTGTTTATATTAAAATTGAACATAAACGGAACATGTTCATTACCAACCAAAAATTGTTTCGATAATTTAAAAGAAGATAGAAGATGAAGTATTCAGAAAAAATTTCGAATAAACTAAATGAATTATTAACCAAGAATTACGATGCCGAAGCCGGATACAAGTTGGCTTCAGAGAACGTAAAGAATAACACGCTCAAAGAATATTTTAATGCACGAGCAAAAGAGCGTTATGATTTTGGTCATCAAATTAAAAATGAGATCAAATCCTACGGCGAGACACCCGAGAAAGGAACAAGTTTCGCAGGAGATGCGCACCGCGTTTGGATGAACGTAAAATCGACTTTATCAAATGACAGTGAAGAGGCGATTTTAGAAGAAACCATTCGAGGAGAGAAAAATGCAATTAGTGAATACAACAGCATATTGGAAGAGCCGAATCTCCCACCAACCACTGAATCGATTTTAAATGTACAACGCGATCAAATTAAAAGTGCTTTAGAAGAAGTAAAAGCATTTGAAGTGATGGCGTAGTACCAACATATTTGAATTAGCAGGCGATTAATTCGCCGAAAAACCAGCCCTGACAAATTTGTCAGGGCTGGTTTTTTGTTTCGTCTAAATCCGTTGATAACTGCTGAGAAGATTCCTTTATAAAGCGAAGGCATTTCTATAATTTTAAACGTTTAGCAGTTTTCGCTTTCGCGAAAAGATTTCATTCCCGAAACATCGGGTCAACTCAAACACAATTAGCGATGTACCTCATATTTGATACTGAAACCACCGGCTTACCCAAAGACTGGAATGCTCCCATCACCGATTCTGATAACTGGCCCCGCGCCATACAGATCGCATGGCAACTGCACGACGATATGGGTAACTGTATCGAGCATCAGGATTACTTAATTCGTCCTGATGGTTTTGACATTCCCTTTGATGCCGAACGTATTCACGGTATTTCTACCGAACTCGCCCAGCGTGACGGTTTGCCTTTAGGAGAAGTCCTGGGGAAATTTAAAGCTGCTTTAGAGAAAACCAAATTTGTTGTAGGCCAGAATGTAGGCTTTGACGTCAATATTATGGGAGCCGAGTTTCACCGGCTTGACGTGGCTAACCAGCTGCAGGAATTGCCGGTTCTCGACACCTGTACCGAAACCACCGCACAACTTTGCCAGATTCCCGGTGGGCGTGGCGGGCGTTTTAAACTCCCTACCCTAACCGAACTGCACCAGTACCTGTTTAATCAGCCGTTTGCTGAAGCGCATAACGCCACCGCAGACGTTGAGGCAACCACGCGTTGCTTCTTTGAACTGGTACGCCGTCGCATTTTCACCCAGGAGCAACTCGATGTACCTGCGGGATACTTTGAGAAGTTTGACAGGGAGAATCCACAGCCTATAGAATTCATCGGGCTGAAGCACATCAACCTTAAAAAAGCTTCCAAAGAAATACGCAAAACCCTGCAAAAAGCAGATCAGGCCGATATTTCAAGGGAAGAAATCAAGGAAAATAAGGAGCAGCTGGCCAAGGTAGATTTTGTACACCTCCACAACCACTCCCAGTTTTCCATCCTTCAGTCTACCTCCAGTGTTCACGATCTGGTGGCAGCGGCCAAAAGTCAAAAAATGCCTGCAGTTGCCCTGAGCGATATGGGCAATATGATGGGGGCTTTCCACTTTGTGAAAGCACTAAGTGCACACAACAAGGCTGCCGCTGCAAAAAACAAACAACTGGAAGAAGCGGGCGAAACACCCACCGAAACCATCATCAAACCCATTGTAGGGATTGAGCTTAACGTGTGCGAAGACCACACAAATAAAAGTCAGAAAGACAACGGCTATCAGATTGTGTTTTTGGCCAAAAACAAAAAAGGCTATCACAACCTGGCTAAAATGGCCTCTATCGCCTACACAGACGGGTTTTACTACGTGCCGCGTATAGACCGAAAAATTGTAGAGCGTTATAAAGAAGACCTCATTGTGCTCACCGGTAACCTCTATGGGGAAGTACCGGGCAAAGTGCTGAATGTGGGCGAAAAACAAGCCGAAGAAGCCCTGCTTTGGTGGAAGGAAATCTTTGGCGACGACCTCTACATCGAGGTGATGCGCCATGGTCAGGAAGATGAAGACCGGGTAAATCTGACTTTGGTGGAATTTTCCAAAAAACACAACGTCAAGCTGGTTGCTACAAACAACACCTTTTACATCAGCAAGGAAGACGCCGCAGCGCACGATATTTTGCTTTGCGTAAAGGATGGTGAAAAGGTGGCAACGCCAAAAGGTCGCGGTCGCGGCTATCGTTTTGGGCTTGATAATGAAGAATACTACTTCAAATCGGCAGACGAGATGAAAGCCCTGTTTACCGATTTGCCCGAAGCCATCAGCAATGTTTCGGAAGTGGTTGATAAGATCGAAGCCTTTGAACTGGCACGAGATGTACTCTTACCTGCATTTAAAATTCCTGAAGAATTTCAGTTTGAAGAAGATAAACTGGACGGCGGCAAGCGCGGGGAAAACAAATACCTGGCCCACATCACCTATGAAGGTGCCAAAAAACGCTATAAAGAAATCACACCCGACATTAAAGAACGTCTGGACTTTGAGCTGAGCGTTATCGAAAACACGGGTTATCCCGGGTATTTTCTTATCGTGGAAGACTTTATCCGAGAGGCCCGCAATATGGATGTATCGGTAGGGCCCGGCCGGGGTTCGGCTGCCGGTTCTGCCGTGGCCTACTGTCTGGGGATTACAAATATCGACCCGATTAAGTACGATCTGCTTTTTGAGCGTTTCCTCAATCCGGACCGGGTGAGTATGCCCGATATTGATATCGACTTTGATGATGAGGGCCGCAGCCGGGTTATGGATTATGTGATCAATAAATACGGGGCCAATCAGGTGGCGCAGATCATCACCTATGGTACGATGGCTGCCAAGTCGTCTATTCGTGATACCGCGCGGGTACTTGACCTTCCACTAGGTGATGCAGACCGTATCGCCAAGCTGATCCCCAATATGTCTAAGCTGGCGAAAATATTCGGGCAAAGCGAGGCTGATCTCAAGAAGAAATTCCGTTCAGACGATCTGGTCAAAGTAAACGAACTGCTCAACCTTGCCGAAGGTGATGACCTGGAGGGGCAAACCCTGCGCCAGGCGCGTCAATTGGAAGGTTCGGTGCGTAATACGGGGATTCACGCCTGTGGGGTGATCATCACGCCCGATGATATTACCAATTTCGTTCCCGTCTCCACCGCAAAAGATTCCGATCTCTACGTCACCCAGTTTGACAACTCGGTCGTGGAAGAAGCAGGACTTCTAAAGATGGACTTCCTGGGTCTGAAGACCCTTACGCTGATTAAAGACACCGTAAAATTGGTGAAGCACAAGCACGGCATCGACCTCGATCCCGATAACTTTCCGCTTGATGATCAAAAGACCTACGAACTCTTTCAACGCGGAGACACGGTAGGGATATTCCAATACGAATCACCCGGAATGCAGAAACACATGCAGGCCTTAAAGCCTACCGTGTTTGAAGATCTTATTGCGATGAACGCGCTGTACCGCCCGGGACCAATGGAATACATCCCCAGCTTTATCGCGCGGAAACACGGGGAAGAAGAGATTCAGTACGACCTGCCGGCGATGCAGGAATACCTGGAAGAAACCTACGGGATTACCGTGTATCAGGAGCAGGTAATGCTCCTGTCCCAGAGTCTGGCAGGCTTCAGTAAAGGTGATGCCGACGTGTTGCGGAAGGCGATGGGTAAAAAGATTTTCGCCCTGCTCGAAAAATTAAAACCCCAGTTTCTCGATGGTGGAGAGAAAAACGGGCATCCGCGTGAAATCCTCGAGAAAATCTGGAAAGACTGGGAAGCCTTTGCAGCCTACGCCTTTAACAAGTCGCACTCTACCTGCTACGCCTGGATTGCCTACCAGACCGCCTATTGCAAGGCGCACTACCCTGCCGAATATATGGCGGCGGTACTGTCAAACAATATGAACGACATCAAGCAGGTTACCTTCTTTATGGAAGAGTGTAAGCGTATGGGGCTCGAAGTTTTGGGTCCTGATGTCAACGAATCGTTTATAAAATTTACCGTAAACTACCGCGGCGCCATCCGGTTTGGGATGGGAGCCGTTAAGGGTGTGGGCGGTAATGCCGTACAAACCATAGTAGAAAACCGCAAAGACGGTCCGTATCGCTCGGTTTTTGACCTTGCAAAACGCATCGATCTGCGTGCAGCGAACAAAAAAGCCTTTGAAAGCCTTGCGCTTGCCGGGGGCTTTGACAGCTTTACCGCCACCCACCGCGCCCAGTATTTTAAAGATGAGGGCGACGGCATCACCTTTTTGGAGAAAGCGGTAAAATACGGAGCCAAGTTTCAGGAAAATGAAAACTCGGCTCAGGTAAGCCTTTTTGGTGAAGCCAGCGAGGTGCAGATCCCCGAGCCATTGGTACCGCCCTGCGAAGAATGGGGCACGATGGAAAAACTGCGCCGCGAGAAGGAAGTGGTGGGCATCTATATTTCGGGGCACCCGCTCGATGATTTTAAACTGGAAATGGAAAATTTCTGCAACGGCAAAATCAGTGATTTTAACAATCTGGAGCAGCACCTCAACCGCGAACTCACCATTGGCGGGGTCATTAGCGACGTGCAGCACCGGGTTTCCAAAAACGGAAAAGGCTGGGCCGCCTTTACGGTAGAAGATTTTGACGAGTCTTTTGAATTTAGGATGTTTGGTGAGGAGTACCTCAAGTTCAGGCATTTTTTAATCCCCAACTCCTTTGTGCATATGCGCGTGTTTGTACGCGAGGGATGGACGAACCGCGATACCGGCAAAAAAGGCGATCCTCGTTTGCAGTTCAACAACTTTATGCAGCTGCAGGACGTGATGGAGACCTTTAGCAAAAAACTCACGATCAACCTCGATTTAAAGGAAGTGCAAAGCACGCGTATAGACCAGCTTCGGGAAACCCTGTTTAACCACCGTGGCGATCATAATTTGCATTTTTACGTGTTTGAAAGCGACGAAAAAATCGCCTTGCAAATGCCCAGCCGAAAGAAAAAGGTAAAAATAAGCAGTGCTTTGCTCAATGAATTAAATGCGCAACGCTTTAGTTTTAAGCTGAATTAATGTGGCGAGGCGCCACGGCCAAAAAAAAATATGAATAGAATAATTTTAATTGGTAATGGCTTTGACCTCGCTCACGGGATGGCGACAAGCTATAAAAACTTTATAGATGATTATTGGGACCAGACTATTCAAGAAATAAAGAAAAATGGCGCCTACAGACCTTTTGAAAATGAAGAAATCCACATCAAAAGAGCTCCAGTATACTGGCCTACAGGAAACTCTTACAAAGACTTAATAAATACAGATATTGACGGTAGACCCATAACCTTGACATTTAAAAATCAATTTCTAAAAATTATTACGGAAAAAAATGATATTCAGAACTGGGTAGATGTTGAAGATGAATACTATAGACTTTTAATTGAGTCATCAAACAATAGAAATACCGGTATTGTAAAAAAATTAAATGAAAATCTAAGACAAATAAAGCAACTCCTAGCTGATTACTTGACAAGAATTGAAAACTCTTTCAGTAATGAACTGAACGAAGATCAAAAAAAGATTATTTCTCAAGTAAGCCGTAAAATTTCCGAACCTTTTAATTTCAATGACTTTTCTGAAGCTTCAACATCCAAAAAAGTTGAAAGTGAATCTGAAAAAATCTTAGAATTCATAAATGAGATTAAGTCCGGAACTATCACTCTCGATTCACTGAGTTATGAAAATCAGAGATTGATTCCTAAAATTAATTCAGACCATCCGCATAAACTAATTAAGAAGTTACTAAAATCTGAAAGTGCATTAAATTATTTCGAATTACCTCCAGATAATATTCTCTATTTAAATTTTAATTATACCAGTACATTCGAAAAATTAGATCAGCCTTATTATGAAAAGTTCATTGGTTCTAGCAAAATAAACACGACCTCAATTCATATACACGGAATGCTTAAAAATCCTGATTCAATGGTTTTTGGTTTTGGTGATGAGTTAGACGATCAATATAAAATGATTGAAAATCTTAACGATAATGCATATTTAGAAAACATAAAGTCCATTAACTATCTTGAAACCAATAGTTATAAAAGGCTATTAGAATATGTAAATAGCGAGGAATTTCAAATATTTATTTTTGGACATTCTTGTGGCATTTCAGATAGAACCCTTTTGAACACTCTATTTGAGCATGAAAATTGCGCATCTATTAAAGTCTTTTATCATAAACGTAATGATGGGTCAGACAACTACAGTGACATAGTAAGAAACATATCTAGAAACTTTAATGATAAAGCACTTATGAGAGATCGAGTTGTAAATAAAAATTACTGCCAGCCATTACTTGATATTAGAAACTAGTTTCTAAGTTTTGAATAATGTGCAAATTAGCATTCCTAAAAGTAAATTCAGATTAACCACAGTATCATAAACCCGCGTGAGGGATGGCAGCGGCATCCTTTTTTACGGCTCTTAAAGCCGTAAAAAAGATACAGCGTACAGCCCGACCCTTGTGGTCACGCCCAAAAACAACCTAAAACCTCCCTCCTTCTTTACCCCAAGGTTACCAAAACTTTATCTACATCCGCTTTTTTGTCTGCTCGTAACGATTATTTAGCAAACCCATAATCCTCTATAAACCGGGAAATGCGGAGCGCCACGCTATTTTCACGTCTTAAACCAATCAAGACATGAACAAACGATTACTTACTGCCGTGATGGTGGCAGCTCTAGCATTTACAAGTTGTGAGACAGACGACGTTTCCATCAAACCGGTGGTAGATACCACCGTAAATTTCACCCACCTTTCTTCTGTAGATATTGGTGGTGAGGCTTCTGCCGAAATCAGTGCCTACGACCCAGAAACCCAACGCTTATTTGTAACTAATTCTGAGAAAAACGGCGTTTCGGTGGTTGATCTTTCAGACCCTGCAAATCCGGTGCTTTTGGAAACTTCCTTTTTAGCTGTGGGTACGGTAAATAGTGTAGCCGTAAAAGACGGTAAACTAGCCATCGCCATTGAAAACGCTGTAAAACAAAACAACGGTAAAATAGCAGTATATAACACAGCAGACCTCAGCCTGGATGCAGAATATACAGTGGGCGCTTTACCAGATATGGTGACTTTTACTCCAGATGGCAACTATATTCTGGCTGCAAACGAAGGTGAACCCAATGCAGATTACACTGTAGATCCTGAAGGTTCGGTTAGTGTGATCGAACTGGCAACCGGCACGGTACGCAATGCAGGTTTTAGTGCGTTTAGTGGGCAACAAGCCAGTCTGGAAGCAAAAGGCTTACGCATCTTTGGCCCTGGAGCATCTTTTGCACAGGATATAGAACCGGAGTACATCGCAGTTTCAGACGACTCGGCTACTGCCTGGATCACGCTTCAGGAAAATAATGCGATCGCTAAACTTGATATTGCTACAGCAACCATTACAGATATTTATCCTTTAGGTTTTAAAGATTTTTCACTTGCCAAAAATATGCTAGACGCGAGCAATCGCGATGATGTTGACGAACTCAAAAACTGGCCGGTATTTGGGATTTATATGCCCGATGCGATTTCGCATTTTACAGCAAACGGGATGAGCTATCTCATCACAGCTAACGAAGGCGATTCACGTGATTACGATGGGTATAGCGAGGAAGAGCGCATTAAAGACATTACCCTTGATCCTGCTGCCTTTGCAGCATTTGACATTGCGATGCTACAGGAAAATGAAAATCTTGGGCGTCTTAAAATCACTACAGCAAACGGAGATACCGATAATGACGGGGATTTTGACGCTTTGTATAGCTATGGCGCACGCTCCTTCTCGATCTGGGATACCAATGGAACTTTGGTTTACGATAGTGGCGATGACATTGCCCGTAAAAATCTGGAGTTTGCACCTCAGTATTTTAATCTGGATAACGAAGACGATGCGACTACACTCCTTGAAGGTGAAAAAGATGGCAGAAGCGACGATAAAGGCGCAGAGCCTGAATCAACTGCAATATTGGATATAGACGGCGAGCGCCAGATCGCAATCATAGGTCTGGAACGTGTAAGTGCCCTAATGGTTTATGATGTTACCAATCCTGCTGCACCTCAGTTTTTACAATGGCTGCAACGAGACACCGATGTAGCTCCCGAAGGTTTAATGACAATCTACCGTAGCGACAGCCCTAACGGAAAAGACTTGCTTATAGCTTCGCACGAAGCATCTGGAACGGTAAGCATTTACCAGAATAATTAACCTACTTATTTTGACTAGCCTCAAAAACCACCCAGTCCCGGGTGGTTTTTTTATGCTTTATTTGGCAGTTAAGCATTTCCTAACACGAGACAGTTGCTAAAAGGTGTAGCGTAATTTCGGCATTAAACAGCTGAAACTATGCAAACAACAATTGAAAAGTCGGCAGGAATGGGAGCCGTTCTCGAAGATGGCATTACCACCTTCAGAGTTTGGGCACCTAATGCTGATAAAGTTTATGTTACCGGAGATTTTAATAACTGGCAGGAAACCGATTTTACCTTGGAATCTGAGGGTAATGGGTACTGGGCAGGAGCCACCTCAGATGCTGAAGAAGGACAGGAATATAAATACATTATACATAATGGAGAGCAAAAGTTGTATCGTAACGATCCTTATGCTTTTGAAATGACCAATAGTGATGGCAACAGCATCATCCGCACCCTTAATTTTGATTGGGAAGACGACCACTTTGAAATTGCAGACTGGAATAAACTGGTCATCTACGAATTACACGTAGGCACCTTTAACCGCAAAGACCCGGATCGTTTGGGTACGTTTGCAGATGTTACCGAAAAGTTGCCCTATTTACAGGAACTGGGCGTCAACTGTATTGAATTGTTACCCGTTGCCGAGTTTGCTGGCGGGATTTCCTGGGGATACAATCCTGCCCACCCTTTTGCTATAGAAACCGATTATGGTGGTCCAGATGGACTAGCGCAATTAATTAAGGAAGCCCATAAACATGGAATCGCTGTTATTATGGATGTAGTGTACAACCATTTTGGACCCAGTGATGTTGATCTATGGCAATTTGATGGATGGAGCGAAAACGACAAAGGTGGAATATACTTTTACAACGATCATCGTAGCAGTACACCCTGGGGAGATACGCGCCCCGATTATGGGCGTAAAGAGGTACGCCAATACCTGCGTGACAATGCGTTGATGTGGATTGAAAAATACCATTGCGACGGACTGCGACTGGATGCGACCTCTTACATTAGATACGAAGGAGGCGGTCTGGGAGAAGATACTGCGATCGACGAAGGTAACCAGATGATGCGGGAAATAAACCTGGAGTTACAAACCAAATATCCTAAGGTTATCACCATTGCAGAAGATCTAAAAGGAGATGAATTTGTCACCAACGGTATCGCTTACGGAGGTGTGGGGTATGGTGCTCAATGGGATATGCATTTTGTACATCCCGTGCGCGAAGTATTACAAAACACCAGCGATGACGGGCGTGATTTACAGAAAATTGTTGACGCATTAGAATTTACCTATAGTGGCAATGTGTTTAAGCGTGTGGTTTATACTGAATCTCACGACGAAGTTGCCAATGGGAAAGCCCGTGTTCCCGAAGAAATTCAGCCGGGGGATGCGGAGAGTGAATTTGCTAAAAGACGTGCGATCCTGGGGATGGTTCTTACCTTAACTGCACCGGGAATCCCGATGTTGTTTCAAGGACAGGAATTTATAGAAGATGAGTATTTTAAAGATACCGAAGGGTTAGACTGGGATAAATATGAGAAACATAAAGGTATCGCTCAGCTGTTACGCGATATCATCAAGCTGCGCACCGGTGCTCTGGAAGGTGCAAACGGTTTAAATGGACAGCATCTCGAAATTGTACATTTTAATATTGACACCAAAATACTGGCTTACAAACGCGGCAGTGCAGAAGAAGGTCAGGTACTGGTGATTTTAAATTTTAGAAATCAGGATTATACAGATTATGGAATAGGCATTAATGCCAATAAAAACTGGCAATTGCGCATCAACGCCGATTGGAAGGGTTATGACGAATCCTTATCAGAACTTGAAGTGCGCGATATGGTAACGGAAGAAGGAGAAACTGACGGGAAGGAATTCACGGGAATTTTTAACATACCCAGTTATGGGGCATTGATTTATACGGTTTCCTAACTCGAATTGAGAGAATCGCGTGAGGGATTGCAGTGTAAAACCCGCAATCTCATCTCCCGATAGTCATCGGGAGATGAGACGAGGATTTGAAACGAAAAGCCCGACCCCGCCTTTTGAGGGGTCACGCCCAAAAACTAAATTGCTAAAAATCAATTAAAGTGATGTGCAGATAACCAAATCTGATTTGGCTTTTGTAAGCTTTGGAAAAATAATTGACTAATTTTGTGTTTTTAATCCAATAATATAACGAAACATGGCACTAGAAATAACTGACGCAAACTTTGAAGAGGCGGTATTACAATCTGACAAACCCGTATTGGTAGACTTTTGGGCTGCATGGTGCGGACCTTGCCGTATGGTAGGACCTGTAATTGAAGAAATTAGCAATGAATATGAAGGTAAAGCCGTAGTAGGTAAGCTTGATGTAGATGCTAATCAGGAATTTGCAGCTAAATACGGTGTGCGTAACATCCCTACAGTATTGATGTTTAAGGATGGTGAAGTTGTAGGACGCCAGGTAGGAGTTGCTCCTAAAAATGTTTACACAGAAGCTATAGATGGTTTACTATAAACCAAAAGGCATTTGAAAAAGATAAAAAGGGTTTGACCGCTGGGTCAGGCCTTTTTTATTGGAATAAAACCAGATTTAGAACATCAAATCCAACAGGTATTTTGCAAGCATTTCCCAAACTTATTGCGTAAACTTGTTGGTAAATTTCAGGAAACTATTCTAAGAAAATACCTGAAATTAGAACCCGCAGTTTTTAGCGAACAGATAGAATTCATCACGTGTTTTGGTTTGACTATTCTACTGTAGAAAAGCTTTACAACTGCTTTTGAATATTAAAAAAATAACAATGGAAACTAAAAAAGGAAAACCACAAGATATAATCGATGCAAAATTGCTTGAAGAGCGCAAGGTCTTTTTATGGGGACAGGTAGATGACAAGAGTGCCAAGCACGTTGTAGACCGCCTGTTGTATCTTGATGCAATTAGCAATGACGAAATTCAATTTTACATCAACAGCCCGGGTGGTTATGTAACTTCAGGATTTTCTATTTACGATACGATCAAGTCTATTAAGAGTCCGGTTTCTACCATTTGCACTGGTCTCGCTGCCAGTATGGGTAGTATTTTGCTTTCGGTAGGTGAAAAAGGGCGTCGTTTTATACAGCCTCACGCTCGCGTGATGATTCACCAACCTAGCGGCGGTGCACGTGGCCAGGCCAGCGATATTGAAATCACTGCTCAGGAAATTCTAAAGACTAAAGAGTTGAGCGCTAAAATTCTTGCCGACAACTGTGGTCAGGATTTTGAAAAAGTGATGAAAGACTTTAACCGGGACCATTGGATGGGCGCTCAGGAGTCTGTTGACTACGGCATCGTAGACGGCATACTTTAATCAACAAACACTAATCAGTATTAGCAGGCAGGAGTTGAATTTTGAACTCGGAAATACAATTCCTAAAACTTCTACCAGCTAAAACCGTAAACTGCAATCAAAAACGTGTTAGACCTTCAGGCACATCTTAATAGTATTGCCGGCTTTAATAATCTGGAGCTGCTGGCTTCTCAGGTCGTTGAAGGGTTTATTAGCGGGATGCACAAGAGTCCGTTTCACGGCTTCTCTGCAGAGTTTGCAGAGCATAAGGTGTACAACCGGGGAGAAAGCACCAAACACATCGACTGGAAGCTTTATGCGCGTACAGATAAGCTGTACACCAAGCGCTATGAGGAGGAAACTAACCTGCGTTGTCATCTTATTTTAGACAACAGCAGCAGTATGCACTATCCCGTGCTTAAACAAGCTGACCTCAACAAACCCAATAAAATTGCTTTTGCAGTACTTGCATCGGCTGCCATTATGCAGTTGATGAAAAAGCAACGCGATGCGGTGGGCTTAAGTGTTTATGCTGAAAATTTTGAATATTACGCTCCCGAAAAAGGTAGCGAGCGGCATCATCATATGGTGCTCGATCAGCTCAATCAGGTATTGAAAAATTCTCACAATGCGGTAAAAACAGATACCTACGCCAATCTGCATTTTATTGCCGAAAAGCTGAAGCGACGATCGCTGGTGTTTTTATTCAGTGATTTGTTTCAGAATGAAATGCAGCAGGAAAAGACCTTTGAAGCACTGCAACATTTGAAGTACAACAAACACGAAGTTGTACTTTTTCACACCTATGATAGTGCAACAGAATTAAATTTTGATTTTGATAATGCGCCTAAACGTTTTGAAGATGTAGAGACCGGTAAGCATATAGATATCTTTTCAGATGCTGTAAAAGACAGCTATAAAGAAACGGTAACCGCTTATTTTGAAGCGATTAAATTGCGTTGTGCGCAGTATCGCATAAGCTATGTGCCGGCAGATATTCAACGAGGCTTCGCTCCTATATTGAGTAGTTTTCTGGTTGAGCGCAGGCAGTTTTTATAGGTTTTAAAAAAACTTTCAAAAATTGTTTGTGTACTTTAAAAATGGGTGTATATTTGCACCCGCAAGAAAGGAAATGATCAACGCTTCTGCTCTTGTAAAGTTCATAAAATATTGGTCTGGTAGTTCAGTTGGTTAGAATACATGCCTGTCACGCATGGGGTCGCGGGTTCGAGTCCCGTCCAGACCGCAAAAAGCTCTTCAAGAAATTGAGGAGCTTTTTTCGTTTAAAAAGGTTTCAAAGTCTAAATTGTTTTGATTTGTATTCGAATTTTAAATCAATCCTTCCCGAATAAGTTTAGCCACCAACTCCGTAGAATTTTTAGCACCAAACTCATCAAAGAGTTTGCTTACGCGCTTATCTATAGAGCTTTCGCTATTAGGTCTTAAATCCATTTCCTTTAGCCGTGCCTGGATTTGCTTTTTACTTAAACCATTTGCCAAGTTTTTGAGAATGACCAGATCAAGTTCATCAAGCTCAAATACATTTTTACCAGCGCTCAGATCTATTTGAGGTGAAAGATAGGTTTCACCAGCACTTACCAACTCCATCGCCTTTACGAGTTCGTCAAGACTTTGCCTCCCTTTACACACATAGGCGTCGATTTGCTGAGTTTCAAACAGAGAGCGTATTTTGAGCGCATTCTCTTCCATAGAGTTTACGATAACTTTTAACTCCGGCTGCAGCTTCCTTGCTGCTTCAATAAGCTCAACTCCCGATTTTAAATTTTGCGGAATGTGATTGTCCTTAAAAGAGAGATCTGTAATCATCAACTCAAACTCCTCAGATTCATTGTGTGCTACCTGCAAACGGTTATAGGCTTTATCAC
The DNA here is from genome assembly GCA_964219495.1 of Leeuwenhoekiella sp. Lineage (GTDB taxonomy): Bacteria > Bacteroidota > Bacteroidia > Flavobacteriales > Flavobacteriaceae > Leeuwenhoekiella. The sequence goes on along the minus strand of CAXPQP010000026.1, from coordinate 23,634 downwards.
AGTAAAACTCCTCCTGCACTTCTTCGATAGCCAACTCGCTTTTCAAAGTATCTACAATACTTTTATTATCTCCCTGAAAATCTTCTGCAATCAATACTTTTCTAAACATAATTGTGGCTTTAATAGTTTGGAATGCTGATCACAGACTTAAACCCTTCGCCCTGATCTGATTCAAAATTAATGCTTCCCCCCGCGGCTTCCATACGCTTTTCTGTAATGAGAAGTCCATTTTTCTCAAAGCCTTTAGCTGTGGTAATCCCCACCCCATTATCAGAATAGCGCACTTCCAGCGCATCCGTTTGTTGCCTAAAAATCAAAGTTACCAGGCTTGCCTTACTGTGTTTATTCATATTGATAAACAACTCCCGAAGCACTTTATAAAGGGTAATCTTTGTAACATTACTCAACGACTGCCAGGAAATTTCCTTACTTCCAGAAATCAATAGTCGGGTAGCTTCAGGCTTATAGAGATTAAGCATATCGAGCAAAGCTTCTTTGAAATTTTCACCGGTATCGACAGCTTTTATTTCACGTGAAAAATCCCGGCTCTGCTGGTAGAGTGCATCAAGTTCATCGAGCACTTTATCAGATTCTGCTTTACTTTGAACCAAAAGCATCAGGTGATGTAAACCTGCTCCAAAATCATCGTGCAAACGCTGAGAGAAGCTTGCTTCTGTGGTATAGGAAGCCTCAAGTCTATCAGCTCGGTTTTGAGCTTTTAAACGTTTAAAACGTTGCTGATAGGCATAAATTCCCGCCAGTGTCGAAGCAATAAGAATCAACAAGCTACCTAGCAGCCAATATCTATAATTGCGTTCCCGAATTGCTTCGAGTTCGGCTTCTGCATTTTCTTTTTCAAGACTTAAAATAGCTTCCTGCTTGACCTCATCATCATACTTATACTTTGCAAATTGAGTTTTAACCTTCAGCTCCTGTTGATAAAGACTGTCTTCCAGGTTGATATATCTATCTCGAAGTTGTACCGAATTGGGGTTGAGTTGCATCAGAAATTCCAATGCATCCTGCTCGGCACGTGGCGCTTCTATAACTTTTGAAATTTGAATAACCGTATCCAAATAACGCAAAGCTAATTGAGAATTCTGATTTTTATAAAATTCCCCTAGATGTGTATAACTAGCTAATAAACCCCGCTTGTCTCCTAAATCTTTTCGCAATGCCAGGGGCTCTAAAAAATCTTCAACGGTAACAGATTTACCAGATAACCATTTGGCATAAGCCAAATTATCCTGAATACGCGCCTGATCATTGACCGTCAAAGTGCTATCCTTTACAGCATCTTCGAGGATTGCTTGCGCTTTTTCAAATTCTTTTAAATCTAGATAGGTCGCAGCAAGGTTATTTTTATAAACTGAAATATCTTTTTGAACAGAGGCAAGTGCAATTGCTTTTAAATAGTAATTGATGGCATCTTGATAGTTATAGAGCTTTCTGTGACTGGTTGCTATATTATTATATGCCGAAGCCAGATTGTCTTCATTTTTACCTGCGATTAAATAGGGAATGGCTTCCGTAAGCGTCTCTTTACCTCCAAAAATATCGCCCTGATTCTTTTGAATTGCTCCCATACTATTCAAAATGGAACCCACCCACACACTATCATTTAGCTTTTTGTAGTAAAATCTCGATGTATTGTAACGTTTGAAAGCACTATCAGGTATTTGAACAACCTTATCAAAATAATACGCCATCAAGTAATGCTGTAACGCCAGAATCCTAGAATTGTCTTTTATGGCATTCTCAGAGGTTATAATCCTGTCACTAACTTTGAGACTATCATATTGCCCCAGAACATACTCCAACCAACTCTTTTGATAGAGCATTTGAGCATACAGCGAATCGTTATTCTTAAAATCTAACGCATTCAACGCCTTATGTGAAAAATCGAGACGCTCCTCGTAAGAAAGTGCGTTGTCTGCTGCCTTTTTTGAATAGATAAAAGCACTATCGTTATTAGCATTGTGCGGTTTAAGCTTCTTTTTATTGCCATTGCAAGAGAAGAGCATCAATGCGATCAGGAGAGGTAGGGTTCTGTAAAACAAAGTAGTTTTTGACTTAAAACTACTAAAAAAGGTCTATGAGTTAACATAAACCTTTTCATTAAGAATTTTAATTCCCTTCATCTAAAGGAGGTGGTGGCGGAGGTGGTGGTGTTACCTCTCCATCATCTCCTTCAGTAGCTTTAGTATTGGTAATCATATTTTCTTCATTAGCATCAGCACTACAAGAGGCTAATAAGCCATTAAATGCCACAATCATTATTGCCATTATAATTTTTTTCATCTTTTATAATTTTGTAATTAAACAAAGAGGTGGCCGTCCGGGGATTTCCCAGATGTTATTAATCAGCCACCATTGAGTTTTGGAGTACTCCTATTGTTTTTGGAAAGTGGAAATCTGATGCAGCAGCTTTAAACTACTTTCCAATTTGGCCCTTGGCCACTGCATTACAGATTTCCTTAGAATGCTTATTCTAGAAAAGCTATGTTAGCAAGACACAGCAGCAATCATTCTAGGAACAAAGTAAAGGGAAGATGAAAATTTGGCTACAGACAGGTGTTAGACTTGTTTTAGACAACTTTTCGACATCACTAGACACAGGGCTTCGCAGAAGTATTTGTCCAATAGACGTCTGCATATAATTTGTATTTTTGATAAAATGGATGAAGGATTAATCAAGAAAATCGTAGTAGAAGTATTCAAAAAGGCCAAAACAAAATCGGCTTCACACAGCAGGTATGCTTTATCAAAAGAAGTTGAATCTGAATCCAGATTGAGTCATAAAACAGTCGAACGATCGTATAATAAATATATCTCTAAAATCAATAATGAAGACTATACACCAAATGCGGATAGTGTTGACCAATTTTGCGTGTATATAGGCTATCGTGATTATGCAGATTATGTTGCGCAAAATTCAGGGAAAGAAAAAACAAAGGAAAAACAACCTGGAAATAACCAACCCCTAAAAAAAAATCCAAACACTGAAGAGAATTATAATGAATACCCAATAGCTGCAAGAAAAATCTGGCAATTTATTGGCATAACAGCATTTCTTGTTACCTGTATACTTATCATTGCTTACTTCAATTACAGTAAAAAAGATTCGGACAGTGCTAAAATTGATCTTTGTATGACCTGGACAGGAAGGTTCTATGAGAAAATACCCTGCTCAAAAGGCACCTATTCCACCTATGGTAACGCCATTGAACCTTATGATGAAAAACGTTATGAGAACTTTAAACGGGTAGAGGTCGATATTACCACCTCTTTTTTTTCGGAACAAAACCGAAAGCCCCTCTTTTGGTATTACAAAAGTAAACAGGGAGAAATTGAGTACTATACCGCTCCCGGCCTACATCCTGTAAACGGAAAAACCTTAAGAGCAGTGACTGAGTACATCGTAGAAAAATATGTGCCTATACATAGAGATAATCCATCATCATTTGTTAATGAATAAAATATCTAGTAAAGGTTAATTTCATCTATCCTAAAATTTTCCACATAAAAAAACCCCGAATAAAAAGCATTCGGGGTTTTAAATTTATCGGGAGCTGGTTTAGTTTCCGTATTGAGAAACCGGCCAGTTGTCATTAGAGAAATTAACGTCTGGAAGCATCTTGTTAGGATCAAGCTCTACTTTAGTAATAGGCTTTGTTCCTTCTAATTTGTAATTCCAATCGTTACCACGCTGCCAGATTTCAACCGGCAATTCGATCATTTTGGTGGTATTGTCTGCAAAGGTTACTTTCATCTTTACAGGCATTGGGATATCTCCATTATTTGAAAGGCTGATTACAAAACCATCCTGCATTTGACGCACACCGTTTACCTCAAGATCAATATTACCAGTACCATAGAACCATCCTTTAAAGAACCAGGCGAGGTTTTCACCCGCTACATTCTCCATATGATTGAAGAAATCACGAGGTTGTGGGTGTTTAAATGCCCAGGTCTTGATGTAGGATTTAAAAGCGTTGTCAAAACGCTCTGGTCCTAAAACATACTCACGAAGCATAAAAAGACCCTGTGCCGGTTTAGCATAAGCGATCATACCCAGGTTTCTCAGGTTGGTTACGTCTGGATAGGTATTGATACCTTCACGATTAGGATTGGTGTACCAGCCAATTGCGTTACGCGTTTGATTAAGGTTTGAAGGATACTCACCGTTATTAAACATCATGGTGCTGTAATGGTTGATAAAGGTGTTAAAACCTTCATCCATCCATGCATAGCGGCGCTCGTTTGTACCTACGATCATTGGGAACCAATTGTGACCAAATTCGTGATCAGTCACTCCCCATAATCCGGCTCCGGTTGACTTCCAGCTGCAAAAGTTTAAACCAGGATATTCCATACCGCCTATATCTGCAGCTACGTTTACCGCAACAGGATATGGATATTCATACCACAATTCTGAATTGTTCTCGATAGAATGCTTTGAGTATTCTGTAGAACGTGCCCAGGCTTCCTGCCCGTCGCTTTCAATTGGGTAAACTGATTGTGCTAAAGCTTTCTTTCCGCTGGGTAAGTTGATTCTAGCAGCATCCCAAATAAATGCTTTTGAAGATGCAAACGACACATCGCGTGTGTTTTCCATCTTAAAATGCCAGGTTAGAGTACCGCTTTGTTTTGCACGAAGTGACATATCGTTCAGTTCGGCTGCTTTTACAAGCATAACAGTCTCGTCACTATTGGCTGCTTTCTTCATACGTTCGCGTACAGTTGCAGAAAGTACATCACTTTCATTTTGCAATTTTCCGGAAGCAACAACGATGTGATTGTAAGGTGCTGTGATTTTAAAATCATAATCTCCATAATCCAGGTAGAACTCACCTGCACCTAGATAAGGCTCGATATTCCAGCCTTCGATATCATCTAATACTGCAGCTTTTGGAAACCATTGTGCCATGGCATATATGGTACCGTTTTGAGTTTCTAGACGTCCCATACGATCCATCCCTTCTACCGGAATTTTGTAGGTGAAATTCATAGAAACGGTTGCCTTACCACCATCTGCAGGGATAGGCTCATCAAAAAACACCTGCATACGCGTGTCTGTAATAATGTGCTTTGATGATGTGCTGCGCTTTACTTTTGCCTCTAAGTTGGTAATGGTGTACCCACCATCTTCGTCACCATTGTAACGATTACCACCTATTGGAGTGGTTAAAGTCCCACGAGAATCTGCCTTAAAGCGGTTTTGCTCCAGGTGCATCCAGATAAAATCTAGAGTTTGCGGACTGTTGTTGGTATAGGTCAAAGTTACTTTCCCGGTGATGGTATGCGCTTCATCATCTAAAGTAGCTTCAATCACATAATCGGTCTCATTCTGCCAGTAATCTTCTCCCGGTTTTCCAGTAGCGGTACGGTATGAATTGCCGTTGTGATCTAAAAATTCATCAAAAAGGTGTTGGTTGCTCTCCATCTGTTGAGCAGTAGCCGTTGCGCACCCACCTAATACAAGCGCTGCAAGGGCAAAATTTTTCTTTAAAAAATTCATTGACTAAAAGGTTTTACTATGAAATTAAATTGACATATCCTTCAAAATAAGGATACTCGTATTTATTTGTGTGCAAACGAATCGGTTAGGGTAAACCGAAGCATTTAAGCGCCTTAAAAGTAAGCGTTCTGCGTGGTTTATGAAAAAAGAAACCCGGAAAACACTGAGGAGTTTTCCGGGTTGTATAATGTTATTTGATGTTTTATAAAATTACTTTTTCCAATTCTGAAGGCGATCAAGATACAGGTAACTTTCAACAAATTCCCGATGCTCTGCACTGGTCATTTTTTCAACCAGATTTAATGCCGAAATATAACTTGCCAGATTTCCATTTGAAGAGCTGAATTTTCCATCCTCTACAAAGGTTACCAGACTGTCATTTTGCACTTTCAAATTGGGATAATCTTTCTGAAGATCTACTCCCCCACCAATCCAGGTTACAATTTTATGACCATCTGCAATACCCGAAGCTCCTATCAGTTGCGCGCCAGCACAGTTACTCACTACGTACTGCGTCTCTTCATTTTTTGCTTTTATGAAATCAACAATTTTAGCATTATGCACCTGTGCATACATATCATAGGCGCTGGGAACAAAAAGTGCTGTTAACTTTGGGCAATTGTCAAAGGTATAATCGGGTACAAAATGCATACCTTCTTCGGTAGTGATGCTGTTTTCTGTTTCAGCAATGGTAATGACATTAAATAATTGCTCACCGTCAACAGAAGGCTTGGCAAAAACATCTGAAGTAGCCACAACCTCACTCTGCAAAACTCCGTTATACATCAATAAACCAATGGTTGGCAAATCTGGATTAAAAGGTTTTAGGTGTTTGGTAAGGGTGTCACCTTGCTGCTCACTTTGAGCCACTTCTGAAGTCACTGAAGCTTCCTCTTTTTTAGTGTCGTTACAGCTTACCAATAAGGTTGCAAATAAGCCAAATGCAAATGCTGATTTTTTCATGAATCTTGATTGTAGTTGTTAGAACCAGTCTGTGTTATTAACGCTGGTTTTCGGCTTTCAAAAGTAGCTTACACGAGATATCTGGGCAACGTAAAACAAGTATATTCCACCTTAAAGATTACTTTTCTAAAAGTATAAACCCACGTGTATGCAGATTTTCAATCTTAAGCTTAGGATCTTTGCGCAGGTATTTTCGCAATTTAGAAATGTAAACATTCAGGCTTTTACGATTGAAGTAGTCATTCTTTCCCCAAATACCGGTAAGAATATCCTTATGACTGCACAATTGACCTTTGTTGGAAACCAAAAAATTGAGGATGTCGTATTCCCGCGTGGTTAGCCTAATGGTTTCTCCTTCAAAAAGCAGCTCTTTATTTACAGGATTTATGGTATACTTTCCGATTTTTAAATTCTGCTCACTTGCAGGTTCTGCAACAGGTTGCTTGATTCGGGCAAGCAAAGTGTTCAATCGAACTACCAGCTCTTCTTCATCAATGGGTTTTTTCAAATAATCAACTGCGCCTAGCGAAAAGCCTTTCAATACATCAACTTTTAAAGATCGTGATGTTAAAAACAGAAACGGAATTTCGCTGTGGTTTAAATTGATCTTTTGTGCCAGATCAAAACCCGAACTGTCTGGCAGCATCACATCGAGCACGATTAAATCATAGCTATACAATTCCAGATTTTTGAGCGCAGCAGCAGCTGTCGTTGCCAAAGTACTATCAAAACCTTTTATAGAAAGATACTCCTGAAGCAAATACCCCAGAGAAGGATCATCTTCTACAAGCAATAATTTATTCATCGTTGGCAGGTTTTATCAGCTTAAAATATAAGGAAAATTGCGTTCCCCGGCCTGGTTCACTTTCTACATGCATCTTAACTTTATGCAGCCGCATAATATGATTTACATAGGCAAGCCCCAGACCATAACCGCTTACAGGCTGTGAATCATCTTTAATCACGCGGTAATATTTCTTGAAAATACTTTTCAGTTCTTTTTGAGACATGCCCATACCATTATCGCGGATACTGATTTTTAATCGTGTCCCAATTACTTCAGTCTTCAAACTAATAACGGGATCTGTCGCATACTTACGCGCATTATCCAAAATATTGAGAAGTGCACTTTCCAGATGACTTATTTCACCTTTAATAACATAAGCTCCATCTGCCAATTGCTCATTAAAAGTTAGCAAGCCCTGCTGCTCTAAAAGTTTATAATCTTCTATAATAGCTTCAAGCACTGGTCGCAAATTGGTTTCAGTCAAACTGATAATCTTCTTACCCGATTCGAGACTTGCCAGATCGAGCACTTTATGAATATGTACCAGCAATCGATCACTTTCACGTTTGATGAGTTTTAGCACCGGTTGCTCTTTATCTGGCAGGCGTTCTTCCAGAATTTTTGTAGCCAGTTTTATCGAAAACACCGGCGTCTTGAGTTCGTGAGTAAGGTTATTTATAAAATTGTTGGTGGTAGAAATCAAATGACTTTGCCCGTAATATGACCGAAGCACCCAGATCACCACAAAAACTATAAGGAGTATAAAAACCAGTCCCGGGATAATCAAACCCTGTAACTGACTCAAAAAATAATTATGAATATCCTGAAAGTACAGAACCAGTAGCAGTTCTTTTTCTGTACTGCCTTGCAGATAACCCTTAATGGGGATTAACTGAGATACAGATTCTTCTTTGTTTTCAAATTGCTTTTCAGAAGTTAAGTAGGTGATCGAATCCCGTGATTTTAATTCAAAGCTAAAATCGGTAGTTATGCCTTCACTTTTCAGTTGGAATTTTAAGTAATCCTTCAGGTAAAAGGCATTCATGCGCTGCAAGCTGTCAAAGTCGATTTGAAGCAAAGCGGTGTTTTGATTAACACTTCGGCTTAGAGAATAGGATAAGGAGTTATATTCTGAAAGATCATCCTGTACCCGTTCTTTTACCTTATCAATCTTGGACGAAAACTGAGAATCTGCCAATACCAGCCCCACCCTTAAATACTGATACTGAACAATCAATAAGCCCACCACAGAAACCAAAAACAGCAGTAAATACAGATTTTCTTTTCTAAACATAGTTTCAAATAAACGAAAAAAAGCCGCGTCATTAACGACTTGTTAAGCTTATTAATCTTTCATTAATCTTTTTGATTTTTGATTTACCACCTTGCTTCATCAAGCTTAGTACTTTAGCCTCACACTTAAAATAGGCGTACAACAAACCAACTCGCTGCTATTTAAGTCAACAGCAATTTGTAAATGATAAAACAACTACTCAAACCTATAGCTACCTACTTTACCTGGTCTATCCTTACCTACCTCATTATAAGTTTGGGTTTAGATGAATTGCATGCGCAAACTCCCTCAGATGCCATTATGATGGACGCTAAAGAAGTTTGCTTTTTAGTTGACTATCAGGACGGCAGTTTTGATGAATACTGGGAAGGAAACCGTTTAAGAAGCAATGAAACCATTGCAACCGTAAACCGGGAGAGCATCAACTCGATGATGGCTATTGGCATTTTAAAAAACCTGAACGGCTATGTAGGTCTGCCTTATGTACGAACTGAATCTTCAGTCCCAAACGGTGGTCGTTTTGCAGGGGCAGAAGGTTTTCAGGATTTTAGTTTGGCTTTAAAATACCGCATCTTCAATCAAAAAATTAAAGAATCGCAGTTGACACTTTTAAGTGCAGCCAGCTTTTCTACACCTGCTACCAATTACCTTTCTGATTATATGCCGTATAGTCTGGGACTGGGCACGCCACAATTTGCTTTACGCGGTATAGCACAATATCAATTAAAATCAAATCTCTACCTGCGTGGAATGGGTGGATATATGTGGCGTGGTTATACCGAAGCTGAGCGTGATTACTATTACAATAACGGCAGTTATTATACCGCCTGGATGGATGTGCCTAATGCGTGGAATGCCGAACTGGTTCTTGGCAACTGGTTTTTTCAAAACAGCCTTAAAATGGAACTCAACTACAGCATTCTCAGATCTACAACTGGTGATGACACCCGAGCATACAATGCTGCGCAGCCTACAAACAAAATCCAGTGGGATCAGGTGGGTGTGACGCTTCAGTACTACACCCCATTTATTAAAGGTCTTGGTGCTGTTGCCAATTACAATCGAGTAATTGACGGTAGAAATACCGCAAAAATCGCAAATGTCAGCCTGGGATTAACCTATCAATTCAGCTTTTCAGATAAAACCAATACACCTACAAATGTTAATTAGATTTATTTCAAAAACCGTTTTGTTATTGAGTGTATTGCTCGTGATTTCCTGCGAAAGAGATCTGCCTACTTATTTGGAAATTGAAAATTATAAGTATGCAGATGAAGATTCTAATGGAGGGAATTGGAAACCTGTACTTATCAATCAGGCCTCAGATTTAACGATAGCAGTACCGGGCAGTACTGCTAACGCCCCCTACCAGGCCGAGTTGCAAAGCCTTAAAACAAATAAGGCTTCTATGAGCCAGCAAGACCGGGATGAGATTGCCTACTGGGGAAGCAATCCGGTCGTTCGCTGGAATGAGATTGCGCTCGAACTTATTGCTAAATACAATCTGATCCCAGGACCTAATGATGATGAAAGCTATACTTTACCATCGCCCGATAAGCCTGATGGCCCGCCGGGATTCCCATTTGCACACCCGCCTTATGCGAGCAGAGCTTTGGCCTACCTTTCTGTAGCCCAGTATGACGGTCTTATCGCTGCGTGGCACTATAAATACAAATACAACCGCAGGGCTCCCTATCATCAGGATGCTGATATAGCGTACGCTTACGAACCCAACGACATCCCTTCCTACCCATCTGACGGCGCTGTTTTAGCACGTGTAAGCAGAAAAATTCTATCGGTTATGTTCCCTTTAGAGGTTGAAAACTTACTAAAGTTAGAAACAGCGCATTTAAAAAGTCTGTCGCTTTCCGGAGGTTATGTAAGTAGTGATCTGGAAGCCGGTATTGAATTGGGAGACCAGATTGCAGCCCGCGCATTATCACGTGCATCGACCGATGGTATGAAAAAAGCACAAACCACAAAAACAGTCTCAGACTCTATAAAACAAGCGGCATTTGAACGTTTTGGGTGGAAATGGGAAAATCTGGAATTGCCCGTTCGTCCGGTAGGTCTTACACCTTTATTTGGTTCGGTAAAAATGTGGAATGTTCCCAATGTGGAAGATACACGACCTATCGCCCCGCCTGCTATAGGTTCAGAACTATATTTAAAAGATGTTGCCATTCTCAAAAACCACGCATCTCATATGACGGAAGAGAAACGTAGAATTGCCAATTTCTGGCAGGATGGTCTGGGGACCTATACTCCACCTGGTCACTGGAATCGCTTTGCAAACGAATTTATTGTTGAATATAAAATGAATCCGTTACGCTCAGCACGCACCCTGGCCTACCTCAATATGGCAGTTATGGATGCGGGAATCAGCTGCTGGGATGCCAAATATTATTATCATTATCCACGTCCTATTCAAACCATATCCGGATTTAAAACCATTGCAGGCACACCTAATTTCCCAAGTTATACTTCTGGTCACAGTGTGTTCTCTGCTGCAGGTGCAGAAGTGCTGGCTTATATCTTCCCGGAAAAGGCTGAAACCGTACGAGGCTGGGCAGAAGAAGCTGCAATCTCAAGGGTTTATGGGGGAATTCACTGGACGTTTGATGCCACTGTAGGCACTACTCAGGGTATTGACGTTGCAAAATACACCATACATCGCGCGATGAATGATGGTGCAGATTTATAGAATAAAAAACAGTCATTATATGATTTAAAATATTGAAGATTAATTGATTATTTAGCGTTTTCAACTTTCTAATACCCGGCCTGCCAATTGCCGGGTATTTGATCTATAAACAGGAAGTTTTGTAATGTATTGAGCTGTTTTTTTAAATTAATCTTTAAACAATTAGGGAATTCCTTGGTTTACAGTAAAATTAACTTTAAGTTAGTAAAACGTTTTACTTAATTTATCTATACATGAAATATTTCTACCTCGTTGCACTTGCAGCGTTTATGTCCTGCTCTTCCGGAAGCGATTCTTCAGAAACAGGCGGATCAAGCTTTGATGTTACTGCAGTTTCTGTAACTAATGCCGATGATGAAGCACCTTCTAAAGGTGATGCTTTATCAATTAAAATTACAGTAAAGAATACTGGTTCTCAGCCAGGATTAGCCACTATCACTCCAAAACTTTCGAGCAGTAGATTTTCAGATTATAAAAATGTAGAATTACCTAGTATCGACAAGCAATTACAAGCTGGTGAGACAGCTATTGTAACTCTTGAACTAGAGCCTTTCTTTCAGGATGCGTATAATGGCAAGCACTACGCTTTAGGTCGTGGGGAGTATTTTATGGAGTCGATTCTTATTAACGACCAGCCAGATAACAGCTATTCCGGGCGTGTATTTACCATAAAATCAAGTAATGTGTTGCTTGTACCAGTTCTTTACAACGGTCCATATCTTAATAAAATAAATGCTAACGTAAATATTAAAACCTACTTACAAAATGCATTTACACGTAAAGTAGAATTATACAGCAACTCAGGAACCTATACCGACTATGATGGTGGTTTTGATGAATTGATGGGTGTAAAACAACTCTTCTATCCTATTCAAACCATTAATGTTTCAGAACATCCATTAGACGATGGTATGTGCGAAAAAGCAATCGCTTTAGCCGGTGAGACTTTAGGACTTACAGACGACTGGAAAGGTCCTGTAGGTACGCAACCTGAAAATCACGGTTTCGATTATTTAATGGTAGCTACTCCAGATTCCTTTGGAGGTGTAGCCTGCGGATGGATCAACGTTCAAATCTCTGGATTGTTTGATTTTGATCTTTCAGTTAATCGTGCGCAGATTGTGATGATTCACGAAACCAGCCACCTTTTTGGTGCGCCACACTGCGATCCGTTACAGGGATTTGTAATGTGCGCCGGTGAAAAACACAGTAAATACATTGACAAAGGTATTTATGTGTATCACACCGATTCTAAAAACCAAATGAGCAATCGCTGGGATTAACAAGTTAACTTACTAGCCAATTGAAAAACGCCCGTCAGATCAAATCTGTTCGGGCGTTTTGATTTATGAGGCATTACTAGTTCGTTTAATCCTCAGAAGGAATATTTAAAACTTCACTAGTAGATAAAGGCAATCCCAGATTGGGAGTACCGTCTGCATTCCATTCGATTTTTTGCATTCGTGGCGATCTTCGGCCTCCACAACCATCACCGGGATTGGCATTGGCGTGGTATAAGATCCAATCTTCCTTACCATCAGGAGATTTAAAAAAGGAATTATGCCCCGGAGCATACACGCCGTTTTGTGGCGCCTGTGCAAAAATGGGCAGGTCTGATTTTACCCATGAAGCCGGGTTTAGCATATCATCTCCTTCAAACTGAAGCATCCCGAGCGCATAAAAATCGGTCCAGCAACCACTCGCTGAAAACACAATAAACACATTACCGTCATGCTCCAAAAACTGTGGGCCTTCATTCACATTCACATGCGGATTGTTGGGGTCATCCAGATCGCCCTGACGTTCCCAGTTGTGAGTAGGTTCTGAAAGTAAAACTCTACCTCCATCAATCGTCCACGGATTTTTCATCTTCGCGATGTAGATATTCTGTTGCCCATTGGTATCTCCCGGCCAGCCAGACCAGATCATATAGAGTTGTTTTTTATGTTCAAATACATTACCGTCAATAGCCCAACGATCTGGATAAGCCGCCATTTTGCCTTTAAATTCCCAATTATCACTAAAGGGGTCTTTGTTTTTATTTTCTAAAACATACATCCGGTGATTGGTATTATTACCATCGTCGGCAGCAAAATACACATACCAGGTGTTGTTGATGTAGTGAATCTCTGGAGCCCAAAGATTCTTACTGTATGTCGTATCATGAGGCGGAGACCAGACGGTATGTGATTCAGCTTCTCTAAGATTTGCCAGGTTTTTAGTTTTCCAAAGATCGATGCGATTTCCCATAGAATGGGTGTAGTAATAATACCCATCTACATAAACACTGAATGGATCTGCACCCGAATCTAAAACCGGATTTTGAAATTGTTGCGCCTCTGCCGAAATGAGATTCAGAAAAAATACCACGAAAAGCAATCCTAAACGCAGCACAACCTTATTCAAGTTCTTGACTGCTGAATTTATATTTCTAATCATTAGATGAGATTTAGTTTTTTAAGTAAATCGTTTGGGTAAAAGCTCCATTTGCAGCGACATCCCAAACTTCAAATCGCACCCAGGTTTTATCCTTTAAATCGGCGCTGAATTTGAAAGTTTCAGAACCGAATGCAGCAGTATTGCTCATATCAATTCGGTCGCTATAGGTATTTACGCCATCACCAGATATAATATCTACAAAACTGAGCGGGAAGGTCCAATCGAGTTTTACTTCAATCTCAGGATTGGCATTATTACTCAAATCGAGGGTTTCTCCAGTTTTTACACCTTCAATATTGAAAGCCGGGATACGAATCTCTCCTGTAGTCGAAAAATACGATCCTGCAGACATTGCTTCTAGGATAGGGCTCCAATCGCCTTTAAAATCGGGTAATTTATCAAGTGCTACATAATTGATATTCATATGCGCATACATCTCATTTTCTTTGGTGATGGTAAACAAATCAGACTCGGCCAGAATTTTCTTCTGCATCCCCCAGTTGTTCATGTCATTAAGAAGGTTGAGTACGCGCAACCCGATTTTTGGTTCAGAGAGATCTGCCGGCATTGCCTTCCACGCACCTCCAAAAAAGCGATCTGATTTAAAAAACTCTTTGTTTTTATAGGCATCAGGATAGCCGGTAGAACCTTTAATGCGGGGATGGGCCGTCCACGCCAAGCCCTGCTCCAATTCAAGCAATTGCTGCATTTCCTGCTCATTACGTATATGATATACCTTGCCTAATTCTGGATCTTCAGAAACGAAAGGAATCTCTTCCTTTCGATCCATAACCCAATACACCGGTCTTGGGAAAAATGCCATCCAGTGGCCTCCTAAAAATTCGTTTGGTTCCTCACCTGGAAGCATTAAAAAGTCAGAATCTGAAACATCATCGCACAGATCAAAAAGTGTTTTCAATTCTTTAAGACGTAGCGAGTCGGGCCCCTTGGGATGTGCGGTGTAGTGAAACTCACCCTGATGTACAATATTCACTCCCATATCTTTAAACACATCTACAAACTCCCGGTTTTCAGGGGTGTCGTTGCCTTTCATAATATTAGTCATCACATACTCATTGTGAAAATGACTCGCCAGAGTTTTATAGCCTTCTAGCGGTGCATAGCTATCATTATGGGTAAGTTTCTTCACTTCATTCATCAATTCGCCAGAATCATCTGCGCTAAGCATACAGAAGAAATTAAGGCGTTGTTGGGTATTAGGCGGCGCGTTAAACCAGGGTACAAAGCGCTTATCACCTTCTGGCTCCTGGCGAATCCCGATTCCATTACCTTTAAACAGATTAGCATAATTAGAACCGTGCCACACAAATGCGAGGTTGAAAGCCTCATCAAGCGGATAAAAATACTGATGTGGTGCCGGAAAAACCGCCAGAGCTCCTTCACCATTCGATCCTAAAATGGTTCGATATTTTACTTTTTCATTTTGAGATGCAGCTTCATGATTTTCCTGTTTAACGAAAGCGCCGTCTGTCTGAGTAAAGCTGATGGTTTCAAAAGGTTTATCTGTAAGAATACCCGCATCATACAAAATCGCCGAAGCATCAATAGGTGTTGAGACCACCGCAGCAATATTGATAAGCGGAGTATCATTGTAGATTGTCAATTCAAGGGTTCCTTCAAAGTCGGGTGCAGCAACCGAACCGATTGACACGACAGTGCGTTTACCATTTTTAGCGATATTGACGGTCCCTTTTTTGTATTCTAATTGATGCGTTTGATAAGGTCTTGTAGGTACTTTATCAAAAAATATGCGCCATCCTTTCTCAGCCTCCAGAGTGCGCTTCCCTACACGCAGTAAAAACTCGGGCTGCGCATCTTCAAGAATTTTCTGATAGTCTCCATTTTGGGTCACTCCCATTTCTTTAAAGAGTGGCGAATCTTCTTTTAAACTGAGAACTATTTTAGAAACTTCGTCTGAACCAGATGGCCAGCTGAGTTGCAGTGTTTTTCCTTTGACTTCAATTTGGGTTTCATTGGCTGCATTATTCTGTGGTAAATTAACTGAAACCTGCGCCTGAAGACTTGTTATTGCAAACAAGCCCGCTAAAATAAATATAGATCTCATATCGGTTTTTAATTCTATAAGCCTCATTGATTTATAGGCTCACAGCTTTGAAAGTGAAATATACTATTTTATTACTAAAACGTTTTATTGAATACGCAATTTAAGATAGTAAACTATCTTGGAGGATATTTTGGAAAGTTCTGCAGATTGTTACAGAAAGTAAATCTATGCCCACTCATGTTAACCTTTACGTTCTTCACATTTGAAGATGTTCTTTTTGCGTAATTCTTTTCTGAATAAATGAGCGTTCCGTTTCGGATTTACAGGTATCGAAAGCCATCTTCAAAGCTTCCATTGATTTTTTAGGATCAATCTCGCTATAGAGTTCGCTTAATAAAAGATGGTAAAAGTGATTTTCATGTAAAGCCAACCATTCCGCTTCCTCTAGAGCTTTCTCCTTTCCATATATTTTTGAGAGCGCATACAACCGGTTTAAAGCAGTTATAGGAGTATTATCAAATTTCAATAACTGGTCATACAGATGTAAAATCGAACTCCATTTTTCAATGCTTTCTGTTTTTACCGTATGCCAATATGCAATACTGGCTTCCAAATAATATTTTGACAACACTTCCCATTTTGAAGCTTGTTGCAAGTATAAAAAGCCCTTTTCAATAAGCTCCTGATCCCAGAGCTTAGAATCCTGATTAGCATATACTATAAGTTCACCAGATCCTGAAAGCCGGGCATCCAAACGTGACGCCTGAAAACACATTAACGCCATTAACGATGATGTCTCGTGCCTATTGGTAAGTTGATTTTTGATTAGAAAATAACACAGATGCATGGCTTCAAAACAAAGTTCTTTACGAATGAGCGCTACATTACTTTCAGAATAATAACCTTCACTAAAAAGTAAATAGAGGGTATGTAATACTGTATTCAACCGCGACTGAATCTGATTTTCATCGGGCATTACTAGCTGCACCGATTCGGCTCGCAATTTGTCTTTTGCACGCTGTAATCGTTTGTTAATTGTCTCTTTATTAGTCAAAAACGCATTGGCAATCTCCTCAATTCCAAACCCACATAATACCCGCAGTGCCAGAGCGATTTGAGAATTGACAGGAATAGAAGGATGGCAGATTACAAACATCATCTGTAACTGACTGTCTTCTATATTCTCTTCGGTCAGGTCGATATCCAACTCAACTTGAGAATCATTAGGGTTGTCGCCTTGATTAATATGGTGTCTAATTTTATCTCTAAAGATTTTATTTCGGTTGAAGTAATTATTTGCCTTATTTCTGGCAACGGTGTGTAACCAGCCTTGAGGATTATCGGGTACACCTTTGTAAGGCCAGATCTCAGATGCAGCTAAAAATGTTTCACTTGTGAGATCTTCGGCAACAGTTAAATATTCTATACCAAAAACTTTGGTGAGTACTGCTACAATCTTGCTGTACTCGGTTCTAAAAAGATGCGGTATGATGGCTTCGGTATTCATAAAAAAGCCCCGAATATACGGGACTTTAGATTTCAGATTAATGAGTAAGAATTTGCCTTACTTCCACAGTATTTCCTTCTCCCTGAAGTATTGGAGCTCCTTTGGCGAAAGAGGCTGCCTCATCTGCAGATTCTGCTCTTATCATAATATAGCCTCCTAATGTTTCTTTAATATCTCCAAATGGACCATTGGTAACCATTTTATTGTGATCTACAACTTTTGCATCATCAAATAGAAGACCTGTACCTCCTATATATTTGTTTTGCGCCACAATACTATCTATCCATTCCATTTGTTGTTTCATCCAATGTTGCATTTGTTCTGGTGAAACTTTTCCATTTACATTTTCATGTCTGAAAATAAGTATAAACTCTTTCATTGTTAAATTTAATTAGGTGTTAATGACTTCTTTTATACTTACATAACAATTGAACTATTTAAAATAGGACAACATTTTGAAAATTTATAAAATATCTTTTCGAAAATATCAGGCTCTCATACTCCCATCAAGCAACTGAATAATCCGGTTGCCATATTGGGCATTTGCTTCAGAATGTGTGGCCTGAATGATCGTCACCCCTTCCTGATTCAGTTCATTAAAAAGCTGCATGATTTCTTCGCCTTGTTTTGAATTGAGATTTCCGGTAGGTTCATCTGCCAGAATGAGTTTGGGTTTTGCGATTAAAGCGCGCGCGATGCCCACAAGCTGTTGCTGGCCACCGCTCAACTGACTCGGAAAAAGATCTTTTTTACCCACAATATTAAACCGGTCGAGTATATCTGCAACCAAAGCTTTGCGTTCTGAAGATTTGATGTTTTTATACAAAAGTGGCGTTTCGATATTTTCATAAACCGTCAACTCGTCAATTAAATAATACGCCTGAAATACGAATCCAATGTATTCTTTATAAAGTCTAGAACGGTGTTTTTCCTTTAGCGCGTGTACCGACTCGTCCAGGAAATTATATTCGCCTTCCTGAAATTCGTCGAGCATCCCGACGACGTTAAGCAAGGTTGATTTTCCAGAACCCGACGGACCCATAATCGAGATAAACTTGCCTTCTTCTACCTGAAGACTGATGTCATTTAAAAGGAAAACACGTTTCCCTCCCTGTTTGACCCACTTGTATATATGATTGAGTTGTAAGAGCATAATGTATTGTAATTGCTATTCTTATGATTATTCAGTCCGTAGAGATTTTACAGGATTTTTCATTGCAGTAGCCACTGTTCGCACACTCATAATGAGTAAAGCCAAAGCGATCATCCCCAAAGCGCTTAAGGCAAAAATCCACCAGGAGAGATTAGTGCGATACGCAAAATCCTGAAGCCAGCCTCGCAAAAACCAGGTTGCAACCGGAGCTGCAAGTACAAAAGCGATGAGTACCAGTCTCAAAAACTCCTTACACAGCAACAGGTTAAGTTGTAGAAGTGAGGCTCCCAGCACTTTGCGAATGCCTATTTCTTTGGTTCTTCGGTTTGTGGTATAAATCACCAAGCCAAAAAGCCCCAGACAACTAATGACCACAGACAAACCGGTTGCCCAGTTGAGTAATTTTGACAACCGCTGCTCGCGCTGATAAAATCGGGAAATGGATTCATCAACAAAATGCACTTCGACTTCCTGATCTGGATATACTTCCAGATAACTGGCTTTTATTTTATCGAGCGTTTGTCCTAAAGATTTTTTGGCAGCAGCAGGAAAACTAAAATGAATATTTCTAAACTGACTATAGTTACTTCGACTCATGTCTCCCGTAAAAGCCATCGGCTTAATTGAAGATTCTAATGAACGTTGATTGAAATCGCGCATAACTCCAACGATAGGAATATCGGCGCCACCATTCAGCACACGTTGCTGCAATGCTTCTTCAGGAGATTTAAAGCCCAAAGCTTTCATCGCCGTTTCGTTGATCACATATTCCTCAATCGTGTCGTTTAAAATAGATCTGCCTGCCAAAAGTTCGATTCCATATAGGTCTAAATAAGACGTATCCCCATAAATCTGCTCCAGATCAAGTTTTACTTCGCCGGTTTTAGATTGATACAAAATACTACTGCTGTGGGTAGAAAAAGAGGCCGGTGGCATTCCGCCCAGACTCACTTCATCCAATTGCGGAAGCGCTTTCAGTTTATTGTAAAGCACTTCCTTTTTGCTAAAACTTTGCTCGTGCCAGGGTGTGGAAATATAGGCGACAGCGTCTTTCTTGAAGCCCATATCTTTAGTTATCAAAAAGTGAATCTGTTTCCCCACCAACAACGTTGAAATAATAAAAACCTGAGCTACTGCAAACTGCAAAACCGTAAGCACTTTACGTAATCCTGCCTTGCCTTCCTGTTGATTTTGAGAACCTTTTAATACTTTAATAGGTTTGAATCCCGATAAGACTAAGCCTGGATAAAGGCCTGAAACAAGTGTTATCAATATCAAAAGCAGCACGATAAACACCAAGATTATGGGACTGGCAACCAGAGAAATTTTGAGCCCCTGTGGTATATATTCTTTAAAAACTTCAAATAACCAAACAGCCAGAAAAATCGAAATCACAGCCGCCATCAATGTTAATAGCAAGGTCTCTCCCAAAAATTGAAAAACCAATTGGGAACGCGAACTGCCTAAGGTTTTTCGGATTCCAATTTCTTTTGCCCGTTGTGAGGCCTGTGCTGTGTTGAGATTGATAAAATTGAAGCAGCCCAGAGCGATTAAGAATAATGCGATGTAGATAAGGCTGGTTAATACACCCTTGCTGGCTGTGGCCGAACTAAAATCGAACTTCCCATAATCTTCATTAAAATGTAAATCGGCTAAAGGTTGTAAATGGTACACCTGCAACTGTCCAAACTTTTTAGATTCTTCACTTTGATGTTTTTCAGAAAGTGACTTAAGCTGTTGATTTAATGCTACCAGATCTGCATTAGGATTCAATTTTAAAAACAATTGACTGGATGAATTGGTCCAATCCCAATTTCCTTTTAAGATTCCTTCCGCCTGATTGGTTTGAGCGGCTGTAGGCAGCGATATAAATTCTTCAAAAATGAGGTCGGTACGCTCTGTAAAATCGGCAACAACACCGGTTACCACAGTTTGTATAGAATCATTGTAGGTTAGAAAGTTACCCACAACTTCTTCCGGCTTTAGATTGGGGAAATACTTCGTTGCTCTATTTTGTGTAAGCACTACTTTCCCGGGGCCTTCCAATGCCTGTGAAGCGTGACCCGCGAGCCAGTTATAATCAAAAACTTCAAAAAAAGAAGCTTCGGTAAACATCACAAAATCGGGATCTTTATAGACTTGTGAACTTTGCTGTGGCTTTACATTAACCGCATTCCAGGTATAGAAATAAGCAGCTTTATCTACAGCTGTAAAAGACTCCTCAACAGTATTGCACATAGGTACAGGCACAGCCGAATTGTAAAAACTCCCCTCTGCCGACTGAAATTCACTTACCACCCGATAAATACGATCTCCATCTTTATGAAATTTGTCAAAAGTGAAATCATAATATACCATCAATCCAATTACAAACGAAGCACTCAGGCCAATAGCTAGACTGATTATATTTATGGCAGAAAAGAGTTTGTTTTTCCAAATATTCCGCCAGGCGATTTTGATATAGTTTTTAAACATGAGCTAATATTATTTTCTCTCTTGTTAGTTGGAGGCTTATTCCGTTCTTAATGATTTTACAGGGTTTGCCAGTGCGGCTTTGATACTTTTAAAACTGATGGTTAGCATTGCAATCGCCAGGGTTATTACAGCAGCTGCTACAAATTGCCAAACACTCATCTCAATACGGTAGGCAAAATCTTCCAGCCATTTTTTCATAAAATAGTATCCTAGCGGAAAGGCAATCAGAAAGGCAATAAGTATGAGTTTGATAAAATCTTTGGCGAGCAGTCCTACAATCTCGCTTACATTGGCACCCAGCACCTTACGGATTCCTATTTCTTTAAAGCGTTGCTCAGTAGCAAAGGTTATAAGACCAAAAAGCCCCAGACAAGCAACAAAAATTGTGAGCAGCGTAAAAATGCTGAGAATAGTACCCATATGCTGTTCTTTACTATAAGTCTGCGAAAAAGATTCGTCCAGAAATGTATAGGAAAAAGGCTCACCGGTATTGAAGTTATCCCATTCCTGTTCTGCTTTCGCTAACACTGAAGCAACGGCTGCATTTTTAGTTTTTACGATCAGTCCGCCATACGGATTGTAAACCAATACCAACGGATCGATTTCGTGATACAGGGATTTAAAATGGAAATCCTTTACTATTCCGATTACCGTAAAGCTTTCGTTACCCCGGTCTGCTGCACGTTCAAAAGTTTTGCCTATAGGATCATCTCCCAGATCGAGTAGCTTTGCAGCTTCTTCATTTATAATGGCTTTACGCGCTTCAGGTACAGAACCGGCGGTGAAGTTTTCGCCTTGTAAAAGTTCCAGTCCCAGAGTTTCGATATAATTTTCATCAATGTCGTAGAAGTAAAACTTCCGCAGGTAGGTGCTATTCTTAAAAATACCGCGCACGTGATTGTCAGTTTCTCCCGCAGGAACAAAAGCCGACCTACTTATACTGGCTATTTTAGGGTTTTGAAGTAATTCTTTTTTGTATGCGTTTACGCGTTCTGAACCTAATTTATAGGCATCTCTTAACACGATTACCTGATCTTTCTCATAGCCTAATTTTTTATGCTGTATAAACTGCATCTGTTTATATACAACGATCGTAGCAAGAATCATAGAGGCTGAAATCACAAATTGAAATACCACCATACTGCTGCGAAGACTGTTTCTGCTTCCTCCTGTACCCAATTTGCTTTTTAATGCTTGTATAGGTTTAAATGACGATAGTATAAATGCAGGGTAACTACCGGAAAACAGACTAACCACAACTACAAAGCCCAGTAAAACCAGAAAACACCTGAGAGTTATAAAATCCTGTAACTGCAGTTCTTTTCCTGCTAAGGAATTGAAAAATGGCAAAGCCAAAAAAATTACCCCCACACCCAGAATTGTAGCAAATAAAGTGGTAATAAATGATTCAGTCAAAAATTGGGCTACCAGTTGTTTTTTAGCCGAACCCAGCACTTTGCGTATACCTACTTCCCGACTGCGTCTGGTAGCAGTGGCAGTAGCCAGATTCATAAAATTAATGCAGGCTATTAGCAACATAAAAAGAGCTATCGCGCTAAAAATATACACGTACTTGATATCTCCTGAAGCGGAAAGTTCTGTATTTGGAGCAAAATCGGAGTATAAATGAATTTCTGTAAGTGGCTGTAAAAACAGGCCTATCTTATTATTCTCTTGAAATTCTTCATATGAAATACCTATAGCTTGCTGTACCTGCTCTCCCATATAGGTTTTCAGCAATGCGGGAATTTGAGCTTCCAGTTGAGCCAGGTCTGTTTCGGGTTCCATAAGCAGATAAGTAGCAAATCCCGAAGTCACCCAGAGATTAGAATCTGCACGCTTGTTATGACTCATCGGTACAAATACATCAAATTGTATATGCGATTGGTGCGGAATATCTTCAAATACTGCTGTTACTTCTAAATCCTGATCAATGTCTTGCAAGCGCAACCGCTTTCCGATAGGATTTTCGGCACCAAAATATTTAGTAGCCTCACTCTCGCTTAAAACAATACTGTTGGGATTAGGCAAAGGTTTTTGCCGATCGCCTTTTAAAATTTTCAGACTAAAAACTTCGAAAAAATTAGGATCTGCGTAGGCTGCTTTGATGTTTTCAAAGCGGGTGTTTTGATATTCAACCTGCGGATTGTAGATTTTACTTAACCGCGTGGCCTTTTTGACCTGTGGAAAATCTTTTGCAAAGGTCTGGGCAACGGGAGCAGCTACCATGGCTTCTTTTAGTTCTTCCCCATTCACATTGCCGCGCAAAACCACACGCGCAATATGCTCAGATTGGTCGTAAAATTTATCGTAACTCAGCTCATCCCAGACGTAAATCGCGATGAGCATACAACTCGCAATTCCGATTGCCAGCCCAGAACAGTTAAGAATAAACGAAGATCGATTTTTGAGTAAGGATCTCCAGGCGATTTTGATATAGTTTTTAAGCATAATCTATGCGTTTGTGGGAGTGATGAATTCCCGTTTTTTGATTGAATCCCGATTGCCCGGGAGATGAATGAATCCCCTTGATACCTATTAAACTGCTAAAGTTTTGCTTTTGTACTCTGAAAGCACATTTTCGGTTACCTTCTGACCGTCAAGCATCCTGATGATACGGTGGCTATACTTGGCGTCGTGTTCACTGTGCGTAACCATAATGATCGTCGTCCCGGCTTCGTTGAGTTCGGTAAGCAAATCCATCACCTCATTACCGTTGCTACTGTCCAGGTTACCGGTTGGCTCATCGGCAAGAATAAGTTTCG